>NZ_JACTVA010000029.1:19932-66132 GCF_014490485.1 Teichococcus aerophilus | reverse complement strand
CCAACTTACCGGACCACCACCTCAGTGTCAACCAGTATTTTAGCTTTATTTAGCAGCGCCTCAGTCTTTACTTCCCGACCACTCAGTTGCCCTTGCGGTGGGGGGCGGTTTCTACCCAACCATCCCAACACCGTCAACACCTAAACTCAGGAAAAGATAGCCCCGAGGAAAATAAGGTGTTCGAGCGTGGGCTTGGCATTCGGAGCCGGCCTACTCGCCGTCGTCGTCGCCTATATATAGGCAGACCCAACCTTAAATTTGCTCGCAAGCTTTGCGCCATAGTGGCCAAGTTCGTATGGCAGATTACGATGCTCGCGGCCCAGACCCACCGCCCCGTCTGCCGCGCGCCCGTGACAACAGGGATAGCCTCTAGAGGCTGTTATGGACCTGCCGCTAGAAGCTTGATTTTGCAGGCGTTCCGCGCCGAGCCCTTATATATAAAGTCAAGCAATTTCAGCTGTTTATGGGTGGTCCATAACAGCCTCTAGCGAGCAGACGCTGAAAGGTTAGTGGCCCCGACAGGACGGAATATGGGGGACGCTGTAGCTGTATGTGATGGCCACCCGCTTGCGCATGCGATGGCAGGTGTCGCTGATGAGCATCTCAGCACAACCTGCTACCGGACCCATCGACCTGTCCTGGAGCAGCGCATCTCGAATTTTTAGGGCCCGCTGCCGAATTGTAGCCGCGCATAAGGTAATCCTCTACGTCGTCATCACCCAGGCCCTTCACCTGGTGGGTAGTCCAGGGGCCCTTTCGGCAGACGAATTAGCTATCTCGGCCTAGAGGCTGTTATGGACCTGCATACAAGCGCTTGATTGCACTGCATTTTCGATGTGGCGCGGCCAAAAAATTTTGAACGAAATCAGCTGTTTATGAGTGGTCCATAACAGCCTCTAGCTGAGCCCAGCGGCGAAGGCAGCAAGACCGCCTGCGAAACGCTCCGCAGCAGCCGCTCAGGGGCGCCCCACGCCCTCAGCCCGTCGCATACCCTAGCGGGAAAGCGCAGCGGCCTGGTCAACAAAGCCGGTCGCCGACGCCTGCATGATGGCCTTTAGCCACGCGCGGTCCCGCTGCTGGCTGGCGGCGTCCCGCGCCTGGGTGTCGTACCGCACGATGATGGCGGCGACGACTGGGCGGCCGGAGCCTTCATGGAGGCTGTTCAGCGCCTGGGAAACGCGGCTTCGGAGCCCATCCCCGGCTGGGCGGCCGCCCAGCCACGAAGCCACTGCGACCATCGCGGCGGACTTAGCGTCCTGACGCACGTTCCAGGTGACATCGCCGGTGGTGATATTGAAGGTCACAGCCTCGTCGTCGTCAGCAGCCATGCCGCGCCGTTCCGCCGAGACCTTGGACCAGGTCACTCGGGGCGAGAACACCAGGAGACGGGCGCTGAGCGTGGCATTGCCGCAGCGGAACTCCGCGCCTGGACCCGTGGCGACACATTCCGGTGGCAGAGCCAGCCGCGGCGCCACGGCCACAGCCGGTGGCACGCGATCGAGCACCGCAGCCAGCGCGGGCGCCGCCGCTGCAAGCCCGGAGCACAGCACGGCGGAGGCCAGCAGCGCTGTGGCGCCTTTGCCAGGGGCACGCGGCAGCATGGAGAGTTGGGGATCCGGCGCGGCGTCCTCCCGGAATGGCAGGCCGGCAAGCACCAAAAGCAGGATGACGACCGAGAAGAACACCCAGCCGTAAAGAAGATGGTCCGCCGCCGCCGCCTCCGCACTGCCGATCGTGTGGCCTAGCAGCACGATCCCCAGGGCGCGCACGCCGTTGGCGATCACGGGCACAACGATAGCCATCGCCATGACCGCCAGACGCCGGGACGGGCTGCGGAAGACGACCAGGGCGTAGACCGCACCGAAGGCCAGCGCGGCGATGATGAAGCGCAGCCCGGCGCAGGCTTCCGCCACCAGGAAGGTGCCGGCCGGGATCTCGATCACCAGGTCATCATGGTAATGCGGGATGGAGAGAACCTGCAGGCCGGTGACGATGAACCAGGCGGTGAAGCGCTGCAGAAGCGGCACGATGAACGCACCGAATGGGACCAAGAACACCAGGTACAGCAGCGGCCCGAGCATGGCGCGCACGAACTGCCAGCCGAACACGGCCAGCACCAGGCTCCAGATCATGCCAAGGACGGCAAGCTGACGCCCTTCCATGATGCCCAGGCGCTCCGCTACCAGCCATGCGCAGCCCGCAAGCAAGGCGCAGATGGCGGCCACGGGCGCGGGCGAAGGCTGCATGCCTTCCAGCCGATGCCGCCGGCCCCAGGCCAGCCACAGGGCCACCGGCAACACCAGCCAGCAATGATTATAGGCTGTCGAGCTTTCCCAGGTATCCAGCGCAGCGATGACCTCCGTGGTGAAGGCCACGAGGAGGACCGCCAATCCGGCCGCGAAAGCCGAGATCGCCATTGGCCAGGATACGCCCCGCAGAGCTGGCGACAGGATAGCGGGATGCGCGCTCATGCCACCGCGCCCAGTTCATGCACCTGCTGCGCCGGGGCCGGTGCGAGCATGCCATCCAGCCGGCGCAAGGTGGCGGACCAGTCATGGCCGGCCAGCATCGCCCGCCGGGCCGCGGCGCCCAGGCCGGAATGCTCGCCACGCAGCACCGCAGAAACCAGGTCGAAGGTCTGCGCGACGCCATCGCCTACCAGCAGGTCTCTGCCAGGCACGGCATGCACGCCCTCGAAGGCCGAGGACGAGGCGACCACCGGGCGCGCCAGGGCCATCGCCTCCAACACCTTGTTCTGGATGCCGCGGGCGATGCCCAGCGGCGCGACCGCGACCGATGCGTGCGCGATATAAGGCCGGATATCCGCCACGGCGCCGACGACATGCACCCCCGGGATGCTGGAGAGCGAGCGTACAGCAGGGGACGGGTTGGCGCCGACGATGAAGAACTCGGGGCTTGGATTGAACGCCGCGCGCAGCCTTGGCAGCACGTTACGGGCAAACCAGCAGACGGCCTCCACATTTGGCCGGTAGTTCATGGTACCGGTGAACACCAGCGGCGAGGCGACACCCTCATAAGGACTGGGATAGGAGCGCGCCGGGTCAAAGAACGCCATGTCGACGCCGTTCTCCACCCAGTCGAGATGGCTGGCGGTCTCGGGCGCCAGCTCCGCAAAGCGGGCGCTCTCATGCCCGGAGACGAAAAGGCAGCGGTCGAACGCCATGGCGGCGCGGCGTTCGAACTCCAACAGGGTCCGCGCCTCGCGCTGCCAGATGTGCCGCATGGGTGACTTGGTCTCCGCCGCATAGGCGCGCCACTTCTCGGAATCCACGTCCACCAGATCCAGCACGCGGGACTGGCGGGGGGAAAACCCGGGTTGGCCGATCAGATACGGCGCCATCGCGGCGGAATAGGCGAACACGGCGTCGTAGCGCCCCGACGCCAGACCCTGGCGGACCCAGGACGCCAGATCGGCGTTGTAGAACCAGCCGGGCGTCAGCGGTTTGCCGGGTCGATAGTGCAGCAGCGTCCGTGCCGCCGCCCGCCAGGATGATCCGGTCGGGTGGGCACGCACGACGTTGCAACATTCCTCCAGCACCGGCAGATGCTGCAGGTCCTGCGGATCATCCACGAGGCAGCCGAGGTCGACGTCCCAGCTCTGCGCCAGATGGCGCAGCATATGCCAGGCGCGGATCTTGTCCCCCTTCTCCGGCGGGTAGGGAATGCGGTGGCACAGGAACAGGAGGCGCTTCATGATGTCCTACCCCAATCCGCGCACGATGGGCGGGCCCAGGAGATTGGCGACCGGCAAGGGCAGGTGCCGCCAGGCAGCGATCAGCAGTTTGTATTTCGGGTTGGACGGGTTGTGTTCGGCCAGAACCGCCCCCTCCCCCAACCGGTAACAATAGTGCAGTGGCTGCGGCGTGAAGCCCCAGTTCTTCTTGAAGTCAAATGCGCCGGTGCCGGATTTGCTGCGCCCGAAATCATACAGGCGGCACCCACGCTCCGCCCCGGCGCGCCGCATGACTTCCCAATACATGAAGTCGTTGGCAGCGACTTGGCGGGCACGGGCCGTGCCACCGCCGTAATAGGGGATGACTTCGTCCCGGAAGTAGAAATTCAGCACCGATGCGACGGGAGCATCGCCGTCAAAGACAGTGACAACGTCGTGCTGCTCCGGGAAATACTTCGCCAGCATGCGGAAGTAATGGCGAGAGAAGACCGGTGTGCCAAGGTTCCGCACACTTTCCGCATAGACCTTGTGCAGCAGGTCGATGTTTCCGTCGCTTACTGAGCGCAAGCCGTTCTGGATGCCCTTCCGGACCATGGCCCGCTGCTTGCGGGGAATGGCCTTCATGTCGATCTCGGCGTCGCCGGAGAAGCTCTTCCTGAAGGTGTAGTGCAGGGGCGGCCGCACGGCCCAGCCGGGCCAAGGCGTGTGAAGCTGCCGGAACTCCAGGCTATCGGCGCCGATGCGGCGCAGCAGCTCCAGCGCATAATGCTCCAGCGCATCCGAGGCAGCCTGCGACATCGCGATCGGCCCACCATAGACGCAGAATGGC
The DNA here is from genome assembly GCF_014490485.1 of Teichococcus aerophilus. Classification (GTDB taxonomy): domain Bacteria; phylum Pseudomonadota; class Alphaproteobacteria; order Acetobacterales; family Acetobacteraceae; genus Pseudoroseomonas; species Pseudoroseomonas aerophila. Next base: position 61,609 of record NZ_JACTVA010000029.1, on the reverse strand, counting down.
GTGGAGATGAGCGCGTCCCCGAACAGCTTCGTCCGCATCCGTGCCAGGGGCAGGATGCCAACGATCTCGCCTGCTTCCTCGGCATAGACATAGTAGGTCTGGTGCGAGAAGGATTCCGCGATGACGTGACGCCAGGCGGAAAAATGGAAGAAGGTCGCGTCCGGCATCGCGCGGACGAAGGCGTCCCAGCGCGCTTCGGACGCCTCTTCCAACTGATGGATCTTGAGCGTCATGCGAGATTCGTCCGCGCTTGAATGGCATCTGCGAAGACCTGGTCCATGCGGCCCCAGGTGAAGTCACGCAACAATTGCTCCACCCGGCTAGCCATTTGGGAGAGGCCGGTGTAATGGCGGAACCGGGAGAGCCTGCTGGCATTGCCGACCCGTGGCTGGGACGGGTCCACTTCCCATGGATGGAAGTAGAACACGCCAGCCCTTTGGTCCGCGGCATTGGCCCTTCTCAGGCCGGCCTTGAAGACCGGGTAAGGAACAAGCCGGAACCACCCGCCACCGGAGCAGGGGAGATTGCGCCCCAGCATCTGCACCGTCGTCATCGGCAGTTCCACGACGCCATTGGCGCTGGGTCGATAGGGCTGCCGAGGCGCATCCGGTGAGCCATACAGGTCGTGGCTGATGGGAAAGACCGATGAGCTGTACAGGTAGCCTTCATCGGCGAGGACTTGATGCGCCCAGGGTGTGTTCCTGGCGCTGATGGAAAAGGTGGGGGCACGGTAGCCCACGACCCCGGCCCCCCCGGCATCCTCCAGGACCGCCTTGGCACGGCGGATATCCTGTCGGAATCTTTCCTCGCCGATCTGGTCCACACGCTCGTGACCGAAGCCATGGCTTGCAAGCTCATGACCATCAGCCACGATGCGCTGGATGAGTTGCGGATGCCGCTCCGCCACCCAGCCCAGTGTGAAGAAGGTCGCGCGCACGCCGGCTTGTGAGAAGATGTTGAGGACACGAACCGTGTTGTCGACGACACGTGATTCCAGATTATCCCAGTCACCCCGGGCGATGACCCCGGCGAAAGCCTGAACCTGGAACCAGTCCTCGACATCGACGCTCATGGCATTGCGCAGGGTCATCGACGCAGCCTCTCGCCGCCGGCGAAGAGGTCGGACATGCGGGAGAAGACGCGCTCACGCCGTGCCACCAGCCGCTCGAGCGCTTCGACGCGCAGGGAGAGCTTGTCCAGCGCGTCGTCGTCGTCATGGAAATCGTCGCGATCGGCATCGTGCGGGCCGCCCAGATCCTCTTCCAGCTCCAGGGCAGTCGATTCCACCATGGAGGCGGTCAGGGTCTCCGAGCCCTCCAGCGCTCCACCCAGCAGCACGCGTGCGCAGAGACGGTTGATCCGCCGCGGAATGCCGCCGCTGTAGCGGTGCACCATGTCCAGGGCCGCCGGTTCCCAATCTGGCCTGCCGTCCCAGCCCACCGCCCGCAGGCGATGCTCGACATAGGCGTGGGTTTCCTCGCGGGACAGGCCGGAGAGGTGGTAGGACGCCAACACGCGTTGCCGAAGCTGAGAGAGATCCGGGCTGGCCATGATCCGCCGCAGCTGCGGCTGGCCGAGCAGGATGGTCTGCAACGGCGCCTCGCCGGACCCGGTGACGTTGGACAGCATGCGCAGTTCTTCCAGCGCCTGCAGCGGCAAACCCTGCGCCTCGTCGACGATCAGCAGGTGGCGCCGGCCGCCCTGCCGCAGTACGGAGGCGATGCCCAGCAACAGCCCCGCCTTGCTGCCCTCAGTCGGCACGCCGAAGGCGTCTGCCACCAGGCGCAGCACGTCCTCCCCCGACACCTGGGTGGTGGCAATCCTGGCCACGGCGAAGCCGCCGCTATCGAGCTCGCCACAGAGCCTCTCGATCAGGGTGGTCTTCCCCGCACCGACCTCGCCGGTGACGACAACGAAGCCTTCCCGCTGCGCCAGCCCGTACATCAAATGGGCATAAGCCCGGCGATGGACGGTGCTGGGAAAGAAGAGACGGGCATCCGGCGTCATTTGGAATGGCGGTTCACGGAAGCCGTAGTGATCCAGCTGCATATCCAATTTCCTTAGAAAGTCTGCCGCAGGCCGGCGATGATGGTGTTCTGCAACGCCCGGCCACTCTCGACATCGTCCGCACGGCTGTTCGTGATGAATTGCAGGGTGCCCACCAGCCCGGGTGCAAGCTGCGTGACCAGGGTCGCGCCGACGGTGAAGACATTGCCGCTACCGCGCGCCGGCGTTTCGAACGTGCCGTATTGCAAGTAGCCGATGGCGGTGGTCGCCGGCGTCAGGCCGTGGGACCAGGTCAGGCTGCCCGAGGTGCCGCTCTGCCGGGAAGCCACGGTGCCGATATCGGTCGAGACCGGCTTGCGCTCCTCGCGCAACAAGGTCAGCGTCAGGATATCCCGACCCCAATCCTGGCTGACGGATGCCGAGGCGCTGCGTACCCGCATCAGGCTGCTCTGCACGCCGAGGAACGAGTTGGCGAATGGCAGCACGGACGGTGCGCCAGTCGCGGTATCGACAGGGTTGCCAAGCTCATCCAGGGTCGTGGTGTTCAGCAGGTCGGCCGAACGCTGCGCCGCCGTCGTCAACCGCTCCGAATAATTGGCGTAGAGGCGGGTGCGGCCGCCCAGCGAGAGCGCGGCATCGACACGTGCTGAGTCGAAGCCATCATGTCGGCCGTAGCGCGCGGTGATGGAACTCTCCGGCGAGAAGGTCAGCTTCGAGCCGACAGACCAGACCGGCTCCGAGATCTCGAACGGCGGCACGCCTGAATAGCGCTGCTGCTCATAACCAACCTCGCCCAGCACGGAGACGAATCGCGTGACCGCGTAGCGGGCTTCGACCGCCGCGATGCGCCGGTACGCATTCTCCAGCACGCCGGTTCCGTCATAGTCGGTGGAGATGGCGCGGCCTTCCAGGGCCAGGCGGCCAAGGTCCTCGCCGGAACGCGCAACCGCATAGAACTCGTTAGCGGTGAAGTCCTGGTCCGAGAAGTATCGCTGGCCCGTGGGCGTGAAGGCGGCCGAGCCATTATCGCTCAGGTTCTGCGTGACCGACTGGAAGGCATAGCCCACCTGCAGCGTCATCAGCCCGCCAAAGCGGTGCACCAGGTAAGGCGAGACCTGAAACGACGTGGTCTGGACCTGATTTCCGCGGCTGTTCGAGCTATCCCCGGCCGCGGCGTAACCGCCATTGGCCGCCTGGACCCCGCCACTGCCGCGCAGATCCAGGAAGAACGTGCTCGGGACAACAGTGACAAGCATCTGGCCATTGAACTGGTGGTCGATGCCGCTCTGGCCGCTATCCGACGCATAGAGCCGCAGATCAGGTTCGTAATTCACCACACCCTGAAAGCGGGCGGTATCGACCGTCACCAGGACGCCGGGCGTCAGAGTGGTGATGAACTCCGCTTCGCGGTTGGAGCGGCTCTGATACAGGTTATCTGTCCCGAGAAACTGCAGGCCAAGGCTGGGCGTGATCGACCAACCGCCGACAGACGGATCCTCCTGCGGAACGGCCACGGCGTTGTACGGAAAGCCGATATCGCCGAGGCGAACCGGGCCCGCCGCCGGCCAAGGCGCTACGTAGCCCCCCTCCTGCGTCCCGGTCCCGGTCCCCGTCCCTGTCGCGCCGCTCGGCGCGATCGAGGGGACGGTCGTGCCGGGGAGCGGCGGCACCTGCGCCAAGGCGGGTGCCGCTCCGATCATCGCCAGCGCGGAGATCAGGGCAGCGGCCCTGTGCGGACACGCCTCAGCCACCTTTATGTGCCCCGTAGTCGCCATAGGCGCCGAAGCTATCGCTGGCGGTCAGGCACACCCGGTTCAGCAGAAGGCTGAGATTGGGGCAGGCTTCCATCATATCCAGCGCCGCTTCTACCTCGTTCCGCTGCGTCCGCTCGGCGTCCACCACCACGACAACCTGCCCTGCGATGGAGGACAGCGCATGGGCGTCGCTGGTCGACAGACTGGGCGGGGTGTCGATGATGAGAACGTGGTCCGGCAATGCGCGCGCCAGCCGTGCCAAAGCCTCCGACACCTGCGAACCCGGCGGCACCACACTCTCGCCGGACACCGGCTTCCCATACGGCAGCAGCAGCAAGTTCCGGACCTCACAGGTCAGCAAGGGGGGTGCCATCCGCTCCTGCGCGGCCAGGCTGCGCAGACCGTTGACTTCGCCATTGGCCAGCAGGTCGCTCACCGAGCCACGCTTGCCATCGACATCGACCAGGATGACCTTCCGCGTACTATTCGCCGCCATGCTGGCCGCGAGGTTGGTCGCCACGAAGGTCTTCCCCTCGCCCGGCCGTGCGCTGGTGACGACGACCATCCGGTTCCGCCCGGCGCCGACATCCTCCATGCCCCGAAGAATCTGCTGCTGGACAACAGTGATCTCTTCGACTGACCGGCTGCGCTGCTGGCCTTCGGGGGCGTCAATCAGGCCGGCTGCCCGCAGGGCAGCCAGGGAGACGTCAGGCTTTGCCGGGGCGGCAGGCGCGGCCGGCGCGGGCGGCGGCTCCGGTGCCCTCGGCGCCACGCGGGGGCCCAGGGCCTCGCTGCCGCCGAGCGCTTCGATCGCACGCTCGACCAGATGGGTGCGGTCTCGGACGGGAACATTCATGCGAGCAACCTCACGATCAAGCCCGGCATCCCAGCCAGGACAGCACCGAAGACGGCGAAGAGTGCCACGACGCCCGCCGCGAAGCTAAAGTTTGCTGCCGTCCGCCTTGGCAGCGTCATGGCAGAGATGCCGCCCAGCACCGGCAGCCCAAGCTTCCGCAGGTCGTGCACACTATAGAAGGCCTGGTCGAGTTGCATGAAGCCGAGCGCGGCGACCAGACCGGCACCGATGCCGGCAATCAGCACGGCTGTGAACAGCAACTGGCGGTTGGGGGAAATCGGTACGCTCGGCAGGCTCGGCGGATCGATGATCTCCAGCCGGACACGGTCGGAACTGGTCCTGGCGGCGCCGGCGATCTGGATCGATTCGCGGCGGGCCAGCAGTTCCTCATAGTTCCGCCGGAGCACGTTATAGTCGCGATCAAGGTTAAGGAACTGCGCCTGCAATTCAGGCTCGCCGCGCGCGATGGTATCGAGGCGATCGACCTCGACCCGCCCATCCTGTTCCTGCCGCTGCAAGGAAGCGATCTGGGCATCGACATCAACCAGACGGACCTTCAACGCTTCGTAGAGCGGGTTGGTCCGTGGTGCCGATGATGTCGTGCCACCACCGGACGTAACAGTGCGCGCTCCGCCTCCCCCGCCGCCACCTTGGCTCCGTAGCGCCGCGATAGTGTTGCGGGCGGAGACGACATCCGGGTGCTGGTCGGTGTAACGCAGCCGCAACTCGCGCAGCTCACGCTCAGCTTCCGCCAGCCGGCCGCCACCCCCGCCGCCACTGCGGACTTCCGGCGTGGCAACCCGGGCCGGAATAGCATCCAGCTGCTGTTGCGTCAGGTCCCGGCGCATCCGGGCGTCCTGCAACTCGCCCTGGACCTGCTGCAACCGGGCGCGTGCCGCTTCCAGGCGGGAAGAACCACCCAGCGCATCGGACGGCAGCAAGTCGATATAGCGTGCCTGGAACTCGGCCCGCCGGCGCTCGGCCTGGCGGAGCTGCACCTCGTAGGAGGACAGCTGCTGCGCCACGAAGGCCCTGGCACTTTCCATCTGCTGCCGGTCGGTCGTCGTCGCGGCCTCGATGAACAAGGTCAGCGCCGTCTGCACCACTTCGCGTGCCACGCGCGGGTCGCGGTCACGATAGTCGATGGTGAACAGGTTGCGGGTCTGCGGCGTGATGCGAATGTCACGCGCCAGGCGCTGCACCAGCGCATCGCGCTCCGCAACCGTGCTGACCCGGTTGTCCAGATCCGTGCGGACGATGACCTTCTCCAGATTCGGCTTGCTCAGCAGCGTCCTTTGCAGAACCTCCACCTGGCCGGCCGGCGAACTGTCGATGGCGATGCCACGCAGCAGCAGCCCGAGCACTGCATCCGCATCCGCATAGATGCGCGCGCTGGATTCGAACTGATTTGGAATGGCATAGACACCCGCCCAGCCTGCGAGGCACACGCCCCAACCGACCACCAGGGCTTTCCAACGCTGCCGCCAACCGGCGGCGGCGTAGCGATGAGCCAGTGCAAGCGCGCTCATGATTAGAACCAGCCCTGCGGGATGACCAAGGTGTCACCTGGCCGCATCGGGAAGTCCTGCGACATGTCGCCATCCCGCAGAAGGTCCGCCAGCCTTACCGGGATGACCCGCGCCGGTTGGTCGTCCCGTTCGCGGCGGATGATCTCCGCCCGGTTGCCGGCCGCATAGCGAGTCAGGCCGCGGGCGCTGATCATGACGTCCAGCACCGTCTGACCTTCGCGATACGGCATGCCCATCGGCTGCGCCGCTTCGCCGATCACGCGGATCTGGCGATTGGGCGGGCCCTGGAAAGACCTGACCATGACAGTGACGTTGGGATCCCTGACATACTCCTTGAGGCGCTGTTCGATCTGCCGTGCCAGCTGCGTCGGGGTGCTGCCCGCAGCTTCGATATCCGGCACCAGAGGCAGAGACAGACGCCCGTCAGGCCGGATCGGCAGTTCCGCGGCGCTGAGCTCGGGCGAGCGGTAAACGAACACACTCAATGTATCTCCCGCGCCCAGAACGTATTCTGAGGCTTCGGCCGCGGCCTGGGTTGGCGGTGGGGGAAGGCTCGGGGCTCCGGCACAGCCGGCCAGCCCCGCAGCGCACAGCAGTCCCAACGATACTTCGATGAAACGATAGCGCATCGGCATGGTCCTGATTTGCTTATTTAATCGGTTGGACGGGGGTGCGTGGCCGCTCGGGCAGCCCACCTTGTTGGCGTGCTCCAACGTTATCAGAAGAACCCCCACCTGCAATCTGCAATTTACACCTCACCCAAAAATATCTGTCAGGAAAATGTCGAATTTTTTGACCATCATATTGATGAATTCGCAATCGAGCCGGCATCTGAAGAAAAAACTCACGCTTTGATTTCTATATTTTTCACTCAATGTAAATTCCTTGTATTATCGATCCTCTTCCAAAGTCATACAGATAGATGCTAACGATTCCACACCGAAGCAGCTGGCTATCCCAACGAGGTCCCCCCCGATGACGAGCATGTTTGGCCACAACATCCGCTCAGATCTGGTCCTCCTATACTTATCCGAAACTCTGGCTGTCTTTCTCGCTGTCTATTTACTGATGGCTTCTGGAATGCCGCCCGAATATCCGGTGGACCATGTCCGTGCGGCCATGATGGCCGGTATCCTGGCGCTGTGTTCCGGCGTCGTCTGCAGCGCCAGCGGGCTTTACCGGCCGGAGCTGCTGTCGCGCTCCCGCCGTGTGTGGAGCGGTGCGGCCCTGGCCGCCACACTCCTTCTTCTTGTCACCTGGATGAGCCTGATCATCACGACGCCGGCGAATCTTCGCGCCGCGGCGCCGGGCATCCTGATCGAGATCCTGCTCGGCAGCGTCGGCGCCGTCATCCTGACGCGGTTTGCCTTTGTCCTTCTGCTGCGTGGCGGCTTTCTGAAGCGCCGCATCCTGGTCGTGCCCTCCAGCACGCTGGTGGATGAGCGGGACATGGGGCCGAGCGACGTCTTCGAAGTGGCCAAGCTCCCGCCTGGGGAAGATGCGCTGGCCATCCTGAGCCAGCCGGATAAGCTGCGCGCTCAGCGCGTCTGGGCGGTTGTCGCCTCCCACGCCGCGCTCGACGAGGCAACCCGTCGGCGGTGCCGTGAGGCCGGGATCCAGGTCCTGGATGAATCCGAATATCACGAGTGCCGCCTCAACCGGATCATTTGCGAGAATCTCGCGCCTGACTGGCTGAAGTCAGCGCATGGTCTGTATGACGGCTGGCTCCAGCGGGCCCTGCGCCGCGGGTTCGACATTGCCGTCAGCCTCTTCCTGCTGCTGCTCACATTGCCGGTCATGGCGACAGCCGCGATCATCATCCGGCTGGACAGCCCGGGCCCGATTCTCTACCGGCAGCAGCGTGTCGGGCAGAACGGCAGCGTGTTCACGCTGATCAAGTTCCGCAGCATGGTCGTGGATGCGGAAGCCGGCGGCGTAGCCCGCTGGGCCACCCTGAAGGACACGCGGGTCACGCGGTTCGGCCGCTTCATCCGCCTGACGCGTATCGACGAGCTGCCGCAGATCTTCAATGTGCTGAAAGGCGACATGTCGATCGTCGGTCCGCGCCCGGAGCGTCCCTCCTTCGTCGAGGAACTGGGCCAGGTGATCCCGCACTACCATGACCGCGCCTGTGTAAAGCCTGGCATCACCGGCTGGGCGCAGGTCAATTATCCTTACGGCGCGTCCATTGAGGATGCGCGGATGAAGCTGGCCTATGACCTTTACTATGTCCGGCACCGCAGCCTGTTCCTGGATCTGCTGATCCTGGTGGCGACGGTTCGCGTCGTCCTGTTGCAGGAAGGCGCCCGGTGAACCCAGAGATCTCCTCCATACTCTATGCCGGCTGCGCCGTGGCCTGTCTGGCCTGGGGCGTGCTGGTGTTGGGTACGGGGCGCGGGCGGCGGGCCTGGCCGCCGGCGGCGGCCTGCATCGTCACGGCCTTATGGGCCGCGTCGGTCGCATTGTCGCCGCAGGCGCCCCTGGCCGGCGTTGCCGGCGCGCTGGAGGTGATCCGCACCGCGACCTGGATGTGGGTGCTGCTGCTGCTGGGCCACCGCATCGGCGGCCGCCAGGCCCTGCCACTTCTGCGCTATTCCACTGCGGCCGCCTGCGCCCTCACGATCCTGGCGCTGGTGACGCTGGTCCCCGCCATCGCTTCCGCATTGACTTGGGTTCCCATCGGGTCCCCCGTCGTTCTGGTGCGTCTGGCGCTGGTTCTGATGGTCGTCGTCCTGGCCGAGAATCTTTACAGGAATGCCGGTGACGCAACGCGGTGGCATGTGGTGCTGCCCTGCATCACCCTCGGCGGTCTCGCTGCCTTCGATGTGCTGCTTTACGCCCACGCGGCGCTGTCGCGGGAAATCTCACCGACGCTGGCCGATGCCAGGGCCATCCTGACAGCCTTGGTGGCTCCCCTGCTCGCCATCGGCGCGGTGCGGGACCGCCGGTGGCACCGCGATCCGCCCGTCTCGCGCCAAGTGGTGTTCCATGGCGCCACCCTGCTCATCGCTGGCAGTTTCCTGCTGGCGGTCGGTGCGGTGGGCGAGGCCATCCGGCACCTGGGTACCGACTGGACCCGGGCCGCCGAGGTCGGGCTGTGGGCTGGCAGCGCCATGGCTTTCGCTGTCGCCCTGACCGCCCGTTCGGTCCGTTCGCGCCTGCGGCGGAGTATCGTCGACCATTTCTTCGCCGCTCGCTTCGACTATCGGCAGGAATGGCTGCGCTGCGTCGCGACCCTGTCGGAGCCGGAGGTTCCCGCCCCCCTGCGCGCCATCCGCGCCATCGCCGATCCAGCCGATAGCCCGGCGGGCGTCTTGCTGCTCCGCGAGGCGGGCGAGGACGGGCTGAGCTGGGCCGGTTCCTGGAATTGCCCGGTGGAGGCGCTGTCCATCGCCGGCGGGCATCCGCTGTTGGACCGCTTGCGCGACGGCAACTGGGTCCATGTCTTCAGTGCCGGCGATATGCCCGACCTTCAGGCCGCCTTCGGCCGGCTGTGGCTCGCCGTCCCGCTGGCGCATCACCGGGATGGCGTCCTGGGCGTCGTGCTGCTGGCGCGGCCGCGTGCCAATCTGCCGCTGGATATCGAAGTGTTCGACCTGTTGAGGAGCCTGGGCCGGGAGGTTTCCATGTTCCTCTCGGAACGCCGCAGCGCCGAAAGGCTCAGCGAGCATCAGCATCTCCAGGATCACGCCCAGAGATTTGCCTTCGTTGCCCATGACGTGAAGACCGTCGCCAGCCAGCTGACCATGCTGTTGGCCAACGCAGAACATAACATCCAAGATCCGGAGTTCCAGCGCGATATGCTTCTCACCGTTCGCGCCTCAGCTGCGCGGATCAACACCCTGATCGCTCGCCTGCGCCAGCCCGAGGCAAGCGCCAGTGGGGAGACCAGCGGGATCGATCCGATCGCGCATCTTCGCGCCCTGACCTCCCGGCACAGCCACCCGATGGCGTTGGAGGATGACGGGCAGCCACCTCCCCGCGTTCTGATGCAGGCCGAGGCCTTCGATGCCGCCATCGGGCATCTGCTGAACAACGCCGCCGAGGCCTCGCCGGCCGAAGAGCGGGTCGAGATCCGCGCCCGGCACTGGCAGCACCGCCTGACCATCGACATTGTCGACCATGGCCCCGGCATGACGCCGGAATTCATCCGTGACGCGCTGTTCCGGCCGCTGGAGACCCGCAAGCCGAATGGCAGCGGTGTCGGCGCCTGGCAGGCGCGGGAGCTGCTGCGCCGGGCCGGCGGCGACATCACCGTTCTCAGCCGCCCCGGCCACGGCACCACCATGCGGCTTACCCTGCCCATCTGCGAGACGCCGGCGACGCCCCAGCTCCGGCAGGAGGCTTTGCTGTCATGAGTCGTCCCAAGCTTCTGGTCGTCGAAGATGATGCCGCGCTCGCGGCACAGTATCGCTGGGCCTTCCCGAATTGCCGCGTGCTGCTGGCGGCCGACCGCCGCCAGGCTGAGCAGATCGCGCGCGCCGAACAGCCGACGGCAGCGCTGCTCGACCTCGGCCTGCCGCCGGACGAGGAAGGTGTGAGCGAAGGCTTCGCCACGCTAGCGACGCTCAGCCGCCTGTGCCCTGGGATGCCGATCATTATCGCCAGCGGCCAGGGCCAGCGGGAACATACGCTGCGGGCCATTGGGCTCGGCGCCTATGATTTCTGTGAGAAGCCGGTCGACCTGGATGTGCTGCGCACCATCGTGGACCGCGCCCTGCGGCTGCGGGCGCTGGAGGAGGAGAATCTTCGCCTCGCCGCCCTGCCCCGGCCCAGCCCCATCCGCGACATCGTCACCGCCGATGAGTCGATGCTGCGGATCTGCCACACGATCGAGCGTCTGAGCCAGGTCTCCGTCCCGGTGCTGTTGTTGGGCGAGAGCGGCACCGGCAAGGAGGCGTTGGCGCGTGCCCTGCACGATATGGGTCCGCGCAGCCGCAAGCCCTTCGTTGCCATCAACTGTGCCGCCATTCCGGAACCGTTGCTGGAAAGCGAGTTGTTCGGGCATGAGCGCGGTGCCTTCACCGGCGCGGTGAAGCAGGTGACCGGCCGCATCGAGGCGGCAAATGGCGGTACGCTGTTCCTGGATGAGGTCGGCGATCTGCCGCCCGCCCTGCAGGCCAAGCTGCTGCGCTTCCTGCAAGACCAGGTGATCGAGCGTGTCGGCGGCCGGACCTCCATCCGCGTCGACGTCCGCATCGTCTCCGCCACCAATCAACCATTGGAAGAACAGACGGAGAGCGGCCGTTTCCGTGCGGACCTGCTGTACCGCCTGAATTCGCTGACCATCCGCATTCCGCCGCTACGGGAACGGGGTGAGGATTCGCTGTTGCTGGCACGCTGGTTCCTGGCCCGCTACGCCAAGGAATTCGGCCGCCGGCTGCGCGGGCTGGATGCCTCGGCGGTCGAGGCCGTCACCACCTACCGGTGGCCCGGCAATGTGCGGGAGCTCGGCAATCGCGTTCGCCGCGCGGCGCTGATGACCGAAGGCCACACCATCTCGGCTTCGGATCTTGAGCTGAGCGCCTCGCCTTCGGCATCCGACACCGATCTCGACCTGCGTGCCGCCCGGTTGCGGGCGGAGCGCGCGACCATTGAGCGGGCCTTGGCCCGCAGCAATGGCAGCCTCGCCGCCGCGGCCCGCCTGCTGGGTGTGAGCCGGCCGACGATCTACGGGTTGCTGGAGACCCACCGGCTCTCCCCCAGCCAGACTACCCCCCCCGACACCGCCGCGAGGGACACAGCTCCCTCGGATGGCGACACCCCGTAGCAGCAGGATGCACGTCATGCGTCGCTCCCCTTTTTCCGCCATGCCGCGCTCGCTCCGGGCCCTGCCGGTGGTGCTGGCCTTCACCCTGGGTGCCGCGCCGGTCATGGCGGGGCCGCAGGAGCGCGCACAGGCTGCTCAGGCGCGCGGGGATCTGCGCGCCGCCCAGCTGGAATGGCGCAACGCGGTGCGGGAGCAGCCGGATTCGGCGGCCACCCGCGCCGCGCTGGCCGCCACCAGCCTGGACCTGGGCGACACCGAGCTGGCCGAGCGGGAAGCGCGCGCGGCGCTGGAGCGGGGCTACGACAAGGGCATCGGCACCGCGATGCTGCTGCGGGCCTACCTTATCTCCGGCCGTTTCGAGGAACTGTTGAGGGACTTCCCGGCGCAGGACAGCCCGGCGCTCGTCGGCGGCCAGATCGCCGCCGCGCGGGCGCAGGCGCAGTTGGCGCTTGGCCAGGTGGAGGCCGCCACGCAATCCGCCGCTCAGGCGAGGCAACTGACGCCGAATGCCACCGAGGCCGGCCTGGCCACCGCCGCCGTGACCCTGGCGGCAGGGGACCGTGCCGCATCCGAAGCCGCGCTGGACGCCATCCTGGCGCGTGAGCCGGACAATGCCGAGGCGCTGGTGCGCAAGGGCAGCCTGCAGTTCGAGCGGCGCGAGCCCGCGGCGGCGGCCGCTACCTTCACCCGTGTGCTGGATCGGACACCCGGCAACATCTCGGCCCGCCTGCGCCGTGGCGAAGCCTTCATGCAGATGAACGAGGACGCGAAGGCGCGCGCCGATGTGGAGGTCGCGCTCGCGGCCCTGCCCGGCAGCGGCCCGGGCATCTATCTCCTCAGCCTGTTGCAGGCGCGGGCGCGGGACTGGGGGGGCGCGGATGCCAACCTGCAGAAGCTCGGCGCCGTGCTGGGCAATTTCCCCGATGGCTACCTGGTGCTGGCCACCACGAAGCGCGGCCTGGGCCAGGTCGCGCAGGCCGAGGACGCCGCGCGCCGCCATGTGGCCCGCCGGCCGGAAGACCCGCGTGGGGTCAAGCTGCTGGCCAGCCTGTCCATGGATGGCGGACGACCGGAGGACGCCGCGGCGGCGCTCTCAGCCCTGGCCGTGCGGGGCAAGGCGGATGCCGAATCCTACGACATGCTGGGCCGCATCCAATCGAGCCTGAACCGGCCGCGCGAAGCCGCCGAGGCCTTCCAGTCCGCCGCCGCATTGGCCCCCAACGACTCCGCCATTCTCAGCCGCCTGGCCGCATCCCGCCTGGCCATGGGCGATGCGGAGGGTACGACAGACGCCGCCAACCGCGCCGTGCAGGCGGGCGCGCAGGCGCCGGCCGCGCGGCAGATGCTCGCCTATGCCGCGCTGTTCCGGGGCGACCTGCAGACCGCGGCGGCCGAGATGGCCAAACTGCCGCCGGATGTCCGGCGCAGCGAGAATGGCCAGGTGCTGGAGGGCACGCTGCAGTTGATGCAGATGGACCTGCCGGCCGCCCGGACCGCTTTCGAAGCGGCGCTGAAAATCAATCCGCAGTCCAACCCGGCCCGCATCGGCATGGCGCGCGCCGCTAACCTGCAGGGTATGCCGGCGGAAGCCGAGCGACTGTTGGGCGAGATCCTGCGGCAGGAGCCCGGCCACGTCGAGGCGACGGCGCAGCTTTCCGCCGCCGCCATGCCCGGCGCGCCACGGGCGCAGGAAGCCCGCGCGGTGCTGGAAGCGGTGCAAAGCGCCGCGCCGGCGGAACCGGTGCTGGCCCTGGCGCTGGCCAACGTGTTGCTGCGCGGCGGGGACGCCCCCCGCGCCGTGGCCGTCCTGGCAGCGGACCCGATCCGCAGCCGCGCCATCCCCGCCGTCACGCTGGCGCGCGCCGAAGCCCGCGCCGCCGCTGGCCAGTGGACCGAGGCCGAGGAGGATAGCCGGGAGGCCCTGGCAGCAGCACCTGAGTCCACCGCAGCGCACCGGCAGCTCGCCGGCCTGATGGTCCGCGCCGGTAATGCCCGTGGCGCCGAAGCGCTGATCCAGCAGGGCCTGCGCAACAAGCCGGACGACGCCGCCCTGCAGCAGACCCTGGCCGGGCTGGTGCTGCAATCCCAGGGCCTGGAAGCGGCCATGGCGGCGGCCGAGCGCCTGGCGCAGCAGCCTGCCGCCCGCCCCGCCTCGCTGACCCTGCCTGGCGACCTGCTGGTGACGGCACGACGGCCTGAGGACGCCGCGCGCGCCTACGCCGCAGCCGCCAAGACCGACGCCTCTTCCGCCCTCGCGGTCCGGGAGGCCGCCGCCTGGCGTGCCGCCGGCAAGCCGGCCGATGCCGTGCGCGTGCTGAAGGCCTGGCTGGCGCAGTCGCCGGAGGATGCCGATGCGATGCTGCTGCTGGCGCAGTTCGACATCGAAGCCAACCGCCTGCCGGAAGCCGAGCAGCTGTTGCGCGGTGTGGTGACGCGCCGCCCGCAGGATGCCGTGGCCCTGAACAACCTGGCCTGGACCATCGGCCAGCGCGGCGGGGCGGAAGCGCAGCCCCTGGCGGAACGCGCCTTCTTCCTCTCGCCCAACCCGGATACGGCGGACACGCTGGGCTGGATCCTGGCGCGCAACGGCAAGGCGGGGCAGGCGGTACCGTTGCTGCGGCGCTCCGCCGCCGCCCGTACCAGCGATCCGGCGGCGGCCTTCCGGCTGGCCTACGCGCTGCAGGCCACCGGTGCCAAGGATGAAGCCCTGGCGCTGCTGACACCGGCCCTGGCGGGCACCAACGCCTTCCCGGAACGGGCCGAGGCGAGCCGCCTGCTGGCCGAGCTGCGCGGCCAGCGCTGAGATGCGTGACGCCGTCTTCCTCCTGGCGATGCTGGGGCTGATTCCGCTCGCCATGCTGCGCCCGTTCGCGGGGATCCTGCTCTGGAGCTGGATCTCCTTCATGAACCCGCACCGGCTGATCTGGGGTGCGTCGGCGGAGCTGCCCTGGGCGATGGCGGTGTTCATCGCCACGCTGATCGGCTGCCTGCTGGCGGCGGAGCCGCGCCGGTTGCCGGTCAACCCGGTCACGCTGCTGCTGATGGCGCTGATGCTGTGCTTCACCGCCACCTCCGCCGCCGCGCTGGGCGAGCCCACCGCCGTTTGGGCCAAGTGGGAGCATGTGACGAAGGTGCTGGTCGGGCTGCTGCTGACGGCGGCGCTGCTGACCGAGCGCAAGCGGATCCATGCCCTCATCTGGGTCATGGTCATCTCACTCGGCTATTACGGTGTGCGCGGCGGCATCTTCTCCATCATCACAGGCGGCAACTACCGCGTGTGGGGTCCGGAGCAGACGATGATCACGGACAACAACCACCTCGCCGCCGCGATGCTGGTGACGCTGCCGCTGATGCACTACCTGCGGCTGCACTCAGCCCACCGCGTCGTGCGCGTGGTGCTGGTCATCGCCATGGGGCTGACGCTCCTGGCCACGGTCGGCAGCTACTCGCGTGGCGCGTTGCTGGGCCTGCTGGCGGTGACGGGGGTGATGTGGTTCCGCAGCAAGCGGAAGGTGATCTCCGCCATTGTCCTCTCCATCGGGCTCGTCGGCGCGGTTGCCTTCATGCCGGAGAGCTGGACTGAGCGCATGAACACCATCGGCAGCTACCAGGAAGACGGCTCGGCCACCGAGCGCCTGGTGCTGTGGGGTATCTCGTTCAAGCTGGCGCAGAGCAGGCCGCTGGTGGGCTCCGGCTTCACTGGCCCCTATACGCGCTCCGTCGTGGATACCGTGGCGCCGGATGGGCCGGCGCGCGCCGTGCACAGCATCTGGTTCGAGCTGCTGGGCGAGCACGGCTTCCCGACCTTCGCATTGTGGGTCGGGCTGACCGTGGCGGGACTGATCACCTCCATCCGCCTCGCCCGCATCACGCGGGACAAGCCAGAGCTGGCCTGGGCGCATGATCTGGGCCGGATGGCGCAGGTATCGATCGTCGCCTATCTGGTCAGCGGCACCTTCCTGTCCCTCTCCTACTGGGACTTCTACTGGACACTCCTGGTCGCCGTCGCGGCGACATACACGCTGGCGCACCGGGCCACGGTGCGGGCGCGGGTTCCCGCCGGCAAGCTGGCGCCGGGTTGGCGCGACCATGCCCTGGCGAAGGGTGCGCGCGCATGACCGGCCTGCCGCCCAACCTTCCTGTTTCCATCGGGGACATGACGCATGGACAGCCTCTACTTCGTGGCGATGCTGGCCGGGATCACCTGGCTGGCGTGGTGGAGCTCGGTCTCCGCCGTGGGGGAGAAATGGTCGCCCTTCGAGATGCTGCAGGACGCGGCCGATGACACCGGTGATAGCAGCACGGCGACGGGCGATCGGTACCAGCGCGGCAGCGTACGAAGCTGGCGCGACAAGGCCGATCCGGTTGCTGACGTTCAGCACCCTGTACCCAAACGCCACGCAGCCGCATCATGGCGTGTTCGTGGAAAACCGCCTGCGGCATCTCGTCGCCAGCAGTGAGGCCAGCAGCACTGTGCTCGCGCCGGTGCCATGGTTTCCCTGGACGTCGCCCCACTTCGGCAGATGGGCCCGCTATGCCGGCATCCCCGGGCAGGAAAGCCGCCACGGGCTGACGGTCCATCACCCGCGCTTCCTGGCGCTGCCGCGGCTTGGCATGCTGACGGGTCCCACCAGCCTGTATCAGGCAGCCAGGGTCGCCCTGCGCCGGCTGCTGGCGCAAGGCCTGCGCTTCGATGCGATCGATGCCCACTACCTGTACCCGGATGGCGTGGCGGCGGTGCGGCTGGGCCAGGAATTCGGCCTTCCCGTGGTGCTGACCGCGCGCGGCTCCGACACCAGCCAGTTGCCGCGCTACCGGCTGCCCCGGCGCGCCATCGGCTGGGCGATCGGGCAGGCGGATGCGTTGATCGCGGTCAGCGAAGGCCTGAAGGAAGGCCTGGTTGCCCTGGGCGCACCGCCCGAGAAGGTCACGGTCCTGCGCAACGGCGTCGATCTCGAAGCCTTCCGCCCGCCGGCTTGCAGGGACTCCTCGCGCACCGCCCTTGGCCTCGGGTCCCAGCCGGTCCTGCTCTCGGTGGGCCATCTGATCGAACGAAAGGGCCACCATCTGGTGATCCGCGCGCTGCCGCAGTTGCCCGACCATCACTTGCTGATCGTCGGCGAGGGGCCGGAGCGGGAGGCCCTGCAAGCCGAGGCCCGGAAGCTGGGCGTAGCCGGCCGCGTGCGCTTCGAAGGCCCGCAGCCCCATAGCCGCTTGCCGCACTATTACGGCGCCGCCGATGCGCTGGTGCTGGCCTCCAGCCGCGAGGGCTGGGCCAATGTGCTGCTGGAAGCCATGGCCTGCGGCACGCCCGTCGTCGCCAGCCCCGCCTGGGGCAGCCGGGAGGCGGTTCGCGCACCGGAGGCCGGGTTGGTGCTGGACCAGGCATCACCGGACGCGATCGCCGCCGGAATCCGCACGTTGCTCAGCAATCCACCAGATCGGGCCGCCACGCGGCGCTACGCCGAAGGCTTCGGCTGGGACGAGACCACCGCAGGCCAATTGGCCGTGTTCCGACAGGTGTTGGCATGAACGGGCCGCAATGGGTGCCAGGCCGTCGTGAGGCCATGCTCGGCCTCGCGGGTCTCCTCGCCGCCCCCGGCTGCGCCCATGCGCAGTCCGCACGTGCCACCGCCCTGCCCTGCCCCTCGCGTGCCGGCGACATTGTCGGGCTGATGCTGGAAGGGCGTGGCGGACAGGCCGGCAGCGTCGTCGCGTTTGGGCAAGCCTTCAAGGCGGGCGACCTGCCGGCGGGGCAGGCCCTGCAGGCGCGGCGGGAGAACGGCCAGCCCCTGCCCGTCCAGATTGATATCCTGAACCGCCATCCGGACGGTTCGGCACGACTGGCCATCGTCACGCTGGCGGCGCCCGCGCTGAACAACGGGCAGGCGGCCGGGGTCGTGTTGTTTGCCGGCACCGGGCCGGCTGGCGTGCTGGATGAAGCGGTCTGGGGTCGCCACCAGGCCTCGCTGGAAGTCACCGGCCCCTCCGGCGAAAGCTGGACGATGGAGTTGCTGCCGGCCGGGCTGCGCGGGCAGCGCTTCCAGTCCGGCCTGCTGGCGCTGCAAGGCCGGGTTGAGGCCATGGTGCCATCCCGTGCCGCAGGCGGCGTCAGTTCGCTGCGGGTGGTGGCCGATGTCACGGTGCAGGCCGGTGGCGCCGTGCAGATCGATGCATGGTTCCGCAACGACATCGCCATGCGCGGCGGTGGCGGCGCGGCCCGCTACCGCGCCCGGCTGGTGCTGAACGGGAAGGAGCTGGGGCGCCTCGATATCGCACGGCAGCCGCAATATACCGGCTGGGGCCGGCAGGCGGTGGTCGCGCCGCTCGGCCAGCCGCCCTTCATCCGCCACGACGTCAGCTACCTGGCCGACGCCGGCGCCGTGGCGCGCTACGACCTGACCACGGGGGTCGATGATAGCATCCTGGCGCAGATGGCGCGCGCCACGGCCGCGCCCGACTGGGCAACGCCGTTCAGCCCCCGAGGCATCACGCAGGATATGAGCCAGACCGGCGGCCGGTCCGATATCGGCCCCGCCACCCAGCCGCAGGTCGTCTGGCTGATGACGGGTGACAGCCGGGCGGCGGCCTTCGCCATCGGCCAGGCGGAAGCGGCCGGCAGCATTCCCTGGCATCTCTGGGACCCTACCGGCGGCAACGGCCAGGGTGGCTGGCTGGATGCACGCCGCTGGCCCCGGCTCTGGACCGATTCACGTGGCGGGCCGCCCCCCGGCGGCCTGTCACAACAGATCCCTGGCGACGGCGGCTGGACGCTGGACAGCGCCCACCAGCCGGATCTCAGCTTCGTGCCATTCCTGCTGACGGGGCGCCGGGCTTTCCTGGATGGCCTGCAGGCGCAGGCAGCCTGGTGCGTCGTCTCGCAGTGGCCGGAGACGCGCGGCCACCCGGCCAATTCCGGCCCGGCCGAAGGGCTGAACGTCGTGCGCTCCAACCAGGTCCGTGGCGCCGCCTGGTCTCTGCGGCAGTTGGACAATGCCAGCTGGGCCAGCCCGGACGGCGACCCAAACCTGCCCTATCTGCGCACCTGTGCCAGCAGCAACTGGGCCTGGGTGCGCGCGCAACTGCCAGCCTGGAGCAACGAGCAGGGCGAATTGCGCGGCTGCATTCCCGGTGTCTACGGCGTGGCGGATGTGCTGCCGCCCTGGCAGCAGGACTACTTCGCCTCCACCGCCGCCGCCGCCGCGCGGCGCGGGCAGGACGATGCGAAGGTGGTTCTGGCCTGGATGAGCAATTTCCTCGCGGGCCGCTTCCTCTCCGCCGCCAAGGGGTTCGACCCGCGGGATGGCGTGGCATACCTGATCGCCGGCAGCTCCAAGGGCGATGTGGCGCGGCCGCTGCGGAGCTGGGCGGAAACCGGCCAGGCCATGCGGGCCCGGGACCTGTCCAACGGCCCGCAATGGCGCAAGACGGAAGGCGACTACGCCCAGCTCGCCCTGCAAACCCTGGCGGCGCTGGTGGACGTCATCGGCTCGCCGGAAGCGCGCGCGGCCCATAGCTGGCTGGCCGGTGCCGGCGCACCCTTCACGCGGCAGCAGGATTTCCGCCGCGATCCCCTGTTCAACATCGTACCGCGCGGCGCCGGCCGCTGCGGCCGGTCATGACAAAGCGCCAAGGCATGCAGCAGCGTCTGACGATTCTCTTCGCGCATTACGGCGAAAACTGGATCCGTGGCAGTGAGCGGGTGTTGCTGGACCTGATGGGCGGGCTGGACCGCAAGCAGTTCCGTCCGGTGCTCTGGTGCAATTCGGAGGTGATGGCGGCGGAGGCCCGGGCGCTGGGCGTGCAGGTCCATGTCTCCCCGATGGCGTATTTCCTGGACTACGCCTCGCCCCGCTTCTCGCCACGGATGGTGCTGCGGCTGATGTCCGAGGCCCGGCGCATGATACGGCGGGAAAAGGTGGACTGCGTGCACGCCAACAGCGCGGCACCCTGCCAGTGGCTGGCGCCGGTTGCCCGCAGCATGGGTGTGCCGATGCTGGCGCATCTGCATGCCAATTACCTTCCGCGCTCCCGCTATGTCTGCCTGCTGCATTTGGTGCCGCTGCTGGTCGGTGTCTCCCGCTCCACCCTGCAGGGCTTGCAGCAGGACGGACTTCCCGATGGCCGTACCGAGGTGATCCCGAACGGCATCGACTGGATCCGCATGAGTGGCGGCGACCATCGTGGCTTCCGGCAGGAGCTGGGCATTGCGGCCGAGGATTTCGTTATCCTCGCGGTCGGGTCGCTGATTCCGCGCAAGGGGCATGACAGGCTGATCGCGGCGCTGCAGCGCCTGCCGGCCGAGCGGAACGCGCATCTGGTCCTGGTCGGCGAAGGCAGCGACCGCGGCCGACTGGAGGCCCTGATCGCGGAGCTGGGCCTGACCCAGCGAGTGCATCTGCTCGGCGCCCGTTCGGCGCTGGCCGACATGTACATGGAAGCGGATTGCTTCGCCCTGGCATCGCACGACGAGGCCTATGGGCTCGTCTTCGCCGAAGCCGGCTATTGCGGCCTTCCCACCATCGGCATGCGCTGTGGGGGGGTGCCGGAGGTGGTGCAGGACGGCGTGACCGGCCTGCTGGTCGAGCCTGGCGAGGAAGCCGCGATTGTCGCCACGCTTGCCAGTGTGATGGACCGTCTGGCGGCGGACCCGCAGCTGCGTGTCAAGTTAGGCGACGCTGGCAGGGCGCGCATCATGCGGGACTTCGATAGCGAGCGGATGATCGAGGCCTTCGCCACGATCTACCGCCGCCTGACAGCATCCCCCGCCTTGGCCACGGGTTGGCGGGGAATCGAATTCGGGCCGTATCTGCGGATGCTGCAAAAACGCAGGCCCAGCCTCGGATTCTGACATTCCGGCCATGTTGGGGCGCTGGCGGACCTTGGTGCGGAGCGGCGTGATAGGCCGTGCCAGCCAGCTGCGGCATCCGGCATTTCATCAAGTTGGAATATAGCGGGATTCTTTACAGGTTATTTACGCGGAATTTTACTTATTTACTTGAAGTTCCAATTCTACATTTAAAATGTAAATTGAAACTCAGCATTTTTTACACTTCATCATTTGCCTGTACTTAGTTAGCATTCCGAACGGGCAACGTTGTCGGAAGGTCTTACAAACATGGCGACCGTACTTGTCACAGGTGGCTGTGGTTTCATCGGCTCGCACCTCTGCTCGGCCCTGCGTGCGCGCGGCGACCGGGTGCGGGTGCTGGATGATCTTTCCACCGGCTCCGAAGCCAATCTGGCTCCCGGCGCGGCGCTCCTGATTGGCGATGTCGCGCGCCCCGCGACAGTGCGCCAGGCGCTGGCAGGCGTGGATGTCTGCTATCATCTGGCGGCCATCGCCTCAGTCCAGCGCGGCGTGCAGGATTGGTACGGCACGCACCGCGCCAACCTCTCCGGCACCATCGCGCTGCTGGAGGAAGCGCGGCGCCACGGCATCCCCGTGGTCTATGCCTCCTCCGCCGCCATCTATGGCGACAGCACCGTCCTGCCGCTGCATGAGGATGTGCGGCCCCGCCCCCTCTCCGCCTATGGCGCGGACAAGCTGGGATGTGAGCAGCACGCGCTGGTCGCCGGCCACACCCATGGGGTGGCGACCACCGGCCTGCGCTTCTTCAACGTCTACGGCCCACGCCAGGACCCCCGCTCACCCTACTCGGGCGTGATCTCGGTGTTCTGCGACCGCCTGGCGCGTGGCGAGGCCGTGGACGTGTTCGGCGATGGCCTGCAGACGCGGGACTTCGTCTATGTCGCCGATGTCGTGCGGATGCTGTTGGCGGCGATGGACACAGCTTCGACGTCAGCGCCGGTGTACAATGTCTGCACCGGCCAGCCGACCTCGATCCTGAACCTTGCCTCCATCATTGCCGATCTGTGCGGGACGTCCCTGACGCTGCGGCACCAGCCGGCCCGCGCGGGGGAGATCCGTCATTCCCTGGGCCAGCCCGCCCTGGCGCGTCAGCGTTTGGCGACAAGCGCGGCGACGACCCTGCGGGATGGCCTGGCCGAGACCCTGGCTTGGATTGGCGCCGGGCGGCCCGGCCTCATCGACCAGCCCGGTCCGTTCCTGCCCGTCAGCGCAGAACGGTATTGAGCACGAAGGCGATGAACAGCCAGCCCAGCACGGAGCACGCGACGATCAGCAGTGCCGCTGCGGGCCATGACCAGCGACGTTCCGTCGGGCCACCGCCCGGCGGTCCACCATGCTCCTGAGGCGCCATTCGCCCATCACCCTTTCGTTACCGCCGATGCGCCGGACGTACCCGTCTTTGCGCGCCGTGTCAGCAGGATAAGCGTTGAATGTGCGGTCTGACAGGTTTGTTCCGCTTTGCCGGCGATCGGCAGCCCGATGCGCAGCTGCTGCGCCGGATGACGGACGCGCTCCGCCACCGTGGTCCGGATGGCGAAGGCTTCCATCTGGAGCCCGGCATCGGCCTCGGCCATCGCCGGCTGGCGATCGTCGATCTCGCCGGCGGCGCGCAGCCCATGTCCACGCCGGACGGGCTGGTGACGATCGCCTTCAATGGCGAGATCTACAACCATGAATCCCTGCGGCGTGAGCTGGAGGAGGCGGGGCATGTCTTCTGCACCCGCTCGGATACCGAGGCCATCCTGCATGCGTGGCGGGAATGGGGCCCGGCCTGCCTGGACCGGCTTAACGGCATGTTCGCCTTGGCATTGTGGGACCAGGCCCGCGGGCAACTGATGCTGGCCCGCGACCGGCTGGGGGAGAAGCCGCTGCACTACGCGCAGCTGCCCGATGGCAGCGTCGCCTTCGCCTCGGAGTTGGCGGGGTTGCTGGTCATCCCGGAGCTGTCGCGCCGCCTGAACCCTAATGCGATCGAGGACTTCCTGGCGCTCGGCTATGTGCCGGACCCGGCGACCATCTATGCCGGCATCCATCGCCTGCCGCCGGGCCACCTGCTGCTGCTGCATCGCCCGGCCATCGCCACCCTGCCAGCGCCCCGTCGCTACTGGTCTCCACCCACGACGCTGGCACCGACCCCTGCCCAGCCGGCCGAGCAACTGGCCGCGCGGCTGGAGGCATCGGTACGGATGCGGCTGATGGCGGATGTGCCGCTCGGCAGCTTCCTCTCCGGCGGCGTGGATTCCAGCGCGGTCACCGCCATGGCGGCCCGCGCGTCCACCTCCCTGCGCACCTTCACCATCGGCTTCCCGGGCGGGGCCGATGAGCGGCCCGCCGCAGCCGCCATGGCCGCCCGGCTGGGCACGCGCCACCAAGCGCAAGCGGCGGAGATCGACTATGTCAGCGCCGCACGGAGCCAGTCGGCCCTGTTCGGCGAACCGTTCGGCGACCATTCCGCCGTGCCCACCCTGGCCGTCTGCCGGCTGGCCCGGCAGCAGGTCACCGTCGCGCTCTCCGGCGATGGGGGTGACGAGGTGTTCGCCGGCTACCGCCGCTACCGCTTTCACCAGATGGCGGAGGCCGTGCGGTCCTACCTGCCCGCCACCGCCCGGCGCCGGGTGCTGGGCGGCCTGGCCAGCATCTATCCCAAGCTAGACCGGGCGCCCCGCTGGCTGCGCGCCAAGCACACCCTGACCGAGATCAGCCTGGACAGCGCCCTGGGTTACTACCGCACGGTCTGCCGCGTCCATGCGGAGCAGCGCCGCGCCCTGCTCTCCCCCTCCTTGCGAGCGGAGCTGGATGGGTATGACCCGGCCACCCGCTTCGTCGAGCTGATGGACGAATGCGACGAGGATGCCCCACTGCTGCAAGCTCAGTACGCGGACCTGCACACCTTCCTGCCGGGCGACATCCTGACCAAGGTGGACCGCACCAGCATGGCCGTCTCGCTGGAGGTGCGGCCGCCTTTGCTGGACCATACCCTGGTGGAATGGGGCATGGCGCTGCCGACCAGCCTCAAGCTGCACCGGGGCCAGGGCAAACATGTGCTGCGGCAGGCCATGGCGCCCTTTGTGCCGGCGAGTGTCCTGCACGGCCCGAAGCAGGGCTTCGCGGCCGCGATCGGCGGCCAGTTCTGCCGGCAGGCCGGTGCCATCCGCGCGAGGCTGATGGATAGCCCCATGCTGGATTCCGGCCTGTTCGACCCCGGCGCGCTGGGCGCCATGGTGGACAGCCACGCTTCCGGCCACCGGGACCATAGCCAGGCGCTCTGGCAGTTGCTGGTTCTCGAAGGCTTCCTGGCGCATGAGGGCCAGCGCTCCGCCGCGCCTGAACTGGTGGAAGCATGACGCCGGAAGGAAGCATCCTGGGCCGCACCATGCGCGGCGCCGGCTGGGTGGTGGCGTGGCGCATGCTGACGCGCCTGCTGGGCCTGGCCAGCACGCTGGTGCTGGTGCGCCTGCTGGCGCCGGACGATTTCGGCCTGGTGGCGCTGGCGGCGGCCTTCGCCACCACGCTGGATGTGTGTCTCTCCATCGGTGTGGAAGACCAGATCATCCGCGCCAAGGACCCACGCCCGGCGCTGTACAACACCGCCTTCACGTTAAACCTGCTGCGCGGCGTCCTGGTCGCCGCAGCCGTCGTGGCGGCAGCGGAGCCGGCGGCGCGCTTCTTCTCTGATGCGCGGCTGGAGGATGTGCTGCTGGCCATCGCCGTGTCGGCGGCGGCGGCTGGCCTGACCAATGTCGGCACGGTGGATTTCCGCCGGCACCTGATGTTCGAGAAGGAATTCCGGCTGCAATTGCTGCCCCGGCTGGCCGGCATCGCCGTGACCATCGGCGGCGCCATGGTGCTGCGCAGCCACTGGGCCCTGGTGCTGGGCATCCTGACCAACCGGCTCGGCGTCATTGCCATGAGCTACGTGCTCAGCCCTTACCGCCCACGCCTCGATCTCTCCGCCTGGCGGGAACTGGCGGGGATCTCCTGCTGGAGCTGGGCGATCAGCACCACCGCCGTATTGCGGGACCGGATGGATAGCCTGGTCATCGGCCGCACGCTGGCGCCGGTGCAGGTCGGCATCTTCACTGTTGGCGTCGAGGTCGCGACCCTGCCGACCACGGAGGTGGTGGACCCGATCTGCCGCGCCTGCATGCCCGGCTTCGCCGCCGCGCTGCGGACCGGTGGGACAGAGGACGTGGCGGACGCCTATCTGCGCATCCTCTCCCTGATCGCGTTGCTGACCTTGCCGGCGGGCTTCGGCGTCTCGTTGATCGCCGGGCCGGTGGTGGCGCTGGGCTTCGGCCAGGCCTGGCTGGATGCGGTGCCGGTGGTGGCGATCCTTGGCGTGGCGTGGACGATGACGTTGTTCGGCAATGTCAGCATCGCCCTGCTGAATGCCCGCGCCATGCTGCGGACCATCCTGGCCATCTCGGCCGCCTCCGCCCTGCTGCGGGTGCCGCTGCTGCTGGTGCTGATCCCGGCCTACGGGCTGACCGGCGCGGCGGTGGCGGTGGCGGTCGTGATGTCGATCGAGCAGGTGACCTTGATGATCTTCGCCCTGCGCCTGCTGCATCTGCGCGCTGCGCGCCTGGTGGCCCGCGTGGTTCGCCCGCTGGTAGCCTCGGCCTCCATGGCACTGGTGTTGTGGAGCACCGGGCTGGGCTGGGCGCCGCCGCCACCGGCCGCTGGCACGGCGGTGTGGATGATGTTCGGCGGCATTGGGCTCGGGATGGTCAGCTACGTCGCGGTGCTGGGTGCGCTGTGGACGCTTGCTGGCCGCCCGCAGGGGGCCGAGGCCGACATGCTGCAATTGTTGCGCAAGCTGCTGGACCGTGTGGCCGCCGGCCGCCGCTTTGCCATCCAGCGGGGGGGCTGACCAATGCAGGTCCTGGCACAACGTCTGGCGCCCGCCAGCCAACCCGCCTCACTCGATTGGTCCGTCGCCGTCTTCGCCCATAACGAAGCCGCTTCCCTACCCGCCTGTCTGCAAGCCATCGCCGAGGCCGGGCGCGGTACGGCGATGGACGTGACGGTGCTGCTGAACGGCTCCACCGACGCCTCTCCGGCCGTCGCCATGGCGTCGCTGCGCCGGGCCGGGCTGCGCGGCCGGGTCTGCCTGATCCCGCATGCCGACAAGGCCAATGCGATCAACCAGTTCCTGCACCGCCTGCGGCCGACGGCAGAGGCCTATGCCTTCGTTGACGCCTACGCCGTGGTGGAGCCGCATGCGCTGCGCCACTTGGCCCGCGCGTTGCGTGCGGCGCCGGGCGCGAATGGCGCGGCGGCGGTGCCCAGTTCCGGCCGTAGCGCCGCCGCCCTGCGCCGGCAGATCCAGGAGCAGGGCGGCCTGCACGGCTCGCTCTTCGCGCTGCGCGGCACCTTCGTGGAGCGCATGGTGGCGCAAGGCGTGCGCCTGCCGCTCGGCATGTATCGGGGCGACGGGCTGCTGGGCTCCTTCGTACTGCACGACCTCGATGCTCAGGGCGGCGGCTGGGAGCGGGAGCGCATCATCGTGGCGCCGGAAGCGACCTGGACGGCGCCGACCCTCCGCCCCTGGCGGATGAAGGACGCGAAACGCCTGTGGCGCCGCATGATCCAGCAGGGGCGTGGGCGGCTGCAATGGCCGGCCATTCGCGGCGCCATCTACGATCGCGCCCGCCCGGCCAATGCCGCCGGCTTCGCCGCGCTGCCGTCCGAGGCCGATCGGCTGACGCTGGAATGGCTGGCGGAAGCACCGCAGGCGCGGATGCCGCGCTGGTGGCGCGACCCCTTCGCCGTGCTCGCGGTGCGCCGAATGCGGCAGGCGCCACCACCGCCCAGCCAGCCTTCTCTGGCGCCCTACCTGTTGATGGAAACCGGGGCATGATGCGGTTCGCTCCGGCGCCACGCCTGCCGCAGCCGGGCGGCCATCCCGAGCGGGGACCAGCGCGGCACCAGTTCCGCCCACAGCAAAGGCGCCTCATCATTGGCCAGGCTGAGCTTGTAGCGGTCTGCCCCGCCGAGGAAATCGTAGACGGCGTCGCCGTCCGCCAGGGCACGCTCGATGGCCAGGGCATGGCAGGTAAGGCCGGGCTTCTCATGGCCAGCCGCCGCCGCGAGGCCGCTCTGGTAGGCGGAGACCTGTCCGCGCAGGCGGAAATTGTAGAGATAGCCGACGACCTCGCCACCCGACGTCACCCGCAGCATGTCGAGCGTCTGCTCCGCCATGGCGCGCAGCACCAGCGCGTGATGGAAGCGGCGCAGGTATTCGGTGGCGAAAGCGCCGGGCTGACCGCGGGCCTGCCAGGTGACCTCGTGCAGGTGGATCATCGCCCCCAGCCACACCAGGGCCTCCGCCGTATCGGCGGCATGCTGCAGGACCACGGGTCCGCGGCTGGCATAGGCGCGCAGGGAGCGGCGCAGCTGGTAGCGGGCATTGCCGCTGCGCGTGGCGAGGTAATCCCCGCCCGCCGCCCGGACGGCGTCCAGCGTGACACGCGGCGCCAGGCGCTGGTGCAGCCGCAGCTGGGTTCCGCCAGCGGCAGCGAGGGTCAGCGGGTCCGTGCCATCCAGGACAAGCCGGTGCGCGCCACGGGCACGCCAGGCGGCAGCGAACATTGCCTGCATGGCATCGTGGCTCAAAGCCAACGGTGCGTTGTGCTCGACGAACGGTGCATCGAGCGCGGGAACGCCGCTGGCGGCCAGGTGCAGCCGGCCGCGATGGCGGTTGAACAAGGCCAGGCCCAGCACGGCGCCATCCTGTTCCGCCCGCAGCAGCACGGGGTCGGGGTAGCGTTCCGCCGCCAGGCAGCCCACCCAGCACCAGGACTGGAAGAAGGAAAGGCCCGGCACGCGCGCTTCCACCGCGCGCCACTGCCCTTCCAGTTCGGCCAGACTTTGGACCGGAGCGATACGAACCTGCACGCCGCCCAGAGTGCCGCCTTCCTTGCGGGAAGGAAATGGGAAACCGAAGCCTGGAAGATCTCCCGATGACCAAGGGCCGCGTCCTGCACGTCCTGAAATACTACCGGCCGAACTTCACGGGCGAAGGGGTGTTCCTCGAGCGCTCCAGCGCCGTGATGCAGGAGCTTGCCCCCGGGGTGGAGCACGACCTGCTGGTGACCCATACCACCCGCCCGGCGGAGCCAGCGGCGGCCTGCACCACGTTGCGCCGGGTGATCTACCTCTCCGCCCAACGGAGCAGCGAGACACGGCGGCAGATGGCACTGGTCTGGTGGTTCCTGCGCAACCTGCATCGCTACGACACAGTGCATTACCGCACCCATGCCGACTGGTATTTCCTGACCTGCCTGCTGGCGGCCGTGACCCGGCGGCGGCTGGTGCTGTCCGCCACGCTGGACGACAGCGTGCCGGTGCTGGTCAGCCATTACCGTCCGGAGTTGCGGGGCTTGGCGAAGCGTGGCTTCCGGCTGTTCGACGCCTTCGTCAGCATCAGCCCGAAACTGTTCCAGCAGAACCGCGAGGCGGGGATCGGCGCGGATCGCTGCCATCTGGTTTCCTGCGGCATCACCCTGCCGGCCGGCGAGCCGGGCGGACGGGAAGCGCTGCGGAGCTCGCTCGGCATCGCGCCCGAGGACCCGGTGCTGCTGTTCGTCGGCGGTCTGTGCGAGCGCAAGGACCCCCGTTTCCTGATCGACGCGCTGCCCGGCATCCTGGCCCGGCATCCGCGCACCAAGCTGATTCTGGTCGGGCCGCCGCTGGAGGCCGACTACGTCCGCGGCATGGAACAGGCCGTCGCCACCGCGCGGCTGGGCCATGCGGTGATCTTCGCGGGCGAGCGGATGGACCCGCATCCGTGGTTCGAAGCGGCGGACATCCTGGTCTTCGCCTCCCGGCTGGAAGGCTTTGGTACCGTGGTGCCGGAAGCCATGGCACATGGCCTGCCGGTGGTGGTGCGCCACCTGCCAGGCGTGAATGACGACTTCGTCCTGGACGGCGAGACAGGCTACTTGTTCAACGACGCCCCACGCTTCCTCAGCGCCGTCTGCGACCTGGCAGGCGACCCGGACCTGCGCAAGCGTATCGGCACAGCGGGCCGGGCGCTGGCCACGGCGCGGTTCGGCATGCGGCAGGTGGCGGCGCGCTACCTGAGCATCTACGGCATGGCCGCCCGCCCCACCGCCGTCGAGGACGCGGAGACCAGGCTGGGCTGCACGGCCTCCATCACCGATCCGCGCTTCCACGCCGCCACGAGGCCCGCGGCCGGGCCGACCCCCTTGCTGCTGACGACGGTGGATGCGGAGGAAGCCTTCGACTGGTCTGGCTCCTTCTCCCGCAACGCCTGCGACGTCTCTTCGATGAAGAGCCAGCATCTCGCGCACCGGGTGTTCGAGCGGCACGGCGTGATGCCGCTCTATATGGCGGATTACCCGGTGGCCACGCAGGATGCCGGCCGGGCGCCCCTGCTGGAGTTATTGCAGGGCCGGCTGTGCGAGGTCGGCGCCCAGATGCATCCCTGGGTGACCCCGCCTTTCCTGGAGCGGGTCGACGAGAGCAACAGCTATGCCGGCAACCTGCCGGTCTCCCTGGAACTGGCGAAGGCGCGTTGCCTGACCGAGGCGCTGGCGGATGCCTTCGGCGAGACGCCGAAGATCTACCGCACCGGCCGCTACGGCGTTGGCCCGCGCACGGCCGATGTACTGAAGGCGTTGGGGTACGAGGCCGATAGCAGCCTGGCACCCTGCTGGCCGCCGCCGGGGCGCCGCAACGCGCCGTCGGCCTGGGCCAGCTCCCCCACGCCCTATTGGACCGATCGGGACAAGACGTTGATGGAGATCCCGGTCTCCGCCGCCTTGGTCGGCCGCCTGCACCGACAGGGGGAAGCCCTGGCGCCGATGGTCTTCCACAAATGGCCGCGGCAGGTGCCGGTGGCGGGAGCGATGTCCCGGCTTGGGTTGCTGGAGCGCATCCGGCTGACGCCGGAAGGCATGACCATCCCGGAAGCCAAGCGGCTGGTGCGGCATATGTTGGCGGAGGGCCACCGGGTCTTCGCCCTGACCTACCATTCGCCGTCGCTGGAGCCGGGCAACACGCCCTATGTGCGGAACCTGGCGCAGCGGGACCGCTTCCTGGATTGGCTGGACGAGTTCTACACCTTCTTCCGCGAGGAGATCGGCGGCAGGAATGGCAGCTGGCGGGATGTCCGCTTCGGAAATGCCCAGGGCGGCGCGGTATGAATCCCGCTGCCGGCATGCTGCTGCAACAGACGCTGACGGCGCTGGTGCTGCCGCCCATCGGGCTGGTGCTGGCCTGCCTGGCGGGTGGCGTCCTGGCGTGGCGCGGGTGGCGGGCCGGCGGCGCCGTTGTCGTGCTGTCGGCGCTGGGGTTGGGGCTGCTGTCCACCCCGGTGGCCGCCAACCTACTGATGAGTTCGCTGGAGCGCGAGGTCGTCGAGGAGAATGCTGGCGTGCAGGCGGTGACGCCCGGCGCCATTGTCATCCTCGGTGCTGAGACGGTCAGCAGCCTGAACGGGATTGAGGTCGGGCCGCTGACGCTGGAGCGCCTGCGCGCCGGTGCCGCCCTGCAGCGCCGGACCGGCCTGCCGCTGCTGGTGACCGGTGGCCGGCTGTCCGCCGGCGCACCGCCGCTGGCCACGTTGATGAATGAGAGCCTGAAGACGGATTTCGGCGTGCCGGTCCGGTGGATCGAGGCAGAGGCCGCGGATACGCGCGGCAATGCCACCGGCAGCATTGCCATCCTGCAGCAGGCCGGCATCAACAGCGCCTATGTCGTGACCCATGGCTGGCACCTGCCGCGCGCCCTGGCCGCCTTCCGCCGTTATGGCCTGGAAGTGGTCGGCGCGCCGGTGCGCATCGGGCGCAATCCCTCCATGGCATGGTCCGACTGGCTGCCCCGGCCTGACCATTTGGCCGAAAGCTGGTTCGCGTTGCGTGAATGGGCCGGGAGGATCGTCTATGCCTTACGCGACTGACACCACGCGGCTGGTCCCCCTGGCACGCCACGGCCTGCCCGAGATCTGCGACGCCTTCCTGTCGCCGCCCGGCAAAGGCGATTTCTTCGCCAGCCGGGCCTGGTACGACACCGTGCTGGCGCATGCCCTTCCCCCCAACGCCACCGCGTTGCTGGCGTTGAGCGACGAAGGCCTGATGCTGCCGCTGCTGCGGGACGCGGAGGGTGCGCTGCAAAGCCTGACAACGCCCTATACCCTGAGCTGGAAGCCGCTGCTGGCCGCTGGCGTCGAACCCAGGCAGGCGGCGCGCGCCCTCGGCCAGTTTCTGCGCAACGAGCGGCCGCTACGACTGGATGCGCTGGACGCCAATGCCACGGGGATGGATGACATTCTGGGCGGGCTCCGCTCGGCTGGGCTGGTGCCAATGTCGTTCCTGCATTTCGGCAATTGGTGGCAGCCGCTGCTGAAGGGCGCATGCTGGGGCAACTACCTGGCGGCCCGGCCGCCGGCGCTGCGCACCACCATCCACCGCAAGCTGGCCCGCGCCGCGCGCGACAGCCGCTTTGAGCTGGTCACCCAGCACGGCGGCGAGCTGGAAGCCGGCATTCAGGCCTACGAAGACGTCCGGGCCCGTAGTTGGAAGCCCTGGGAACCGTTTCCGGATTTCGACGCGGCGTTGATGCGGGCCGCTTCCCGGGTTGGCGCGCTGCGGCTGGGCGTGCTGCGGGACAACGCCGGCGTGGCGATGGCGGCGCAATACTGGATTGTCTGGGGTGGCCAGGCGGCCTTGCTGAAGCTGGCCCATGCCGAGGATGCCCGGGCGGCCTCCCCCGGCACGGTCCTGACCGCGCGGATGATCCGCTGGCTGATTGACGAAGACCGGGTCGCCGCGCTGGATTTCGGCCGGGGTGACGATGCCTATAAGCCACTCTGGGTGGCGGAGCGGCGGCAACGCATCGGCCTGATCCTGGCCAACCCGCTGCGCCCCGCCGGCCTCATGGCCCTGGCGCGGCAGGCGGCCGGGCAAGGGCGTAGGCAGGCACTGCAATGGATAGGGAAAGCACAGGGATGAAGATCCTCTACAGCCATCGGATCGGCTCGCGCGATGGGCAGGGGGTGCATCTCGATGCCATGGTCGCTGCCCTGCGCGCTAATGGCCACACCGTCCACGTCGTCGGGCCCGCGGGCTTCGAGAATACGGGGCTGGGCAGCGACAACCGGATGGTCACGCTGCTGCGGAAAAGCCTGCCGGCCTGGGTGGGCGAGCTGGCGGAGCTTGCCTATGCGGTGCCCTCCACCCTGCGCCTGGCGCGTGCGGCGGCGTCCTTCCAGCCCGACGTGATCTATGAACGTGCCAACCTGTTTCACCTGGCTGGCGCATGGGTGGCGGCACGGCGGCGGGTGCCGTTGCTGCTGGAAGTCAACGCCCCGCTGGCCGATGAGCGTGCCAGCTTCGGCAAGCTCAAGCTGAAGCGGCTGGCGGCAGCGCTGGAGCGCCTGGCCTGGCGGCGTGCGACCTATGTATTGCCAGTGACAGATGTGCTGGCCTCACGCATCGCCGCGTCGGGCGTGCCGCAGTCGCGTATCCGCGTGGTGCCGAACGGGATCGACCTGCAGGATTTTCCGCTACAGCCCGCGGCTGAATTGCCGGGTGACCAGCTGGTGCTCGGCTTTGTGGGCTTTGTGCGGGACTGGCATGGGCTGGACCGCGTCGTGCGCTCGCTGGCCGCGTACCGGGCCTCACCGCCACTCGCCCTGCATGTGGTGGGAGACGGCCCGGCGAGGACGGGGCTGGAGGCGCTGGCGAAGGAACTGGGCGTGGCTTCCAGGGTTCGGTTCAGCGGGTTGACGCATCGGGAAGCCATTCCAAGCATGATCGGAGCATTCGACATTGCCTTGCAGCCAGCCTCGGTGGCCTATGCGTCGCCGCTGAAGGTGTTCGAGTACATGGCGGCCGGTCGGGCCATCATCGCCCCGGACCAACCGAACTTGCGCGAGATTCTCGAGCACGAGCGGACGGCGCTGCTGTTCGATCCGCGGGACCCGGATGCCATGTGGCAGGCCGTCGAGCGACTGGCCTCTGACGAAGCATTGCGGCGACGGCTGGGCCAGGCGGCGCGCGCCGAAGTTCTGAGCCGGGACCTGACCTGGTCCGGCAACGCGCGCACCGTGGTGGGGCTTGCCGCCCGCGCGCTCGGACAGGGCGCGATGCAGGAGCGCGCACCGTGAGCGCACCGCTTCTGCTTCATGTCTTTCCCAGTTTCAGCGTCGGCGGCGCGCAGGTTCGCCTGGCCAAGCTGGTCAACCGGTTCGGCCAGCGCTGGCGTCATGCCGTGGTCGCGCTGGATGGACGGACGGAATGCCTCGAGCGCATCGACGCTGGCGTGGACTTCAACGTCCTGCCCTCGCCGCTGCGACCGGGGCAATCACTGCCTTCCAGGTTGCTGAGCATACAGGCGTTCCTGCGGCAGCTTCGCCCGGACCTGTTGGTCACGAGCAATTGGGGCAGCATCGAATGGGCCATGGCCCGGCTCATGACTCCATCCTTGCCGCATCTGCATACCGAGGACGGCTTCGGGCCGGAGGAAAGCCAGGGGCAGTTCAGGCGCCGCATCCTGACGCGGCGCGCGGCACTGCGCTGGAGCGAGGTGGTGGTTCCCTCAAAGATCCTGCTGCGATCGGCCACCGGGCAATGGCGCCTGCCTGCCACGCAGGTCCACTACATTCCCAATGGGCTCGACCTTTCGCAGTTCCAGCCGAGGCCGGACAATGCGGTGGGTGAATCTCTCGATCCGGTCATCGGTACCGTTGCCGCATTGCGGGCCGAGAAGAATCTGCCGCGCTTGCTCCGCGCAGCTTCAATGTTGCGACAGCAAGGATTGCGGTTTCGTCTGGCGATTCTCGGACATGGGCCGGAGCGGGAGCCTCTGGACGCGCTGGTGACGGCCCTTGGCTTGGGCGATCGCGTCACCTTTGCAGGGCACGTCGCCGATCCATCCGCTGCCTACCAAGGCTTCGACATTTTCGCCTTGTCATCAGACACCGAGCAGATGCCATTCTCCATTCTGGAAGCCATGGCGAGTGGATTGCCGATTGCCAGCACGAATGCCGGCGATGTCGCTGTCATGGTCAGCGCTGCGAATGCACCCCATGTCGTGCGCCATGACGACACGGCGTTGGCTGAAAGCCTGCGGCCGCTCCTGATGGACGCGGCACTCAGGCGCCGGCTGGGTGGAGCCAACCGCATCAAGGCTGAGCAGGATTACGACCAGGAAGCGATGTTCCAGCACCATGCCAGGCTGATTGAGCGCGGCTGCGCCGCCCCTGAGGGCCGCGTCAGTGCCGTGTGGCGGCAAGGTTCGGTGTGAGGGCAACGCCCGCTGCGGCCTGATAGGTTCTGGGCTGGCGCTCAAAGAGCACCGATGCCGCTCTGGCCAAGCGGCGCATGCTTTGTGGGATCAAAGTTGTTTACGCCTGAAGGCTGCGCGTTGGAAACGCCGCTGCCTGCAGCTTGTCAGAAGTCTAGCGCGTTTAACGCATGGTGGCCCATCGTAAGCCGGAAGGGCCGAACGGTGGGCAGATGCTCAGCGGTTGACAGCTGTAGCGTTGATACCAGCGCGAACCGACCGGCGCCAAAGCGGCACTCCTGGATCTGGAGAACGGCCAAATCCAGGATGCATCTCGTCAGGTCGTCTCTTCAGGGGCGCTGCGCTGCGCATGCTGCGTCGTCATCATGCGGGCAACGGCGACCAGGGCCGTGCGATGGCGCGGGTCAGCGATGTTGCCGAACATCTGGATCAGCTCAACGATCTCCTCGCTGGTGCTGACGGGGAGAGACGTCACGTGCGGCTCGCCGTTGGACGCGGTGGCCAGCAGGGTGTCGGGCCTGACGCCCAGTGCATTGGCGATGGCGATCAATCGGCTCGCGGCGATCCGGGTAGACCCGGTCTCGTAGCGGTGAAGCTGCGCGCCCGTCACGCCAACCATGTTGGCGATCTGCTTCTGCGTCATGCCGGCCGACCGCCGGTACTGGCGGATCTCACGTCCGACTGCGGAATCCGAAGTCGTAGGACCTCTGTTCTTCATGACTACACTCCCACTTCATAAACAAGCTTCTTGATGGCTTAGACACGTGGCCATCGGCCGAATGCGAAGACGCTTCGCTCCGCGCCGGTAAAAGGAACCGCTGTCAGGACAGCGGGTCCGTTGGCCTTCCTAATTCAACAGCTTCGGGTTCCTCCGAATCTCCTCGTCATTCCATCTGAGGGATCAGGAAGGAATAACGTTACGGCTCATGAAACGGTCAATTCGGGTGCGATGGAATAGTTCGATTACGCCGCGCTTGCGAATTTGGAGGCAAGCTTTCCCCAGGATTCCCTACTGGTCCCACGGTCTAAGCTGCGCTGATCTGGCCATTAAAGGTCTATATCGTCTCAAAAAACGTTCAACGTTTACTAATACGATACAACTGATTTACTGGCCGCGCTCGCACCGCACGAAGATCACCAAGAAAATAGGTTTTTATTCAGAAATTATAGATATTTATTTGTTTTTTCTTTAACAACGCCGGAGCAACCTAGAGTTTTAGATATTAGTTGGCATTTGTATTTCCGCCAACTGGGTTTGACAGTAACAAGGAAATGTGAAGGTCGCTTGCGAGAAATCGCCCTTTCGTGGAAGCGAGAACCAATGCGCACGTTTTCCAAAGTCGGTGTGGAAACTCTCCCAAACAAACCGCATTCCCTATTTTATTCAGGATAGTACGGTCATTCGAAAGCTAAGTCCTGGCTTTCCGTCCTTGCTAGAACAGGGGTTACGCGTCACTAGGCTGCCATCGGCCTACCGCAATTCGTCTCATGATTTTGATAAATCCAGGCGCAAAAAGGTTCGGAAATTTGCTTCTGGGTGCTGCGGTCAACGCCTGAGGGACTTTCCTTCTTCCAAGGAAAATTCACTTATCGGAGTTTTAATTTGGCGGAATATTTCGTTCGGACTGAAAAAATCGGCAGGTGTAAAGAAACAGAGCCTCAAGATTCCGTGAGCCGTAAAATTTTTTGTTGTTGATCGTTTCGGTTTTTTTATAATTGTCCGTGCTGGCCGCTCGTTGGCCCTATAGACTTGGCTTGCCCAGAGAGGGCAAGGGTCTCACATGGAGAGAGCCATGCCGGCGACTGATGGGATTCGAGACTGCAAAGCCTATGAAGATCTTTTTTTAGATATTCATCGTTGAATACGACGATGGCCGATTTCACCCCGTCCCGGACCCCGCTCCCCTGCTCATGATGCAAACTCCTCCCCTTGGCGATCAGGGCGTGGCGGACGAGACGAACCAGTCTCACACCGACCTCACCCCCCTTTCGGTCAGCCTGCGCCTGACGACGATCTCGCCCGTGGCGGCGCGGACGCTGCTGTCCCGCGTCCACCCGGCGGCGAAGCGGCGGGACGACGCAGTGCAGACTTATAGTTCTGCCATGCGAGAGGGCTGCTGGGTGTTGAACGGCATACCCGTCGTTCTCTCCCCTGGACGGGTGTTGCTGGATGGCGTGCAAAGGCTCACGGCCTGTGCCGAGACCGGCATACCGCTGGAGACCTTCCTCGCCGAGAACGTGCAGGAGAGCTGCTATTTCAGCATCGACCAACATCAGCGCCGCACCTTCGCCAATGCACTGAAGGGCCTCGGCTACGCTCATCCGCAGTTGCTCAGCCATCTTCTGCATCAACTGGCGCGGTATGAGGAAGGGACGCTGTGCGAGAAGGCGCCCCCGCAGATGAACAGTGTCCGCATGCTGCGTATCCTGAAGGCGAATGCGGGGTTCCGGGAGGCTCTGAACGCGGTGATGGGCCCACCGGCGCCGCTCCCGGCATCCGTTTTAAGCGTCCTGGTCTTCATGGGCTACCAGACGAATGCGGCGCTGACGGAGCGCTTCCTCGATGCACTCCGGCGTCCCAGCGCATATCCTCCGTCCGAACCCGGCGGCATGTTGGCTGCCGACCTGAAGCGGGGCCGTGATAGCCGCACGCATACCTGGGACAGCACCGTGATGCTGGCGCTGGGCATCAAGGCGCTGAACGCCATGATCCAGGGCACCGAGGTTCGCCGACTATCCTGGTCAAGCCAAGCAACAAGCCAGCGGCCGGCAGAGCCCTTCCCCAGCCTGATCGGCTATCCCGGCCTGGCCGGCCTTGGGCTGCGGCCGGCCGCCTGCCAAGCCGATACATCTGGCATTTCCTGGCGGATGGAAGCCATTGATGCCGAAGCCGCCGCCCGTTATCTGGCCCAGGGCCGCGCGGGCCGCCCGCCGGTGCCGGCCCAGGTGGACGCCCTGGCTGAGGAAATCCGGCAGGGAAGCTGGCAGGCCAATGGGCAGCCCATCTGCTTTTCCGGCACCGGCCTGCTGCTGAACGGACAGAACCGGCTCCTCGCCGTCATGGCTGCCGGCAGGCCTGTCGAGGTTGCCGTCATCCAGGGGCTGCCGGAGGAAGCAGTGGTCACCTACGACCTGACCGGAAGGCGGGACCTGCCCAACACGTTGCAGGACGGCAAGTTCGGGGACCAGCCCTTGGCAACGGCCATGGCTAACCTGCTGTGGCGGTTCGAGCATCGCCATGATGGTGCCCGCCACAAGCGGGCCAGTGTCGCAGAAGTTCGGGCCATCCTCGCGCAGCATCCGCGCCTGGTGGAATTGCGTGGCTTCGCACGCAAGATGGTCGAGTATGGCCGTTCCTCCGTCATGGGGTACGGCGCCTACGTGATCGAACGGGATGACCCGCGGCTAGCGGCAGGCTTTCTGCATGCGCTCAGCACGGGGGCCGATCTTTCGGCCGGCCATCCCATCCTGGCGTTGCGTGTCACGCTGCAGCGGATGCGGCGAGACAATGCGACCCAGCTGGAGCAGCTCAATGCCCTGCTGGCAGGCTGGCGGCGGTACAAGGCGCATCCGTCCGCCGATCGGTCGCAGCGTGATCGGCACGATCACGGCTTGTGACCGGTGCCGGCCTGCAAACCTGTAGGCCGGCACAGATGCTGTCAGGACAGTTCGCTGCCCCGGCGCTCCGGGATCAGCAGCCACATCGCGATGATGTCGAGGATGTAGAGCAGCGCGAGCAAAGCGATCGCTGTCTCAAAGCCCAGGCTGACGGCAACGGCGCCGACCACCAGGGGGCCTAAGCCGCCGACCGCACGGCCAATGTTGAACAGCACGTTCTGTGCCGTCGCCCGGGCCGCGGTGGGATACAGCTCGCTCATCAAGGCGCCATAGCCGCCGAGCATACCGTTGACGAAGAAGCCCATGATGGCGCCAACGATCAGCAAGGCTGCAGGGTCGGTCAGCCGCGAATACACGACCACCATCACCGCCGCGCCCAGCATGTAGCCGAAGAAGGCCGGCTTGCGGCCGACGCGGTCCGCGATATGGCCGAAGGCGAAGATGCCCACGGCCATGCCCAGGATAGTTACCGCCGTCCAGGTCGCCGACTGCGTCAGCCCGAAGCCGAAGCGGGTGGACAGAT
The DNA here is from genome assembly GCF_014490485.1 of Teichococcus aerophilus. Classification (GTDB taxonomy): domain Bacteria; phylum Pseudomonadota; class Alphaproteobacteria; order Acetobacterales; family Acetobacteraceae; genus Pseudoroseomonas; species Pseudoroseomonas aerophila. The sequence continues at coordinate 23,408 of NZ_JACTVA010000029.1, read as the reverse complement.
AGTTCGGCAGCCAGATCATGACGCCGTAGTACCCGAAGTTCTGCACGGAGCAGAGGATCACCATGCCGATGCTGATCCGCGTGGTCGGGCCATCCGCCACCAGCAACCGCAGCGGCGAAACCTTCGGCGCCTTGGTCGTGCGTTCGACGAAGACGTCCGGCTCGTGCAGGTTCTTCCGGATGAAATAGGCGGCGACCGCCGGCAGCAGGCCGATGGCGAACATGCCGCGCCAGCCGATGGAAGGCAGCAGCAGCGGCGTCAGCACCGCGGCGGCCAGCACGCCCACCTGCCAGCCAAGGCCGACATAGGATGATGCCCGCGCGCGCTTGGAAGCCGGCCAGGCCTCCGCCACCAGAGCCATGCCGATACCGAATTCGCCACCCAGGCCGATGCCGGCAATGGTGCGGTAGAACAGCAGGTCCCAGTAGCCCTGGGCCAGGGCGCACAAGCCGGTGAAGACGGCGAAGAGCACGATGGTCCAGGTCAGCACCCGCACCCGGCCCAGACGGTCCGACAACATGCCGAAGCCGACACCGCCGATGACGGCGCCGACCAGCGTGGCGGTAACGAGCGACGCCGCCTGGGCCTGGGTCAGTTGCAGGTCGGCCGAGATCGCCCGTAGCATGAAGCCGAGGATCAGCAGGTCGAAGCCATCCATGGCGTAGCCCAGTGCGGACCCCCATAGGGCTTTGCGGGCCTGTGGCGTCACCACGTCGCTTTCGGGCATTATTCCTGAGGTCATGACGGTTTATCCATGTGTGACGGCGGACCGGTTTCCGCACGGAGCAAGCGGCCCCGTGCGGCCCGGCGGTTATTTCCACCGCAAGGGCTACAGGATCATCTTTCCGTCAAGTGCCGGCGCAGAGCGCGCGCCGGCCAGCGGCTTCAGTCCTCGCCGATATAGACGCGGCTCAGCTTCCAGCCGTTGCTGTTCCGCCTGAAGACGAAGGGGCCGAGCACGGCCTCGTCGCCGGCGACGATCGGGTTGCGCTGGTCCGGCACCAGGGTTGGGTTACGCCGCACCAGCTCCCGGTTGGTCAGCGTCTCCCGCATGCCGAGGCCGCTATCGGCATCCAGCACGCGCCGGATCATCGCGGGGAAGCCATCCGCGCCGGTCCGGCGCAGCGGGGTGTCGTCCAGTTCCCCGGCGAGTTCGAGCGGGAAGCGCGTCATTCGCGCCATCGCCTGGGTGTCCCCGGCCAGGGCGGCGGTGCGGAAGCTGGCCCAGGTCGCCTGCAGCGCGGCCGGTACGGCGGATGGCGCGGGTGCCTGGGTGGCCCGTGCCGTCTGGGCGCTGCAGGCGGTGGTGACGCCGGGCAAGGCCAGCATCGCCACCCCCAGCAGAGCCTGGCGCAGGAACGGCCGCATCAACGCGGCCACCGCTGGGCTTCGATATTGTAGCTCGAGAGATTGAAGTTGGAGAGCTTCACCATATTGCCCTGGTTGCCGCCCAGCAGCTGGATGTGCCCAGCCGTCTGCTTCGTCATGAAGCCAACGTGGAAGCCGGAGGAAGAGCCGGTGGACGCATCATGGCCCGACCGCTGGCGCCGCAGCACCGTGATGGCACCGTAGCGCCCGCCGGAGGCCGAGCCCCACCCCTTCCAGCTTTTAGCGGCCGCACTGTTGGTGCCGCTGTAGCCGGCCTGGCGCATCACCCAGTTGACGAAGGACGCACACCATGGCGTCTCGTCATCCCCCGCCTGCAGGCTGGTCGTCATGTGATATTCGACGATGCGCGGATTGTGCTGGCGGCCGGGTATCTCGGCGACGCCCAGTTCGTTCTCGGCGATCGCCATCCAGGGCGCGCTGCCATCGTCATGCAGGGGTGTTGCATGCTGGGGCGCCGGGTTTGCCACTTGCAGGCCGCCATGGGACTGGCCGGGCACGCTCTGCTGGGCCTGCTGGTACGCCCGCAATGCCGCCCGGGTCTTCGGACCGATGATGCCGTCCACCACCAGACGTGGCGGCGGGCGCAGCCGGGCGTTCAGCATGGATTGCAGGCGCCTGGTTTCATCGGATCGTGCCAGGGGCATGATGTCTCTCTCCCATCCTTGGTGCCGTTGCACCTTCCGGGCGCAAGCTAGAAGCGCCAGCGGGGCCGGTCCAAGTCACCAGGGCGTGGCGGCGGGTCACAAAGTCGGGCGCCGGGGGGACTGGGGTACTGGACGCGCCGCCTGCCACACAGCAGGGTGCGCCCATGCCTGAGCCTGCCATCCCAGCCGAGATCACGGCGAAGTACGAGATTCGTGGCACCCTTGGCCGGGGTGCGACCGGGGTCGTGCTGGATGCCTTCGACCGGCTGATCGAGCGCCCTGTCGCCATCAAGCTCGTCCAGTTGCCGGCGGCCGGAGACCCTGAGGGGGCGGAGACGCATCAGCGCTTCCGGCGGGAGGCGCAGGCGGCGGGCAGACTGTCCCACCCCGCCATCGTGGCGATCCATGATTATGGTGAGGGCGCCCAGCAGGCCTGGATCGTCATGGAGCAGGTCCGCGGCGGCACCTTGAAGGACTGGCTGGATAAAGGTGTGCGCCTGCCGCTGCCGCAGGCGATGCAGATCACGCAGCAGGTGCTGGAGGCTCTGGAGTACTCGCACGCCCGTGGCGTGGTGCACCGGGACATCAAGCCCGCCAACATCATGCTGGCCGGCGACATCGCCACCGATCCCAGGATCAAGATCGCCGATTTCGGCATCTCCCGCCTGGAGGACTCGGCCATCACTCGGCTGGGTACAGTCCTTGGCACCCCCAGTGCCATGGCGCCGGAGCAGCTGCGTGGGGAACCGGCTGACCATCGCGCGGATATCTGGGCGGCCGGTACGGTGCTGTACCAGTTGTTGACAGGAGAGAAGCCGTTCGACGGCGGCTTCTCCGCCATCATGCACAAGGCGCTGAATACGGAGCCGGTGCCACCCTCGGCCCTGACAGTGACCGTGCCGCGCGAGCTGGATGGCATCGTCGCACAGGCCCTGGCGAAGCGGCCGCAGGACCGCTTTACCAGCGCCGCGGCCTTTGCGCAGGCTTTGGCCGCCGTCCCGCTCGATGGCACACCCTTGCCGAGTGGCTTCCCAGGCGCCGGCCCCCTGCCCGGACTGGATGACGCCACCATGCTGGGGGCGCCTGTCGCCGCGAAGCTGACCACTCCACCGACACCGGCCAGACGGCCGCGTTCAGCCGCATGGACGGTGCTGCCTGCCGTGGCCCTGCTGGCACTGGCGGGCGGCGGCTCCGCCTGGTGGTTCCTGATCCGACCGGCGGCGACGCCGGAGCCACGCGTCATCGCCGGCACGCTGCCGGCCCCCAATCCCGCCCCGACACCAGCTCCGGCTCCCCCACCGGACCAGACCGCCGCCCCTCCTGCCCCGCCACCGGACACGCCCGAAGCGCCGCCGGCCCCGGACACACTGCCGGTTCCACCCCAGTCGCAGCCGTCGCAGCCGTCGCAGCCGTCGCAGCCGTCGCAGCCGTCGCAGCCGTCGC
>NZ_JACTVA010000029.1:0-19872 GCF_014490485.1 Teichococcus aerophilus | reverse complement strand
AGCCGTCGCAGCCGTCGCAGCCGTCGCAGCCGTCGCAGCCGTCGCAGCCGTCGCAGCCGTCGCAGCCGTCGCAGCCGGAGGAAGGGGCGGGTATTGCCAGTCCTGCGCAAGCCCCGGATGTGTCGCCGCTGCCGCCGCTCAAGCAGCCTGTGCCGGATACCAGGGTCGAGGACCTGGCGCAGGCGGTCCGTTCGGCCGCCGCCGCGCCGCACTGCGCCATGCTGTCGGCGGAAGCGCGGGGGGAGAGAGGCCGCATCACCGGCCCTGTCAGCCGGGAGGACGCGGAGAGCGTCTCGGCATCGCTACGCCGGGAGGGCGTGCCGGAGGACATGGTGCGACTGGACCTCCAGCTATTCACCGGCCCGTATTGCGATATCGGCAGGGTGCTGCAGCCGTTCCTGGCAGCACCCGGCGCCGGGCCGCAGGTCAGGGTCGATGGTGCAAACCCGTTGTCGCAGGGGGATTTGCTCCGGCTGGACATCACCATGCCGGATGCGCCTTCCCTTCTCAGCCTTTACTACCTGACCAATGACGGCAACGTGGTTCGCCTGACCGTGCCGGAAGCCCAGGCCGCCGGCGCACGGCTCCGAAAGGGCGATCCGGGCCCGGGCTTCGCCGGTTGGGTGCTGGACGAACCATTCGGCACCGACGTGTTGCTGGCCATCGCGTCCGACCGACCAGTCTTCCCAGCCGGTAGCCCCGCCATTCAGAGCCTGGACAATTGGGTGCGGGAAGCGGGCACCGCGTTCCGTTCGCTCCGTAACGCCGGTGGGCGGGCCGAGATCCGGCCGCTGGTCATCCAGGTCGCGCCCAGGCGCTAGGCGCGGGACATCACGGCACTCAGCTGGGGTCGATCGGCAGGCCGCCGTCGAAGGTGGCCCTGTCCCGCAGCATGTCGCGCAGGTCGTCGGCCTTGTCCTCGGTCAGCCCGGCCATGTCGGGGCTGAAGAAGCGCCGGTCGGGCGTGAAGAGGAGATAGGCCTGCATTTCCGCGGCCATGAGATCGTCGTTGCCGGTGTCGTAGCCCTCACGGCCCAGGAAGGTGCGGAAGGCGGCGCGCTCCTGCTCCGTCAGCGCCTCGTGCCAGGTGCGGCGGACATGGGCACCGTAGAAGGGCAAGGTGAAGTCGTGGCCATGGCCGATCTCGTGCCGCAGCGTGGTGCGGCGGGCCGCCGTGTCGACATCACCACCCGGTGCCACGATCGAGATCAAGGCCACCTCCCCCGTCCGTTCCCACTGCTGGGCGAGCCGCAATTGCTCCGCCACCCAGGCTTCCCCAGCGGTCAGGGCAACCCCATCCCGTGCCGCGAAGGCAAAAAACCGGGCGAGATCGGAACCCCGGTAGTCGTGCCCATAATAGTAGTGGTCCGCCCGCTCCCCCTGGCGTGCGAGCACGACCTGCATCTCCGCCTCCGTCAGCACACGGTCGCGTGGCGTTCCGGCTTTCTCGACGAAGGCCGCCACGCGGTTGAGCGCGGCGCCCTGGCTGGCCAGATCAGGGAAGTCCAAAACGAAGATGCGCGGATTCTCGGCCAGGCGCAGCAGCACAGGGCGGTCGGCGCGATGTGCGGCAATGGCGGCTTCGTCCAGCAGCGGCACAGTGGGCGGGGCGGCAGCTGGCTGGCGTGCGGGCGGTGTATCCAGCGGCAGGGCCAGTGCCTGTGGCGGCGGGGAGATCTCGGCATCCACGACGGTCGCGGGCGGAACCGGCGCCGCTGCCTGGGGCCAGAGCCACCACCCCGCCAACCCCGCTGCTACCATGGCCGCGCAGCCGAGCACGGGCCAGCCGAAGCGAACCGGGCGTGGCGCTGCCCCGGCGGGTTGAAGTCCGCGCGCCGCCTGGGCCGGTGGCAGCCGGACGGTGTCGTCGGAACTATCCGCCAAGTTTGACCGCCGTCTCACCCGCTGATGTTCAGGACCTGAACGCGGCGGTTCCTGGGCTCGGCGGTCTGCTGCGGCGTGGGGACCAGCAGCTGGGTATCGCCATAGCCCACAGCCTCAAGCCGCGCGGGGCTCACGCCGTAATGGCGCACCAACAGCTCCCGCACCGCCAGGGCGCGGCGGCCGGACAGGACTTGGTTCACGTCCGCAGAGCCAACGGTATCCGTGTGGCCTTCGATCCGAAACCGGTAGGGCGCCAGGCTGGGGGTATTCAGCGCCTCGCCGAGCGGAGCCAGGGCACGGATGGCTTCAGGCGCCAGCGTCGCGGACCCGGTGGCGAAACGGACGGTGATCGACACGGCAGGCACATCCACCGGCGCCGTTGTCAGCCGTGGAGCGGTCTCGACCGGCGCCACGCTACGCTCGGCATGCAGGCCCGCATCAGGGGATGCAGGCGCCATCGGGTCCGAGGCGTCGGCTTCGCCGGGCTGGGGCGCGGAGGCTGCCGGTGCGTCGTTGCCCGGCAGGCGGATACCGCGTGTCCGGGGTCGCAACTGCTCGACCAGCTTCTGCGCTTCCTGGCCCACGGTGCCGGTGGACTGCGCCAAGAGCGGCGCGGGCACGGCCAGGACGCCCACCAGCAGGAACACGCCCAAGAGGCGGACAGGGGTGGTCATCATGGGCCGGCTCCTTCGCAGCGGGACAGCCCTAGCACGCGGGCGGGGCGATCCCAATTCAAGCTCTCGTCGGTCATAGGGCGGCCTCGAACACCGCCTCGGCAGCGTCCCGCACACGGGGCTTTGCCGCGCCCATCCAGGACGACCAACCGAGCTGCGCACCGCCCCCCAATGTGGTGGCGGGAACCTCAGCCGCCGCCAGCACGAGATTGATGCCGAAGCCGACATCCAGGCCGACATGCAACCGCGCCAGCGCCACCAAACGGGCATGACCAGGCGTGCCGGGCAACAGTGCATCGAAAGCCGCGCGGGGCAACGGCCCGATGCGGATGACGAAGCGAGACTGCGCGTCCCAGACCTGGGCACCCAGCGCGGTGCTGACGCCCAATGCGTTATGCTGGCCAAGCGCGCCGAGGCGGCTGCGTTCCGTATCCGGCAGGCGCAGCCAGCCACCGGCGAATTCCTGTAATTCCACCGGGAAGCCCGCCTCCTCCTGCAGCATGGCGCGCAACCGCCCGGCCGAGCGGGTCCGCGATGCCAGGTTCCCGGCATGAAAAAGCAATGCTGCTTCGGGGACACCGGCCCGCTCCTTCAGATGCGGCGTGCCCAGGCCGATGGCTGCCGACAACGCGGCTTCGGCGGGTGCCGGGTCACGGGTCGGGCGATATTTGCGCCCGGCCGCCGCCCACAGCCCGGCGAAGCGGCCGCCCAGCAGATCCAGAAACGCATGCAGCGCCTCGGACCGCCGGCGGTTCTCCTGCGCGACAGTCGCGGTGTGGTGCCGTGGCAGCACGCCGCCGGGGCCGATCAACCCGAACGCGCCGAGCGTCATCTCGCGCCGTTCCGGGGCCACGGCTTCGATCGGCGCGTCGGGATAGGTCAGGCGCGCGGTGGAGCGGAAGCACAGGCCACGCGGATCGCCACCCTCCGCCAGGATATCGATGCCTTGGTCGAGATCGAAACACTCCGGCTCTGCCTGCAGCCTGTCGCGAGGCGATGTCACAGCAGCACCCGCGTCCCGCTACGCGGTGCCCAACGCGCCGCGACGCCTCCCCTGCCCCGCAGGATAACGGCGGTGCGCGTAAACGCATTGACCGAGACCTGCAAAGCCAGGAAGCGCTCCAGCACAGCGGCCAGCAGGTGCAGGCCGCCCGCCTGCCAGCCGGCGGGATCGAAGCCCAGGGTCACGTCGAGGCCCCGTACAAACGCGCCGGCCCGCCCACCTGGCAGGCGCGCAACGCCCGGCTTCGCATCGACCGCGACGAGGGCCGCGATGGCGGCACGGGTTTCCGGCGTATCGCGCAGATCGTGCAGACGAAGGATTTCGCGCAAGGCCAATGCGCCCTGCTCGCCGCCAGTGATGCCGAGGTGATTGAGCGCCAGATGCGAGATCAGCTTCCAGGCGCTGCGGTCGCCCAGCGCGGGCCGCAAGGTTGGCGTGGGGGCGGAAAGGCATTCGGCACCATCCAGAGAGATGCCACCGTCGACGATGCGCAGCAGCGGTTGGCCACCGCCGAAGGGCAGCATGGCCGGCAGGTCCCGATTGCAACACAATGCATCGATGCTGAGAACAGCGTCGGCCGGGCGGGCGGCATCGAAGGCGGCGTCACGCAGAGCCAGGGTCGTATGCGTGCCGCCCAGCGGTGCCGCAGCCGGGCGCCGCAACGCCAGATAATGGATGTCGCCAGTTTCCTCAGCTGCTTCCGCGCGGCCGAGACGGTGGAACGGCAGCACGGCGCGCCGGCTGCCATCCGGCCTGCTCTCCCGCACCCGCTGGACGGAATGCACCTCCAACGCGGAAGGCCGTCGTGCATCGGGCATGACCGGCCATTCGCTGCGGGTGCCGTCCAGCGCCACAGGCTCGCAGCGCGTCGGGAACAGGTTGATGGCGGGTGTGCAGCCCAGCGCGAAGCTCTCCGCGGACACCGAACGTTCCAGCTCCGGCGAGGCGCGGGAGAGCCAGATGAACACCTCCATGCGGTCGCCCTGCTGGACCAGGCTGCGCTGGTCCAGTCCGTCCAGGTCGAGATACAGGAACTTATCCGGAAACGCCGACCATTCCGTCAGCAGGCGGTATCCATCGAAGGCACGATGCGGCCAGGGCAGCGCGGCTTGCTCCGCCTCGAAACCCGCCGGGCGCAGGCAACCGGGCGGCAGAATGGTGGGCGCCGCATCCGACCGGCCATCCGCCAGCGCCACGGACAGCACCGACTGGCTGAGCAACTCGTGTAACAGCGCCGCCTGGGCACCCTGCCCGCGCAGATGCAGCGTCAGCCGGTCCAGCCCCAGTTCGGCCATCGGCAGATCCGGCGCGATCGTCCGGAAGGTGAGGCGCAGACAGGAAGCGGCACCCGAGGCGGCACGGTTAACCGGTGCGTTGATCGGCAGGCCGGTCAGGCGCGCCTGTTCCAGCACCAGCGGCCACAACGTCACCTCATGGCAGGTGCGGAAGCGCACCGCCTCCCCCCGCACCGGCTCGGTCTCCACCGCCAATCCGCGTGCGATGCGCAAGGGCGCCCGCAATTCGGCCGACGGACGCAGGCGCAGTGTCGTCATGGAAGGCACCGGCGCCAGCATCTGCGGCGACAGCATCTCCAGCAACGCGTCAGAAATTTCCGGTAGTTCGTCGTCCAGCCGCTGCTGCGCACGCGCGGCCAGGAACGCGACACCTTCCAGCAACCGTTCCACATAGGGATCATCGGCGGTATCTGCCGAGACGCGCAGGCGGGCGGCTACTTTGGGGTAGGCGTCGGCGAACTCGCCAGCGTCCTGCCGCAGCGCGATCAGCTCACGGTTGTAGTAGGGAAGCAGGGATTCGCTCACTGCTCCCGCACCGTCACGTCAAGGGTGGCAGGGCGCAGCACGGTTTCGAAGGCGATCTGCTCCGGCGCTGGGTCCGTGCGCAGCACCGCGTCCACGCGCAGCCGCAGCGTCCGGTCCAGCGCCTCTCGCCGGGTGTCGGAAACCGTCACGGAGATGGATGCGAGGCGCGGCTCGAAGCGGCGCAAGGTGACCTCCACCTCGCGTGCCAAGGCCTCGCGTGACTCCTCTGTCGTGAAGCTGCCGGCCGTGGGATCAGGCACGCCATAGCCGAGCGACGAGACCTGAAGCTCGGCCAGGCCTGCAGGTAGGGGCACGCGGCGACGGCGGGCATTCAGCAGCGCTTCCACGTCACGGCGCACCGCGCGGCGCATGGCCTCGATCGCCATGGGCTGGGTCGGCGCGGGGTCGGCCGGTGCCGAGGGGTCCGCATCCAGCAAGCGATCCAGCAAGGGCAGATAGATGCGCCGCGCTTCCCTCATGCGAAATCGATCCGCGTCACCTCGGTCGCGGCGACGGCGTCCTCGCCCGCCAGCCACAGACGCAGGCCGGTACCACGCACCGGACCGCCATCGTCCGACCACTCGGTCTCCCGGCCCAGGCGCAAAGCGTCCGTGCTACCGAGGCGCGGATACAGCATGGGCATGAAGACGAGGCCTTCCGTGCCGTCCCGCAGGACCAGGCTGCAGCGGCGCCACAGCATATCCCGTGGCCGCCGTACCGGATCTAACACCAGGCTGGCGACGCGCTCCAACGGGACGAGCAGGTTGTCACCGCCTGTGGTCAGAATCTCCAGCTGGGGCGATAGCAGATCATCGACATCCCGGAAGTCGTCGAATGGCATCCCATCGACGGTACCGGCGATACGGGGCCGCAAGGTCTCGGCCTCCGCCGCACTTTCCAGCGCCGCTGCCGCTTCGCCTGCCCGATGCAGCGTCAGGGCGCGCAAAGCCGCACGCTGCGCGGGCGTCGGGTCATCGGCCTGAAACTGCGGCAGCCGACCTTGGGTATAGACCTGGTGCCGCTGCTCATCGGCCCGCAGGAGACGGCGGAACTCCAGCACAGCAGGGCCGGGACGATCCTCCAGCACGGCGGCCAAGGCCTTGTCCGCGCGCTCGACACCGCCCGAGAACAGGAACATCTCGGCCAACAGCCAGCGCAGGCCAGGATCGAGCGGCGCGGACCGCACGGCCGCGATCACGGCCTGCGTGGCACCTTGCAGATCGCCGGCATGCAAAGCGGCGCCCACCGGGTCGTGTGTGGTGCTCATGCGGCTACAGCTCCCGGTGCCTGAAGATCGGTGACCAGACGGAAGGCGGCACCGACCTCGTCCAGCTGATAATGGGGCTGCAGGTGCAGCACGCAGCCATAGGTACCGGGACGCCCTGGCTGCTCCCGCACCTCCACACGCGCATTGCGAAGCGGGTAGCGCGCCGCCGTCTCACCGATGGCGCTGCCGGACGAATTGGTGAAGCCCGTCAGCCAGCGCTGCAGCTGCCGCTCCACCTCCTCCGGCCTCCGGAACGCACCGACCATGTCGCGTCCCATGACCTTGATGCAGTGGGCAAAGCGGCTCACGCACAGGATCGCGTTGAACTGGGTGGAGAGGCGCTGGTTGGCCTCGGCGGCCTCACCGTTCATGCGTGGCGGCCTGTGCAGGCCAGGCGCGGCCGCGAATGTCAGCTCCGGCAGGCCTTCGAGCCCCAGGAGCGGCAACATGCCTGCTTCCACCAGTTGCCGTTCCTGCAAGTCCGTGAGAGCCACTTCGATGGGTGGGCGCGGCGGTGCGCCGGGCGCGTCACCTGACAGGCTCTCGTATGGTAGGGCATCCACCACACCGCCCTGCGCCTCCGGCGCCACGGCCGCGCCGCGCAGATCGGCGGGCCAGCCGTAGCGGGCGAAGGCACGCATGACGACCGCACCCATGGCGTAGACCGGACTGGTCCACACGCGCACGCCCAAGCGATGGGGCGGCCGGAAGCCATCGGTCCGTGCGCATTCGTCCACCCAAGGGGGCCGGGCCAGCATACGGGGCAGCAGGACGGACACGAAACGCGCATCCTCCCGCGCTTGCAGATTGCGCCAGCGTTGCCGGTCGGCGCCCGCCAGGACTTCGGTCAGGTCGAGCGCAGCCCCTGCGTCTGCGTACTCGTCCAATCCAAAAAGCTGCGGGCTGGCGGTGATTGCGAGCGGCGCGAAGGCAGCGGCGGCCACCGCTGCCAAGGAATCCAGCCCGCCGACGTCATCCGTCGGATGTCCTGGCGCCGGGGCATGCCGCATTTCGTAGTCCGCCAACAGCAGGCCGAACGGCTCGCCGCCGGGGCGCCCGAACTCCTCTTCGTAAATGGACTTGAAAAGGTGGGACTGATCAAACTCCGCAGCACGCTGGAAATCACGGCAGAGCTCTGCCCAACGTGCCGCCATGATCCGCAGCTTGATGCGCGCCGCATACGGAACCCGCGCGGCCAGCCAATGCAGGCCGCGCCACGAACCTTCCAGCCGACCGAATCGGGGATGCGCCATGCAGGCGGACAGCTGCGCGCTGATCAATCCGTCGATCGCGGCGATATCACGATCCACCGCCTCGCGGATTGCGTCGATATCGCTGAATGTCCGATCACCGAACCAATGTCGTAACCTGGGTTCAGCCACGAACGCCGCGACGGCTTCCGCGCCTGCGGCGTGACGGGCGCCGAAGAAACGCCCCGCCAACACATCGTCTCGTAGTGCAGGCGAGGCAGTGGCCATCATGCCTTATGGGGAATGCGGGCGACCATGCGCATGGACGTCGTCAGCTCCTCCATCTGCAGCCACGGCCGCATATAGGCGACCGCGTTATAGACGCCGGGCTTGCCGGGGACTTCCCTCACCTCAACCTTGGCCTCGCGCAGCGGGTAACGCGCCTTGCTTTCGGACCCAGCATTCTCGTTCGAATTGACGTAGTTCTTGATCCAACGATTCAGCCAGACCTCACAATCAGACGCTTCCAGGAACGAGCCGATCTTGTCCCGGCCCATCACCTTCAGGAAATGCGCGAAGCGCCCGGTCGCCATCAAGTAAGGCAGGCGAGCCGAGATGGCGGCATTGGCAGTGGCTTCGGGACGATCATACTTCTTCGGCTTCTGCACCGACTGCGCACCAAAGAACACCGCATGATCGGTGTTCTTGTAGTGGCAGAGCGGGAGGAAGCCGAGGGCGGACAGCTCTGCCTCCCGCCGGTCAGTGATCCCGATCTCGGTCGGGCACTTAGCATCCACATCGCCATCATCAGAAATGAACGTGTGGTTCGGAAGGTTCGACACCTTGCCGCCGCCCTCGGCGCCACGGATGGCGACGCAGAAGCCGTTCTGCGCGAAAGCATCCGTCAGGCGTGCGCCCATGACGTAAGCGGCATTCATCCAGCAATATTCGTCATGCTGCATCTGCCTGGGCCGCCCTGCCGCGTCGGCCGGCGCTTCCTCGTACCCGAACTCGTCGACCGCGGCGGTCTGCGCGCCATAGGGCAGCCGGGCAATTACGCGGGGCAGCACCAGGTTGACGAAACGGCTATCTTCGGTTTCGCGGAAGGCGCGCCACTTGGTGTATTCGGCTGTGTCGAAGACCTTGGCGAGGTCGCGTGGCTTGGAGAGATCCCGCCAATCATCGAACCCGAACATCCCTGCCCCCGCCGCCGAGATAAACGGTGCGAAGGATGCGGCCGCGACGTTGGAGACCAGCCGCAGCGTCTCGACATCGTCAGGATGGTTCGTCCATTCATAGTCACCGATCAGCGCACCATAGGGCTCGCCGCCCGGCATGCCGAACTCATTCTCATAGAGCTTTTTGAATAGCTGGGACTGGTCGAACTCAGTCGCCCGCTGCAGGTCCCGCGACAGCTCCCGCTTGGAGGCCTGAAGCAGACGCAACTTCAGCGAATTCCCGGTTTCGCTGTTCTTCACCAAGTACTGCAGGCCACGCCATGATCCCTCCAGCTTCAGGAAGCGCTCATGGTGCATCACCGCGTTCAACTGCTCGCTGACCTTGCGGTCGATCTCGGCGATAGCGCGGTCGAAGGTCTGCTGCAGGTTGCGGCTGAAGCTGACGGTACCCTTCAACGCCTCTTCGGTCAGTGCCTTGATCAGGTCCTGGGCACGGTCACGCTCCGTCTGGCGCGTGGCACCCAGCACCTGGTCCAGTAGGCCGGGTGCGGCATCGGTCTTGGTCGCCTGTGCTGCGGCGGCCGCCTTCTGCGTACCGCTCATGCCTTCGGCCCCTGATTCAGCCCGAGCTGGCCTGACAACGCTTCCAGCTTGGCTTTGTCCTGCAGGACATCTTCCAGCAAGGATTCGAGTTCTTCCGAGCGATCGACCTTGCTCATCAGATCGCGCAGCTTGGCGCGCGTTTCCAGCAGCGCCTTGAGGGCCGGCACCTGCTCCGCCACCCGCTGCGGCTCGAAGTCCTGCATCGAGCGGAAGGAAAGCTCCACCGCCATCTGACTGCCATCACCGGCCAAGGTGTTGTCGACCTTGAGGTTCAGGCCGGGCTGTACGCGGGCCATGACCTCATCGAAATTGTCACGGTCGATCTGCACGAACTTCCGCTCGGCCAGCGGCTTCAACGGCTCACGCGGGTCGCCCGCAAAGTCGCCCATCACGCCGACAACGAACGGCAGCTCCCGCTCGATCTCCGCGCCCTCGGTCTCTACCTGATAGGTGATATGGACGCGCGGCTTGCGCACACGCGCCAGCTTGTCGTGAACGCTACCGCTCATTGAAGCAATTATCCTTCCGGCTGAAGAAGACGTCTTTGTCCGTAACGATGGAGCAGAGAAAGCTAGACCGCAAGCTACCAGACAATGCCTTTCGGCGCCCCATCACTGTCACTTGAAACGCCCTGTTCTGAAGTGCTTTCGCGGGCTGTGGCCGGCGCAGCGGCAGGGGCGGACATCCGATGAATGCCCAGCATGCTCAACATCGCGTGACGAGCACCGGGGTCGGACAGGACTTCCTCCAGTAAGGCAGGCAATGGCAGCCGCGCACGCCTCGCCAGTGTCTCAAGCGAATAGGACAGGGGAGAGTGCGGCTCCGTCCGGCGGAAGAAGTGCGCGAGCTCTTCGATGCGCTCGATAGCCTGCTCGCGGGATGATGTCGCCTCGATGACAGTTGAGGCAGCGGACGGCGCAGCAGGTGCAGACTCTCGCCGCTCCGCAGAAGCAGGCGGCTCACTTGCACTTTCAGGTGGCCTAGCGTCAGGCACCAGTGCAACTCCACCGAACCGTGCCGACAATTCCGCCAGCGCATCCAGCACATCCGTGACCCGGCGCGTGGACGGGGCCAGGTCCCCGAAGCGGGCGGTGGCCTGCACGTCAAACGCGTTCCAGGCCGCACGGGCTTCCGCAACCCCGCGGCCAAGTGTCGGCCACACGGACTTGGCTGAAGCGGCCTCGCGCTCCAGCAGAGCCAGTTCGGGGACGCCAGCGCTGTACCTGGCCTCCCTCCGGGCTGGGTCGGTCAGGGCAGCGGTCTCTTCCGAGAGCCTCCAGGTATAGAGCGAGACCTCGCCGCCATTGGCCCGGGTGAAGAGCGGCATGCGGCGGAGGGGCTGCAGCAGGGTACCATCCGCCGCTGCCCCGGAGAGGCCTGCCAGCGGCGCGGCCCTACTCTCCTGGCCGTCCTCATCGGGAAGTGGAAAGACGTGATCCCAATACTGCTCTAAAAGACCTGCCAGCAGCCGCGCCGAATCGCGAAGACCCCGCATCCCATCCAGTCGCACCATCGCTTCCGCGAGCCAGGCCGCGATCTCCAGATCCTTCGTCTGCTCAGCGAGGCACAGCAGGCCGAGTTGCTTCACGTCACGCCATTGCTGCGGCACCGCGTGATCGTCTTCGGCGGCATCCTGTGCGCGTTCCGCGGCCCGGGCTTCGGCCCGTGCATCCCGCAGCTTCTGGTACAGGGAGTTGGCGGAGTAGTCCTGCCGCAGGTCGTGGCCGGCGCCGCCTTCTCCATGCGGCAAAGGACTCAGCATCGGCATCCAGTCGATTCCGTCATCCATCCCGGACTATCCGCCTTCTTCCTTTGCAAGAGCGCGTGAGGCTGCGTCTGTCTGCGCACTCATCTAGGCCGGACCGGTTGCCGCGACCATAGCTTCTGAATAAGGAGAAGCTCAAGAAACGAGGAGCACATCCGCGCATGGTGGCAGTGGACCTGAAGTCGCTGGTCGGGCGGCTGAATGATATGTGCCGCCGTCAGTTGGAAGCCGCTGCCGGCCTGGCGCTCTCCCGCAGCCATTACAACGTGGAACTGGAACACCTGCTGCTGCGGCTGACGGAGCACTCCGGCTCCGAGGTCTCGGCCATCCTTCGCGCAAGCGGGGTCGATGCAGGTCAGGTCACCTCAGAACTGACACGGGCTTTGGACCGGCTGCGCGTCGGCAATAGCCGGGCGCCTTCGCTGTCTCCCGATATCGTGAGCTGGCTGCGTGAAAGCTGGCTCCTGGCATCGCTCGAAGGTGGCTCCGCGCAGCTCCGCTCCGGTCACCTGCTCGCCACGCTGCTGTCGGATGACGCGCTGCGCCGCACCATGGGTGATAGTGCTCCAACGCTCCTCAAGCTGTCCGCCGAAGCCGTGCGTCGCGATCGCGAGACGCTGGCGGCGGGAAGCGAGGAAGCCGTCGTGGCCGATGCCGCCGTACCCACGGATGCCGCCGCCCCGCGAACTTCAGGCGAGGGCCCGCTCGAGCAGTTCTGCAGCGACCTGACCGCACAGGCGAAAGCGGGCAAGATCGACCCGATCCTCGGCCGTGACGATGAGATCCGGCAGGTCATCGATATCCTGACACGGCGGCGGCAGAACAACCCGATCCTGACTGGCGAACCCGGCGTGGGAAAAACCGCAGTGGCGGAGGGGCTGGCGCTGCGGATCGCGCAGGCCGATGTGCCGCCGGCACTTCGGGATATTCGCCTCCTCTCATTGGACCTTGGCCTCTTGCAGGCAGGCGCCGGAGCGAAAGGCGAGTTTGAAGGCCGCTTGCGCGGCGTCATCGATTCGGTGAAGGCCAGCCCGCGCCCCGTCGTGCTCTTTATCGACGAGGCGCACACGCTCATCGGCGCCGGCGGCCAACAGGGCCAGAACGATGCGGCGAACCTCCTGAAGCCCGCGCTGGCCCGAGGGGAATTGCGGTGCCTCGCTGCCACGACCTGGGCTGAGTACAAGAAGTATTTCGAGAAGGACGCCGCGCTGACCCGCCGCTTCCAGGTGGTGCAGGTGGGCGAGCCGTCGGAGCCGTTGGCCGCTGCCATGCTGCGCGGGCTGGCCGCAACGCTGGAGAAGCATCACGGCGTCCGCATCCTGGATGAGGCGGTGACGGAGGCCGTGCGTCTCTCCGCCCGCTACATCCCGGCCCGGCAGCTACCCGACAAGGGCGTGTCACTGCTCGACACCGCCTGTGCCCGCGTCGCCATGAGCCAGAGCGCGCAGCCGGCCGCCATCGAGCATCGCCGCCGCCGCATGGATCTCATCGATACGGAGCTGGTAGCTCTGACGCGCGAAGCCGCCGCTGGAGCGGACCACACCGGCCGCAGCGCAGGTCTTGCCGAAGAGAGAGACCGGCTCACGGCAGAGTTGGCCGCCCTGGATGCGCGCTGGAATCAGGAGAAGGAGCTGATCGAGCGGCTGCGCCAGCTTCGGGAGCGCGCCGAGGCGGACGATGCGGCGGCACGTGCCGAGTTGCCGCCGTTGGCGCAGCAGCTCCGTGAGCTGCAAGGCGAGGAACCGCTGGTGCATCCGGTCGTGGACGCGCAGGCCATTGCCGAAGTGGTGGGCACCTGGACCGGCATCCCGGTCGGGCGGATGCTGGGCGACGAGATCCGGGCGGTGCTCGAGCTGAAGTCCAAGCTGGAAGAACGCGTGATCGGCCAGCCGCACGCGCTGGAGGCTTTGGCCCAGACCATACGAACCCACCGCGCCGGGCTGACTGACCCGCGCAAGCCCGTCGGCGTCTTCCTCATGGCCGGCACGTCGGGCGTAGGGAAGACGGAGACGGCGCTAGCCCTCGCCGAATTGCTCTATGGCGGCGAGCAGAACCTAACCGTCATCAACATGAGCGAGTTCAAGGAGGAGCATAAGGTCTCGCTCCTGATGGGGTCGCCCCCCGGCTATGTTGGCTATGGCGAGGGCGGCGTACTGACCGAGGCGGTGCGCCGGCGTCCCTATTCCGTGGTGCTGCTGGACGAGATGGAGAAGGCGCATCCAGGCGTCCAGGACGTCTTCTACCAGGTGTTCGACAAAGGTCAGATGAAAGATGGCGAGGGCCGCGACATCGACTTCCGCAACACCATCATCATCATGACCTCGAATGCCGGTAGCGACACCATCGCCAGGCTGTGCGCTGATCCGGAGCTGGCGCCGGAACCGGCGGAACTGACGGAAGCCCTACGGCCGGATTTGCTGCAATGGTTCAAGCCGGCCTTTCTCGGGCGCTGCAACGTCGTCACTTATTATCCGCTGGCGCCCGACATCCTGCGCCGGATCGTTGCCCTGAACTTCCGCCGTATCGAGCGCCGGCTGCGCGACGCCTATGGGGTGACGTTGCAGGTCGATGACAGCGTGCTCGACTCCATCGCGGAGCGCTGCAAGGAAGTCGATAGTGGCGCACGCAACATCGAGGCGATTCTGACGCGAACGCTACTTCCTGAGCTTTCTTCACGCATTCTTGCAACCCTCATGGAAGGCAAGTCCATCACGGGTGTGGCACTGGCCGTGGGCGAGAACGGCGACTTCGATTACGACATCAGCGCACACGCGGCGTAGCCGCCGCCGTTATGCGATCGAGGGGTTAAGGAGACCACCATGGCCATCTACATGAAGTACCAGGGCGTCGACGGTGAGAGCACCACGACCGGCTACGAGAAGCAGATCGAGCTACAGTCCTTTCAGCTCGGCGTCGGGCGCGGCATCTCGACCGCACGTGGCACGTCCACCCGTGAATCGTCCGAAGCCAGCGTCAGCGAAGTGACGGTGACGAAGCAGACGGACGGCGCCTCCCTCAAGCTGTTCGAGGAGTCGCTTTACGGCAAACTGGACCATGAGGTAATCATCACCTTCGTGCGTACCCAGACGGGCGGCGGCGTGCAGCCCTACCTGCGCTACACCCTCACCGGTGCCGGCGTCAGCGGCTTCTCCCTGACCTCGGGCGGGGACCGGCCGCAGGAAAGCGTCAGCCTGAACTTCGACAAGATCGAAATGACCTACGGCATGATCGGCGACGATCAGACCGGCAGCAACGCCTCCACCGCCTACGATCTCGCGACCGCCAAACGGTCCTGACAGCCGGTTGGGCGGGGCCAGTCCCCGCCCTTACCGCCTCAGCGTGTCTTCCGCCGCCGCGTGGCGCAGAACGACAGCGCTCACATTATCCCGCGCTCCTGCTTTCACCGCCTCGCTCACCAGCCGCTTGGCATCAGCGCCCTGGCGCAGCAACTGGCCGATCGCGCTTTCCGGCAGCGCCTTGAACAGTCCGTCGCTGCACAGCAGAAAGCTGTCGCCCGGCACCAGTGCGTCGGACACCTTGTCCAGCCCCGGGCCACCCTCACCGCCACCCAATGCGCGCAGGATGACATTCGCCTGCGGGTGCCGCTCGGCAGATTCCGCGTCCAGCTCACCACGGTCGACGAGGTCCTGCACCAGGCTATGGTCCCGCGTGAGGCAAGCGAGTTGGCCGTCGCGCAGCCGGTAAGCGCGGCTGTCGCCGGCCCAGAGGCAGGCGAAGTGGCCGCTGCGGATAACCAGCGCCACCACGGTGGTCGCCATCACGCGCCCTCCGCCCAGGGCGGCGGCGCGGCGCCGCAGTTCCGCGTCGGCGGCGCTCAGACGCAGGCGTAGTTGCGCCAGCATCTCGGCGGCGGAGAGCCCGGCAGGTATGCTCTCCATCGCAGTGGCGGCGGCGGCGGCTGCGATGTCGCCACCGCCATGCCCACCCGCACCATCCGCCACCGCCCACAGGCCGAGGTCGGGACGCTGGACGACCACGTCCTCGTTCCGGCTGCGGATGGTGCCGGCATGGGTGCAGGCGTCGGATCGGAACACCGCTGTCATGCCGGCGCGTGCCCCAGGAAGCGTACGAAGTGGCGCCGCGGCGGCAAGGCGGGCACCGGCCATTCCATGGCGGCGTTCCACCAGCCTTGCATGGTGCCGCCCGGCATGTCCGGCAGCGACGGCGCCCAGCCGTCAGGGTCCAGGCGTCCTGCCACGGCCTCGGCGGCCATCTGCTCCACAGCCGTGAACCACGCCGGGGCGGGCGAGGCTAGCGGAGCCGCGATGAGCAGCGGGAAGCGCCGGCCCACCGCATCGCGTGACGGCGCCATGACGCCGGCGACCGGGCCGGCGCCACAGGTAGCCGCCGGTAGAGCGAAGCTCCAAGGCGGCATCGCGTCCCAGGCCTGGGTGAAATCCGCCTCGCCCAACTGCTCTCTGGCTTGTTGGATACCGGCTGCAGCCCAGTGATCCCAGGCCGCCACGAGGTCCGCCGGCAATCCACGCCGGACGAAATCACCCCGTACGGGCAGCTTGCCATAGAGGCCGAGCGTCACGGCGCCAGCACCGGGCAGCGGAAACGGGCCAGCTCGGCTAAGTTGAACGGATTGACACTGCTGCCCGCGCGCAACTCGAAGATGGCACCGCGGTCGCCGTGCGAGACGGTCACCCTGTAGCGCTCCCCCACCAGGCGTTGCAGCGAGGATTGCCGCCCCATGACCAGCCGCAGAGAGGACCAGCCGCCATCCAGGGTCAGCGCACCGGCCGAACCGGCCGGCTCGAAGGTCAGCGTCAGGTTGCCGCGTGCGGGCCAGGACAGCAGAACCGGGCGGCCGCCCCCTGTCGGCGGCAGTTCGTTGCGGACGCCATCGGCCTCCAGCACCGCGCTGTTGGAGGCGACGTCCAGCCCCTGCGGCAGCAATTCGAACCGCAGGCCGGAGCCGGCAATGCCGGGGAAGAACGCATCCCGGATTGCCTGGGCACGCTGGAACTGCGCCAGGTCCGCAGCGGTGACCGGCGGCGCCAATCCGTCGGTCGCCATGGGCCGCCAGGGGTTCTGGGTGGTGTCGGCATAGGGGCGGATGTTCTGGGCGAAGAACTGGTCCAGCGCGCCGCCAGGGGCGAAGAGGCGCGTGAAATCATCAACCGGCACGTCGGCGCCATCCCGCCGCAGCGGGAAGCGGCCCTCCACCGCGCGGCATAGCGGCGCCAGCTGTTGCTGCGCTACCGCGGCAATGGCGGCCTTGGCGCCGCCGGCACGCGCCTGTTGCGTCGATTGCGCCAGCGCGCGCAGCCACTTCGCCAGCGGCTCCGGCTGCCGCGCGGCATCCGCCAGCAGGCGTTGGCCTGGGTCCAGCGCACCGGCGGCCGATGGGGGCAGCGCCGTGCCGGGCGGCAGGGACGCGAGGCGCGCCACCTGCACATAGAGTTCGCTGATGCTGCGGAGGATGTCCTCCAGCGGTGCCCCCGATGCTTCGCGTAGCGCTGCGAATCGGGCCTCCACCAGCCGGCCAACCTCGGCGGCCGGGCCGGTGGGCACAGCAGCGCCGCCGCCTGGGGGCGGCGCCCGCTCCGCCACCGCGCTGGGCGCGAGCTGCCGCGTTATCGCCCGCAGCAGGTCGCGCAATGGCGAATTAGGTGCGCCCAGGACGTTCAGCCCCTCAGCCGCGGCCGGCAGCCCCGCGAAGGGCGGCAGGACCAGATCGTCCAGCAGCGCCTGCCATGCTTCGCCATACTCGTGGACGTAGAGGGCCAGGACGGCCGCCTCCAGCCGTGCGGGGTCCTCGGCACCGATGGCGCCCGCTTCGGGTCCCAGTACCCAGCTTTCGCCCGCGGCAGCCTGTACGGCGGCGGGCAGGTTGGGCAGCAGGGCCTTTTGCAAGCCGTCCAGCGTGTAAAGGCCGGGCACGCCATCGGTCAGCGGACGGCCGGAGGCTCGCAGGAAGAAGCGGCCGCCCCCGGCCCCCAGCGCATCGGCCGGACGCCACGGCGCCACCGCCTCACCCGCTGGGCGCAGGCGGGAATAGACGCGCTCGGCCATCGGCAGGCGGGAGAAGACCCGGCGGGCCGTATCCACCAGCGCGCCATCCACCGGATAGGTTGCGAAATCCTGCGTCAGCAACGCGTCCAGGTGGCGCAACAGCGCCTCCCGCTGCGGCTGGTGCAGCGCGCCCGGATAGGCCTGGGCGAAATCCGCCGCCAGCCAGGCCCGGACCAGCCCGGCATCCAGCGGACCCTGGCGGCCCAGCATCAGGTAGACGCGGGTGGCTTCGTAAAGCGTGTCGGCCCGTTGCAGGCTGGTGCGCAACTGTTGTTCCAGCCTGGCCAGCAGGCGCGGCAGAAGGGTGCGGTCCAGCGCATGGCGGTAGGCGATGCGGCCGCCGGCGGCCAGCTTGTCGGTCTGGTCCAGCCCAATGCCGTTCTGGTTCGGCTCGCCCGCCATACGGGGCAGGTCCCGTGCAGCGTCCAGATACGGCAGGGCGCGCAGCAATTCCCCGTCGGTCACGGGGTCGAAGGGTATGCCCTGCGCCGCGGCCTCGGCCTTTGCGGTGGCGTCGGCCATGACGCCGGCGCGGCGTTGCTCCGCCGCATGGGTGGTCCAGCCCCAGGCGCCGCCAGCCAGCATGGCGATGATCGCCAATCCCCAGATGCCGGCGGCCGCGATCCTGCGGCGCCGCTCCGCCCCGCTATCCCGTGCCGCCAGCTGGGCTTCGCGGAACACGACCTCCTTCAACAGGCGGCCCAGGAAGAAGCTGCGGGCCTGCTGGCCCGACACCTGCGCCACGCGCCGCCCATCCAACCCGAAGGTGCGAGACAGGGCACCGGTCAGCCGGTCGATCGGCGTGCCTTCCTGGGTGGCAGAGGTGAAATAGACGCCGCGCAGAAACAGCGCCGGGTCCATGCGGGTACCGCCGAAGGCGGCCTGGGCGAAGGCAGCGACGGGCTGTTCCAGCGACGCAACCTGGGCCGGGAAGCCGGCAATGGCGGCGCGCTGGGCCGGCCCGCGTTCCGCCTGCAGGCGTTCCAGCAGCCGTTCCTGCAGGCGGGCCAGCAGGGCCTGGAACTCGGCGCCGAAGCGCCCGGTGGCACCCTCCGGTCCCGTCTGGGCCGGGAAGGTGAAGCCCCAGACCTGGTTGCGCTTCTCACGGTCCAGGTCATCGAAGGTCTCGGTGAAACCGGGCAGCAGGTCGGTCTTGGTGAGCAGCAGGTAGACCGGCAGGCGCTGGCCCAGCTTTTCCTCCAGCTCCTTGATGCGCCGGCGGACCGTGCGGGCATGCTCCGCCCGCTTCTCCGCATCGAGGCCGGAGATCAGGTCGATGCCGAATGCGACGATGACGCCGTTCAGCGGCTGGCGCGGCCGGGTGCGGCGCAGCAGGTTGAGGAAGCCATCCCAACCGGCTTTGTCGGCCGACGCATCGGAATCCTGGGTGGTGTAGCGCCCGGCGGTATCCAGCATCACAGCGCGGTCGGACAGCCACCAGTCGCAATGCCGGGTGCCGCCGACGCCGGGCACCTTGCCCTCCGCCAGCGGGAATTCGAGGCCGGAGCGGGCGATGGCAGTGGTCTTGCCGCTGCCCGGCGGGCCGATCAGCACATACCAGGGCAGTTCGTAAAGGTAGGCGCCCTTCTTCGCCGCGCTGCGCCGCAGGGTATCCAGCGCGGCCGAGAGGTTCTCCCGCAGCGCCGCGGTTTCCTCGGCGCAACGGTCGGCCATGGGTTCCGCCGCCGCCACGGTCAGCGCCTTGTCGCGCGCCCGGCGCTGGCGGACCCGCCAATAGGTCAGCGCCAGATAGACCACCACCACCAGCAGGCAGATCACGGCGCGGGACCACGGGTCCTCGAACGGCCGGACGGTGCCGAAGCCCAGCAGCGGCATGAACATCCACAGTACCGGCATCAGCACCAGCACCGCTGCCAGGCCGGCCAGAGCCGGGATGGTCGCGAAGGCGGAGATCAGCGTCTCCATCTCAGCCGGGCCTCCGGTTCAGCACCAGTACCTCGATCCGCCGATTGGCCTCCCGGCCCTCGGCGGTGCGGTTGTCGGCCACCGGTTCGGTCTCGCCCCGTCCCTCGGCATGGAAGCGCTCGGCAGGCAGGCCGGCGGCGCGTTGGATCACCTCCATCGCCGCCTCGGCCCGCGCCTGGGACAGGTGGAAATTGGATGGGAAGCGGACGGTACGGATGGGCTGGTTGTCCGAATGGCCGAGGATGTCGGTGCGCCCCGCATCCTCCTCCTTCACCGCTTCGCCGATCCGCGCCAGCAGAGGCTCGAACTCCCGGTTCAGCGTGGCGGAGCCGGAGGCGTACATGCCGGTTCCCTTGATCCGCACCAGGGTGCGCTGCACGTCGCCAGAGACGGCGACCAGGCCCTGGGCGATCTCGGGCGCCAGGAACTGGCGCAACCGGTCCGCCAGGCTGGGCCGCGGCGCGGCCACGGGGGCCGGCGGGGGCGCGGGCGGCACCGGCGGCGCGGTGCGGGCAATGGC
>NZ_JACTVA010000028.1 GCF_014490485.1 Teichococcus aerophilus | reverse complement strand
CGCGCCGCCCTGCTGACCACCGCCCCTACCGGCACGCCGGAGAGCGGCCGCCCCACCGCGCTGATGCCGGCCGAGGAACTGCGCGCCCGCCTGGCCGCCCTGCGCCCCAAGCCCTGGGCGCCGGATCGCGCCGCCGCCCTGGCCGGCTTCCAGGCGTGGCGGGAGGCGCATCCCGGCGCCATGACCGCGCTGTGGCTGGCCGATGGCGTCGACCACCAGGCAGAAGGTGACAGCACCACGCCGCTGGCCACCGCCCTTGCCTCGGCGGGGCCGCTGACCCTGGCACGGGCCGAGGGCCGTGCCGCGCGCCTGCTGCTGCCACCGCGCGCCGAGCCGGACCGGCTACTGCTGACCCTGCGCCAGACCCCCGCGCCCGCCGGCGGCCAGGCCACCGTGCTGGCCCGCACCGGCGACGGGCGCGCCCTGGCCAGCGCCGCCATCGACCTGCCGGGTGGCGCCACCGCCGGAGAAGCGGCGCTGGAGCTGCCGCTGGAAATCCGCAACCAGGTGGTGCGGCTGGAGATCGACGGCGAGGACAGCGCCGGCAGCGCCGTGCTGCTGGACGAGCGCTTCCGCCGCCGCCCCGTCGGCCTGATCGGCCCGACCGAGGCGGGCACCGACACGCCGCTGATCGGCGCGCTGTACTATCTGGAGCGCGCGCTCTCCCCCACCGCCGAGCTGCGCGCGGGCAGCGTGGAGCAGTTGCTGGCCCGCCAGCTCTCCGTGCTGGTGCTGGCCGACCGCCCGGTGCAGGACGGGCGGGAACGGCAGGCGCTGGAGGAATGGGTGCGCGCCGGCGGCACGCTGGTGCGCTTCGCCGGCCCCCGGCTGGCCGAGAGCCCGGACCCACTGCTGCCGGTGCGGCTGCGCGCCGGGGAGCGGCAGCTGGGCGGCTCGCTTTCCTGGGAGCAGCCGCAGGACATGGCGGCTTTCCCCGATACCTCGCCTTTCGCCGGGTTGGCGCCGCCGCCGGAAGTGACCGTCACCACCCAGGTGCTGGCCGAGCCCGACCCGCGCCTGACCGAGCGCAGCTGGGCCCGATTGGCCGACGGCACGCCCTTGGTGACCGCCGAGACGCGCGGTGCCGGGCGCATCGTGCTGTTCCATGTCACCGCCAATGCCGAATGGTCCAACCTGCCACTCTCCGGCCTGTTCCCAGACATGCTGCGGCGGATCGTCGCACTGTCCTCCGGCGTCGCTGGGGCGGAGGGCGGCGCGCCGCTGGCGCCGATCGAGACCATGGATGGCTTCGGGCGGCTGGGGCCGGCGCCGGGCGGCGTCGCGGCCATCGCCGCGCCGGCCTTCGCCGACACCATCCCCGGCCCGCGCCACCCACCCGGCTGGTACGGCGTGCCGGGCGAGGGCGGGGAGCGCCGCGCCCTGAACCTCTCCGCCAGCCTGCCGGCCCCGCGTGCCATGGCGGCGCCGCCGGCCGGCACCGCGTTGCAGGCCATCGGCGGCGTGCCGGCGGAGCGTGACCTCGGCCCCTGGCTGCTGGGGGCGGCGCTGCTGCTGCTGGCGGTAGACCTCGTGCTCTCCCTGGTGCAGCGCGGCCTGCTTGGCCGCCCGGCCGCGCGGGCCGGCGCCATCGCATCGCTGCTGGCCCTGGTGCTGCTGGCGCCGTTGGCCGCCGCCGCACAGGGCAGCGCCCCGCCCGGCGAGATGCCGCTGGTAACCCGCATCGGCTACATCGCCACCGAGGATTCGTCGGCCGACGAGGCGGTGCGGCAGGGGCTGGCCGGGCTGTCCGAATACGTCAACCGCCGCACCGCCGCCGCGCTGGGCGAGCCGGTGGCGGTGCGCCCGGGGCAGGACGACCTCTCCGTGCTGCCGCTGCTGTACTGGGCCATCCTGCCAGAGGCGCAGGCACCCTCCCCCGCCGCCGTGGCGGCGCTGAACCAGTATATGAGCAATGGCGGCATCATCCTGATTGACACCCGCAACGAGGGCTCGGGCGAGGGCTTCGCACCCGGTGCGCAGGAAGCCCTGCAGCGCGTGACGCGGGACCTGGCCATCCCGCCTCTGGCCCCCGTGACCAGCGAGCATGTGCTGACGCGCAGCTTCTACCTGCTGCAGGACCTGCCCGGGCGCTTCGCCGGCGGCCAGGTCTGGGTCTCGCGGGAGCAGGACCGGGCAAATGACAGCGTCAGCCCCGTCATCATCGGCGGGCATGACTGGGCAGGCGCCTGGGCGGTGGATGGCCGGGGCGGCAATACCCGCGCCGTCATCCCCGGTGGCGCGCGGCAGCGGACGCTGGCCTACCGCTTCGGCGTCAACCTGGTGATGTACGCGCTGACCGGCAACTACAAGGGCGACCAGGTGCATGTCCCCGCCATCCTGGAAAGGCTGGGCAACTGATGCAAAGCGCGCTCTCCGGCATCGACTTCGCGCCGATCCTGCCGTTCTGGCTGCTGGGCGCCCTGGCGGCCCTGGCGCTGCTGGCGCTGGTGCCGGCGCTGTGGCGCCGGGCGCGTGGCGTGTGGTGGCGCGCACTCTCCTTCGCCCTGCTGCTGCTGGTACTGGCCAATCCGCGGCTGGTGCAGGAATCGCGTGAGGGACGGCCGGATATCGCCCTGCTGGTGCAGGACCGTAGCGACAGTGCCCGCATCGGCACCCGTGGCGCCCAGATGGACGCCGCACGCACCGCCCTGGAGGCCGAGGCCGCCCGCTTCCCCGACCTGGAGCTGCGGACCCTGGATGTTCCGGAAGGCGGCAACCAGGGCACGCGGCTGATGTCCGCCATCGACCGCGCCCTGGCGGATATCCCCCGCGCCCGGCTGGCCGGCATCCTCGCCCTGACCGACGGGCAGGCGCACGATATTCCCGCCGCCCCCAGCTACGACGCCCCCTTCCACACCATCCTGCCCGGCAGCGCCGGCGAGGTGGACCGCCGCATCCGCGTGATCGAGGCGCCCGGCTTCGGCATCGTCGGCCGCAGCGTCGAGCTGCGGGTGGCGGTGGAGGATCTCGGCGTCCCCGCCAGCGAGGCCAATGGCGCCGTGCGGCTGACCATCCGCCGCGACGGCACCCCGCCGCGTACCGAGAGCGTCCCGCTGGGCCGCGAACACCGCATCACCATTCCCATCGAGCGTGGCGGCCCGACCGTGGTGGAAGTGGCGGCGGAGGAACGGCCGGGCGAGGTCTCCACCCTGAACAACCGCGCCGTCGTCACCGTCAACGGCGTGCGGGACCGGCTGCGGGTGCTGCTGGTCTCCGGCGAGCCGCATTCGGGCGAGCGCACCTGGCGGCGCCTGCTGAAGGCCGACCCGAATGTCGACCTCGTCCACTTCACCATTCTGCGGCCGCCCGAGAAGGACGACCTGACGCCGCTGAACGAGCTGGCGCTGATCGCCTTCCCGGTGCGGGAGCTGTTCCAGGTCAAGCTGCGCGAGTTCGACCTGATCGTGTTCGACCGCTTTTCCAACCGCGGCATCCTGCCGCCGACCTATCTGCGCAACATCGCCGACTATGTGCGTGGCGGCGGGGCGCTGCTGCTCTCAGTGGGGCCAGAATTCCTTGGTGCCAGCAGCCTGGCCAACACGCCGCTGGGCACGGTGCTGCCCGCCCGGCCCTATAGCGGCCAGGACGGCCTGGCCGAGGGCGCCTTCCGACCGCGCGTGACCGAGGAAGGCGCCCGCCACCCAGTGACCCAGGGCCTGACCGGCGCCAATACCGCCACCACCCAGCCGCAATGGGGCCGCTGGTACCGCCACCTACGTGCCGGCCCGCAAAGCGGCACGACGGTGATGGACAGCCCCGACGGCACGCCATTGCTGCAGCTGGACCGCGTCGGCGAAGGCCGCGTGGCGCTGCTGCTGTCCGACCAGATCTGGCTGTGGGCGCGCGGCCATGACGGCGGCGGGCCGCAGGCCGAGCTGCTGCGCCGCGCCGCCCACTGGCTGATGAAAGAGCCGGAATTGGAGGAGGAAGACCTCCTCGCCCGCATCGAGGCCGGCACGCTCAGCGTCGTCCGCCGCAGCGTCGAGGCCGGGCCGCCACCCGAGATTACCGTCACCGCGCCGGACGGCAGTGTCACCCGGCAGGCTGCCCAGGCGGAAAGCGGCGGCCGCGCCGTGCTGAGCCTGCCGGCCACCTTGCCCGGCGTCTGGCAGGCCACGGACGGCCGCCGCACCGCCTTCGCCGCGGCCGGCGCCGCCAACCCGCTGGAAATCGCCGACCTGCGGGCCGACCCAACCAGGCTGGCCCCGGTGATGCAAGGCGGTGGCGTGCGCTGGCTGGGCACCGGGGCCCAACCCGCCGTGCCCGAACTGCGCCGCGTGGCGGCCGGGCGGGACATGGCCTCGCCCACTGGCAACTGGCTGGGGCTACGCCGCAACCAGGACCATATCGTGACCGGCATCGCCGCGACACCGCTGCTGCCGCCCTGGCTGGCGCTGCCGCTGGTGCTCGGGGTGGCCCTGGTGGCCTGGAGCCGCGAAGGGCGTTAGAGCATTTTCCGTTCGCACAGGCTCACTTCAATGCTCTAGCTTGTTGTTTTGAAGAGAAAATTCACCCCATCAGGTGATTCTACCTGATGGAGATTTGCTCTAGCGCCTGCGGCCTGGAAGAAGGCCGGGGAAGGAATTCCCCGGAGCCCTCCTTTTCTTTTTCGAGTTTTGCGGGCTTGGCTGCTGAGGGCACGGTCTTAGGAGACGGCTGCGTGCGCCGGAGGTCCCAGACCTCCGGCGACTGACGATTCAGCCCATGCGGCCCATGATCGAAATCCATGAAAAGCGCCCGTCCTTAATCCTATCGCGCCACGCCAAACTCGCAGACAAAAGATGGGGTCCGGGGAATTCCTTCCCCGGCCTTGCTTTCTCCAGGCTCGCGAACCCACCGCCTCTCGGCATCGACTGAGCGGTTGTCGCAGCCATATGCCGGCTGGCTGGCCTCCTCTGCGGATTGCGCGAAAACCGCCTGAAAACAGTAGGGGCCGCCTCTTTACGGCCACCTTCCTGCCTTCCTATCTCCAGGAACGGAGGAACCCGCCATGCGCTTGAATATGGCCGCAGTGATGTTGCCCTTGGCCCTGGCCGCCTGCGCGGTGGGGCCGACGCTGGACCAGCGCCTGTCCGCCTATATCGGGCGCAGCGAGGGTGACCTGGTGGCGGGGCTCGGCGTGCCGTTGCGCAGCTATGAGACGGAGGGGCGGCGCTTCCTGCAGTTCGAGCAGCGCAGCACCATTGCCGTGTCTCAGCCGGACCCGTTCTTCTGGGGGCCACGTTACAGCGTCTGGAACGTGCCGCCCGCCAGCTTTGCCGAGGTCAGTTGCCAGATCACCTTCGCGCTGCGTGAACAGCGGGTGGAGAGCTTCACCCTCAATGGCCAAGGTTGCCGGTAGGCGGCCCGGCCAGGATGGCGACGCTTCGCTTTGATCTGATTTCCCTCTGGCCTGATTTGGCTTTAAAAGGTGCCTCCATGCGCCGTTCCACGCCCGTTGCCCGCTTCCTTTCCCTTGCTGCCCTGGCTGCGCCGATGGCGCTGGCCATGCCCGCCATGGCACAGCGTGGTCCGATGACGCCGCCGCCGAGTTCCGGCACGCCCGCCGCTCCGCCGCCGGCGCTGCCCGGCCTGGCCGCGCGCACCCCGGCGCCGGCCATTCCGCCGGACGCCAATTTCAACAATCTCGGGCCCAACGAGCAGTTGTTCGACTCGATCAACCGGGGTGACATCGTCAGTGCACGCGATGCGGTCTCCCGCGGTGCGGACCTGAACTCGCGCAACGTGCTGGGGCTGACGCCGCTGGAATCGGCGGTGGACCAGCAGCGGAACGACATCGCCTTCTTCCTGCTGTCGGCGCGCGGGCCGGGCATGTCCGCCCCGCCGGCCCCGCCGCCTCAAGGTCTGGGCCGTTCGGCCCCGCCGCCGCCCAGCGCGTCCCGCGTGCCGGCACGGCGTGAAGTCCCGGCCCCCCGCGCGACCCAGGCCGAGCGGCCGGCCGCCCCGCGCCCGCCAGTGGGCGGTGGTGCGGCGCAGCCGGATGTGGGCTTCCTGGGCTTCGACGCCGGGCGCGGCGGCTGAACTTCGCATAAGCCAGACAATGCCGGTGGGGCGTCGTACCTGCCGGCGGCCTGACTGGTGGCTGGCAAGGGTTTTGGGCCGGCCGGCAGCAGAATGGCCCTCTACGTTAGATGGCTGATACGGAAGCTACCCACGGCTTTCGAAACAGCACTGTCAGCCGCGAGTGCCTCAGCGCCTCGCCAGCGCTGGACCAAGTCCCGGCGACCACACACCGCAAGAAGAAGATGGGGCGTGGGAAATTCCTTTCTCCCGCCTTTCTCCACGTCATCCCGCGCAGTGCGTCAGCTCACCCAACTGGCCAACCCGGCGACGGATGGTTTCGGCGCGGGACTGCACGTAGGGCCCCGGCTGGCTGGCGGACCATTCCAACGGGTTGGGCAGCACCACCGCCAGGCGTGCGGCCTGGGCATCGGTCAGGTTGGCGGCGGGGCGGTTGAAGAAGGCCTGGGACGCGGCCTCCGCCCCATAGAGGCCTGGGCCGAATTCAACGATGTTCAGATAGACTTCCAGCACCCGCCGCCGGGGCCAGAGCAGCGCGACCTGGGGCGTCAGCCAGGCCTCCAGCACCTTCCGCAGCGGGTCCCGCCCCGGCCAAAGGAACAGGTTCTTCGCCACCTGCATGGTGATGGTGCTGGCGCCGCGCGGGCGGTCCCCCTCCAGCGCGGCGGTCACCTGGCCACGCAGCGCGGGGAAGTCGAAGCCCAGCCATTGCTCGCAGAAGCGGTTGTCCTCGGATGCGATGACGGAGCGGGCCAGGGCGGGGTCGATTCGGTCGTAGGATACCCAGTCCTTCTGCAGGCCGTAGCCCTGGGCGGCACGCAGCAGCATCAGCGGCGTGACCGGCACCGGGACGAAGCGGAACACCAGGATCAGCGCCGGCGGCGCCAGCAGCAGCACCAGCAGCAGGCGCTTCAGCCAGCGCGGCAGGCGCCACCGCATCAGCCGCGCCCGCAGGCGTTGGCGCGGTCCCGGTGCGCCCAGGGGAAGTCGAACCGCCCGGCCCAGGCGCCGGCCCCGGCGGCCTTGGCGGCCCGTTCCTCATCAGCATAGCGGCCGTTAGAGAAGCGCGGGCAATCGAAGGCATAGCCGCTGCGGACCATGGCGCCGTTCAAATCCAGCACGCCGCCACCCTGCGCCGGCACGGTGCATACGGCGACGACACGGCCATAGGTTTCCGTGCCGTCAGGGGTGCAGGTCACGGTACGGCCGCCGACCAGGGCGATCAGCGCATCCCGCCCGGCGTTGCCGCATTCGTAGCTTCCCTCACCGCGCCGGGTGCAGCGCTGGTCATGCTCCAGGGCGTCGATACCCTGCATGCGGATGCGCGTCTGGCCGAGGTCCAGCGTATCGCCATCGATGATCCGGGGGCGGCCCGTCAGCGGCGCCCCCGCTTCCCGCGGCGTGCGGGACGGGAATTCGCCCTGCTGGAAGCTGGTGACGACGCGCCAGGTGGCCCTGGCCACCCGCTCCAGCCCCGCTTCGCTGATCTGACCTGTGCCGAACAAGCCGGCGATGGCGGCAACCAGCACCACCACGGGTGCTGCGGATCGGCCCAGGTTCATGCCAGGACCGCACAGAAAGGAATCGGCGTACTCATGATGGGGTCTTCTGCCACGGCAACGGCACCACCGCACGTCACATCCATGCCGGGATGGTGCCTTGCGGGGGTGCGCCGGATGAAGGTGAAGGCCGGGGAAAGAATTTCCCGGACCCCTTCTTTCTTTTTCGAGTTTCTTGTGGCTGGGCTGTTGAGCTGGCGTGCTTCAGCTACGGCTGGGTGCGCCAGAGGTCATGGACCTCCGGCGACTGACGGTTCAGCGCTTGTGCCCATTAACAAAAATCATCGTGGAGCGTCCGCTCTCAGCGCTGCAGCGCCACGCCAAACTCGCAGAAAAAAGAAGGGGTCTGGGGAATTCATTCCCCAGCCTTCCCGCGCCCCCACCCTTCACGAAGCCGGCGGAATATTCAGGCGGGGGCGTGCCGGGCCGGGCGCGGCGTGGCCGAGGAGTGCCCGGTTGGCTGCGCGGGGGTCTTCCTGCAGGTCCCAGGCCTCGGAATCCCGCCACATGGCGTAGGCCTTGGTGAATTCGGCCCCCAGCAGGAAGATCTGCGCCGAATAGTAGATCCACAGCAGCACGATGACCGCCGAGCCGGCCGCGCCGTAGGCGGAGCCGATGGCGCTGCGGCCGAGATAGAGACCGATGAGGAACTTGCCCAGGTTGAACAGCAGGGCGGTGACGATGGCGCCCACGCCGACATCCCGCCATTCCAGCCGACGGTCCGGCAGGAACTTGTAGATGGCCGCGAAGAGCAGCGAGATCAGCAGGAAGGAGATGATGGTGTTCGCCCAGCGTACGGCCGCGGCAATATCCGGCACCGAGCTGTTCAGCGCGTCCCGCAACCCGGACAGCAGGGCGCTGATGACCAGGGAGACCAGCAGCAGAAAGCCCAGCGCCGCCACCAGGCCCAGGCTGAGCGCCCTTGCCCGCAGCAGGGAGGAAACGGTGATGCCGGTGACCTCCGCCTTCCAGATCTTGTTGAGGCTGGCCTGAATCTCGCTGAACACGCCGCTGGCGGTGATGATCAGCGTCGCCAGGCCGATGATGCTGGCCAGGCGCCCGGTGGACGGGTTGGCGGCGCTGCGGATGATGCCTTGCACCACCTCCGCCCCCGCCTGCCCCATCAGGCCGCCCAGTTGTTCGACCACAGCCCCGCGCGCGGCGTCCTCGCCAAAGGCGATGCCGGCGATGGCAACGGCGATGATCAGCACGGGTGCCAGGGAAGTGACGGTATAGAAGGCGATGGCGGCGCCCCGGCTGAGGGCCTCATCCTCGATGAAGCCCAGAACGGTCTGCCGTGTCAGCCACCAGAGCTTGCGCGTGCGCCGCCTCACCATCCGCCCTGCCTTGCATTCCGCTGCGAAACGGCAGCCTAGCACCCCTGGTTGCGGGCGGGAGCACGGAAGCGCGGCGGTGTGGTGCCGGCGCAACAAGCAGCCAGCGAAATCCAACTTGCCAGCCGCGCGGTTTCACGGTCAGCTAACCGGCAAGAGGAACAGCAACGCCCCGCACACGGCATGGCTTCATCGGATGATCTCCGGGAGATGGACCATGTTGCGACGTGACTTGCTGAAGGGTGCGGCCCTCGCAGCCGCCATTCCAGCGGCGCCCGGCCTGTTGGCCCGCCCCGCCTTGGCCGCCGGCGGCGGCGTGCTGAAATTCGTGCCGCAGGCCGATGTCACCGTCACCGACCCGGTGCTGACCACCGCCTACATTACCCGCCACCATGCCATGATGCTGTGGGACCAGCTCTATGGCCTGGATGCCGAGCTGCAGCCGCAGCCGCAGATGGTCGAGGGTCATACGGTCGGCAATGACGGCAAGCTATGGACCTTCCGCCTGCGCGAGGGCCTGAGGTTCCATGATGGGGAGCCAGTGCGCGGGCGGGACTGCATCGCCTCCATCAAGCGCTGGGCGGCGCGGGATACGCTGGGCCAGGCGCTGATGGCGCGGGTGGAGGAGATGGCCTCCCCTGAGGACCGCGTCTTCACTATCCGGCTCAGCCGCCCCTATGGGCTGATGCTGGACACGCTGGCCAAGCTGGGCCCGCCGGCGCTGGTGATCATGCCGGAGCGGCTGGCGAATACCGATCCGTTCAAGCCGATCAGCGAGATGATCGGCTCCGGCCCGTTCCGCTGGAAGGCGGATGAACGCATTGTCGGCGCCCGCGTGGTATATGAGCGCAACCCGGACTACGTGCCCCGCCCCGGCCGGGCCGAGCACGCCGCCGGCCCCAAGCAGGTGAATTTCGACCGCGTTGAATGGCTGGTGATGCCGGACCCCGGCACCGCCGTGGCCGCACTGGGCAATGGCGAGGTGGATTGGTGGGAGAACCCGCCCAACGACCTGCTGCCGGTGCTGAAGCGCAACCGCAACGTGGTGACGGATCGCATTGTCGAGCAAGGCGGCCTGGGGAGCGGCATCTTCAACCACCTGCACCCGCCCTTCAACGACGTGCGCGTGCGGCAAGCCGTGCTGATGGCGTCCTCCCAGACCGATTTCATGACGGCGGCGGCGGGCACGGACCCGAGCATGATGCGCGCCGGCGTCGGCATCTTCACGCCCGAGACGCCGATGGCGACCGATGCGGGACTGGAGCGGCTGGCCGAACCGCGCAACCTGGAACGCGCCCGGCAGATGCTGAAGCAATCCAGCTACAACGGGGAGAAGGTGGTCCTGATGGCCGCCAGCGATAATCCCATCCTCAACGCCCTCGGCGAGGTGGGGCGCGACCTGTTGGTGAA
Source organism: Teichococcus aerophilus (assembly GCF_014490485.1). GTDB lineage: Bacteria > Pseudomonadota > Alphaproteobacteria > Acetobacterales > Acetobacteraceae > Pseudoroseomonas > Pseudoroseomonas aerophila. The sequence goes on along the minus strand of NZ_JACTVA010000028.1, from coordinate 62,535 downwards.
GCTGGGCATGGAGGTGGACTACGTGCTGGCCGACTGGGGCACCGTGGTACAGCGCCGCGCCAGCAAGGCGCTGCCCAGCCAGGGCGGCTGGAACATGTTCCATACCACCTGGAACGGCGTGGACATGCTGAACCCGATGGTCGAACAAGTGCTGCGCGCCAATGGCGACAAGGCCTTCTTCGGTTGGCCGGACATCCCCCGCATCGAGACGCTGCGTGCCGCCTGGCTGGATGCGCCGGACCAGGCCACGCAGAAGAAGATCGCCGCCGACCTGCAACTGGCGGCACTGGACGAGGTCCCGTACCTGCCGACCGGCCAGTACTTCTACGACAGCGCCTGGCGGAGCAATCTGCAGGACATCGTGCGCGGGACCTACCTGTTCTGGAATGCCAAGCGCGTGTGATGCCTGGATGTCGTCGCATCCCGGGTGGTGCGGTTTAGTTTCAGGCTGGGAAGGTAAGGAAGGCCGGGGAAGGAATTCCCCGGACCCCTTCTTTCTCTTTTCGAGTTTTCAGGCGGACCTGTTGATGGGGCGGCCTTGGAAGACGGCTGGGTGCGCCGGAGGTCCTAGACCGCTGGCGACTAACGGTTCAGTACTTGTGGCCTCTTTAGAATCATCAAGCAGCGTCCGCTCATCGCCTCTAGCGAGACGCAGACTCGCAGAAAAAAAGAAGGGGCCCGGGGAATTCTTTCCCCGGCCTTACCCTCACCTTTCCCAGGCCAAGCCCTTCAATCCACCTCCGCCACCGCGCGCGTGGCGCCGGCCAGCAGCAGCTCGGTCGCCAGGCGGGCATAGGCTTCGCGGGTCAGGCCGCGGCCGTCGCGGAACCACAGGTAGCTCCAGTTCAGCATGCCGAAGAGCGACATGGTCAGCGGCTTGAGCAGCACGCGGCTGCCCTTGACCTCGGGCAGCGCCTCGCCGATCGCTTCGGCGAAGAGGGCGACGATGCGGCGCTCCAGCTCCCGCAACGTGGCCTGCTTTTCTTCCGGCAACAGCTGGAGGTTGGCGATCTGGATCTGGTGTTCGGCATCCGCGTCCCGATAGGTTTCCAGCAGGGCGGCGGAGAGCGCGTGCAGGCGGGCGCGTGGTTCAGTGGTGGAGGCGAAGGCCTGGTCCACCGTTTCCAGCAGCGTTTCCAGGTGCAACTGGAGAATGTCGAAGAGCACTTCCTCCTTCGACTCATAGTAATGGTAGAGCAACGCCTTGGAGACGCCGCAGGCATTCGCCACCATGGTGATGGAGGTGCCGGTGAAGCCGTGCCGCGCGAACAGGCTGGCGGCATTCTTCAGCATCTGCCGCCGCTTCTCGTCGTAATCATCTGCCCGTGTCCGAGCCATGCCCCACCCCTGCGCAGACCGCTCTGCGGCCTGGTTCCTGCTTGGGGCGCCGGTAGCGCCCGCATAATTTAGTGACCGTTCGGTCGGTGAATGCAACCCTGGAACCGACCCGGAAAGACCTTGATTTGACCGACCGGCTGGTCAATTCTCCAGACTGTATGGGGCCCCAGAAGCTCCCACAATGTCCAAGGAGGGAAAGTCGATGCGGAAGCTTGCCGCCGGCCTGATGCTGGCGCTCGGTCTCACCACGGCCGCGCAGGCGGCCGATCCCGTGCGGGTCGGCGTCGTCATCTCCGAAACCGGGCCTGGCGCCTCCCTGGGCATTCCTGAAGGCCGTTCCATCCGCCTGCTGCCGCGCGAGATCGAAGGCCGGCCCATCGAATGGATCGTGCTGGACGACGGGTCGGACACCACCCGCGCCGTCACCAACATGCGCAAGCTGATCAGCGACAACCGGGTCGATGCCATCATCGGCTCCACCGTCACCCCCGCCTCGATCGCCATGGTGGAGGTCGCGGCCGAGCAGCGCATCCCGATGATCTCGCTGGCCGGTTCCGCCGCCATCGTGACGCCCGTGGATGAGCGCCGCCGCTGGGTGTTCAAGACCGCGCAGAACGATGCGCTGATGGCCGGCGCGGTGGTGGAGCACATGGCCGCGGCCGGGGTGAAGTCCCTCGGCGTCATCGCCGTCAGTGATTCCTATGGCGATGGCTGGCTCGGCATTATGGCGCCGCTGCTGGAGGCGCGCGGTATCCGCGTCGTCGCCACCGAGCGTTATGCCCGCACCGATACCAGCGCCACCGGCCAGACGCTGAAGGTGCTGTCGGCGCGGCCGGACGCGGTGTTCATCATCTCCGCCGGCACACCGGCCGCGTTGCCAGCCAAGGCGCTGCGGGAGCGTGGCTATCGCGGCCCGATGTACCAGACGCATGGCGTCGCCAACGCGGATTTCCTGCGCGTCGGCGGGCGTGACGTGGAAGGCACCGTGCTGCCGGTGGCGCCGGTGACGGTGGCCGACCAACTGCCCGAGAACCATCCTTCGCGCACCATCGCCCGCCAGTACCGCGATGCCTATGAGGCGGCGCATGGCGCCAACAGCGTCTCCGCCTTCGGGTCCTATGCCTACGATGCCGGGTTGCTGTTGCAGCGCGCCCTGCCGGTGGCGCTGCGCACCGCGCAGCCGGGCACGCCGGAGTTCCGCACCGCCCTGCGCGATGCGCTGGAGGGGTTGCGGGACGTCACCTACGTCAACGGCGTCGCCAACATGTCCGCCACCGACCATGTCGGCCAGGATGAGCGGGCGCGCGTGATGGCCATCATCAAGGATGGCACCTGGCAAGCGCTGCCGCGGTAAGCCGGCTCCTGTCGTCCTGACCATCGCCGGGGAATGGCCGTGGACCTCTCGATTCTTCTCGTTCTCGTCCAGGATGGCATCGTCAACGGTGCCATCTACGGCCTTCTCGCCCTGGCGCTTGTCATCGTCTTCACCGTCACCCGCGTCATCCTGGTGCCGATCGGCGAGTTCGTCGCCTTTGGCGCACTGACCCTGGCGGCGCTGGAGACCGGCACGCTGCCGGGCACGGTGTGGCTGCTGGGCATCCTGGGCGTTGCCTCCGCCGCCTGCCGGCTCTGGGCCTCCCGCCGCCACGCGACGATGCGCTCGGTCGCCTGGCAGATCGGAACATCGTTGCTGCTGCCGGTGGTGGTGGCGGGCCTGGCCTGGGCCTGCATCCACTGGCAGGCGCCGCAACTCGTCAAGGTGCTGGTGGCGCTGGCCATCGTGGCGCCGATGGGGCCGTATCTCTACGACGTCGTCTACCGGCCGATGGCCGATGCCAGCGTGCTGGTGCTGCTGATCGTCTCCGTGGCGCTGCACTTGGCGTTGCAGGGCCTCGGGCTGGTGTTCTTCGGCTCGGAGGGCTCCCGCACCCAGAGCCTGGCGGACACGACGCTGGAGATCGGGCCGCTGTTCATCAGCGGGCAGTCCATCGTGGTGGTGCTGGTGACGCTGGCGCTGATCGTGGCGCTGTTCCTGTTCTTCGAGCGGACGCTGATGGGCCGCGCGCTGCGGGCCACGGCGGTGAACCGGCTGGGCGCCCAGCTGGTCGCCATCTCCCCGGCGCTGTGCGGCCATGTGGCCTTCACCCTGGCGGCCAGCATCGGCGCGCTGGGCGGCATCCTGATCTCGGCCATGACCACGATCTACTACGACACCGGCTTCCTGATCGCCCTGAAGGGCTTCGTCGCCGCGGTGATCGGCGGGCTGGTCAGCTACCCGCTGGCCGCCGCCAGCGCCATCCTGATCGGCCTCGTCGAGAGCTTCGCCTCCTTCCATGCCAGCGCCTTCAAGGAAGTCCTGGTGTTCATGATCATCATCCCGGTGCTGCTGTGGCGCTCCTGGCGCACACCCGCGCTGCTGGATGAAGGGGAGGAATGAGCATGTCCGCCGCCCACCGCGCCGTGGCGCTGCTGCTGCTCGCACTCGCCATCCTGGCGCCGCTGCTGCCGGGCTTCCCGCCCTTCTGGGTCACGCTGCTCAGCTATATCGGGCTGTCCGCGCTGGTGGCGCTGGGCCTGGTGGTGCTGGTGGGCGTGGCCGGGCTGACCTCCTTTGGCCAGGCGATGTTCGTCGGCTTCGGTGCCTACACCACGGCCATCCTGACCACGCGCTATGGCTTCTCCCCCTGGGCGACGCTTCCGGTCGCGCTGGTCGTCTCCGGCCTGCTGGCCTGGGGCATCGGCGCCATCACGCTGCGGCTGAAGGGGCACTACCTGGCCATCGCCACCATCGCCTGGAATGTCAGCTTCTTCTACCTGGCAGGCAATCTGGACTTCTTCCAGCGCAATGACGGCATCAGCGGCATCCCCGCCATCACGCTGTTCGGCATCGACTTCGCCCGCAGCATGAACTTCTACTGGCTGGTGCTCGCCTGCGTCGTGCTGGCCATCCTGTTGACGCGCAACCTGCTGGACAGCCGCGCCGGGCGCGCGGTGCGGGCGCTGCGTGGCGGCGCGCTGGCCGCCGAATCCTTCGGCGTGAACACCTTCAATGCCCGCGTGCTGGCCTTCGTCTATGCCGGCGTGCTGGCCGGGCTGTCCGGCTGGCTCTACGCCCATCTGCAACGCGCGGTGAACCCCTCCCCCTTCGGCATCAACATGAGCATCGACTACCTGCTGATGGCCGTGGCGGGCGGCGTGCACAATATCGGCGGTGCATTGCTGGGCGCCGCCATTGTCACCCTGTTGCGGGACCAGTTGCAGACGCTGCTGCCATGGCTGCTGAACGCCCAGGGCAATTTCGAGACCATCGTATTCGGCGGTCTGCTGATCCTGATCCTGCAATTCTCCCCGCAGGGGCTGTGGCCGCACCTGATGAAGCTGGTCTCCCGCCTGCTGCCCAGGCCGGCCGAGGCGCCGGTGCCGCCTATCAGCGAGGCCCCGCCACTGCCGCTGCGCGCCCAGCCGGCCCGTGGCGCGGAGGTGCTGCGCGCCAGCGAGCTGCGCAAGCAGTTCGGCGGCTTGGTGGCGGTGGACAATGTCGGCTTCACGCTGAATGCCGGCGAGGTGGTGGGGCTGATCGGCCCCAACGGCGCCGGCAAGAGCACGACCTTCAACCTGCTGACCGGCGTTCTGGCCGCGACCAAGGGCAACGTCGCTTTCCTGGGCGAGGAGATCTGCGGCAGCACGGCGCGCCACATCGCCACCCGCGGCGTGGCCCGCACCTTCCAGCACGTGAAGCTGGTGCGCGGCATGTCGGTGCTGGACAACGTGGCGCTCGGCGCCCACCTGCGCGGCGCCGCCGGGCCGCTGAGCGCCGCACTTCACCTGGACCGGGCCGAGGAAGCCCGCATCTTCGCCCTGGCCTGGCAGCAGTTGCACCGCGTCGGGCTGGCGCAATGCGCGCATCTGGTGGCGGATGACCTCTCGCTCGGCCAGCAGCGGCTGGTGGAGATTGCCCGCGCGCTGTGCCTGGACCCGGTGCTGCTGTTGCTGGACGAGCCTGCCGCCGGCCTGCGCCACCTGGAAAAGGCAGCGCTGGCCAGGTTGCTGGACCGGCTGCGGCAGGACGGCATGACCATCCTGCTGGTGGAGCACGACATGGACTTCGTCATGAACCTGACCGACCGGTTGGTGGTGATGAATTTCGGTGCCGAGCTGGCGCAGGGCCGCCCCAAGGATATCCAGGGCAACCCCGCCGTCATCGACGCCTATCTGGGAACCGCCGCATGACCCAGCCGATCCTGGACGTGCAGGCGCTGCACGTGGCCTATGACGCAATCATCGCCGTTTCCGACGTCTCGATGTCCGTGCCGAAGGGCAGCATCGTCACCATCCTGGGGCCGAACGGTGCCGGAAAATCCTCCCTGCTCAACGCCATCATGGGCGTGGTACCGGCAGGGGGCGCCATTCACTTCGCCGGCCGTGCCCTGGGCGGCGAGAGCGTCGAGGCCCGCGTCAATGACGGGCTGAGCCTGGTGCCGGAAAAGCGCGAGTTGTTCTACAGCATGAGCGTGGAGGACAACCTGCGCCTCGGCCGCTTCCGGCTGCGCCACCAGGGCAGCGCCGAGCCGATGCTGAACGAGATGTGGGCGCTGTTCCCCCGCCTGAAGGAACGCCGCCGCCAGCTTGCGGGCACCCTCTCCGGCGGCGAGCGGCAGATGCTGGCGATGGCCCGCGCGCTGATGGGCGAGCCCCGCCTGCTGATGCTGGACGAACCCAGCCTCGGCCTCGCCCCGCTGATCGTGCGGGAGATCCTGCAAACCGCCTCCAACCTGCGGGACAACGGCGTCTCCATCCTGCTGGTGGAGCAGAACGCCCGTGCGGCGCTGCGCATCGCCGATTACGGCTACGTGCTGGAAAGCGGCCGGGTGATGCTGGAAGGCGAGCCGGACGCGTTGCAAGCGGACCAGCGGATTGTGGAATCCTACCTGGGCGTTCGGTCTGCCGTGTCGGTGTGATCGTCCGGCCAGCTGCGAAGCACAAAGGCTGGGGAAGGAATTCCCCAGACCCCATCTTCTTTCTATCAGTTTAGCGGCGGCTTTGGGCAGGTTGGACTGGTGTACAGCAAGGCTAAGCCAGATAGCTGCGGTCCGCCCGAATGAAGAAAACTGCCTGTCGTCAGACTTATGTCTGACGTGTGGTGCGCGTCTTCGGCTGCTTCAATCCATGACAGAGACGCTCAGCGCTCGTTCCACGCGCCCCTATAGATCATCACAAAAGGCGCGCCCTTGTGCCGCCAGGCGCCAACCCTGACTCGCAGAAAAAAGAAGGGGTCTGGGGAATTCCTTCCCCAGCCTTCTACCTCCAAGCAAGCACCGCCTCACCCCAGCGGCCAGTTCTCCAGCACCTCCACGAAGCGGGTCAGCCACGCATTGGTCTGGGCACCATCGATGACGCGGTGGTCGATGGTGAGGGAGACGTAGCTCATCGGCCTGATCAGAATGGCGTCGGCGCCGCCGATCTCCCGCACCACCACGCGCTTCTCCAGCTTGCCGATGCCCAGGATGGCGGATTGCGGCTGGTTGATGATGATCGGCGTGGCGATGAGGGAGCCGGAGACCCCGTGGTTGGACAGGGTGAAGGTGCCGCCGCGCACGTCGTCCGGCGCCAGCGTGCCGGCGCGGGCGCGGGCGGTCACGTCCTGCAGCCGTTGCGCGATGCCGAGCAGGGAGAGCGATTGTGCCTCATGGATCACCGGCACGATCAGCCCCTGGTCGCCCAGCGCGGTGCCGACGCCGATATTCATGCTGGAGAAGACTTCCAGCGCATCGTCATGCCAGCGGCTGTTGACGCTGGGGGAGACCTTCATTGCCTCGACACAGGCCTGGATGAAGTAGGCGGTCAGCGTCAGGTTTATGCCCTGCGCCGCGAAGCCGGGCTTGTGTTTGGCCCGATGCGCCAGGATGGCGCTGACATCGGCCTCGAACACCGCGGTGACGTGCGGGGCCGTCGCCACCGAATGCGCCATGTGTTCGGCGATCCGCCGGCGCATGGCGGTATGTGGAACCCTGGTGGAGCGTGCGCTGGCCGTTGGCGCGAAGCTGGGCACGGCCTTGGGCGGCGGCGCTGCATCGCGTTGCTCCAGCGCGCGCACCACGTCCTCACGCGTCAGCCGGCCGCCCTTGCCGCTGCCTTCCACGCCGGTGGGATCGATGCCGCTCTCGCTGACCAGCTTGCGCACGGCGGGCGAGAGGCGCAGCTCCGGCTCCAGCCTGACGCTGGGGGGCTTGATGGCCTCCATGGCAGGGGCGGCGGACACGGCAGCGCCTGGGGCAATGTGGCCCAGCAGGGCGCCCGGCTGCACGTCGCCCGTGGCGATCAGGATGGCCGCCAGGCGGCCGGAGGACGGCGCGGAGACCTCCATGGCCACCTTGTCGGTCTCCAGCTCCACCAGCGGCTCGCCTTCCTCCACCTGGTCACCGACCTGCTTGAACCAGGTGCGGATGGCGGTGATCGTGCCCTCCTGCGCGACGGGGGAAAGGATCTCGACCGTGGGCAGCGTGTTGGTGTCGGCCATGCTCAGAACTCCACCAGCTCGGCGATGCGGGCGCGGATGCGCTCCACCGAGGGGACGACATGGTTCAGCAGCACCGGGTTATGCGGGCTGGGTACGTCCGGCATGGTCAGCCGCGCGACGGGTGCGTCCAGTTCCATGAAGGCCTGGTCCGCCACCACGGCGGCGATCTCGGCCCCGAAGCCGCCAGTCCGCAGATCCTCGTGCACGATCAGGCAGCGATGCGTGCGGCTGACGGAAGCCAGCACCGCGGCGCTATCCCACGGCATCAGGGTCCGCAGGTCGATGACCTCGACGGAGTGGCCGCTGGCCCTGGCGGCTTCCTCGCACCGCTCCACCATGGCGCCCCAGGTGACGATGGTGAGTTGCTCGCCCGCCATCGTCACCTTGGCGCGGCCGAACGGGATGGCGTAGTCGTCGCCTGGGTAGGGACGCCGCGCCCAGGCGGCATCCAGCATGGCGCGGTGTTCCAGGAACATCACCGGATCGTCGCCACGCAGGGCGGAGCGCAAAAGGCCGACCGCGTCCTCGGCGTTGGAAGGTACGACAACCTTCCAGCCGGGCGAATGGACGAACTGCACCTCGTTGGTCTGGCTGTGCCATGGGTCGCCGCATTTGAAGAAGCCAACCGGCATGCGCAGCACCATCGGCGCGGCGAAGTGGTTATGGGTGCGCCAGCGCAGCGTGCCGCAATCGTTGATCTGCTCGGCCGCCGGGTCGGCGTATTTGCGGAACTGGATTTCCGGTACCGGCATCAACCCGGCCATGGCCATGCCGACGGCGCGGCCGACGATGCCTTCCTCGGACAGGCTGGTATCGAACACCCGCTTGTCGCCGAATTTGTCCTGCAGGCCGAGCGTCACCGCATGCACGCCGCCCTTGGGGCCGATATCCTCGCCGAACAGCAGCACGCGCGGGTTGACCGCCAGCTCATGCTCCAGCGTGCGGCGGATGGCGGTCACCATGTTGATGCGCGCGCCTTCGGGGCGGGGTGCCGCGCCGGTGGCCAGTGGGGCCTGGCCGGCGCCACGCAGGCCGCCCATGACCTGCGTGGCATCCTCCGAGAACACGTAGCGCAGCACGGTCTCCGGCTCCGCGACGGGGCGCTGTTCGGCGGCCTCACGGGCAGCTTCCACCGCGGCTTTGGCCGCTGCCGCCAGGGCGTCCCATTCGGATTGCGGCATCAGCGCCGGCACCAGGAAAGCGTGCAGCTTGGGCAGCGGGTCCCGCGCCCATTCGGCCTCCACCGTCGCGGCGGATTTGTAGGTCTGGGTGTCCTGGAAGCTGTGGCCTTGCAAGCGAGGCACAGTCAGCCGCAACAGACACGGGCCGTTCCGGTCCCGCACATGCGCCTGCGCCTGCTGGATCAGCGTGGCGGCGGTAACCGGATGGGTTCCATCGCCCGACAGCACGTGCAGCCCGCGGAAGCTGGCCAGGTTGGCGGCGATATCCGCCCCCGGCGTCTGGAAGCCGGAGGGGACGGAGATGCCGTAGCCGTTATCCTCAATATAGAACAACACAGGCAGCTTCTGCGTCGTCGCGATGGTCAGCGCGGACCAGAAGCCGTTGGTGGCGACCGAGGCCTCGCCGCCCAGCACCACGCCGATGGAGCGGGCGTAGCGCTCATCCTTCAGCACGGTGCGGTGGTACTCGATGGCCTGCGCCCAGCCCACGGTGGGGGTGTACTGCGCCCCTACTCCGCCGCACATCGGCAGGGCCGATGCGCCGCCGGGATTCGGGTAGTTGAAGACGACACCGATATCCCGCCCATCCGAATAACCGCCGGCACGGGCCATGGAGGAACCGAGCGCATCCTCGATCTCTACCCCGAGGGACAGCAGCATTGGCCGGGACCGGTAATACCCGCAGGCGGCATCGTGCGGTTCCGTCAGGCCAAGCCCGAGGATGATCTGCGCCAGGTCGTGCCCGCGGGCGGAGAACTGGTAGAGAACCTTCTTCTCCGGCACCAGCGTCTTCTCTTCCAACGCATCCAGCGCGCGGGAGACGTGCAGGAGATGGACGACCCGCCGCCAGTCCAGCGCGGGGGGCACCGCCTGGCTGCGGTCCGGCATTGATGGCGTGGGGCGGGCAAGCGATCCCATGGTCCGTTCCCTGTTGAAAGCCTGGCTTCAGGTTTCCCCGGCCGGCGATGCGTTGAGATCAGCCTAGGCCCGGCGTAGCGGCAAAACCCTTCTCATTCTTGCCCGCAATGCCTCTTCCTGGGCATGATCCTGAACCAACACCTGATCATTCGGGCATGTTCATGCCCGATCTGAATCTCAAGGAAGTTGCCATGCCTGACAGGCCGGAACTGGATCAGTTCGAGCGCGCCATCCTGGCCTCGCTACAGAAGAACGCGCGGCAGAGCGTGCAGGAGCTGGCGGACGCCATCGGCCTCTCTACCTCCCCCACCTGGCGGCGGCTGAAGGCGCTGCAGGATGCCGGGGTGATCCTGGAATACGTCGCGCGGCTGGATGCGGCAAAGCTGGGGTACGGCCAGACCGTCTACGCCAACGTCACCCTGGCCAAGCACAACCGGGACGCCTTGCAGGATTTCGAGAAGGCCATCCTGGAACGGCCCGAAGTGCTGCAATGCTTCTCCATGACCGGCAGCGCCGACTACATCATCCGCGCCGTGGTCAAGGATGCCGCGCATTACGAACGCTTCCTGCAGGAAGTCGTGTTCGTGAACCCGGCGGTGCAGCACATCTCCTCGCACTTCGCGCTGCGGGAGATCAAGAACACGTCGGCCTTGCCGCTTTAGACGGCTGAATGGTGTCAGGTTGGGAAAGAAGGCTGGGGAAGGAATTCCCCAGGCCCCTTCTTTCTTCTTCGAGCTTTCGCTGGTGGGGCCGTTGAGACGTTGGACTCAAGGCCAACTGGTGCGAAGGGAGCTTTTAATCTCCGGCGACTGAGAGTTCAGCCCGCGTGGCCCATCATGAAAATCGTCAAGCAGCGCCCGCTCAGTCCTGAAGCGCCCCGCCAGACCCGCAGAAAAAGAAGGGCCCGGGGAATTCTTTCTCCGGCCCTCCCTTCCCCCCAAGCAGCGCCTCCCGCCGCCTCAGGCCGGCCGGGCGCTCATGGTCAGGACGTCGTACTGGGCGACAGTGTCGCCGTCCTGGTTGAACACTTCCGCATCCCAGCGCACTTCGCCGTATTCCGGCATGCGGGCGGAGCGCTTGGTCTTCACCGTCAGGCGGACGCGGATGCTGTCCCCGGGCGAGACGGGCTTCAGGAAGCGCAGCCGTTCCAGCCCGTAATTCGCCAGCAGCGGGCCGGGCGCGGGGTCGACGAACAGCCCGGCGGCGAAGGAGAGGATCAGGTAGCCATGGGCCACGCGGCCCGGGAAGAACGGGTTCGCCTTGGCGGCGTCCTCATCCATATGGGCGTAGAAGGTATCTCCGGTGAAGTGGGCGAAATGCTCAATGTCTTCCAGGGTGATGACGCGGGAAGGCGTTTCCACCGTGTCGCCCACGGCGATCTTGTCGAAATTCTTGCGGAAGGGGTGCGGGGCTTCGCTGCGGATCGGCGCGCCGGGGCCCCAGGTCCTGGTCAGGGCGGAGAGCTTGGCGGGCGAGCCCTGCAGCGCCGTACGCTGCATGTAGTGATACACGCCGCGCAGCCCACCCATTTCCTCACCGCCGCCGGCACGGCCGGGGCCCCCATGCACCAGGGATGGCAGGGGCGAGCCATGGCCGGTGGCTTCCTTGGCGCTGTCACGGTCCAGCAGGTACAGGCGGCCGTGGAAGGGGGCGAGGCCCATCACCAGTTCCTCGGTGACGGCCGGGTCGTAGGAGAAGGCGGAGGCGACGAGGCTGCCCTCTCCCCGCTGGGCCAGGTCGATCGCCTGATCCAGCCCGTCAAAGGGCAGCAGGGTGGCGACGGGGCCGAAGGCCTCGACGTGATGCACCCGCTCGGCCCGGATCGGGTCGGCGCAATGCAGCAGCACGGGGGAAAGGAAGGCGCCCTTCTCGGCATCCGCATCCGCGACGGTGCAGTGCAGCGGGTCGCCGAAGGCGATCTCGGCCTCGGTGGCCAGGCGCGCGATACTCTCGCGCACGTCACGGCGCTGCTGCTGGCTGGCCAGCGGGCCCATGCCCACCGCCTCGCTGCGCGGATTGCCGATCGTCAGCTTGCCGAGCCGCGCCGCCAGCGCGTCCCGCACCGCTTCCAGCCGCGCGCGCGGCACGATGACACGGCGGATCGCGGTGCATTTCTGCCCGGCCTTGGAGGTCATTTCCCGCATGACTTCCTTGACGAACAGATCGAATTCCGGGCTCTCCGGCGTAACATCGGGGCCGAGGATGGCGGCGTTCAGCGAATCCCGCTCCGCGATGAAGCGCACCGCGTTGCGGGAGATGGTGGCATGGTCGCGCAACTTGCCGGACGTGGTAGCCGAGCCGGTGAAGGAGACGACGTCCTGCCCGGTCAGGTGGTCCAGCAGATCGCCGGTGGAGCCGGCGACGAATTGCAACGCGCCCGGCGGCAGGATGCCGGATTCGATGATCATCGCCACCATGGCATGCGCCAGATAGGCGGTGGAGGTCGCCGGCTTGGTGATGACCGGCACGCCGGCCAGCAGGGTCGGCGCCAGCTTCTCCAGCATGCCCCAGCAGGGGAAGTTGAAGGCGTTCACATGGACGGCCACGCCGTGCAGCGGCGTCAGGATATGCGCGCCGACGAAGCTGCCGTGCTTGGACAGCGGCTCGAATGCTCCATCCAGCACGAAGCGCTCGCTCGGCAATTCCTTGCGACCGCGGGAGGCATAGGCGAACAGCGTGCCGATGCCGCCGTCGATGTCCACCCAGCTATCCCGCTTGGTGGCGCCGGTGTCGTAGGACAGCTCGTAGAGCGCCGCCTTGCGCTCGGTCAGGTACACCGCCAGGCGCTTCAGCAGCTCCGCGCGCTGGTGGAAGTTCAGGGAGCGGAGCGCAGGGCCACCGACCTGCCGCGCATGCCGCACCATGGCGCCGAAATCCACACCCTCGCTGGAAGCCAGGGCGACCACGCGGCCATCGACGGCACTGGGGATCTCGACCGCATCGCGGCCGGCCCCGATCCAGCGATTGGCCGAGTAGCTTTGCAGTGTCAGCGCCATGGTGTTCCCATCCTGTGTCTTTGGGTCAGCCGGGCGTCGCGCGCCCGCGCTGCCATTCCTTGAAGGTGCTGTTGTTCTCGGCCAGTTCCCGCAGCAGGGGCGCGGGCTCCGCACCGCTGCCACCGGCCTGGGCGGCGGCCTCCACCTCGGCCAGCACCGGCCCCAGGCCGCGCTGGTCGGCGGCGAAGAGCGGCCCGCCCTTCAGGCGCGGGAAGCCGTAGCCATTGGTGAAGACCAGGTCGATGTCGGATGGCCGCAGGCTGATGCCCTCGGCCACGATCTTGGCGCCTTCATTCGCCATCACGGCCAGAAGCCGATTCTGGATCTCTTCCGCCGTGAAGCTGCGCGGGGTGATGCCGGCGGCCGCGCGTTCGGCGGCGATGATGGCGTCGACAGCCGGGTCGGGCTGCGCCTTGCCGCCGGCATAGTCGTACCAGCCGGCACCAGTCTTGCGGCCCAGCCGCCCGGCCTCGCACAGCTTGTCAGGAATGGTGACGTAGCGTTCGCCGGGCGGGCGGGTGGCGGCGCGGCGCTTGCGCATGGCCCAGGCGATATCCAACCCCGACATGTCGCCGACGGCGAAGATGCCCATGGCGAAGCCGTAGGCCTCCATCGCCGCATCCACCTCGCGCGGGCTGGCGCCATCGGCCACCAGATACTCGGCGTGGCGGCGGTAGGCCGCGTAGATGCGGTTGCCGATGAAGCCCTCGCACACGCCGGAAACGATCGGCAGCTTGCCGAGCTTCTTGCCGAAGGCGATGCCGGTGGCCAGCACGTCCGGCGCCGTCTTGGCGCAGCGCACCACTTCCAGCAGCTTCATGATGTTGGCAGGGGCGAAGAAGTGCAGCCCCAGCACGTCCTGCGGCCGGCTGGTGAAGCCGGCGATGGCATCGGGGTCCAGGTAGGAGGTGTTGGTCGCCAGCACGGCGCCCGGCTTCGCGGCGGCATCAATGCGGCCGAAGATATCGGCCTTGACGCCCATTTCCTCGAACGCGGCCTCGATGATCAGGTCGGCCTCCGCCAGCACGTTCCAGTCGTGCACGGGGGTGATGCGCCCCAGGCGCTCGGCGGCCACGGCCTCGGTCAACCGGCCGCTTTTGGCCTGCTTGCCGTAGGTATCGCGCAGCCGCGCGGCGCAGGCTTCGGCGGCGTCCGCGTCGCGCTCCACGACATGCACCAGCAGCCCGGCATCGGCCACGGCCACGGCGATGCCGCTGCCCATGGTGCCGCCGCCGATCACCGCCACGCGCTCCACCTTGCGGGGCGCGACGCCTTCCAGGCCAGGCACGCGGGATGCCTCCCGCTCCGCCAGGAACAGGTGACGCAGCGCGGCGGCTTCCGGGCTGGCCCGCAGCGGCAGGAACATCTCCCGCTCCCGCCGCACGCCTTCGGGGAAGGCCAGCCCGGCCGTCTCCCGCAACAGCATGGCCACGGCGGCGACAGCGGGCACGCCCTTCGCCTGCTTCACCGCCGCCTGGGCCGCCGCTTCCTCCGCCGCCTCGTCGCGCGGCGGCATGGGCAGGACGGAGACGCGGCGCTTGGCGGCCAGCGGTGCCCTGCGGATCGCCTCCGCCAGCAGATCGCCTTCCACCACCTCGTCAAGGATGCCAAGCGCCACCGCGTCCGGCGCCTTCAGCACCTTGGCCTGGCCGATCAGCTCGATCGCTTTGGCGGTACCGACCAACCGCAGCAGACGCTGCGTGCCGCCGGAGCCGGGGATGATGCCCAGCCGCGTTTCTACCAGGCCGACACTCGCCTTCGGCGCCGCCAGCCGCAGGTCGCAGGCCAGGGCGATTTCCAGCCCGCCGCCCAGGGCCACGCCATCGATAGCGGCCACCACCGGCTGCGGGATGGCCTCCAGCGCCGCCACCACGTCCGGCAACACCGGCTCATCCGGCGGCAGGTCCATTTCCTTGATGTCGGCGCCGGCGATGAAGCGCCCGGCCCCGCCATGCAGCACGACGGCTTGCACCGACGCATCCGCCGCCAGCCGCCGCGCCGCTTCCAGCAGCCCCTGCCGCACGGGGCGGGACAATGCATTCACAGGGGCGTAGCTGACCTGCACCACCGCCACGCCGCCTTGGCGCGTGATCGAGACGGCCGGGTTGCCGGTGTTGTCCATGTGTCTGCTTCCTCTCCGTAGGTTTGGACACAGGTTCGGTGCTTGTCCCCTGCTTGGCAAGATGCTGCACCTGCACACAGGCTTTGCATCCAGCCGCACGAAATTATTTGACCGTCCGGACGGTCAATGCAAGGAATAATGCGCCGCCCGCTTGCGGCCTTGCGGAAAAGCCATCCATGGTCGGCCGCGAGACATGGGAGGAAACGGGATGGAACAGGTCCTGAAGGTCGAGAAGCGTGATGGCTGGCACAAGCTGGTGCTCAACCGGCCGGAGAAGCTGAATTCCTTCAACGAGGCCCTGCACGCCGCGCTCTACGCCGCGCTGGGCGAGGCTACGGACGCCGCCGATTGCCGCGCCATCCTGCTGACCGGTGAAGGCCGTGGCTTCTGCGCCGGCCAGGATCTGGGCGACCGCAAGCCCGGGGAGGCCCCCGATCTCGGCAACACGCTGGAGCGTTTCTACAACCCGCTGGTGCGCCGCATCCGCGCCCTGCCGAAGCCGGTGGTCTGCGCCGTCAACGGCGTGGCGGCCGGCGCGGGCGCCAACCTGGCCCTGGCCTGCGACATCGTGCTGGCGGCGAAATCGGCCAGGTTCATCCAGTCCTTCTCCAAGATCGCGCTGGTGCCGGATTCCGGCGGCACCTTCATGCTGCCGCGTCTGATCGGCGAAGCGCGCGCCAAGGCGCTGATGTTCTCCGCCGAGCCGCTGCCCGCCACCACCGCCGCCGAATGGGGCATGATCTGGCAGGCAGTGGACGACGACCGGCTGACCCTGGAAGCCGAGAACCTGACCGCACGGCTGGCCGCGCAATCCACCGAAGGCCTCGCCCGCATCAAGCAGGCGCTGGAAGCCTCACACGGTAACACGCTGGACGCGCAGCTGGACCTGGAACGTGACCTGCAGCGCAGCGCCGGCCGCTCCGCCGACTATGCCGAGGGTGTACGCGCCTTCATGGAAAAACGGCCGCCCCGCTTCGGCCAAAAATCCGAGTAAAACCAAGCAAGACTGAACAAAGAAGACGGAGGAAACCAACACCATGAGCGCAGCTTCCCTGCAGCACCCCCCCGTCTTCTCGGCGGTGGAACACGCATCGCGCGAGGATATCCGCGCCCTTCAACGCGACCGCATGGCGAAGATCCTGCGCCATGCCTACGACAACGTCCCCCACTACAAGCGCAGCTTCGACGCGGCGGGCGTCCACCCGGATGACTTCCGGGAGTTGGAGGACATCGCCAGGTTCCCCTTCACGGTGAAGTCCGATCTGCGGGACAACTACCCCTTCGGCCTGCTGGCGGTGCCGCAGGAGAAGATCGCCCGCATCCACGGTTCTTCCGGCACCACCGGCAAGCCCATCGTCGTCGGCTACACCCAGGGCGACATCGACAACTGGGCCGAGCTGATGGCCCGCAGCATCCACGCCGCCGGCGGCCGGCCCGGCATGAAGCTGCACAACGCCTATGGCTACGGCCTGTTCACCGGCGGCCTCGGCGCCCATTACGGGGCGGAACGGCTGGGCTGCACCGTCATCCCCATGTCCGGCGGCATGACCGAGCGGCAAGTGCAGCTGATCAACGACTTCAAGCCGGAGATCATCATGGTCACGCCCAGCTACATGCTGGCGCTGATGGATGAATTCCGCCGCCAGGGGCTGGACCCACGCCAGTCCTCGCTGAAAATCGGCATCTTCGGCGCCGAGCCGTGGACCAACGCGATGCGCCATGAGATCGAACAGGCCTTCGACATGCAGGCCGTCGATATTTACGGCCTGTCCGAAGTCATGGGCCCCGGCGTCGCGCAGGAATGCGTCGAGACGAAGGACGGTCTGCACATCTGGGAAGACCATTTCTACCCCGAGGTGATCGACCCCCAGACCGGCGCCGTGCTGCCGGATGGCGAACTGGGCGAGCTGGTCTTCACCACCCTGACCAAGGAAGGCCAGCCCGTCATCCGCTACCGCACGCGGGACCTGACGCGCCTGCTGCCCGGCACCGCCCGCCCCGGCATGCGCCGGATGGAGAAAGTGACCGGCCGCTCCGACGACATGATCATCCTGCGCGGCGTAAACGTCTTTCCCTCCCAGATCGAGGAAGCCCTGCTGGCGCAGGATTGGTGCAGCGGCCACTTCCAGATCCGCCTGACAACCGAAGGGCGGATGGATTGCATGACCATCCACACCGAATGCCACGCCGGCCTGTGGGACGGCGAAGGCCTGCCGCGCGAGGCCAGGCTGTTGGTCGAGCAGATCAAGAATACCATCGGCATCACTACCAAGGTGATCATCGAACAGCCCGGCGGCGTCGAACGCTCCATGGGCAAGATGCGCCGGGTGGTGGATCAGCGGCCCAAGGGCTGAGTGGCCTGCAGGGGAAGCAAGGTTGAAGGCCGGGGAAGGAATTCCCCGGACCCCTTCTTTTTTCTGCGAGTTTCGCGAAGCGCTGCAGAGATGAGAGCAAACGCTGCTTGATGATATTTATCATGGGCCGTGCGGGCTGAACCGTCAGTCGCCGGAGGTCTAGGACCTCCGGCGCACCCAGCCGGCTCTCAAGCAAGCCCTCTTAACAGCCCCACCCGAAACTCGAAAAAAGAAAAGAAGGGGTCCGAGGGAATTCCTTCCCCGGCCTTCCTCTCCCCCAACGCCCTAGCGGAACGGCAACGCGGTAATCTCCGCTTCCATCCCGGCTTCGGCGGTGCCCAGCACGGTCAGCGCGTCGTTCTCCGGCACCACCTGCTCCAGCCGGATGCTGGGGCGGGTCAGGGTGACGCGCAGGCCGTGGGTCAGGTTGGGGTCGGCCAGGCGCTGGCGAAGGGCGGAGACGGCGCCGTCCATGACGTCCTTCAGGTCGTACACTGCCACGTCGCGCAGCATGTCGCGGATTTGCTGCTCGAACAGGATGGTGGCGAGGGACCAGGTGACGCTGTCCAGGTTGCGGGAGAAGCGCAGGTCGGTCAGGCCGACCCGCGTGCCGCCCTGGCTCAGCACGGGGCGGGCGGAGAAGACCACCTGGCCGGTAGTGTCCGGCCAAGGGTCGGGCATGCGGACATCGAAGGTCACCGCCATCGCGATCGCAGGGGCACTGGGGTAGAGGAAGATTTGCTTCACCCGCAGCTGCACGGTGCCGAGCGGCGTGACGAAGGGGATGTCCCGCCCGCCGAACTCGCCCATCAGCCAGTCCCGCACCATGTCGTAGCCGGCGCGGATGGGCAGGGAGAGGCGGAGCCGGCCATCGCGGTCGGACCATCGCTCCGGCAGGGCGTGCAGCGCCGGCAGGGTGGTGGGCGGCCCCAGCCTGGGGCGGGTGGAGGCCATGGTGGTGCGGGCGCGCAGCCCCAGCATCATCCGCAAACTGCGCGGTTCCACCGTGACCTCGGACAGGCCGATGGATTGCGGCTGGAAGCCGACATAGAGCGGCGGCGCGGCCGGCAGTTGTACCTCGATGCTGCGGGGCTGCCACAGGGCCAGCGCCTGTTCGCGGATGACGGAGCAGGGCAGCAGCGCCTGCAGTTGGTCCGGCAACCCGCGCAGCGCGGTTTCCACCTGCGCCTTCACCCGTTCCTCGATACCGACCCAGACGCCGCCGACGACTTCCAGCCGCGGCGTGCGCGTCCAGCCATAGTGGACGACGATGCCGACCGAGGGGCACCAGCGGTTATCGGCGCCGATGTCGAAATCCACCGCCACCTCGGCGGCGGCGTCGATATTCTTCTCGCCGAGACCGAGGAAGCTGGCCAGGCCGCCCCCCAGGCCGACCGTGCCGTTCACCGCCATGCCGGCGCGGGCACGCAGCTTGCCGTCGGCCTCGGACAGGGTGAAGTTGCCGGTGCGGCGGATGGTGATGTCGTAGCGGCTGGCGGCGCCGTCCTGGCTGGTCTGGCGGAACTCGGCGGGCAGGGCGCGGTCCGCCGCCTGGCGTAGCAGTTCCAGTGGCAGGTTCAGCCGGAGCATCACCGCGCTTTCCTGCTCCGGTAGCGTCAGCTGTGCCGCGCGGCGCTCAGGGTCGCTGGAGAGCAGGGCCTCCCGCGCTTCCAGCCACAGGGCCGCGTAGATGCCGGCGGCGATGAGCAAGCCTGCCCCCACCCCCCACCGGAACCACCGCCGCCACCGCCAGATCCACGCCCATATCCGCCGCATGCGGCGCAGCATAGCCGCAGAGGTCCAGCCGGCGCAGCAGGGGCGAGGCTTCACGTTTGGATGGGCGGCCCGACCCCGGTGCGCGGGAGGAAGGGAACCCTGGGTCGGCCCGCCCCGCTGGCGCTATGGGTAGCCGGGGCCGCCGTCCCGGTCCTCACATCTGATCGTAGTCGATCACCACGTGCTCACTGGTCAGGCGGGCCTGGCAGGTCAGCACGAAGCCGGCCTTGGTCTCCCACGGCTCCAGCGAGTAGTTCACCTCCATCTCCACGCTGCCCTCCACCACCTTGGCGCGGCAGGTGCTGCACATGCCGCCCTTGCAGGCATAGGGAAGGTCCAGCCCGGCGCGCAGGGCGGCGTCCAGGATGGCCTCGCCCTCCGCCACCTTCACGTCCCGCCGATTGCCATCGACGATCAGGGAGGCCATGCGATGCGCCGCCCCGGCTTCCGCCACGCTGGGCACCGGCCGCGGCCGCGGCTTGCCGCCCAGGGCGGAGACGAAGCGCTCGATATGCACGCGGTCCTCCGGCACGCCCATCTCGCGCAGCGTGGCGTCGATATCGTCGCTCATGCCGGTGGGGCCGCAGACGAAGATGTGGTCCACCTGCTCGGCCGGTACGATGTGGCGCAGCAGCACCCGCACCTTCTCGCCATCCAGGCGGCCGTTCAGGATCGGGATGTCCTGTTCCTCCTGGGACAGCACATGGAAGACGGAAAGCCGGCCGAGGAAGCGGTCCTTCAGCTCCTCCAGCTGTTCCCGGAACAGCATCTCGCCACCGGAGCGGTTGCCGTAGAACAGGAAGAAGCGGCTCTCCTTCTCCCGCGCCAGAATGCCACGCGCAATGGAGAGGATCGGCGTGATGCCGGACCCCGCCGCGAAGCCGACATGGAGGCGCGCCTGCCCGGCGGCATGCGCCACGCCGAAGCGGCCCGTCGGCGTCATCACATCCAGCTCATCGCCCGCATGCAGCGCCGTATTGGCCCAGGTGGAAAACGCGCCGCCATCCACCTGCTTTACCGCGATGCGCAGTTCCCCATCATCCGGGCCGGAGCAGATGGAATAGGAACGGCGGACTTCCTCATCCTCCAGCGTCGTACGCAGCGTCAGGTACTGGCCGGGCTGGAAGGCATAAAGTTCCCGCATCTCCGCCGGCACCTCGAAGGCGATGGAGACGGCATCGCGCGTCTCCCGCTTCAGGTCGGCGATGCGCAAGCGGTGGAAGCGCGGGGTGCTGGTCGTCGTGGTCGCGGACATGGCCGTTCCCGTCAGGGCTGAATGGGGTGTGGCGCCACGAGGGCGGGGCGGAAGGCCGGGGGAAAAATTCTCCGGACCCCTTTTCCTTTTTCGAGTTTTGGCTGGCGTGGCTGTTGGAGAGCCTGGCCGGTTTGAGACACGGCCGGTTCGCGCCGGAGGTCTAGGACCTCCGGCGACGGAGTGTTCAGCCCGCGTGGCCCATTGATAAAATCATCATGGCGCCTGCGCCTGCTTCGGGCCGCAACGGCAAACTCGCAGACAAAAAGAAGGGGTCCGGGGAATTCTTCCCCCGGCCTTCCTCCCACCGAAACCGCAGAAGCCCCCCGCCTCAGTGGCATTTGAAATAATCGAAAGGCTCGCGGCAGCTTTCGCACCGCCACAGTGCCTTGCACGAGGTGGAGCCGAACTCCGCCAACTGGTGCGTCTGCGTCGAGCCGCATTGCGGGCAGGCGACGACGTCCTGGCCAAACAGCGCGCGGCGGCCAGTGCCTGGCTGCGGTGGGGCAACACCGTATTCGCGCAGCTTGCGGCGGCCTTCCTCGGTCATCCAGTCGGTGGTCCAGGCGGGGGCCAGTACGGTCCGCACCTCCTTATCCTCGATCCCGGCGCGGGAGAGCGCCAGGTCGATCTCCACCGCGATCATGTTCATCGCCGGGCAGCCGGAATAGGTGGGGGTGATGTCCACGCGGACATGCCCGCCCTGCACCGTCACGTCCCGCAGCACGCCCAGATCGGCGATGGTCAGTACCGGGATCTCCGGGTCCACCACCGTGCTCGCGGCCTCGATGGCCTTCCGCCGCAGCACTTCGTCGCCCAGTCCGTTATCGAGCTGGGTCATGCCGTTCACCAAGTGGCGCCGGGAATGGCGCGGGGCACGGATTGCATCACCGCCAGCAGGTGGCCCAGATGCTCGCTGTGGCGGCCGCTGCGGCCGCCCTGCTGCATCCATCCGGCTGCCGGCTTTTCCAACGTCGCCTCGGCCAGGATATCGCTGACGGTCTTGTCCCAGGCATCGCGGAAACCGGCGGGGTCCAGCACGGTGCCGGCATCGACCAGCGCGCGCTCGGCCGCGTCGGCCTCGAACATCTCGCCGGTATAGGGCCAGAGATAGGCCACGGCATCGGCGGCGCGGCGGTGGCTTTCCTCCGTGCCATCGCCCAGGCGGATCACCCATTCGGCGGAGTGGCGCAGATGGTAGGCGGTCTCTTTCTCCGACTTCGCGGCGATCGCCGCCAGGGTCGGGTCAGGCGAGGCCATCATGGCGCGCCAGTACAGGTCGGCGAAGGCGGCGTAGAAGAACTGCCGCAGGATGGTGCGGGCGAAGTCGCCATTCGGCAGCTCGGCCAGCAGCAGGTTGCGGTATTGCGGGGCATCGCGGTGGAAGGCGAAGTCGTCCTCGGTATGGCCCGCCGCCTCCATCTCGGCCGCGTAGCTGTAGAGGGAGCGCGCCTGCCCCAGCAGGTCCAGGCCAATATTCGCCAGCGCCATGTCCTCCTCCAGCGCCGGCGCATGCCCGCACCATTCGGAGAGGCGGTGCCCCAGCACCAGCGCGTCATCGGCGCGGCGCAGCGCGTACAGTACCAGCGGCGTCTCGACGACGCGGATCGATGTCGTGGTCATGCGCCGGCCCTTACATGTGCCCGACTTCGTCGGGCACCTCGTAGAAGGTCGGGTGGCGATAGATCTTGCTCTCGGCGGGCTCGAACATCATGCCCTTCTCGCCGGGGTCGGAGGCGGTGATGGCATTGGACGGCACCACCCAGATCGAGAGCCCCTCCCCCCGCCGCGTATAGACATCCCGCGCTGCCTGCAGCGCCAGCGTGGCGTCCGCCGCGTGCAGGGAACCGACATGCTTGTGCGCCAGGCCGTTGCGGCTGCGGATGAACACCTCCCACAGCGGGGTGACGGTCTTGTTGGTCTGCGTGGACATCGGTGTTTCCTCAGGCCGCCTGGCGGGCGCGGCGCTTCCCGGCATAGGCCAGCGCGGCTTCCCGCACCCAGGCGCCTTCGTCATGCGCCTTGTTGCGCGCGGCCAGGCGGTCCCGGTTGCAGGGGCCGTTGCCGGCCAGGATCTGCTTGAACTCGGCCCAGTCGATCTCGCCATAGGCCCAGTGGCCCTTGCTGGCGTCGCCGCTCTCATCAGGCACGAAGCGCAGGTCAGGGTCCGGCAGCGTCAGGCCGAGATACTCCGCCTGCGGCACCGTGGCATCGACGAATTTCTGCCGCAGCTCGTCGTTGGAGAAGCGCTTGATCTTCCACCGGGTGGACTGGTCCGAATGCTGGCTGCTGGCATCCGGCGGGCCGAACATCATCAGGCAGGGCCACCACCAGCGGTTCAGCGCCTCCTGCGCCATCGCCTTCTGCTCTGGCGTGCCGCGGCACAGCGTCAACATGATCTCGTAGCCCTGGCGCTGGTGGAAGCTCTCCTCCTTGCACACGCGGATCATGGCGCGGGCATAGGGGCCATAGGAACAACGGCAGAGCGGGATCTGGTTCATGATGGCGGCGCCATCCACCAGCCAGCCGATCGCGCCCATATCCGCCCAGGTCAGCGTCGGATAGTTGAAGATGGAGGAATACTTGGCGCGGCCGCTGAGCAGCTGCTCCGTCAGTTCCTCCCGCGTCACGCCCAGCGTCTCGGCGGCGGCATAGAGATACAGGCCGTGGCCGCATTCATCCTGCACCTTGGCCAGCAACGCGGCCTTGCGGCGGAGGGAGGGCGCGCGGGTAATCCAGTTCCCCTCCGGCAGCATGCCGACGATCTCGGAATGCGCGTGCTGGGAGATCTGGCGGACCAGCGTCTTGCGGTAGGCGGCCGGCATCCAGTCATTGGCCTCGATGCGCTCCTCGGCATCGACGCGCGCCTGGAAGCGGGCTTCCTGCTCCAGTTCCTCGGCCGGACGAATGGCAGGGGCATCGTCACGGGCGTTGAGCGCCTGGGTGTACATGGCCGTCCTCCTGGACCGTCGGGGATGGGTCCTTAGCGGGAAATATAAAACATTTTCTCCGCAATCCAAGAAAAATCGGTAACGCTTTACGGCCCGGGGAAGCGGGCGGCCAAGCCCGCGCCAGCCGCTGGCAAGGGACCCTCGGCCCTGACCGCATGGGCATCCAGCCACGCCTCGGATGCCGGCATCAGGCCCCGGTACAGCGAGGCGCAGAGGCTGCGCGCCGCATCCCCGGCCCAGGCCGCCGGCAGCAGGCCGCGCGGCAAAGGCGGGTGGCGCAGCACGGCGCGGCGGTATTCATGGATGAGCAGCACCCGCGCCACCAGGGCATCCAGCCCCGCCAGGGCGTGGCCCTGCTCCAACCAGCGTGCCAGCGGGGCGAAGGCGGCGACGAAGTGGTGATAGCTCTCCGCCAGTTCCTCCAGCGGCCAGCATTGCGCCGCCAGCCGCCGGGCGTCCTCCTGGCTGGCATCGGCCAGGACGGTGATGGCATCTGCCGCAGCCGCGGGCACCTTCACGCCCTCCGGCGCCATCCACAGCCCCGGCTGCGCCTGGCCGAAGCCGGCCTGCAACAGGGCGGCCCGAGCCTCGCCCCTATCCGCCAGCACCAGCCGGAAGCGTGGCAGAGAGTTGGCCGGCTGGGCGCCGTAGATCCGGGCGGCGGCCTCCGCGAAGGTCGCCTCCCCTTTCGCGGCCAGCTGGTAGAAGCTGTTGCGGCCCTGGCGCCGGCGTTCCAGCCAGCCATCGGCCGAGAGGCGGGACATCGCCGTCCGCACCGCCCCTTCGGCCACGCCCATACCCTGGAAGATCTCGGTCAGCGTCGCCAGGCTGATGGCGCCGCCACGCGGCACGACCGCATCGCCGAACACCGTGATGACGACCGACCAGGTGCGGGAGGGAGCATTGTTCAGATGGCGCAGGATGTCCTGCAGCGGCGCGGCGGTCATGCGCCTGTTCTAATGCGGGATCGCCCAGGGTGGAATCACCCCAAGACACGGACCACGCCGACGAACCGCAAGGTGCGGGCATCTCCGCTGCACCGGCCATGCTTTGGACCCTCGCTAGCACCGCACTGCCGCCCCGCTTGTTTGACCGTCCGACCGGTGAATGACACGCTGCCCGGACGGAGGACCAAGAATGACCCAGCACGCCCCCCTTCCCCCCGGCCCGGACGCCGCCGCGCCCGAGGCGCCCGACCCCCAGGCGCGGGCCGAAGCCGCTTCGGCGGCGATGTGGCGGAACGACGCCGCATCCCAAGGCCTCGGCCTGACCCTGCTGCGCGTCGCCCCGGGCGAGGCCGACATGTCCATGACGGTCGAGCCACGCATGCTGAACGGCTATGGCGCCTGTCATGGCGGCTTTCTCTTCGCCCTGGCTGACAGCACCTTCGCCTTCGCCTGCAACAGCTTCAACCGGCGCACCGTCGCCCAGGCCTGCGGCATCACCTATCTGCGCCCCGGCCGCGCCGGCAGCGTGCTGACGGCCCAGGCCCGCCTCTCCGCCCAATCCGGCCGCAGCGGCATCTACGACGTCCGCATCACCGATGCGGAGGGCGAGGTCGTGGCACTGTTCCAGGGCCAATCGCGCGAGATCGGCGGCAGCGTCACCGACTGAACCGTGGCGGCAGCCGCCTCACGGCTTCGATGACGCCTCCGCCGCCGTAGGGCCGCGTCCTTCCATGGAGCGCGTTCTTTCCAACCAGACCATGCCCCGCACCTTCTTCCGGCTCCGCAACTCGGTGATGTCACCCGCGGCGATCACGCTCTAACCTTCGCCGCAGACAGCCAATGGCGGCCAGGCCGGCGCGCCGACAGGGAAGGACACGCAGATGGACCTCGGCATGCAGGGTTGGCGGGCGGTGGTAACCGGCGGCTCAAAGGGCATCGGCCTGGCGGCGGCACGGGCGCTGGCGGCCGAAGGGTGCAGCCTGCTGCTGGTGGCGCGAGACCCCGCCACGCTGGATGCCGCCGCCAGCACCCTGCGCGGCGAATACCAGGTGGCGGTGCAGACCCTGCCGGCGGACCTGTCGCGGGAGGAAGAAGTGCAGCGCCTGGCCGATGCGGTGGGCGAGCTGGACCTGCTGGTCAACAATGCCGGTGCCATCCCGCCCGGCACGCTGCAGCAGGTGGAGAACGACCGCTGGCGGCAGGCGTGGGACCTGAAGGTCTTCGGCTTCATCTCGCTGACCCGCGCCCTGTACCCGCGCATGGCGGCCCGGGGGCGCGGCGTCATCGTCAACGTCATCGGCGCCGCCGGCGAGAAATTCCCCACCGCCTACATCGCCGGCGCCAGCGGCAACGCGGCGCTGATGGCCTTCACCCGCGCGCTGGGACGTGGCAGCCACAAGGACGGGCTGCGCGTCGTCGGCATCAATCCCGGCCCGGTGGCGACGGACCGGCAGACCATGCTGGCGCGCCACTGGGCCGAGACCACGCTGGGCGATGCCGAGCGCTGGCAGGAGATGTTCCAGGACATGCCCTTCGCCCGCCCGGCGCACCCGGCGGAGATCGGCGATGCCATCGCCTTCCTGGCCAGCCCGCGCTCCGGCTACACCTCCGGCACGGTGCTGACGATCGACGGCGGCGGCTGACGACTGCTCCACGCGCCTGCTGACCGAGGGCGCGGCCGGATTTGCCATTCCAACGTGCAAAGGGCGGGGCCAGGACATCTGACCAACATGGCTGTCGCGTATGCGCCGCCCCCGACGCCGCTGAGACAGCCTTTCAGGCGTCAGCCAGCCCGGCCTCCAGCGCCAGCACGGCGAAGCTGGCCAGCCAGTGCTCGCCCATATAATCGCCGCTCAGATGCGGCAGGCCGGCGGCCAGGTGCCGGGCGGCGGCGTCATCCAGCAGCGGCCACCGGGCATCGCCGGCCGGCAGGGCCGCCGCCAGCGCGTTCCAGCACCAGGCCCGGCTGAGATTGAGCCCGTCCAGATGCGCAATCTTGCCATCGCTGCGGTCCGTCACCGTGGCGGGCTGGAACAGCGTCGCGGGCTCGGCCCGCGCCAGGCGGGGCAGGAAGCGGTCGAACCATGGCAGGAACCGCGCTGGCGGCAGCAGGCGGCGCATGCACTCGGCCTCGATCAGCGCGGAGGACTGGAAGTCGTCGCCGCCGGGCTCGCCCCAGGCGGGGCAGTCGGTATCCTGGCCGTACCAGCGCAGCGCGGTCTCCCGCAGCAGCGCCATAAGCGCATCATCCTGGGTGGCGCTGGCGAAATCGGCCGCCATGCGCAGGCCGAAGGCCGTGTTGAAATGGGTGCCGACCCGCACCGGATAGGTCGCCACCGGCAGGAAGCCGCGGAAGCGGTCGGCGAAGATCGCCGCCAACGGTGCCAATGCTTCGGCCCAGCGGGGTTCCGGCAGCGCGCGCAACTCCGTCGCCAGCTTCAGCATCCAGGCCCAGCCATAGGGGCGCTTGAAGCCGAGCTCGCCCGGATCGGCCAGGTAGGCGCATTCCACGGCGATGGACGCGGCCACCAGCCGCCGGTCGAACAACGCGCGGATCTCGCCGGCGCGCGCCATGCGCGGGAAGCGCCGCAGCAGCCGCGCCAGCATCCAGTAGCTGTGCACGCAGGAATGCCAGTCATAGCTGCCGTAGAACACCGGATGTAGTTCGGACGGCGTGCGGACATGCTGCGGCCCGGCCATGGTCTGGTCCGGTCTGTTGGGCCATTCCCGCTCCACATGGCCCAGGGCGATGGCGGCGTAGCTGTTGGCGATGTCTTCGGTCAGGGTCGGGCGCATTGTGGTCCTCACGGCATCGGCCAGCGCGGCATCAGCCCCGATTGTGTCCCCCAGCGCGGCGCCGATGACAAGGAGGCCGCATCTTCCCCCATGAAAACGGCGCCGGAGGTTTCCCCCCGGCGCCGCTGGTCGTCCTGGTTTGTGGCTCTGGCCGCCGGCTCAGGCCGGGGCCTGGCCCTCGCCCGTCACCCAGTGGTTCACCCGGGCGGCGTGGTCGGCGATGTACTTGTCCACCGCCTTGGCATAGTCGGTGTCCTGCGCATCCAGCATGCCGCTTTCCAGCTCGGCCAGCGGCAGGTTCAGGCGCTTCAGGAAGGCGTCGGCCTGGGCGTGTTCGGCACCGAAGCCCTTGCGGGCGATGCCCACCACGCGCTCCTCCGCGCCCAACGCACCCTCGGGGTCGGCCAGGTAGCGCAGGTCGTACTTGCCGAACATCCAATGCGGGCTCCAGGCCGTGGCGACGATCCAGCGCTCGCCACGGATGGCGCGGTCCACCGTGGTCAGCATGGCGGCCTCGCTGGATTCCTGCAGCGTGTAGTCCAGCCCGTACTTCTTGACTGCTTCGTTGGAGAGGCGCGTCAGGCCCGCACCCGGCTCGATGCCCTGGATGCGGCCGCTGAGCTTGCTGCGCACCTCAGGCTTCGCCAGGTCGGCGATGGAGGCCACCTCGCTCTCCGGCACGTAGGACGGCACGACCCAGCCCAGCTTGGCGCCGGTGTAGAGCGGGCCGAGCTCCTCGACCTTGCCTTCCACGCGCTTCCAGTAATCCGCATGGGTCTGCGGCAGCCAGGCCATCAGCATCACGTCCACATCGCCACGGGTGATGCCCTGGTACAGCGGCGCCACGTCGGTCTGCACCAGCTCCACCTTGGTGTTCAGCCGGGTCTCGATCAGCTTGGCCGCCAGCTTGGTGACGAATTCCGCATCCGCCCAGGGGGCGAAGCCGATCTTGATGGTCTTGCCGGACTGCGCCAGCGCCGGCTTGAACAGGCCGGTGGAGGAAAGGGCGAGGCCGGCGGACAGGCCGAGGAAAGCGCGCTTGTTGAGCAGCATTGTGGCTCCTTTATTCTTCGAACTGCAGAACGCCGCCACCAGGGGCCAACGGGCCCGGGCGACGGTCATGCGTTGGGCTGGAACGCCGGGGCGTGGCCCCGGCGTGGATCGGCGGTATGCGCCGCGTTCAGCTGCCGCGGATGGCGGGCTGCGCCATGGGCTGGCCGGCGGGCTCGGCGGCCGGCTTCGCGGCCCGGCTGGCGAAGAGCTGGCGCAGGCTGAAGCCGGCACCCTTCTGGCCGAAGCTCTGGGTCAGGCGGTCCAACAGCACGGCGAGCACGACGACGGCCAGGCCGCCCTCGAAGCCGGTGCCGACATCCAGGCGCTGGATACCCGTCAGCACCGTGTTGCCCAGGCCACCGGCGCCGATCATGGACGCGATGACGACCATGGAGAGCGACAGCATGATGGTCTGGTTGATGCCGGCCATGATGGAGGGCAGCGCGTTCGGGATCTGCACCTTCACCAGCAGCTGCGTCGGCGTGCAGCCGAAGGCCTGGCCGGCCTCGATGAATTCCGCATGCACCTGGCGGATGCCCAGATTGGTCAGGCGCACCACCGGCGGCATGGAGAAGATGACCGTGGCGATGGTGCCCGGCACCGCGCCCAGGCCGAAGAACATGGCGGCGGGGATCAGGTACACGAAGGCCGGCATGGTCTGCATCAGGTCCAGCACCGGACGCAGCGCCAGCTGCATCCACGCGCTGCGCGCCATGCCGATGCCGAGCGGCACGCCGATGACGATGGCGACCACGGTGGCGGCCAGCACCAGGGACAGCGTCTCCATCGTGCGGTCCCACAACCCCATGCTGACGATCAGCAGCAGGGAGGCGACGGCGAAGATGGCGAACTTCCACCCCACGCGCCACAGCGCCAGCAGGGCGATGAGCGCGATGGCGACGGCGGCGGGCAGGCTGGTCAGCGCACCCTGGATGCCGTCGGTGACAAAGCCGATGGCGGCGGAGATCGCATCCAGCACCGGCATGAAGTGGTCCAACACGTAGTTGACCACGGCATCGGCGCCATCGCCGATGCCCAGGTTATAATCCTGCATGTTCATCTGCCCCTTAGTTGCCCGAGCGATCCAGCGACATCAGCAGCGCTGACTTGCTGATCGAGCCCAGGTAACGGCGGTTGTCGTCGATGACGGGAACCGGGAAGGCGCTCTGCGCCACGCGGCCCATGACGTCGGAGAGGGTCTCGGCGGCGCCGATCGGCTCCACATCCGTCAGGAAGGCACGGTGATACGGGTCTGCATCGCCATTGCGGGCGGCGCGGGAAAGCGATTCGGCGCTGACCATGCCGTGATACTTCTTGTCCCGCCCGACGACGATGGCGATGTCGCGGTCATGCCGGCGCATCCGCTCCAGCGCCGAGGCGACGGCCTGGCCCTTGCGCTCGATCAGCGTCACCTGCGTCTCCCGCGCGATGTCGCCGGCGCGGAACACCTGGGAGACATCGACATTGCGGAAGAACGAGCGGACGTAGTCATTCGCCGGGTTCATCACGATCTCGTCCGGCGTGCCGACCTGCACGACGACGCCGTGCTGCATGATGGCGATGCGGTCGCCGATGCGCATGGCCTCGTCCAGGTCATGGCTGACGAAGACGATGGTGCGGCTCTGCTCGGATTGCAGGCGCAGCAGCTCGTCCTGCATCTCGGTGCGGATCAGCGGGTCGAGGGCGGAGAACGCCTCATCCATCAGCAGCACGGTGGGCTCGCTCGCCAAGGCGCGCGCGAGGCCGACACGCTGCTTCATGCCGCCCGAGAGCTGGTCCGGCCGGCTGTCCGCATAGGCGCCGAGGCCGACGCCCTGCAGGGCCGCCAGCGCCTTCTGGCGCCGCTCGGCTTCCGGCACCCCGGCCACTTCCAGGCCGAAGGCAGCGTTTTCCAGCACCGTGCGGTTGGGCAGCAGGGCAAAGGATTGGAAGACCATGCTCATGTCACGGCGGCGGAGCTCGGTCAGCTCCTGCTTGGACATCTTGGTCACGTCCTGGCCATCGACCAGGATCTCCCCCGCGCTGGCTTCGATGAGCCGGTTGATCAGGCGCAGGAGGGTGGATTTGCCGGAGCCCGAGAGCCCCATGATGACGAAGATCTCGCCGGCATGAATATCGAAGGTCGCGTTGTTGACGCCGACCGTGCATCCGGTCTCGGCGTGAATCTCGTCTTTGCTGCGACCGTCATGGACCATCTGAACGGCGGCTTCGGGGTTGCTGCCGAACACCTTGAAGACGTTGCGGAGCGCAATCTTCGGCTGGGGTTCAACGGCGGCATCACCGGTCGTCGGGTTCGCAATTTCCATTGTTGAATATGGTCTGCCGTCCGCCGGGCGGGGGCACACACCTCCATCTGTTTCGATCCAAAGACGACGATACGGAACGACGCCAAGCAGGGGCCAGCGGCTGCGCTGTCCTGCCATATTTTTGACGTAATCCTGTGCCGACGCCTGCTTTGTTGCGGTGCTTCTAGAACATCGTTTTTCCGATGTCCAGTCTAATGTGATGAAATTCCCGACACGCAAGCCCACAAGGAAGAATTTCTTGCGGCAACTTGTCCATTTCCAGCACTTCCGATGAATACATGAAGATCGATAAACACATCACGCATCGGCATTGGTTTCCCTACCTACAGGTTTTTGAAACCAAGCCCCTGCCAATTCTTGTCAGCAAGGCCCCGATTCATCAGCAGAGACGTGGCCACAACGAATTTCTGCCAGATATTCTCTGCAGGCGCCGGCAGCGCCCAAGGCGCAGCCGGTGGCCGCAAGGGCCCATGCAGACCCGCCGTTACTGTGTCGGTGTCGCCGTCCTGGAAGATCGAGCATCACTCGGCTTCGAACAGCAACGCCACTGGCATCGCGCCGTGCCCCTGCCCCTTCCCAATGCCGCGTTCCCGCTGGGCACCACCGCGCCGGCACCAGGCCCGCGCCGGCAGCCTCCCGGCTCAGGCGCCCAGCGGCGGCACGCGGTTCCGCGGGCTGACTGCGGCGGGGCCGCTCAGTTCAGTTCGGCCGAACCGATGACATGCCGGCCGGGGCGTGCCGCGATGGCCGCGTCCAGCATCGCGCGGGCGATCCGCCCTGCGGGGTTGATCCGCAGGCGCCTCGGCAGCACCGGCGCCAACGCGCTTAGCACCAGGCTCGCCACGCGCTCGCCGGGCCGGGCCTGCTGGCGCTGCCCGCCGATCAGCCCCGGGCGCGCGAGAACGAGGCTGCGGTAGCCAAGCGCGCCCAGCTCCCGCTCCAGCTCCCCCTTCACGCGGTTGTAGAAGAAGCGCGAGGACGGGTCCGCCCCCATGGCCGAGTTCAGCACATAGCATTCCGCCCCGTGGCGGAGTGCCAGCCGGCCGACCGCCAGCGGGTAGTCCTTGTCCACCCGGCTGAACGCCTCGCGCGAACCGGCGGCGCGTATCGTGGTCCCCAGGGCGCAGATCACCGCATCGGCGCCCCACCACGCTGCGTCCTCCGGCAGCCGCTCGAAATCCACGATCGGTGCCACCAGCTTCGGATGCTCCGGCAGCGGGCGGCGCGCCAGGGCCACGACCTGGATGACCCGTGGGTCGGCCAGCGCGAGCTCCAGGACATGCTGCCCGACCAGCCCGGTCGAACCCACCAGCAATAATTTCATCGCACGAGGATTCCTTCGGTTCCGATGCCAACGGGGGCAGCGCGCCATCCCGCCAGTCGGCAATCATGCGCCGGCGACAAGGCCGCGCTGCGCCATGCGGTTTGCAACATTGCAGTCCAGGCGAGGCTAGGCCTTATTCGACGCATTGCGCCAGCCGCCCCTGCCTCCGCATGCATCGGCCATGCCAGTCCTATCGCTTCGGCCAGGCCCAGCGTGGCGCATCCAGCTCCGGCACAACCGTCTCGCCGAGTTCCTTGTGCAGCTTGACCTGTTCGGCATCGCCCTCGATCCGCAAAGCCTCGATCAGGTCCTGGTTATGGCTGACGACCACGATCTGGCAGCGGCGCGATGCCGCCGCCAGAAGGCGCGCGAGAGGCGGCATCAGGGAGGGATGCAGGCTCGCCTCCGGCTCGTTCAACACCATCAGATCCGGTGGCCGGGGCGAGAGCAGCGCGGCCAGCAGCAGCAGGTAGCGCAGCGTGCCGTCGGACAGCTCGGCCACGCCCAGCGGGCGCAGCAATCCGTGCTGGTGCAGCAGCAGGCCGGGGCCGCCATTCCCTGCCCCGATCTCCAGCCGCGCACCCGGGAAGGCGTGCTCCACCGCGTCCTCCAGCGCCGCCACGTCGCCAATGGCCTGGATGGTGGCGATCGCGGCGGCGAGGTCGGCGCCGTCACCAGCCAGCACCGGGGTGTAGGTCATCACCTGCGGGCGCCGCGCGGGGGCCTCCGGATCGGTGCGCAGCGCGTCGTAGAAACGCCAGTTCCGCATCCGCTCCCGCGTGCTGAAGAGCTCGGCTCCGTCATCCGGGTCGGCGCAATGCGTCACCATGGAGTCGAACGGCGACAGGTTGGTCATCACCTCGCGCCAGGTCCCATCGCTGGCCCGGCGCAGCCGCACGAGGGGGCCATGGCGCTCGGCGAAGCGGTTGGCGCGGCCGAGCATCGGGCCGGTCCACATCGTCTCCAGCTTGATCGCGGGGTCGAGCGGGAACGGGTGGCCCGGGCTCGGCAGGCCCAGGTCGATGGCATAGCCGTACTCGTCGCCGGCGAAGCCCAACCGCAGGCTGACCGGGCCCTTCCGCACCGTCCCCTGCACCGGATGCAGCCCGGCGCGCACGCTGTGCCCGATGGTCTGCGGGCCGGCCCAGAGCGTCGAGGACAGGCCGCCCTCGGCCGCCAGCGTGCCGACGAGGCGGCCCTGCGCCGCCTCCGCCAGCAGGCGCAGCGCGCGGTAGAGGCTGCTCTTGCCACTGCCATTGGCGCCCGTGACGATCGTCAGGCGCCCAACCGGCACCACCAGTTCGCGGAGCGAGCGATAGCCGCTGACGGCCAGCGTAGTGATCAATCCATGTTCCTTCCGCGGCCTTGCCGGCACCGCACCAGGCGCCGGCGCCAATGATGCCACGCGGCGCCTGATGGCGCACCGGCACCCCGCCCGGGAAGACGCCCAGCGGCCACATCAGACTGCCTCGGGGCCGACCGCCAGCGGCCCCGGTTGCTGCGGCGGAAGGCGCAGCCTATGGTCGCGGCAGGGCCGACGCTGCCCGCCGCTCGCCCCCGCAAGGGGATGGTGAAAGCGTCATCACATCTCCGCGCCGCATCTCCTTCCCCGAGGGCGAATGCGTCAGCAACGCGAGCCCTGACGACCATTTGCCCAACCCGAGGAAGACCATGCGTTCCCATCTTGAGCCTAAGGCCATGGCGAAGGCCCTGCGCGCCGCGTTGCAGGAGCGCCAGATCCCGATCACGCACGGGGCGGCGCTGGACATCGTGGCGGCCCAACACGGCGTCGCCAACTGGAACATCCTGGCGGCGGAGAACGCGCCCGCCACGGACGGCATTCGTTTCAGCCAGACCTGCCCCATCCTGCGCATCTTCGACGAGACGATCGCCAGGGAGTTCTATCTGGGCTTCCTTGGCTTCCAGCTGGATTGGGAACATCGCTTCGGCGACAACTTCCCGCTCTACGCCCAGGTCTCCCGCGCGGGGTTGACCTTGCATCTCAGCGGCCATCATGGGGACGCGACGCCGGGCTCCACAGTGTTCGTGCGGATGCAGGGGATCGGGGCCTACCAACAGGAACTTGCAGGCCGGAACTACAAGCACGGCAAGCCGGGCGTGGAGGACGAAGCCTGGGGCCTGGTGATGACGGTGACGGACCCGTTCAGCAACCGCATCCGCTTCTGCCAGGACAAGCCGGGCGGATGAAGCCGCCGGGCGGGCCTGGCTCGCCCCATGTCTGCCCTGGGCCCCCGCCACCCCTTGGGCGGCGCGGCGCCCGTGGCCAGTGTAGAGACATCAGGCCACGCGCACCGGCTCGCCGCCGACGCCGCTAAAACCCCTGCCGGTAGCCCTATCGCTCGCTGTCCTCAGCCGCGATGTCATCCAACAGCGCACCGAGCAGTTGGATGCCACGGTCGATGGTCCGCTTGTCGAGGCCGGCATAGCCGATCACCAGCCCCGCGACGCCGGGCCGGTCCGGCGGCGCGGCGGCGGCATAAAGCGGACTCACCGGATACAGGCCGATCCCCGCCGCCCGGGCCCGGGCGATCAGCGCATCCTCCCGCCCCTGCGGCACCTGGTTCAGCCAGGCGACGACATGCAGCCCGGCATCGGCGCCGACCACGCTCACCGCATCGCCCAGGCGGGTGGAGAGTGCCGCCAGCAGGCCGGCGCGGCGCTCGGCGTTCCGGCGGCGAACGCGGCGGACATGCCGCTCATAGGCGCCGCTCTCGATGAGGTCCGCCAGCGCTTCCTGCTCCAGCCCCGGCGCATGCCGGTCCGCCAGACGCTTGGCCTTGGCGAAGGAATTGGCGAGCCCCGCCGGGACGACGAGATAGCCAAGACGCAGAGTGGGCGAGAGCGTCTTGGACACCGTGCCGAGATAGATGACCCGCCCGGCCTCATCCAGCGCCTGGAGCGGCGGGACGGGCGCGATGTCGAAGCGGTACTCGCTGTCGTAATCGTCCTCCACCACATAGGCAGCACTGCGCCGTGCCCAGGCAAGCAACTCCCGGCGCCGACCGGCCGACATCACCACGCCCAGCGGAAACTGGTGCGAGGGCGTGACATAGGCGAGCCGCGCCTCACCGGGCAGGCCATCGGTCCGCATCCCCTCCCGGTCCACCGGCGCGGGCATGATCTCCGAGCCCAGCGCCAGGAAGACCTGGCGCGCAAGGCTGTAGCCAGGGTCCTCCATAACCGCCTGCTGGCCAGGGTCGAGCAGCAGGCGCGCGCAGAGATCCAGCCCCTGCTGCGAGCCGTTGACCACGATGATCTGCTCCACCGCGCAGCGCAGGCCCCGCGCACGCCATAGATAGCCCTGCAAGGCGATGCGGAGGCGGGAAGCACCGCAGGGATCGTCGTAGCGCAGGCGCGGCTGGCGGTGCAGGATGGCCCGTGTGACCGCTTTTCTCCAGGCAAGGACAGGGAAATCCGCCGACGACAGGTCCCCATAGCGGAAATCCGCCACCAGAGGATTCACGTCGATCGCAAGTGGCAACGCGAAACTTTCCAAACGCCGCCCGAAGGCCGAGAGTCGCGCGGTGCCTCCCGGAAGGGCGGGCGCCTCCGCCGCCGGTGACTCCTGTCGGCCGAGGCCCTGCGCCACACGTGCCCGGGCACCCTGCCGCGTCTCCACATAGCCTTCCGCCAGGAGCTGTTCGTAGGCGGCCGTCACCGTGGTGCGGGACACGCCCCACTCCGCCGCCAGAGCGCGGGTGGAAGGCAGCAGCGCACCGGGGCCGATCATACCGGCGGTGATCTGGTCCTTGATGGCATCGCAGATCCGCCGGGTGGTTCGCGCCTGTGCCGGGGCACCGGATGCCATGGCGAAACTGGCCCTTTCATTTCGCGGGAAACTGGATGTTTCTTCTGGGCCAAAGCGCAGGCACGGTCCAGCCCGATCGAGGAGCCCCTGCCCCATGTATGTCCCGCCCGCCTTCCATGAGGACGACCTTGCCGCCGTGCACGCGACTATGCGGGAAGCCCGCCTGGCCAACCTCGTCACCGCCACTGCCGAGGGGCTGGTGGCCACGCCGCTGCCGCTGTTCCTGGCGCCGGAGGAAGGCCCGCACGGCACGCTGTATGGGCACCTGGCGCGTGCGAACCCGCAGTGGAAGCAGCCGTCCACAGGCGACGCCATGGCCCTGTTCATGGGGCCGGACGCCTATGTCAGCCCCACCTGGTACCCGTCCAAGCTGGAGCACCACAAGGTGGTGCCGACCTGGAACTACGTCGCGGTCCACGCCTATGGCCCGGTGGAATTCTTCGAGGATGCGGACCGGCTGCTCGACATCGTCACGCGCCTGACCAACCTGCACGAACAATCCCGCCCCAGGCCGTGGGCGGTGACCGATGCGCCGGAGAACTTCATCCGCGCCCAGCTTCGCGGCATCATCGGCCTGCGGCTGCCGATCACGCGGCTGGAGGGTAAGCGCAAGATGAGCCAGAACCGCTCCGAGGCCGACCGCCAGGGCGTCGCCGCCGGGCTGGCCGGGAGTGACCGGGCCTCCGAGCGCGACGCGGCGAAGCTGATCCCGGTCTGAGCCTCGTGGGGTCCGAACAGGAACCCTCTTCCCGCCACGCACGGCGCATTTTCTCGCTAGTACATGAGGCAACAAGCTCCTGTTCGAGAAGCGCCTGATGACGGCAAGAGTCAGTTGGACGAAAGTGTCCGCGATACCCGAGCCATGCTGAGCCCTGGATCAAGCTACAGGATCAACACCGAGGCAGTGGTGGGGTCATTGCAGCGTAAAGTCCGCCCGACAAGATACGGCGGATAGTGACTGTCGCTCAGCCAAAGTAATTTGGCCAAGAATTGGTAGCTTCATGGGTAATCCCATGTAAATGCGCTTCGACCTGGCGCCCGTCCAATGCGGATAACACAAAAGAGTCAAGGCCGGCAGGGCCACCGCGTGGTTAGCTAAGTTTTCGGAAAAGGCAAGCAGCCTATAACAACGGAAGACGAAGTATAGCTAATTACATTGCTGATTTCATGAGTCGAAAAACGAGCGGCTGAAGCGCTCCGGCCATCTTACGATAACCTTCTTCCGAAAGATGCACGTCGTCTCTAAAGAAATCTTCGCGCACCTGATCAGGATAACGTGCCAGATCGGCGCCAATATCGGCATAAACCACGTTTATGCCATCTGCCTGCGTTGATAGCCGCTGATTTGTCTCAGCAATGAGCCGCGAGGTCCGTTCGTCAGTGGAACGGCGAGGAAGTAAGCCTAAGGTCAGAACCACCGTCTTCGGAGAACGTTCTCGGATCAATCTGACTATTGCGCTGATGCCGCTAGCCAGATCTTCGGATCTGCTAGTGGAACCCAGGTTATTCGTCCCTATGAGAACGACTGCGACGCTGGGTCTTAAAGCATCCGATCCGACACCCCATTGACCGTGAACCAGGCGCCATAGAAGACTTTCGATGCGGTCTCCGGCTAAGCCCAAATTCACGGCGCCAAGCGAAGCAAAATTTTCGTTCCAGATATCGTTCGGCCATTCGCGAGTGATGGAATCGCCAAGAAACACGACTCGCACGCGTGAGGGATCAGCCTGAGACCTAATTCGGTTTGTAGCTTCGAGGCGAGCTCGCCAAACTTCGCTTTCTTGAGGCACCCCCAGACTCCGCGAATCGTCTGCCGAAACTGACTGCACAGTACAAGTCAGCGCCAGAACTGAAGCGGTGAATTGCCAGACGTTCATGGACGTACCTTTGTGGGCGCAAATTGGTTTGCCTTCAACAGGGTGAGAAGCCCGAGCACCAAGGCAGATGGAGCCCGGATCACGCCGCAGAGCCAGCGGTTTAGCGTACAGCCCGCATCTTGTGCGACGCAACAAAGACTAGACTGCTCCTCGAATTACGCTAAGTTAAAATTGGTAGAAGTAATGGTAAGGCGACGAGGTGGCTATGATGCTCCAACCAACGGCACGCTCCATACTCCTAGATGGCCCCATCGGGGTCAGCCAAATTGTCTATGATGATCACCATCTACGAGTTGTATTTTTTCCTTCCAAGTCGAACACTTTGCTCGTCAATTTTAGCAACATGCTTTTTAAAATGGACGGAGACACTTTCTGGGCGCGCAATCTTTGCCGCAAATCGGAGATTAGCGGGCTTGGCTTCGTAGCAAAGAGGCCGAACTGGTTTCCCGCCATTTCGATGCATAAGGCAGAAGACCATCTGCGGAGCCTTCTCGCGTCATATGAGACCCGCCTGTGCTACGGAAATTCCATGGGCGCGTATGCTGCATTAAAATATAGTCGGTTACTGAACGCGACAGCTGTCGCTGCTTTCTGCCCACAATATTCAATTTCGCCGTCAGTCGTTGAAGCTTTCGATCATCGATTTACTCCGCATCACGATCAGAAAATACATGACGGAATGGAGATCAAGGCCGCAGATATTTCTGGACATGTGTATTTATTTTACGATCAATTCGAAAAGCCCGACGTGAAACATGTCGAGCTCATTCACGGCGTATGCCCGCAAGCAAATCTCCTGAATGTCGCCATGACAGGTCACCACAGCATCGGCGCCTTCGCCAACACGGCTGCAGCGACCGACATGATTTCTGCCTGCCTGAAGCAAGATATTCAGTCTTTGAAGAGGCGCATTCTGATTGGGCGCCGCCTGCACCCAATGCGGCCACGCCATGTTGCACAGGTGGCGATTGACAGACACCAGTCCTGGTCATTAGCAATTCTCGAAAAATATGCAGACGTTCTGCCGCGCGAGGAGGTTGTGCGCTGTTACATCCATCTTGCAGCGGTACTGAGAGCAAAAAATGAATTCGTCGCAGCTGGAGATTTTGCACGTAAGTGCGTCGACGCAGCTCGCACCATGCCGGCAGATCAACGCAAGGCGCTTCGCCTGAATCATGTGATGCATGCGGCGGCTGCACTCCTATCAAGGGCCGGCCACTTTGAAGAAGCCATTCAAGCAGAAAACGAGGCTATCGATTCCGACCCGACGAACCTGTCGTACCTTCGTCGACTTCTTGAAATCTCGCTGGCATCAGGTGATGACGCCTGGACAATAAGTGCAGCGAAACGGCTCTTTGCTCAGACAGAAGTCGGTTTGGACGTTTTGCTGAACCGCTTACGTGCAGGGAGAAATGCCAGACCAGCGCTTGTGGCACAGTTGGAAGCACTTCAAGCGGAATCTGATTGCAAAGTAGCGACGGAAATTCAGGTCGTTTAGCCTGCCTGGTTAAGGCCACCGCCCGTTTGGATTTCCCTTACGCACTGTCCAGTTAACCACCCAGTTTAGCTTGGTGAGAGCAAAAAGGCGTCCCAGGCGGCTGAAACGGAAACGGTGAAGAGCTTGGGAAGCTGTGCGCGGGAGCGGGGACATCCATGAATTCAAAGCCCGGCTCCAGCTTGAAAGTTCGCGGCTGAGGCCTCTCGGCCAAGGCCATGCGAAATATTTCCACCCCCGAGATGGAGCCGAAGGTGGGCTGGAATGACGCGCCGGTAGTGCAGCAGCCCGGTCTTAGGGTGCTGGCGGAGATAGCGAATGAACTCCACTTTGGAGCCCCATTTTGGAGCACAGGGGCGCCCAAGGCAGTCTCGGTGCGGCCTTCTCAACGATATCAATAGGTTGGCGGAGAGGGTGGGTGCCATTCCCGAGTCTACGGGACTCCACAGAAAT
This sequence comes from Teichococcus aerophilus, assembly GCF_014490485.1. Classification (GTDB taxonomy): domain Bacteria; phylum Pseudomonadota; class Alphaproteobacteria; order Acetobacterales; family Acetobacteraceae; genus Pseudoroseomonas; species Pseudoroseomonas aerophila. Next base: position 23,050 of record NZ_JACTVA010000028.1, on the reverse strand, counting down.
CCATGGGCGTGTTTTATTCCCGCATGGATTCAATCACTTACAGTCTACAGTCGTCTACGCTGATCTATGGGCATCCATGGCAAGCGCAAGCCCGTTTGGGGGTAGCCTTGGGGGTAGAAACCCAATGGCGGAGAAAGCGCGGGCTAGGATTCCATGGCTTGTAGAAGCACAGGCCTGACCGCGAAGGGCGTTGCGGCCGCGAAGCATCCCGGAGGCATCACCAGGCCTGTTCGGGTTGGGGACGGCGGCGGGCTTTATCTTCAGATCACGGCCGGGGGTAGCAAATCCTGGCTCTTTCGGTACCGCCTGAAAGGGCGTGACCGTGAGATGGGCCTAGGCGGTGCGGATCCCGATGGACGGTTCGGCGGCGTCACCCTGGCAGAGGCTCGGGAGAAGGCTGCGGAAGCCCGCAGGATGCTGAGGGACGGCCACGACCCCCTGGACCAACGCGATGCCGCGAAAGCCTCTCAGGAGGCCCAGGAAGCCGCAGACGTGGTGTCGGTGCGTACGTTCCAGTCGGTGACAGAAAGCATGCTGGCGGAGCGCGAAAGCGGCTGGAGCAACCCCAAGCATCGGGCGCAATGGGAAACCACATTGCGAAGCTATGCCTTCCCTCACCTGGGCGAAAAGGATGTGCGGACGATCGACACCGAGGATGTGCTGTCTGTGCTGCGCCCCATCTGGCCAAAGACACCCGAGACAGCTTCCCGACTACGGGGACGGATCGAGGCGGTGCTGGACTTCGCCAAGGTGCGCGGATGGCGACAGGAAGAAAACCCGGCACGATGGCGGGGTCACTTGGCCGAGGTGCTCCCCAAGCCGCAGAGGGTGAAGCGGGTGGAGCACCGCCCGTCCCTCCCGTGGCGGGACATGCCGGTCTTCATGCAGGCCCTTGCAGACCGTACGGGCGTGGCTGTGCAAGCCCTGGCCTTCGTCATCCTCACCACAGCCCGAACAGGGGAGGTCCGACTAGCCAGATGGCAGGAGATCGACTGGAAGGAAGCCGTCTGGACCGTGCCGGCGGAGCGCATGAAGGCCAAGAGGCGGCATCGGGTTCCTCTCTGCGCAGCCGCCCTCGAGATCCTGAGAAGCGCCCAGCGCGACGCCAAGGGGCATGACAGCCTGATCTTCCCTAGCCCCACACGGGGGAAGGTCCCGCTCTCCGACATGACCCTCTCTGCCGTGGTCCGTCGCATGAACGAAGATGCAGGGGGAACTCAGCCACGCTGGCGGGACGTGGAGGGCCGGGCAGTGGTACCGCATGGCTTCCGCAGCACCTTCCGGGATTGGGCCGGAGAAACCCGCCAGGACGGGCGAGACGTGGCGGAGGCAGCCCTGGCACATGTCGTCCGGAACAAGGCGGAAGCCGCCTATGCACGCTCGGACCTGCTGGAGAAGCGACGTGTCCTCATGGAAGCCTGGGCCGAGTGGTGCCTTTCCAAGCCTCAGCAGCCAGACACAGGGGGCCCCGTTCCGACGTGATCCGACACGGAACTACTCTTTCACGCGGAAAAACGCTCTGAGATGGGGAATGTGGGACATGCACGCATGCACGTCTGATACGTGTTTTTCCTAGAGGTTTACGCCACCCTGTCGGAACATGTCGGAACAGTCGGAACCGATTTAGATTTCAGTATGTTAGAGCTGTTCCGACATGTCGGAACCGTGTCGGAACAGTCGGAACTATCCACAGGATGACATGGCGAGATCCGCACGCGGAGAGGCGAGCCGCGTCGGCGGAGAGGATGCCGGCCGGGTGCTTGCCGCTGGGCAGGCCGGCGCGGCATCGGGGTCCTGGGTGCGGTGGGGTGCCTTAGTGGATGTCCAGCGGCGTCGGGTTGCGGCGCATGTAGGCGTCGTGGAAGCTTTGCATGGGCACGTTGCGCAGGCCGGGCCGCTCTTGCTGGATCGTTATGACCGCCGCGCAGCCCTGTTCGGCCCTCACTGCTTTGCGGGTGATGTCCGACGGGGTGGCGGCGTTGAGGGGCGATGCCTCCCACGCCGTGGCGAAGCGGGCGAGGGCGGCCTCCGCCGTACCGCAATCCGGGTAGGCCAGTGAGATCAGGAGGGCGGGCGCCGCCGCGCCCTCGACATCGGCCATGATGCCGCGCGCGTAGGGGGGCAGGCCCTGGCCGGCGCTCTCGGCCTGCCGGCGCACGACGTCGCTGGATTGGCCCGGCGTCATGTCCATAAACTGCGCAGGGTCACCGGTGCGGAGCGTCATGGCGGGGGTGAAGATAGCGGCCTGGACCAGGCGGCCCTGGCCGAGTTGGGCGTTGAGCCCGGACAGCGCCACCCGGAGGGCGGGGTCGGCAAGGGCGCTTTCGGCGGCTGGCACGGCGGTAAAGGCCCGCAGGCCGGCTGGACTGGCAGCCTGGATTAGAACATCTCCGTCCCTGCCGACACTCGTGGGGCCGGGCTTCATCGCAAGCCAGGGGTTCTGCATCCGCAGGGTGAAGGGCGTGTCCTCGGCGGCGGTCAGGCTGCCGCCCTGGGTGGCGGTGAAGCCGAGGCCGCGGATGTGGGTTTGCAGGGCGGGGATGCGGGCGGGGTCGCGTGGGCGCCAGATCGCCACGACGTCCTCCACGGCCGTCACCGTGTCCAGCGCGGCGAAGGGGATGCCGCTGGCCTGCTCCCAGGCCGAGGCGGAGCCCAGCATGCTGAGCGGCTTGAAGGGCGGCATTGTGGCGGCCAGCATGAGGCGGCGGAACGCCTCCGGCGAGAGCTGGCCATCTTGCCAAGCAGCCTTCGGCAGTGCGGAGAGATCCAGAAACACTGCCTGGATGGCTGCGGGGTTCTGCGTGACAACACGCGGCAGCCTGCCTAGCGCCTGACCGAGTGTGCCTGAGGTGGCCGCGTCGGCGGCGGGCGGTTCCGCCCGGGTGGGAGACCACACGGCGCAAAGGCCTCCGGACAAAGCGATGCAGGCGGCGGCCAGGAGTGTTCTGCGGATCATCATGGTTCCTTCAGCGACGGGAGATCCCGAAGTCAGTGGGGGCCACGGTAGGCCGAGCCCGGCGGAGAGGCATGCTGGTAGGGCGTCACATTCCTGTGCCGGGGCTGGACGGCGCTCGGGATGGCGTCCTCCGTCGATCCACAGGCACCTGGCAGCTCTTCGGGCCTTGACCTGGCGGCGCGTCTATCTTGCCGCCAGGACGTCACGATGTTCTCTTCTCGTTCGCGCCTGATATCGCTAGATTCGAATAGGCGGGGCTAGGCTGATCCCCGAAAGCTTGGCTTCCGACCAAGCTGCCTCGCCGCAACACTTCGGAAGCGTATCGGAACGCGCATGTCAGAGGCACGTCTCACTGAAGACGAGGAAGATCAGCTTGAAGAACTGTTAAGTGTGGCAGCGAGAGAGCTTGCACGTCCTGCCGCTAAAATACTGAAGAAGCCTGAGATTTCCAGAGATGATCTTCATGTGCTTCTAGATGTCGCAATCGACCTCCAACAACTTGCTACTACCGCAGGTGGAGCCCGTGTCGGAGCTATTCAGTTTAGGTCGATGGAAGTGGGAAACGCTCTGATCAGCGCAACATTCTCTTGGCTGAATGATGCGATCAAAGACCCCAATTCGCACAACGAGCATCTGTCTCGTAGCCAGCTTTCATTTTCCGTTGCGGCTTTTCCCTCGACCCTTCCTCCGCACGAACGCGAGGCGCTTTCTTCTGCGCTATTCAAACTGGACAGCGGCACGGGAGAACTACCGGATTTTCTGACGCCGAAGCCCAAGACTGGCAGGGGACCGGACCCTGAAAGGGCGCATTTTGCTGAGAAACAAATGTGGTTCTGGATCGCGATTCAGACCGGACAAGGCATTCCTTCGCATATCGCAGAGCAGCAGGTTGCTGCTTCTGTCGGACTGAGTATCAACGCAGTGCGGGCGTGGCGAGCAGCATGGGTCAAGCGGGAAAGCAAAGACGTCGTCGCGTCCACGCTTGATCATATGAAGCAGGCTGGCGCGCGGGGAAGCACCTCCGACTTTCCTAAACTGTCGACGATCGCGGCCCGGTGGCGTCGGTATAAAGGTTTGGCAGAGCGGCAATCGCCGTCCTCCTAAGGGAGCAGAGTGGCAAGCCTCTTGTAGATTAAGCCTCAGCGTATTTGTCACAGAGTTTACGCCTCCATAAGAATGTGGATTCCGGGCGGTCTCATCCGTAGACCAGATGGATATTCTATAGACGGAGGTAGAGCTCTGTGACGCTCCAGCAGCCAGTAAGCACGCAAAACCGAGCGACACGACGCCGCGAACGCTCGCCTTCCTATCGGCCTGTCGACCCACTTCTGACGGCGGCCGAATCTGCTGCGGAACGCGGCCAAGCCCTTTCCACATTCTGGCGAGACGTTGCGGCTGGTCGTGTCCCGCCGCCCATCCGCATCGGACCTCGGTCGCCCCGCTGGCGCCGCTCCGAAATCCTTGCGGGGATCGAGGCGCTGAGAGAAGGCGTCGTGGAAGCATGAGCTCCCTACGGGCAATCTCATGAAGCAGCTCTAAACACAGCGAACCCCGCGCGGTTGGGCCGGCGGGGCTGCTGGGGAACTCTATTGGGTGTTGAAGTGTGAAGTGCATAGCGCCCCAGGGGCTGCGTGCGCCAGCATTTTTGCGCCCTCTTCCGAGGCCAATATGCAGAATTCCGTCCATCTCACACCGCACTTGGATGAGGCCTTCGCCCAGATCTGCGATTGGCCTGCGGCTCGTGGCGGCAGGACATTCATTGCCATTGGGCGAAGCGCGCAGGGTGCCTCGCTTGATGCCCTGCGGAGCCCTGAGGGCCTTGTGGGCTTTCTGCTTCTTCCAGCCGAGATGGGAGAGCTAGGCACTCATGGGCGCGAACTCATGGTGACTGTCCTAGCGCGCGGTGGGACCATGGTTCTCGCATGCAGTTCGCAGGCTAGCGCCTTGCTGCATTTGACCTGGCTGAAATGGTGCGGCGTTACGGTTGAGCACCTGCCGCCGGTGTCGTCGGCAGCGCAGCATGTTTAGTCATGCCGCCCCGGCTGGCCTCCCTGCCTCGCGACCTGCTGCCCGCTGCATAGACGCTGCGGCGTGCGATAGTCGGTGCCAGCTACTCGCTTGGCTGCCGGTCGCGCAGACGCACGCCAGGACCGGCGCCGTTCTGGTCGATGAAGATCACACCTGCTGCCTCGAAGGCAGCACGCACCGCTTCGATGGTGCGCGCGTACAAGCTATCCCCTCGCTCCAGCCGCGCGATGGTATCGGGCGATACTTTCGCAGCGGTTGCAAGGTCCCTAACGCCCCATCCGAGGGCGGCACGTGCCATCCGGCTTTGAACAGGAAACATCGGAACACCGTTACGAAGTTCTTGCGCGTCTCGGCGCTCGGGCATATCGTAACCGTGTTCCGAGGTTGTAGCAATCTCAGAACGGCCGGACAGGGAAGGTCGAAGCTCCCGTTGTCCGGCCTGACCACAACCCGTTCCTCTGGAGAACCGGCGATGGCTAATCGCGTGGATAGCACAACTGCGTCCGCTGGCCGAGCCAGCAGCAAGACCTTTTGCCCTGCCAGGACCTCACCAACTCACCGCCCAGGCTACCTGCGGCGCACCCTGGCCTATGTCGCAACCGGCGGCGTACCGCCCTTGCCGACGCGGCAGGATCTTCCGGCACCCGTCGCCTTCGGACTGGCAGCCCTGCTGGGCTTTCTGGCTGGGGGGCGTGCGTGATGGCCGCCCCGTCCCTGTCCCGTCGTGCCGCTCTCGTCTTGCCGGTTGCTGCGGGGCTTTCATGCACATCGATACCGGCACACGCCGCAGCCGATGCGGAGATCATCCGCCTCGCAGCAGAGATCCTGGCAGGCCACGACGAATGCTGCCGGCTGATCGCGCCCTACTTCCAGTGCGTGGCAGTCCGCTATCCCGCATCCGTCACCGCGCGGCTCGATCACCTGACCCAGCGCCACCACTCACTGGTCGAGCAACTCAGCAATCTGCCCGCTACCACGGCGGCGGGTTATCGCGCCAAGGCACAGGCACTGCTGACGTGGCTGGCGCCGGGCGGCGATGCCGACGCACCGGAGCCAGGATCCGATGAACGCCTCGTTTGGTCGCTCTGCCGCGACCTTTGCGCGGATCACGGGCGGGAGGCGGCGTGATGGCCCGCCGTCTTTCCCCTGGCGCGGCGTCGCGCAACGGCGCTCCGCCGTCGCCCTCTTCGCTTCAACTGGACGAAGGCCAGGAAAGCACCGTCACCCTGTTGCTCGCATTGGGTGAACGGCTGCGGCGGAAGCGCGACATGGGGCTTGTCGCCGCCCGCCACGCCGAACTGGCGCACGGCCGCGCCAAGGGTCCGGAGCATCCTGATCACCGGGCTTACCTGCACGCCTGCGAGATCGAGGAAGAGGCCAACGCCGCCGCCGCGTCCATCGTGGACGAGATCGCGGATATCGCCGTCGTCACCCCAGCGGAAATCAGCGCGAAGCTGGCCGCCTTGCGCTGCCTTCTCCCGAATCTGGATGACAGGCACGCCGATACCGAGATCCGCGCCATCGCGTTCGTGTTCGCCGAAGCCATCGAGGTCCTGGGCAGCTTCCCCGGCACCATGCAGGCATCGCCTGCGTGATGGCTCGCCTGGACTTCCAGGGCATCGCCAGGGCGGCTCTGCCGTACCTGCCGATGCTCTGCGCCCGATGGCTGCCGCAGGGCCGCCGGCATGGCCGGGAGTGGTGCTGCGGCAGCCTGTCCGGTGAGCCGGGCACCAGCTGCCGTGTCAACCTGATCACCGGCCGTTGGGCCGATTTCGCGACCGGCGAAGCAGGTGGCGATGCCATCAGCCTTGCCGCCGCCATCCACCGCATTTCCCAGGCTGAGGCCGCCCGCCGGCTGGCCGACATGCTGGGCATCAGTCAGGAGGCCGCGCCCCGTGGCTGACACCGCGAACGACCCGTTTGCTCCCCTGCCCCGCCCCGCAGCGTTCGCGTCAACGCGAACGCCTTCGGACGATGAGTGGCAGCCCGTCCTGCCGGCGCCACGCGCCCTGCCGGAGATCCTGCGGCACCGACGGCACGGCGTGGCGTCCCAGGTCTGGCGCTATCACGATGCATCGGGCGCACTGCTCTTCGCGACCGCGCGCTTCGATATCGCCGGGCGGAAGGAGATCCTGCCCTATAGCTGCGGCGCCGATGGCTGGCGCTGGAAGATGCTGCCGGCTCCCCGCCCCCTTTACGGCCTGGACCGGCTGGCTGCCCGGCCTGACGCCCCCATCCTGCTGGTCGAAGGGGAGAAAGCCGCCGATGCGGCACAGCGCCTCTTCCCGACCTACGCGGCGATGACGTGGCCGGGTGGCAGCAAAGCCACCGCCAAGGTCGATTGGAGCGCGTTACGCGGCCGCAGCGTCACCCTGTGGCCGGACAACGATGCGCCCGGGCGGGCGGCGGCCGAAGCCATCCTTGCCCACCTGCGGGAGGCCGGCGTCTCCGGCATCACCACCGTTGCCGTGCCGATGGAATGGCCGGAAGGTTGGGATCTTGCCGACCCTGCCCCGGCCGGCGTGACGCTCTCCGATCTTGCGGCCATGCTCACCACCGCCGCGCCGCAGCAGGATGGCGCCGGCGATCGCGCGGCCGAGCTCAAGCGGCTGGCTGGCCTGTCGCAGGTTGATTACCTCACCGTCCGGGCGGAGGCCGCCCAGATGCTGGGCATGGGCGTAGTGGCCCTGGACCGTGCCATCCGCGCCGAGAAAAGCCGCCTGCGGACAGAGGCGGAGGAATCGCACCGCCGCAGGCCGCCGCCTGAAGCAGGCGAGGTGGCGTGGCCCTTCGGGTTCTTCATGCGCGAGGACGGGCTTTACGCGGACACTGGCGGCGAAGCCCCGCCGGTCTGGCTGGCCGCACCCTTCGAAGTGCTGGGCGAAGCACGCGACCACGCGGGCGAAGGCTGGGGCCGCTGGCTGCGCTGGCAGGACCGCGACAAGCGCTCGCATACGTGGCTGATGCCCGACCGCCTTCTGATGGCCAAGCCCGGTGAGCTCGAGGCCGAACTGGTGGACCGCGGGCTACGGATCGAGACCGAAGGCACCGCAAGAGTGCAGCTTCGGCGCGCCTTGGCGGGCGTGCAGACCGGCAACCGTGCTCGCGTTGTGCCACGCACGGGCTGGCAAGCGCAGTCTCAAGGGGGCGACGCGTTCCTGCTGCAGGATGGCCGTGTGTTTGGGGGATCCTCCGAAGCGCTGATTCTGCGCCATCCGGCAGAGAATGCTCCCGAAATGGTGGCCGTCGCCGGCACACTGGATGGATGGCAGCGCCAAGTTGCGGCGCTGGCTGCCGGCAACCCCTTGGCCATGTTCTGCATCGCGGCCGCGCTCGCGGGGCCTTTGCTGCTCCCGATGGGGGAAAGTTCAGGCGGCTTCCATGTCCAAGGGCTTAGCAAAACGGGCAAGACCCTGTCGCTGAAGCTGGCATGCTCCGTTTGGGGCCAGCCAACCAAGCGCGGAAACCTGCGGGACTGGCGCAGCACGGCCAACGCGCTGGAAGCCACCGCCGAGGAAGCAAATGACGGGCTATTGGCGCTAGACGAGATCCACCAAGCGCCAGCCGCAGATGTCACTCATGCCATCTACATGATCGCGAACGAGGCCGGCAAAGGTCGCATGCGGGAAAACTCTACCGCACGACGGCGCCGCACCTGGCGAACGTTGATCTTGTCGACAGGAGAGACCGACACCAAGACTATGGCCGAAAAGGCCGGCCAGCGCCTGCCGGCTGGTGCTGAGGTCCGCCTGCCTAACGTGCCGGTAGACGGGCCTATGTGCTGGCCCGCTCTGCACGGACGTGCCAGCTTCGACCAACTGGCTGCGGACCTTCATGGTGCCTTGGACGGTCAGCATGGAACGGCCGCACCGGCATTCCTTAAGCATCTGGTAGCAGCGCGTGGCGCCGAGGCGCCTGAGCTCCGGCGGGCCGCAGACGATCTGCGGGCTCACTTCGTGGCCACTTTGCCACCGAACGCTGATGCACAGGTGCGTGAAGTGGCGCGCCGCTTCGCCCTGGTAGCACTGGCCGGTGAACTGGCCACCCAATGGGGCATTTTCCCATGGAAGAGGAATGGCGCTACCGAAGCCTGCCTCACCCTGTTCGCGGCATGGCGCGAACGCCGCGGCGAGGATGCCGAGAGTGCCGAGGTCGTGGCTGCCGTGCAGCAGGTCCGGCTATTCCTGACCAACCATGGCCGCAGCCGCTTCGTGCCGCTGCACCGGACCCAGGCAGGCACGTGGGAAGAAGCCGTCGATACCAGCCGCCCGATCCTGCATCAGGCCGGATGGCGCCGACCGACCCAGGACGGCCGCACAACCTACCTTGTGGAGCCCGAGGTCTGGCGGACCGATGTGTGCCAGGGCCTGGATGCGGCCTTCGTCGCCCGTGCACTCGCCGCCAGCAACTTCCTTGAGTTGGGCGAGGGCCGGAACCTCGGCAAGCGGGAGCGCATCCCAGGACGCGGCCTGACGCGGGTGTTCGTCATCCGGCCGGACCTGCTGGGAGATGCCGAGTGAGCCGCGCCATCTCCACCATGCGTGCCGGCCTGCAAGACACATGGCGGCGTCACGAGCCGCATCCTCCCGAGAGCGCCGAAGATGAGGCGCGGCGGGAGCGCGTCGCGATCCAGGCAGAAGCCCATGGCGAATCCGGCGCTGCGACCCAAAGCACTCCGCAGGCACGTATGGTCGCCGGCCTCCTGCGCAGTGCAAGCCTCCGCCCCGGCGCCACGCATGCCACCGTAGATCGGGAGAGCGCGGTTCCGAACCCAATGCGTAGTCATGGCGACCGCGCTCTCCCCCAGCGCGTCAACAGCCATCGCCCATGAGCTCGCACCTGCCGGAGGATCTAGCCCGTCGTCGCCTTGCCCGCCTTCAGCCGGGGCACGTTCTGACGCCGGAGGATGTGGTTGACCTGTCCCACCTCACCGATCCGCCGTGGCAGCGCCGGCAGCGGCGCCTGGACGAACGGGACGCGCTGATCCGGCAGGCCCGTCAGCTGCTCCCGCAGGCCAGGCACACCGTCGCGGCGGACATGGTCGCCATGGCGTTGCGCCGCTATCTGTCGCATGGCCTCCACACCGCATCCGTCCTGCCCACCGATCCCGAGCTATTTCGGGCGCTGATCGAGACGGTTGCGCGCCTGAATGGTGGTAAGGTAATCAGCACAAGGCAGATAATTTCCATCCTCGAAGGGCAGCGAGGTTAGGAAGTCTGCGGAAAAACACTGTTGTTTCCGCAAAAGCCGCTCCGCACACCTCCCGCAAGGAAGGAGATGCGGATGCCCTGCCCCATTCAATCGTTACCCCAGCCTGACATGGCCGACCTTGATTGTCTGGCCGCGCGGCAGAAGCGGATGTCCGACGCCATCCTACGGCTGGAGCGCCGCCGGCATCTGATGTTGCTTCGCCCCGGATGCGATGGGCGGCTGGCGGCCGTGGATCGCGCCATAGAGCGCCGATACCACTGGCTTGAGCGCCTGGAGACTGCGGAACGCAAAGCATTGCGGAGCCGCGCCCCTCACCTTCCCGCACGCGACGATGCCGCCCCGGCATCGCTCCACACCCACTGAGGATTCCATGCACTTCAAGCCCCGCCTGGGCCTGCGGCTCTCAAGCCTTTTGGGCTCGCCCCATGCACGAACGGATGATGACGACGATGAGCGAGCCCGTCGCCGCAGCCGCAAGGCCGACGACGAGGAGACCGACGAAGAACGCGACCGTCGCCGGACACGTGCTCGCCGGGCGGATGACGACGAGGAAGAGGATGACGACGAGGACGATGCCGTGGCGAAGGCGGCACGAAGCCGCGAACGCGCCCGGTGCGCAGCCATTCTGGGGGCCGAAGCGGCCGAGGGCCGGGAACCTGCGGCATGCCACCTGGCCTTCAACACCAGCATGAGCGCCCGGAGGGCCGTCGCGCTGCTCGGGGGCCTGGGCAATAGCAGAGCCTTCAGCGGCGGCGCTTCTGGAACGCGGGGCATCCAGCGCAGCTGGGACAAGGCCTTGGAGAATGCGAGCGCCTCGCCGGCTCTCGGCAGCGGCTCCGGCCAGCCTCCCAAAGCCAGCCCCTCAATTCAGAGCGCTTGGGACAGAGCATTCCGGCGCACGGCAGTCACGCGGAAGGACCCGATCCGGTGAGTGCCTCCACCATCCCCCAGAAAGCCAAGGCCGCCCCGATGAAGTATCAGTCCATCCTGAAGGCACAGGCCGAAGGTCGGAAACTCGCTTCCGCCGAGATCCGGGCCGCGATCGATGAGGCTGCGGCGGCGCTGCCGTCCGCCCGCGCCGAAGCCGACCGGATCGAAAAGCAGCGCAAAGCCAGCCTGCTTACCGCCAGCGACGAGGAAATGGAGAAGGCGGAACGGCAAGTCGCGGAGCGTCGGCGGACCGCCGAGCGGATAGAGGTGGCACTGGACGTGCTCCGCGGCCTTCTCACCACTGCGGAGGCCCAGGACGCCGTGCAGCAGGTGAAGGAGCTCGAAGAGGCCTTCCAGCAAAAGCTGGGCGCCCTGGAAGGGGCCTGGAAGAAATCCTATCCGGGTGCCCTGGCCACGGTGAAGAAGCTGCTGGCGCTAGAGGCAGAGGCCGAGACCGCCTTCCGGCTATGGTCCTTGGGCCAGGAGCGCTGGGCGAAGCAGGCCGACGAGAATCAGCCGCCCCTGGCAGAGGCCACCGGCTTCCCCAGTAGGCCGCTCGGCCTGAGCCTGCTTCGGCGCATGGTACAGATGCCGGACGCCCAGGGAAGGCTCTGCGCTGAAGACGCTATCCTTCCTCGAAGCGATGAGATGCTCCGCTGCTCGGGGCTGGAACGCCTCGAAAGCCTGGACGAGCATGCGGCCTCTGTCCGAGCCAGGAAAGCCGAGTTCGCGGAGATGATACGGCGGAAGGAAGCCGCATTCGATGATCCCCAGGTGAACAAAGTAAACCGCCCGCGCAATGGGAACTACCCCGTCGAATGAAGCGGGAGGACATCATCGCCCTGCGGCCGGCTACGGCCGACGAGCAGTCTCTGCGCGCGGCCGTCGTCCATGTGCAGGCCCTTCTGGCCGCCGCGAATGCAACGGCCAGCGAGCACCCTGAGGCGCCGGAGGCTGCATCGGCACGTCTGACCGCAGATCGCCTCGACGCCCTGCTGCATCTGATGAGGCTGGATCTGGCCGGCATCGAAGCCAACGCCGCGGTCGAGAATCTGCGGTGCGCTTCCGTCGAGCACGATCCGTGCCTCCCGGCCGGCATGCTCCAGAGGAAGTGCCTGGCAGCCCTTCTCAACCTCGCATCCTGCTTGCAGGCCGAACAACGCCGCCTGGGGATGCTTGGCCTGTTGCTGCCGCTCTGACCACGCGGGGCCGCCCTGGGCCGCCTCGTCCTCATACAGAGGGATACCCGATGATCCAGATGAAGGCCGACTTCCGGCCGATGACAAGGAAGCTGGACGATCTCGCCAAGAAGCAGATCCCGTTCGCGACGGCGGCGGCCCTGACCAAGACGGCGAAGGCCGCCGCAGGTAGCACCCGGAAGGAACTGCCCAGCATCTTCGACAAGCCAACGCCGTTCACCATGAACAGCATCGCGATCCAGCCAGCCACCAAGAATCACTTGGAAGCGCGGGTCTTCGTGAAAACCCAGCAAGCGGAGTATCTCGGGCCTCAGGAAGAAGGCGGCGTCCGGAAGCCAAAGAAGGCCGCGTTACTCATTCCGCAGAAGGCCAAGCTCAACTCCTACGGCAACCTGCCTCGCAAGGCCCTCGCTACCTTGAAGGCCCGCAAGGATGTCTTCCAGGGTCAGGTGAAGGGGATCGGCGGCTTCTGGCAGCGCCCCGAGCGCGGTAAGCGGCGTGACGGCAGCTATGGAACCATCGGCGCCCTGAACCGGGAAAACGGCTTCCTAACCGGTCTGAAGCTGCTGATCTCCTTTGCGAGCAAGGCGGCGTACAAGCCTCGGTTCCGGTTCAAAGACCGGACGATGAAGACCGCGCAGACTGTAGCGCCTGCCGAGTTCAAAAAAGCCCTTGAGCAGGCCCTCAAGACGGTGCGGAGGTAAGCGTGGGGCAGGACCGCATCATCTTTCTCGATATCGATGGCGTGCTTGCGACACGGCCAATGGTAGCCCGCGCCACGCCGCGAGGCGCTAGGTTCGGCCTGGGCAGTGCTCGACGAATGATGCTGCCCCTCCTGTCCAGGCAACCCCGCACCCTTCGCGCGCGTCCCATCACCTTTCTGAACCAGATCCTTGCTGCGACAGGCGCCCGGATGGTGATCAGCAGCAGCTGGCGCCTTGAGGGAGACTGCCGGTCACAACTGATCGAAGCGGGCGTGACGGATCGCTTCCATAGCGACTGGGCTACAGATGCCGATGGGCCAAGCCGAGGCGATGAGATCGCACGATGGTTGGGCGTCCATCGGGCAAACAGCTACGTGGTGCTGGATGACTGGCCCCATGGCCTTGAGAAACATCGAATTCAGCATATGCGGACTGACTTCCGCATAGGCCTCACTGCGGCTGACGTCGGAACCGTCATTGGCTTGCTTATCGGCGCGCAGCAAAGGGCAGACCCAGGAAATATCGCCCCAACATTCTCGCAGTAGCACACCGCTTGGCTGCGATAGGCTCTGCCGGCGAGCGGCTTAACAAGTGCGCCGTCTAACATTTTGTGCGGCGAGCAATCGCCATCTTTGCAGTCTGATCCCAGGTCATGGCGTAGGCTTGCCGCACCATGCCTAGTCAATTGCTGGTGGCCAACTACAAGCCCGAATTCCCGATCTTCGACATTCTGCATCTGAATTTCGAGGTACAATAACTGTGACCCTGATCCCGTACGCCAAGAGCGCCTCGGCGCACGGAACCACTAGAATACTATGTTACAGAAACTATCAGAATAGGAACTCAGGCTCCTTTTCCGAACCTGTATTGGAGACCGGCCTGCGACCATGCCCTTCTAGCAACTCTAGCCGGCTTATTGCCTTTGCCGCAGACGGACGGCGGTACGAACATCCTGGGCATTTGCACGGCTCGTCTGAAGTTGTTGCCTGACTTCACGGAACACAGGTCTAGATCCCTCAGGATCTTCCAAGGTCAGCAGGACAGCGAATGGCACGCCTTCGGCAGGAAACTGTGCCTCCGCTCGTACCGAGCTAGCCACCTCAAGTTGCCATAGCGAGGATTCGCCGTTCTCTGAGAAGGTTGTCTCATACTGTTTGGATGGCCACCACTTAAGCCCGTGGTCGATCAGTGCCTTTTCTGGAACAGCACGTTTCGCCGATTTTGGGAGGTAGCGAGGATCGATCTGGTTGATGTAACGGGCGCTACCATCCGGGGCCGGCTCGGTTTGTCTTTGCTTGAGAGTCGCTTCAAGGTTTACTCGGACGAACTCCGCACCGAAAGCTGGGTCGAGCGGTGGAGAATAGACTAGGGTCATCCGAGCGCGACCGGAACAGCGGCCATTATCATCAGTAAGGCTTTGCGGCCAAACGAATGGGAATCGCAGGATGACAGGCTTCCGCTCACCAATACTAAGGCGGCTTTGAAACAGAAGAGTGACTTGGTGGTCACCCGTTTCCAGCATGTTCGCAACCGGAACCGGTTGACCGAACCCTGCCAACTGCCGTGCAAGATCCTTGAGCCCGCGCTGCTTCAGAGGCTCTGGCATCACAGCGTGATGAAGGAGCATAGCACGCAAAGCTTCAGTTCCAAGCCCGCCTTCCGTTGCAGCGTCCAGCCCCGCTAGCGCACGCGCCACAAGCGGTGCAGCGTAGCTTGTGCCTATAACATCTTGGCTGTGGCCGGTTGTAGTAATCGAGGTCAGGCCCGAGGAGCTCCCCGGTGTGGTCGCCCCGGCACCGCCGTATGCCGCTACATCGGGCTTTACGCCGACCTGTAAGCCAGGCCCTCTAGTCGTGTAGACTGTCGGCGCACCTTCGATCTGATCCGTGCCGGGTGGATTAAGTGCCCCAACCGTTATGGATCGCACGCTTTCGGCTGGTTTCAGGATCGTGTCTGGTAAGGTGCGGGAAGCAAAGTATCGCACAACCTCGCTCGCTCGTCTGGGCCACGGCGCTCGTGACTGTGCCCTTGGAAGATTGCCGGCCGAGTTGACGAAAACTACCCCGTAGGAGTCTGCAATCTGATCCAGTCGAGATGCATATATGCTATAACGATAGCGCTCCACGTCCGAGACAGCATTGATCGAAAGATTAAAGATCCGAACGCCGTAGTTTTCCTTTGCTTCGGCTACTGCTTGCTCCATTTCCTCTAGAAAATCGGAAAATCCGTTTGGATACTTGGCCATGAACGGCCCGCGCGGATACAGCGGAGCGTCATAGATCTGGCAGCCATTTGCCTCCGGCGCCACTGAAGGGTCGTTTGTAAGTTGCCCTACAGAAACTAGAGCTGCAACCCCGGTCCCGTGAACCGCATCATAATCGCCTCCGTCAAGGTAATCGAATCGGTCGACGACCCAGGGTTCAAGCACTTGAGCAACCCCGGAGTCGATTACCCCGACAATGGGATAAGTCGCGCCAGCCGCCGGCTCCGGTATTGCAACGGGATGAGCTCCCGTTTGCAACGCACCTGAAGATCCCGACTGGTCGTCGGTGAGTTGCAGTAAAATAGGAGGATGAATGGTGCGGACCAGCGGATGGTTCTGCAAGGCGGTTAGGGCAGCCTCATGCCTTGCCGGATTGGTGTCGGGTTCACCCGGAGTAGAGAACAACGAAGGCATTGCGTCGGTCCGGGCAAGCCCTGACCTGTTGTCCACCAGCGCCGGCTGGGTCCCGCGGGTAATCTGGAGTTCCAGCACTGGCGTTCTGCCAATGGCTGACGTGACCACGCTTCGGGCGCCCTGACCAAGGGAAAGCAGCAGTTGCTCAAATGACCGCTGTAGGGCAATGCGACCCAGGGGATCATCGGCAATGACACGATCATCTGGTGTCTCAAAGAGTTCCACCTGGTAGCCCGACACACATCGTGGATCATCAAGGGCGGCTATGGCTGCGGCTACTGAGAATGCCCTCTTCTGCTCCGGAGCAGCAATTTCAAGAAATTCAATTGCGCCTACCTCGGCACGGGCTATCGATGGCGCTTTATAAGGTTGACCGTCAGCCTTCCTGTGCTTCGTCTGCACAATGAGCTCGGCCTCTTCGATGCGTCTACGGAGATGGGGGAGGTAGAGCAACGGTGCTCGGAAGTAGAGAGTGCCGACAGCATCTGCGCCCACGCAAGGAAACTGATCGCGTTTGAACAGCCAGCTTACCGGCCGGTAGGACTTCGCCAAGGCCTCGTTCCGCATCTGAACCTTCAGATACGCTGCGGGGCCGTAAGGGCTTTGCGAAAGCTGAGTGCTAATTGCATCTATGGCAGCGAGCAACACCTGCTTGTGCGCGGCGAATGCTCTATCAGCGCCGTCGAAGAAATCCTTGTTGCGTGGCGGCTGGCCTGGGTCAGGCGCCTGATGAAAATCCTGATCATTCAGGATAATCTGGACAGGATTATTGGGCATCGCTTTGCTCCATCAGCGCCAGATGGCGCTTTGCCTTTTTAAGTTCGCTGACCTTTGATTGTCCGTACCCGGTTGCCTCACTGATATCCGCTTGCTTCATCGCGAAATCGACGTCGCTTGTGATCAGGCTCACAAACGCCTCAGGATCGAGGGCCAGGATCTTTTTAGGCAAATGCGTGTGGTCCGGCGCCCGTGAAAGCACCGCGCTTAAAGATCTAAACAGCCCAGGTCCGTCATGCGTCTCACCAGCCAGCGCCAAGTTCCGCTTCACTGCGGAGCAGAGGCGCTCGAGATCAGCGCCTGAGCTTCCAGTGAGGCAGTAAGCAAAGATCCGCAGAATGGGAGCTTCCGCACGGACAGGACGCAGAAAGCGCGCGATCA
Source organism: Teichococcus aerophilus (assembly GCF_014490485.1). Lineage (GTDB taxonomy): Bacteria > Pseudomonadota > Alphaproteobacteria > Acetobacterales > Acetobacteraceae > Pseudoroseomonas > Pseudoroseomonas aerophila. Next base: position 6,187 of record NZ_JACTVA010000028.1, on the reverse strand, counting down.
GTTGCTCGCGTGCACCAACCTCTGGTTCGCCAATGTAAAGATGGGTCTCGAATCGCCGCCAAACTGCTGGATCAAGAAGCCGATCGTGGTTCGTGATCGCGATGGTGATTCCGTGTTCGCGACGCAGATCGAGATTCTGAAGCAACGTGTTAACGACACGTTTGATTTCGCCGACTTCTTGCTGATCATCGCGTAGCTTGGCAAGCGCATCAAATTCATCCAACAACAAAACGCAAGCGTATCGGTTCGCAAAATCAAAGAGATTTGCGATATTTCTAGCTGTCGTTCCTAAGAAGGAAGAAATTAGCCCGTCGATCCGGGCAGTGATCAACGGCAGCCTCAGGCTTTGGGCAATGTAGTGTGCAGTAACCGTCTTTCCCGAACCTGGGGGGCCATAAATGAGAACAGAGCGGGTCGGAGCAACTCCGACCGACTGCAGCGCAGCCGCGTTTCCCCATTCCTGAAGTAAGCCATCAACGGCCCCTTGTACCGCAGCACCATGAATAGGCGCCGCAGGTGCATTCTCCCCAAAGTCGATCATGCAGAGCCGGGCACCAGTTTCACGGTCGATTGGCGGATGGATTTCAGGCGTGAGTTTCTCGCCTCGAACCTGGATACGCGACGTCTCAACGCGACTGGGCGCCATCTCGCGAGCCTCTTCGACGGAGGCAAGGAGACGCTCCAAGGTAGCCGCATCCTTGGCAGCCCCATCCTTCTCAAGCCGCTCTCGCAGCCTTGAAACCTGCTTCGTCAGCGCCCCACGGTCTCCGCTCATGGCCGCGCGGATGATGCTCTGCACGACGGCGAAGTGTTCCATAAGCCATGCCCCTAGCGAATATCGTCTTAGGAGGCTTTTTTATCGGAAGAAAATGAGAACATCAACAGGGACAAGCCTTGTTTATCGGCTTAACGGCATATTATTTCGGTCGATATCGCCATTTTATCGTGTTGGTCGGGAGTTTTGGGGCACTTCTCGGGCGTAGTCGTCTTTTGGACCGCTTCTGTATGCACTGGCTGAGCACAGTCTTGGACGACGAACGGGCGAATGAGGTCCACTAACCCCTAAGGCTGCGGTTGTGGCTGATGCGCAGTGAACTGCGGAACGTCGCTTGAGGAGGAGAGAAAGCGTGTGCTCGCGGCCGGCGGCACGTTGGAGGCTGGATGAAGGCCATAACATTTCGTCAAACGGACGTTTGGAAACGTTATGGCCGGCGGCCGCCTCGGCAGGTGTTCAGGGCAGCCCGCGTGGCCCCGTCCCGCCCCGACACGCCCTCCCGGCGACCGCACGTTTCGAAACGGTCGTTTGACGAAATGTGCGGTGCCGATGCCCTCCTAGGGCCGCCAGCAAGGGCCTCCAGCGCCTCAGCAGGCCCGCCAGGAACGCTTCAGGCCCGCTATCTTCGAAGGAACCCGTCACGGTAGAGCACCCAGCGCCTCCGCACCTGGGGGTGTTACAACGACAGGAACGGCCCTATGCGGAGGAGAACCCACAGAGGATGTTCCGATGCGTGCTTGGATCCTGGGAACGGCTGCGCTTGCCCTCTTGACCGGCTGCGCCAGTACGCCGGTCCCGCTGGCAGAGGCGCGCCCTATTCCTCCGACAGAGCAGCGCCTTTTCGCTGACCCCCTGCCGATGACGGCCCCGGTCATCGTGCGGCGAGATCTCGGGGCTGGCGGCCGAGCCTGCGCCACCACCATTTTTGTCGATGGCGAAGCGGCGGCCTGGATCAACGCAGGTGAGGTTGCGACTCTTCACGTCCCGGCTGGAGAGGTGATCGTTGGCGCCGAAGCGAGCGGCATCTGCGCCGGGGCTTTGATAGAGCAAGCGGTCACTCTCACTCAGGGCAGGCCGGTCTATTTCCGCATCGCACGCGATGAAGGAAATTCGCTGCGCCTTTATAGGACGACGGCACGCTAGCCACCCCCCCCTCCCCCCACCCCCCATCTTGGGTCCTTCCCAGGGGGTGGGGGGCCGCGGGTAATTCGCGCTCCCGGTGCACCCCCAGCTAAGGGGTATGAAATCCTGTCCGCAGTGTCCGCACTGTCCGCACCGCCAGGCCACCAGCCTTCAGACACAAAATAATCCGTATATTATCAGTGGCTTATAAGGCTCCGCCCTGACCGGCGCTGGCTTACCGGATGCGGACACTGCGGACATTTTGGTGCGGACATGTCCGCACTCCGCTGTCCGCAGTGTCCGCAGTGTCCGCAGTGTCCGCAGTGTCCGCAGTGTCCGCACCCTGAGGCTTTCCTGCCCGTAGCCCAAGCGGGCGCGCTCGACCTTCCGCGCTCCGTATCCCCGGCATCCGCTGGCGAGGCCCGCCAACGCTCGCCGGCCGACGCATGCTCACCTTCCATCGGCTCCAGCCAGAAGGAACGTGGACCAGCCGGTCCCTGACACGGCGCCGACCAGCGTCCGGCTTCCCTGCGCCAGGGGAGCTGCGACGCGGTCGCCCGTGCCAGCGACGACAGGTCACCGCCCAACCCCTACGTCCTCAGGCCACGCAGGGAGGGCTGTCAGAGGCACCTTAAACCCGGCCTTTGGGGGGCTGCACCCTGTTCCGACTGTTCCGACAAGGGTTCAGCCATGTCGGAACACCTTAAGACATTGATTTTATATGCTGTTCCGACCGCTCCGACATGTTCCGACAGCTTGGCGTAATAGTACGCGTAAAACGCGTGTCGAAAGCGTGCGTGCGTGCGCCCCGGCCACCCGAAACGGGCTGGAAGCAAACACCCGGATTGGGGTAAATTTGGGGGTAGCGGCCTAGGACGGCCCGGAAACCCGCAGAACACCTAGGGTTCTGGCGGAGAGGGTGGGATTCGAACCCACGGTACCCTTGCGAGTACTTCGGTTTTCGAGACCGACGCGATCGACCACTCTGCCACCTCTCCGCGGTGCCCTGGTCATCGGGTGGCCGGCGGTATAAGCGGGGCGGGGCGCGGGCGCAACTGCCAGTATGGGCGGAAATTGCGGGAATCGGCCCGTCGGCGTTGACTCATCCTCTGCCGCAGCGTTATACGCCCCACCTCTCCGGCGGGACCTTGTTTCGCCGGCGGCCGTTGTCCGGCCGTTCAGAACCGTTTTTTCTTTACCAGGCCAGGACAGGCTAGAGCTTCAGGGCGAACCATGACCTACGCAGTGATCCGCACCGGCGGCAAGCAGTACCGCGTTACTCCGGACGCCGTTCTGACCGTCGAGAAGCTCGATGCCGAAGCCGGCGCGACCGTGACGTTCCAGGACGTCCTCGCCATTGGCGGCGACGCTGGCCTGACCGTCGGCGCGCCCACGATCGCCGGCGCGACCGTGACCGCCACGGTGGTCGAGCAGAACCGCGGCGCCAAGATCATCATCTTCAAGAAGCGCCGCCGGCAGAACAGCCGCCGCAAGAACGGCCACCGCCAGCACCAGACGGTGCTGCGCATCTCCGCTATCAACGCGGTCTGATCCGGCTTTCCTAGGAGACACCTCTCATGGCTCATAAAAAGGCTGGCGGCTCTTCCCGTAACGGTCGCGACTCCGCCGGCAAGCGCCTCGGCGTCAAGAAGTTCGGCGGCGAGCACGTCCTGGCCGGCAACATCATCGTGACGCAGCGCGGCACGAAGATGGTCCCGGGCGACAATGTCCTGTGCGGCCGCACGCACTCCATCCACGCCGCCATCGAAGGCAAGGTGAAGTTCACCCGCCGCGCCGAAGGCCGCGTCCACGTTTCCGTCGAGCCGCTGCCGCAGGCCGCCGAGTAACTTCGCGCCCGCGACCAGCCCGACACGACTGACGCAAACGGGGGCCGCGAGGCTCCCGTTTTTGCGTTCAGCCCTCCCCCGACCGGACCAAGCTCAGACCATGAAGTTCCTCGACGAAGCCAAGATCTGGGTGAAAGCCGGCGACGGCGGCAATGGCGTCATCGCCTTCCGGCGGGAGCGTTTCATCGAATATGGCGGCCCTGACGGCGGCAATGGCGGCAAGGGCGGCGACATCATCGTGGAAGCCGTCGAAGGCCTGAACACGCTGATCGACTTCCGCTACGCCCAGCATTTCAAGGCCCGCAAGGGCGGCAACGGCTCCGGCTCCGACCGCACCGGCGCGGGCAGCGACGACGTGACCCTGAAGGTGCCGGTGGGTACCGTCATCCTGGCCGAGGACAAGGAAACCATCCTCGCCGACATGACGCAGGCAGGGCAGAAGGCGGTTATCTGCACCGGCGGCGATGGCGGCCACGGCAACGCGCATTTCAAGACAAGCACCAACCGTTCGCCCCGCCGGGCCGATCCGGGCTGGCCGGGCGAGGAACGCTGGCTGTGGCTGCGGCTGAAGCTGATCGCCGATGCCGGGCTGCTGGGCCTGCCCAATGCCGGCAAGTCCACCTTCCTCTCGGTGGCCAGCGCCGCCCGGCCGAAGATCGCCGATTATCCCTTCACGACGCTGACGCCGCAGCTCGGCGTGGTGCGGTTGAACGCGACGGAGGAATTCGTCCTGGCCGACATCCCCGGGCTGATCGAGGGCGCGGCGGAAGGTGCCGGCCTCGGCACCCGCTTCCTCGGCCATGTCGAGCGCTGCGCGGTGCTGCTGCACCTGATCGACGGCAGCCAGCCCGACCCGGTCCGCGCCTATGAGACGGTGCGGGCGGAGTGCGAGGATTATGGCGGCGGGCTGATCGACAAGCCCGAGATCATCGCGCTGAACAAGACCGACGCCATGACGCCGCAGGCCCGCGCCAGCCGCGTGAAGGCGCTGGAACGCGCCACCGGCCGGCCCGTCCGCCTCATCAGCGGCGTGACCGGCGAGGGTGTGCAGGAAACCCTGCGCGAGCTGGCCGACACCATCTACCGCTCCCGCGAGGAAGCCGCCAAGGCATGACCCCCTCCCTCACCACCGCGCGCCGGATCGTCGTCAAAATCGGCTCCGCCCTGGTGGTGGATGCGGAGACCGCTTCCCCGCGCGAGGCCTGGCTGGCCTCGGTCGCCACCGACATCGCCGCGCTGCGCGCCACGGGGGCAGAGGTGGTGGTGGTCTCCTCCGGCGCCATCTCCTTGGCCAGGCAGGCGCTGGGCCTGACCAAGCGCAAGCTGCGGTTGGAGGAGAAGCAGGCCGCCGCCGCCGTCGGGCAGATCCGGCTGGCCGGTGCGTGGCAGGCCGCGCTATCCGCCCACAACCTGAATGCCGCTCAGCTGCTGCTGACGCTGGAGGACAGCGAGGACCGCCGCCGCTACCTCAACGCTCGCGCCACGCTGGGCACGTTGCTGGATCTCGGCTGCATCCCCGTCATCAACGAGAACGACACCGTCGCCACGGCGGAAATCCGCTTCGGGGACAATGACCGCCTGGCCGCCCGCGTCGCCGAGATGATCCAGGCCGACGTGCTGGTCCTGCTCTCCGACATCGACGGCCTGTACACCGCTGACCCGCGGCGGGACCCGGCGGCGCAGCACCTGCCGGTGGTGGAGCGCCTGACCGACGAAATCATGGCCATGGGGGGGGAGCCGCCGCCCGGCTATTCCTCCGGTGGCATGCGCACCAAGCTGATCGCGGCGCGCATCGCCACCGGCGCCGGCACCGCCATGGCCATCGCGCTGGGGCAGCGGGACAACCCGCTGCAGGCGCTGCGCGATGGCGCCCGCTGCACCTGGTTCCTGCCGACGCCGGAAGGCCGCACCGCGCGCAAGCGCTGGATCGCCGGCTCGCTGGCGCCGCTCGGCGTGCTGAAGGTGGATGCGGGCGCGGCGGGCGCGCTGCGCCAGGGCCGGTCCCTGCTGCCTGCCGGCGTGCGCGGCGTGGACGGCATCTTCCATCGCGGCGACCCGGTTGCCGTGCAGGACGAAGCCGGGCACGAACTGGCTCGCGGCCTCTCCGCCTACGATTCCGATTCGGCGCGGCAGATCGCCGGCCGCCGGTCGGAGGATATCGAAGCCATTCTGGGCTGGCGCGGCCGGGACGAGATTGTCCATCGCGACGACCTGGTCCTGCTCTAGCGCCCTGCCATCTGGCCACTTGATCCCCAACCCCGGCTGATTCAGCCTGCGGCGGTCACGCAGCCAGACCCCTCAGTCATCAAGGACCCTATTCCGTGAATGCCATCGCCGACCCCATCGCCCGCCAGCTTGAGGATGCCGCCCGCGCCGCCCGCGCCGCCGCCGGCCAGCTCGCGCGCGCCGGGCGACCGGCGAAGGACCGCGCCCTGAAGGCCGC
>NZ_JACTVA010000027.1 GCF_014490485.1 Teichococcus aerophilus | reverse complement strand
GGGCGGCGCGGCGGGGCGGCGGCGCGGCCGGGCGCGGTGGGGCCGGGCTGGGTGGTGCCGGAGTTACCAGGTGCCGGGTTACCGGCAGCCGGATTGCCTGGGGAAGGGTTGCCCGCAGCCGGGTTTCCGGAGCCGGGAATTCCGGGAACAGGGCGCGCCGGGGCCGGGCCGCCGGGCGCGGGTGCGCGCTGCCCCGCATCCTGGCCGAGCACCACCGGAACCGGCGCTGCCAGCAGCGCCAGAACCACCCCCAAAGCCAGCCGCATCCGCATGGAATCCCTCGCCCCCGCGCTGCAGCATGGGGGGTGGGGAGGAAATTGTGCAAGGGCGAGACGCCCCGCAAATGTCCATTTGCCGGGAGCGTGTTCTTCGCGCAACCTATCCAGGTCCTAGAACGAAAAAACCGGAGGATTCTCCATGCTGTCTCGTCGCAGCGCCTTGGCCGTGGCTGGCTCGTCGGCCGCGCTGTCCTTCCTGTCCGGCCATGTCCGCGCGCAGGGTCAGCAGCGCTTTGCCTCCCTTAGCGTCTTCGTCCCCGCCGGCCCGGGCGGCGGCTGGGACGGGCTCGGCCGTGCCATCGAACAGGTGGCCCGCCAGGCCGGCATGGTCGGCAGCTTCCAGTTCGAGAATGTCGGCGGCGCCGGCGGCACCGTGGGCCTGCCGCGCTTCGTTTCCCAGCGCCGCGGCCGGGGCGATGCCGTCATGGTCGGCGGCGCCATCATGGTCGGCGCCGTGTTGGCCAACCGCTCCCCGGTCGGGCTGAAGGACGTGACGCCGCTGGCGCGCATGACCACCGAGCCCAGCGTCATCGTCGTGCCCGCCAGCAGCGACATCCGCGACATCGCCGGCCTGCTGGCGGCTTTGAAGAGCAACCCGGGCGCCACCTCGGTCGCCGGCGGCAGCGCCGGGGGCATCGACCACATCATCCTCGGCCTGCTGCTGAAGTCGCAGGGCCGCTCGGCCAAGGACGGTTCCTACGTCGCCTTCGCCGGCGGCGGGCCGGCCCAGGCCGCCATCCTCGGCGCGCAGGTGAAGGCTGGCATTTCCGGCATCTCCGAATTCGCCGAGCAGGTGAAGGCCGGCCGCATGCGCGCCCTGGCCACCACCGGCGCCACCCGCAGCCTGGACAACGTGCCGACGCTGAAGGAAAGCGGCGTGGACATCGTCATGGGCAACTGGCGCGGCGTGTTCGGCCCGCCCGGCCTGAAGCCCGAGGACCGGGAGAAGCTGGTGAAGTTCTTCACCGACCTCGACGCCTCGTCCGCGTGGCAGGAGATGTGCCAGCGCCAGGGCTGGGACCGCGCCTTCCTGGCCGGCAGCGACTTCGAGGCCTTCCTGAAGAGCGACGAGGCCGCCACGGCCGAGGTGCTGAAAGAAGTCGGGCTTGTCTGACATCGCTGGCCGGACCGGCTGGCTGAAGCCAGGCGCCGGCCCCGACCTCGCCGTCGGGATCTGCGTGGTGCTGCTGGGGGCGCTCTGCCTTTGGCAGGCCAGCGTCATCCCCACCACGCCGCTCTACGCGCAGGTGGGGCCGAAATTCGTGCCCTACCTGGTCGGCGGGCTGGTGATGGTCATCGGCGGCGGCCTCACCCTCTCCGCCCTGCGCGGCGGCTGGTCGGCGGAGATGGAGGAGGTGCGCGACGCGCCCCCCACCAATTGGCGCGCCCTGGGGTTGGTGGGGGCCGGACTGCTGGCCAACCTCGTCCTCATCGACTGGCTGGGCTTCGTCATCGCGGCGACGGTGCAGTTCGTGCTGGTGGCGGCGGGCTTCGGCAGCCGCCGGCCGGGGCGGGACCTGCTGATCGGCCTGGCCGTCACGCTCGGCGCGTTCCTGGCCTTCGACAAGCTGCTCGGCGTCAACATCGGCGCCGGCATCCTGGAAGGGATTCTCTAGGTCATGGACGTCTGGTCCGGGCTTTCCCTCGGCTTCGGCAATGCGCTGACGCTGACGAATATGGGCTGGGCGCTGCTGGGGTGCTTCCTCGGCACCGCCATCGGCGTGCTGCCCGGCATCGGCCCGGCGCTGACCATCGCGCTGCTGCTGCCCATCACCTTCCAGGTATCAGCCACCGGCGCCTTCATCCTGTTCTGCGGCGTCTTCTACGGCGCCATGTATGGCGGCTCCACCACCTCCATCCTGCTGAATACGCCGGGTGAATCGGGCTCCATCATCACCGCGCTGGAAGGCGCGAAGATGGCCCGCCACGGCCGCGCCGGGCCGGCGCTGTACACCGCCGCCATCGGCAGCTTCATCGCCGGCACCATCGGCACGCTGGGCATCTCCTTCCTCGGCCCTGTCGTCGTCGACCTCGCGTTGCAACTGGGTCCGGCCGAGTATTTCTCGTTGATGATCCTGTGCTTCGTCACCGTCTCCGCCGTGCTGGGCGGCTCCGCCCTGCGCGGGCTGGCGGCGCTGGGGCTGGGGCTGATCCTGGGACTGATCGGTATCGACCTGCAGACCGGCCAGCCACGCATGACCTTCGGCGTCACCGAGTTGCTGGATGGCACCGACGTTGTGCTGGTGGCCGTGGCGCTGTTCGCGGTGGGGGAGGCACTCTTCCTCGCCTGGCGGCACCATGACGCCAAGCAGCAGGTGCTGGAGGTCGGGCGCCTCGCCATGTCGAAGGAGGACTGGAAGCGCAGCATCGGGCCCTGGTTCCGCGGCGCCGCGCTGGGCTTCCCCTTCGGCGTCATGCCCGCCGGCGGCACCGAGATGCCTACCATGCTGAGCTACTACTTCGAGCGGAAGCTGGTGCGGCCGAAATACCGCCACGAATTCGGCACCACCGGCGCGATCGAGGGCGTGGCCGGCCCGGAAGCCGCCAACAACGCCGCCGCCGCCGGTATCCTGGTGCCGATGCTCACGCTCGGCCTGCCCACCTCGGCCACGGCGGCCATCATGCTCTCGGCCTTCCAGTCCTACGGCATCCAACCGGGGCCGATGCTGTTCACCACCCAGGCGGAGCTGGTGTGGACGCTGATCGCCAGCCTCTACATCGCCAATGTCATGCTGGTGGTGCTGAACCTGCCGCTGGTGGGGCTGTGGGCGCGCATCCTGAAGATCCCGACGCCGCAGCTCTACGCGGGCATCCTGGTCTTTGCGACCATCGGCACCTACGGCATCAGCAACAGCGTGGTGGACCTCGTCATCCTCTACACGCTGGGCATCATCGCGATGTTCATGCGGCGGTTCGACTTCCCCACCGCCCCCGTGGTCATCGGCATGATCCTGGGGCCGATGGCGGAGAACGCGATGCGCCAGGCCCTGACCATCAGCCAGGGGGACTGGACGACCTTCATCACCCGCCCGGTCTCGGTCTGCATCCTGGCGCTCGCGGTGATCGCGCTGCTGGGGCCGCGGCTGTGGGGGCTGTTCGCCCGGCGGCGCGGGCTGGTTCCCTGATTGGAACCCCCGCTGGGGTGACAGGGTCACCCCAGACCCCACCGTCAGTTTTAAGGGGATTGGTTCCGCCGACGGTCTGTGACCTTTGGCGACTGACGTCTCGGCCAGTGCGGCCTTCTTTGTATAATTTGAATGCGCTTTGGGGCGGCCGTGGTGCCACGGCACCTAGCGCCCCGGACACGCTCTGCTTCCAGCGCACCATACGACACCAGGCACGCCCAAGAACAAACAGCGGGGTCCGGGGTGGACTTTCCACCCCGGCGGGTTCCAGGGGCAGCGCCCCTGGCCTAACCCCCCCCCCCAATCCGATCAACCAGCGACGCTGCCCGGATCGGTATTCCCACCGCACACCACTACGCCGACCTTGGCCCCTTCCGGCGGTACGAAGGCGCCGCAGAGCAGCGCGGCCAGGGCGGTGGCGCCGCCGGGTTCCGCCACCAGCCGGCATGCATCCCACAGCAGGCGCTGGGCGGCGCGGATGGCATCGTCCGGCACCAGCAGGGCGGTCTTCACGAAGCGCTGGGCAATGGGGAACATGGTCAGCCCCACCTGCCGCGCCCCCAGACTATCCGCCGCCACGCCGCCGACCGGGGCGGGGGTGGGGGCGCCTTCGCGCAGTGCCGTGTGCAGGGTGGGGCAGGCGTCCGGCTCCACCGAGATGATCTCGGCCCGGCCGGCATACCAGGCGGCGCAGCCGCCGATCAGCCCGCCGCCGCCGGTGGCGAACAGCACATGGGTCAGCTCGGGCGCGTCCTCCTCCAACTCCAGCGCCAGGGTGCCCTGGCCGGCCAGGACCTCGGGCTGGTCGTAGGCGTGCACCATCAGCGCGCCGGTCTCGGCGGCCCGGGCCTCGCTGGCGCGGCGGGCGTCGTCATAGGCGGCGCCACCCTGCACCAGCCGGGCGCCATAGGCCTGGATGCGGGCGACCTTGGCCGCCCCGGTGATCTGCGGGACGAAGATCTCGGCCGGGATGCCAAGCTGCCGCGCCGCATAGGCCACCGCCGCGCCGTGATTGCCGCCCGAGGCCGCCACCACGCCTGCCGCCGGCAACGGCGCGGACAGCATGCGGTTGAACGCCCCGCGCGGCTTGAAGGAGCCGCTGGCCTGAAGCAGCTCCAGCTTCAGCGTGACGTCGCACGCCGTGCCGAGCGCACCGGCAGGCAGGCGCAGCAGGGGCGTGCGGCGGATATGCGGGGCAATGCGTTGGGCGGCCGCGCGAATGGCAGCGGCGTCGATCGGATGCGTCATGGCGGGGAAGGTGACGCTGTCCGTGGCGGACGGCAACCGGAGGGGGCGGTGCCTGCGTGGTGCGGTTTGGGTGGGGTGGGGGAAAGGCCGGGGAAGGAATTCCCCGGGCCCCATCTTCTTTTTTCGAGTTTTGCTAGGTGGCGGTGGAGGAGGCGGTCTGATTAGGGGCGCGGGCAGGTGCGCCGCGGGACAAAGGCCTCCGGCGGCAGCAAGCTCACTCCGCGCGGGCCATTTCAAATATCAAAAGAGCATCCCCTCGTGGCCTTCAACACCACGCCCGACCCGCAGAAAAAAGAAGGGGCCCGGGGAGTTCCTTCCCCGGCCTTCCTCCTTTCCCGACGCTCCACCTCATTCCTGACCAGGGAACACGACCTCCCCAGCCCACGGGAATCGGGCCACCTCGCAGCCCCCTTGTTCCCCGTGCCCAGAAGATGCCATATTTCGGCATATTTCACGGGACAGCCGGGGAGCGCCCATGTTGCAGCACGGAAGCTGCGCTTCGTCCGGTGGGGCGGGGGTCTTGTTCCTGGGGAGGCCTGGGTCAGGGAAGTCGGACCTCTTGCTGCGGATGATGCAGCGGGGCTGGCAGCTGGTGGCGGACGACCAGGTGGCGCTCTCCGAGGTGGAGGGCAGCCTGGAGGCCGAGGCGCCGGCTGAATTGGCCGGAATGCTGGAGGTGCGCGGCGTCGGCCTGTTCCAGGGCCTGCCGCACGCGCCGGCCGTCCTGCGGCTGGCGGTGCTGCTGGTCGGCCGTGACGAGGTGCCCCGGCTGCCGGAGCCACGGCGCTTCGATGCGCTGGGCCTGCAACTGCCGCTGCTGGCGCTGCACCCCTTCGATTGCTCCGCCCCCGCCAAGATCGAGCTGGCGCTGGGGGCGGCCGAGGCCCGGCTGGGCCTGCGCGCAGGCGCTTTCGCCGAAGCATGAACGCATCCTTGCCCAGTGGCTCCGGGGTTCACCCCGGGGACGGGACGCCGCGCCCTGTGGTTCTCGTCAGCGGCCTTTCCGGGGCCGGCAAGTCTTCTATCCTGCGGATGCTGGAGGATCTGGGCTTCGAGACCGTGGACAACCCGCCGCTCTCGGTGCTGGCGGAGATCGTCACGGAAGGCGGCGGCGTGCCGATCGCCGCCGGGGTGGACGCCCGCACCCGTGGATTCGACGTGGCAGGCCTGCTGGCATTGCTGGACCGCCTGCACCATATGCCAGGCGTGGCGCCGCAGCTGCTGTTCGCCACGGCCGATGAGGCCGTGCTGCTGCGCCGGTTTTCCGAAACGCGCCGACGACATCCGCTGGCGCCCGGTGGCTCGCTGGGCGCATCCGTGGCCGATGGCATCGCGCGGGAGGCTGCCTTGCTCGCTCCGCTGCAGGATGCCGCCGATGCGGTGATCGATACGTCTGAGCTGCCGTTGCCGGACCTGCGGCGGCTGGTGGAGCAGCGTTTCCGGGCGAGTGGCGGGCTGCACGGCATGGCCGTGGCCGTCACCTCCTTCGCCTTCCCGCGCGGGTTGCCGCGGGAGGCCGACCTGGTGTTCGACATGCGCTTTCTGCGCAACCCGCATTACGATCCGGCCCTGCGGCCGTTGACCGGCCAGGACGCGGCCGTTGCGGCCTTCATCCGGGAGGATGCCGGATTTGTTCCATTCTGGCAGCGCATGACGGCGCTGTTAGACCCGCTGTTGCCCCGCTACGCGGCAGAGGGCAAGAAATACCTCACCGTGGCCATGGGCTGCACGGGCGGGAAACACCGCTCCGTCCTGCTGGCGGAAATGCTGGCGGCGCACTTGGTTGAACAGGGTTGGCGAGTCGATCTCAGCCACCGAGAGCTGAACCGGGCCATGACGGGCCCGGCGGGACAGCGGGCCGCTGATGGCCCTGCCCCCTCTATTTCCCCCGTGGGTCGGGAGGCCCCTTCTTGTACGCCATGAAGTTATTCGCCGTGCTGTCTGCCGTGTTGCCTGCCGCAGTGTTGCCCCGGATGGTGGCCGCGCGATGATCGGCATGGTCCTGGTGAGCCACGGCCGTCTGGCCGAGGAGCTCAGGCTGGCGATGGAGCATGTGGTGGGGCCGCAAAGCGCGGTCGCCACCGTCTGCATCGGGCCGGAAGACGATATGGATGGCCGCCGGCAGGACATCCGCGACGGCGTCGCCGCCGTCGATCAGGGGGATGGCGTCGTCATCCTGACCGACATGTTCGGCGGCACCCCGTCCAACCTGGCCACCGCCGTGGCGGAGGAACCCTCCGAGCACGGGGCGGTGGAGGTTATCGCCGGTATCAATCTGCCGCTGATGGTCAAGCTCGCGCGGGTTCGTGGGGCGCAGCCATTGGCGCAGGCGGTGGAACACGCCATGTCTGCGGGGCGGCGCTACATTTCCTGCGCCACGCCCACGCGCTGCGCGCCGCCGGAACCGATGGTCCTGTGCGGCGGCAACGGCAAGTTCGGAACCACCTGATGCATCTGCCCCGCCCCTGCTTCGCACCGTCCGACTCGTTCCGTTCGGTCCAGGCACCGGCGGCGGCGGATAACCCGATGGTGTTGCGCCGGGCCGTGACCATCATCAACAGCCGTGGCCTGCATGCGCGGGCTGCTGCCAAGCTCGTGTCCCTGGCCGAGCGTTTTTCCGCCTGCGTCAACGTCTCACGCCATGGTCAGACCGTACCCGCATGCTCCATCATGGGGTTGATGATGCTGGGTGCCGGCAAAGGCAGCGAGGTTGTGGTGGACGCGGAAGGCTGGGACGCCAAGGAAGCTCTCGATGCTGTAGCCGGCCTGATCGAGGCCGGATTCCATGAAGACTGAGGGCGGCAAGGGCAACGAGACGAAGACCGCCGAGGGGACACGGAAAGCCGCCGCGAGGCGGACCCGGGAAGTCGCCATCAAGGGCATCGCCATTTCTCCCGGCGTGGCCATCGGCGAGGTGTTCGACACCAGCGAGGTGCCGGCCGAGGCGCCGCGCCGCGCCATCGAGGCCGGCAAGGCCGAGGCGGAGCGCCAGCGCCTGGCCGCCGCCGTCACTGCCAGCCGCAAGCAGGTCTCCAAGCTGAAGGCGCGACTCGGCGTGTTGCCGGAGGAAGCGCAGGAAGAGCTGGAGCCGCTGCTGGACGCCTATGCGATGATGCTGGGCGACAGCCGGCTGATCCGTGGCGCCCGCCGCCGCATCGCCGACGAGTTGCTGTCCGCCGAGACCGCCGTGCAGGACGAGGCCGAGGCGATCGCCGCCGCCATCCTGGCCGCCAAGGACGACGACAAGGCCGGGCTGAAGCGCCGCGCCGGCGAGGTGCGGGAGATTGCCCGCCGCCTGACCCGCAACCTGACCGCCACGCCGTTCCGCAGCCTGAAGGGCGTTCCCGCCGGCGCCATCCTGCTGGCCGAGGAACTGACCCCGGCCGACGCCGCCTTGCTGGACCCCACCCGCATCGCCGGCGTGGCGACGGAGGAAGGCGGCGCCGACGGCCACACCGCCATCATGTTGCGCGCGCTGGGCATCCCCAGCGTTCTCGCCTGCCCGGGGCTGACCGAGGCCGCCCGGCGCGGCGACCAGGCGGTGCTGGATGGCGGCGCCGGCACCATCGTCATCCGCCCCGGCGAGGCCGCGTTGCAGGCCGGGCGCGAGTCGCTGGCGACCTACGCCAAGGAGAAGGCCCGGCTGGCCAAGCTGCGCCGCCTGCCGGCGGTGACGCTGGATGGGGAGGAGGTGGAGCTTCAGGCCAACCTGGAAATCCCCGCCGAGCTGCCGCTGATCGCCCAGGCGGGCGCCCAGGGCATCGGCCTGCTGCGCACCGAATTCCTGTTCATGAACCGCGAGGACCTGCCGGACGAGGATGCGCAGGTCGACGCCTATACCCAGGTGGTGGAGGCGATGGCGGGCGACTGCGTCACCATCCGCGTGCTGGACTGGGGCGGCGAGAAGGATATGGAGGCGCTGGCCGAGGGCATCGGCCCCTTCCATGCCGGGCCCAACCCGGCGCTGGGCCTACGCGGCATCCGCATGCTGCTGAAGCGGCCGGAACTGCTGGAAGCGCAGTTCGCCGCCATCCTCCGCGTGGCGGGGGCGGAGCCGGGCACGCAGATCCGCATCCTGCTGCCGATGGTGACCATCCCGGCGGAAGTCAGCCAGGCGCGGGAGATCTATGAGCGGGTGCAGCGCCGCCTGCGCCGCAAGGGCATCCCGCTGCCGGAGAAGGAGCCGCTGCTGGGGGCGATGATCGAGACGCCCGGCGCCGCCCTGGCCGCCGACGCCATCGCGCTGGAGGCCGATTTCTTCGCCATCGGCACTAACGATCTGGCCATGTACACATTGGCGGTCGATCGGGCCGAGGCCGAGGTCTCCCATCTCTACGACCCGCTGCATCCGGCCGTGCTGCGGCTGGTGCAGTTCGCTACCGAGGCAGCGCTGCGCCTGCGCATGCCGGTCTCGGTCTGTGGCGAGATGGCGGGCAACCCGCGCCTGGTGCCGCTGCTGCTGGGCCTGGGTATCCGTGCCCTGTCGATGAACGCCAGCGCCATTCCGCGGGTGAAGCAGATGGTCCGCAGCCTGAAGATCGACGACTGCGCCCGCTTCGCCCGCCGGGTGATGGAGCAGGGGGACCCCAAGCGCATCCAGGAACTGGTGATGGGCTTCGGCGAGGCCGGCAGCGACCGGAGCTGAGCAGAGACACCGGGAATGCCGCCTGACGCCACCCCATCCCGGACGCCGCCGCCAGCTTTGGTGCTGATGGAGCGCCTGTACGGGGAGGACGTGTTCGAAGGCTTCGGCCCGGTATTGCCGCCCGACCTGCAGGGCTGGAACAGCGACCACCCCGCCTTTGTCGAACTGTTCGGGGAGGTTCGCCCCCGGGTCGTCATCGATGTCGGCGTCTGGAAGGGCCGCTCGGTCGTGTTCATGGGCAACCTGATGCGGCAGCTGGGCATCGACGGCATGGTCATCGCCGTCGATACCTTCCTGGGCAGCCCGGAACATTGGAACAGGAAGCGGGCGGACCGCATCCATACCTCCCTGCGGCTGCGGCACGGCTATCCCGGCCTGTATTGGCAGTTCCTCAGCAACATCCTGCAGGCAGGCCTGCGCGAGCGCGTCGTGCCGCTGGCACAGACCAGCGAGAATGCCGCGCTGATCCTGAAGCGCGCCGGGGTGAAGGCCGACCTGGTGCATGTCGACGCCGCGCATGAATACGAGCCGGCGCTGCGCGATGCCCGGCTGTACTGGGATCTGCTGGCCCCCGGCGGTGTCCTGGTCGGCGACGACTATAGCTGGCCCGAGGTGGCCCGCGCGGCTGATGAGTTCGCCCGCCTCGTCGGCCAGGAGCTGGATGTGCAGGAGCCTAAGTGGATTCTTCGCAAGCCGCTTGTTCCCGCAAAAAAAGTGAGCGACTTCAAGATTTTGTGGTGATGACGAAAAGGCCACGTCAGCGCTACTGCCTTCGTTGCATCAGGCAATGAAGCCTGGCGGAGGAAATATCGATGCCCATCAAGAAGCTCGTCCCCTTGGCCCTCGCTGCTGTCCTGGCCGTGCCATTCCTGGCACCCGCCGCGCACGCCGCCGAGGAGCCTGTGGGAGTGGCCGAGTGCGACACCTTCATCCGCAATCTGGAAGCCTGCATCGCCAAGGCCCCGGCCGACCAGCGCGCCCAGATGACCGGTTCCATCACCCAGATGCGCAGTGCCTGGCGCCAAGCGGCGCGGAATCCGCAGAGCCGCGCCGCCCTGCCGCAGCAGTGCAGCATGATGACGCAGCAAATGAAGCAGCAGATGGCGGCGCAGGGCTGCGAGTTCTAAGCGCCCTGGGTTGGGCGAAGGCCGGGGGAAGGAATTCCCCCGGACCCCCATCTTCTTTCTGCGAGTTGGGCGTGAGCGCCTGGAGTTTGGTGCCGGGCGCCAGAGGTTCGCCTCCAGCGCCAAACTCGTCAGCGGCAGCCTCGCCCCGGACTCGAAGAAAAGAAGGGTGTCAGGGGGAATTCATTCCTCCAGCCTTATGCCGCACCCCACCCAATTTGTGAAAAACACATAAAGATATCCTGATGTGTCGGGCGATCTTGCTGGCCATCAGGGCGGGAGCATGCTACGGCCCGCGCGAACTCTCAGAACGCGCACGAGGCCCAAGATCATGAGCAGCACCGCATTTTCCGACTACAAGGTGAAAGACATCTCCCTGGCCGAATGGGGCCGCAAGGAGATCTCGATGGCCGAGGACGAGATGCCCGGCCTGATGGCGCTGCGCGCTGAGTACGGCGCGTCCCAGCCGCTGAAGGGCGCCCGCATCGCCGGCAGCCTGCACATGACCATCCAGACCGCCGTGCTGATCGAGACGCTGACCGCGCTCGGCGCCGAGGTCCGCTGGTCCTCCTGCAACATCTTCTCCACCCAGGACCACGCCGCGGCCGCCATCGCCGCCGCCGGCATCCCGGTCTTCGCCTGGAAGGGCCTGACCGAGGAAGAGTTCTGGTGGTGCATCGACCAGACCGTCCGTGGCCCGGATGGCTGGGCCATCAACATGATCCTGGACGATGGCGGTGACCTCACCACCGTCGTGCACGAGAAGTTCCCCGAGCTGCTGCCCGCCATCCGCGGCCTGTCCGAGGAGACCACCACCGGCGTGCACCGCCTGTGGGACATGGCGCGCAAGGGCACGCTGAAGGTTCCGGCCATCAACGTGAACGACAGCGTCACCAAGTCCAAGTTCGATAACCTGTATGGTTGCCGCGAGAGCCTGGTGGACGCCATCCGCCGGGGCACGGATGTGATGATGGCCGGCAAGATCGCCGTCGTCGCCGGCTTCGGCGATGTGGGCAAAGGCTCGGCGGCGTCGCTGCGCAACGCCGGCTGCCGCGTGCTGGTGACCGAGGCCGACCCCATCTGCGCCCTGCAGGCCGCGATGGAAGGCTATGAGGTCGTGACCATGGAGAACGCCGCGCCGCGCGGCGACATCTTCGTCACCGCCACGGGCAATATCGACGTCATCACGCTGGACCACATGCGCGCGATGAAGAACCGCGCCATCGTCTGCAACATCGGCCACTTCGACAGCGAGATCCAGATCGGCGCCCTGCGCAACTACGTCTGGGACAACATCAAGCCGCAGGTCGACGAGGTCGTGTTCCCGGACGGCAAGCGCCTGATCGTGCTGTCCGAAGGCCGCCTGGTGAACCTGGGCAACGCTACCGGCCACCCGTCCTTCGTCATGTCCGCCAGCTTCTCCAACCAGGTGCTGGCGCAGATCGAGCTGTGGACCAACGCCAAGGCTTATGAGTGCAAGGTGTACACCCTGCCGAAGAAGCTGGACGAGAAGGTCGCGGCGCTGCACCTCGCCAAGGTCGGCGCGGTGCTGACGAAGATGACGCCGGCACAGGCCGAGTATATCGGCGTGCCGCCGGCCGGTCCGTTCAAGCACGAAGAGTACCGCTACTAAGAGACTGGCCAGGGGGCGCTGCCCCCTGGACCCCCGCTGGGGGACAGGACCCCCCAGACCCCGCCACTCGTTTTGTGCTGGCGGCACGGTTGGTCCGCCAAGGGTCTTGGACCCTTGGCGACTGACGCCTCAGCTCTCGTGGCCTTTTAAAAATCTATGGGAATGTGCTGGTTCGTGGCGGACGCTGCGGACTGATGCGCTGCGCCTGCTCCGCTGAAAACTCGCAGCGGGGTCCGGGGCGGACTTTCCGCCCCGGCGGGGGCCTGGGGGCAGGGCCCCCAGCCTGGACGTCACACGTGGAAGCTTTCCCCGCAGCCGCAGCGGCCCTTTTCATTCGGGTTCACGAAGGTGAAGCCGGCGGACATGGCCTTCACCTCGTAATCCATGGTCGTGCCCAGCAGGAACAGCGTGGCCTTGCGGTCCACCAGCACGGTCACGCCCTTGTCGGTCACCACTTCGTCGCCGGCCGTGGGCGCGTCGGCCCAGGTCAGGTCGTAGGACATGCCGGAGCAGCCCTTGGTGCTGACGGCAATGCGCAGAAGCTTGCCGTCCTGCCCACCGGCATAGAGGGCGCGCAGGCGCTCGGCCGCGGCGTCGGAAAGCTGCATCAGCGGCGGCAGGGTGCGAACGGGGCGGGGGGTGGTGGTCGTGCTCATCGGCTGGTCTCCCCTTCTCTCAGTACATGTTCAGGGCGAGGCGGGCATCCTCGCTCATCCGCGACGGGTCCCAGGGCGGGTCCCACACCACCTCGACCGTGACGTCGCTGACGCCGGGGACGAGGCGGATGGCCTCCTCCACCTGCTGCGGCAATTCCTGGGCGGATGGGCAGGAGGGCGCGGTCAGCGTCATCTCCACCGCCACCTTGCCGTCATCGGCGATCTCGACCGAGTAGATCAGGCCCAGTTCGTAGATGTTCACCGGGATCTCGGGGTCGAAGACGGTGCCGATCATGTCGATCACCGCGCCTTCGGAGACGGGGGCGGGCGGTGCCGCCTGCTCGCCATCCGGGGTCCAGGTGGTGCGCGCGGCGGCCACGGCGGCCTCGCGCTCCTCCCGCGCGAAGTCGGCGGGGCCGGGGGCCATGGGGCGCTGCGGTGTCGTGGTGGCGTCGTCACTCACTGCTTGCCGCCTCCTGCTTGTCGTCCAGCGCGTTGTTCAGCGTGTGCCAGGCCAGCGTCGCGCACTTCACCCGGCTCGGGTACTCGGACACGCCGCCCAGCACCTGCAGCCGCTCCATGTCGTCCGCCAGCTCGGCGCCGCAATCGGGGCAGGTGCCGGTCATGGCCAGGGCGCGGAACGTATCGCCCAGTGCGTGGGCTTCGGCCGGCGTCTTGCCGCGCACCGTCTCGGTCATCAGGCTGGCGCTGGCCATGGAGATGGCGCAGCCCTTGCCCTGGAAGGCGGCGTCGGCGATGCGGCCGTCGGCTTCCAGCTTGACCCACAGCTCCATCCGGTCGCCGCACATCGGGTTGTCGCCGCGGGCATGGCGGTCGGCATCCTCCAGCCGCCGGAAGTTCCGGGGCTTGCGGCCGTGGTCCAGGATCACTTCCTGGTAGAGATCGCGCAGGTCATCGAACATCAGCTGAAGAATTCCCTGGCCTTGACCAGCGCCTCGGCGAGGTAGTCGATCTCTTCCACCGTGGTGTAGAGGCCGAAGGAGGCGCGGCAGGTGCTCTCCACGTTAAATCGTGCGTGCAGCGGCTCCGCGCAATGGCGGCCGGAGCGGACGGCGATGCCGGTACGGTCGAGCAGGGTTGCGAGATCGTGGGCATGCGCCACGTCCAGCGCGAAGGCGAACACGCCGCCACGGTCCTGCGCCCGGCCCATCAGGGTCAGGCCCTCGATGGCACTCAGCTTCGTGGTGGCACGGTCCACCAGCGTGCGCTCATGCGCCTCGATGGCCGTCATGCCGATGCTCTCGACATAGTCGATGGCGGCGTGCAGGCCGATCGCCTCGATGATCGGCGGCGTGCCGGCCTCGAACTTGGCGGGGACGGAGGCGGGGAGGAAGCGCTCCAGCGACACCTCGGCGATCATGTCGCCACCACCCAGGAAGGGCGGCATCCGCTCCAGCAGCTCCATCCGTCCCCACAGCACGCCGATGCCGGTGGGGCCGTAGAGCTTGTGGCCGGTGAAGACGTAGAAATCGCAGCCGATGGCCTGCATGTCCACGCGCCGGTGCACGGCGGCCTGGGAGCCATCCAGCAGCAGCTTGGCGCCATGGGCATGGGCCAGCGTCGCCAGCCGCTCGGCCGGCGTGACGGTACCCAGCACGTTGGACATGTGGGTGACGGCGACCAGCTTTACGCGGCCATCTTCCAGCTTGGCCTCGACGTCGGCCATGTCCAGCTCGCCCGCATCGGTCACGCGGGCGACGCGCAGCTCCACGCCATGCGCGTCCCGCAGCATCTGCCAGGGGACGAGGTTGGCGTGGTGCTCCATCTCGCTGATCAGCACGGCATCGCCGGCCTTCAGCACCCCGCGCCCATAGGAATGGGCGACGAGGTTGATGGCGGCGGTGGAGGAGCTGGTGAACACGATCTCCCGCTCATCCGCCGCGTTCAGGAAGCGGGCGACGGCGGCGCGGGCAGCTTCGTAGGCGGCAGTGGCCTTTTCCGACAGGTTATAGGCGCCGCGATGGACGTTGGCGTAAGCCGTCTCCATCGTGCGCACCATCGTGTCGATCACCGCACGCGGCTTCTGCGCCGAGGCGCCGGAATCCAGGAAGACCAGCGTCTTGCCCCGCACCGTCTGCGACAGGATCGGGAAATCCTGCCGCACGCGAGCGACGTCGAAGCCGGTTGCCACCACCGCGCCGTCCATCACGCAACCTTTTCCCACCAGCCGGCGACGGCGGTGGCCAGGGCGTTGCGGGCGGTCTCTTCCTCCACCGCATCGACGGCTTCCTGCAGGAAGGCCTCGATCAGCATGGAGCGCGCGGTGGCCGCAGGGATGCCGCGGGCGCGCAGGTAGAACAGCTGGTCTTCATCCAGCTCGCCCACCGTGGCGCCGTGGCTGCACTTCACGTCGTCGGCGTAGATCTCCAGCTGCGGCTTGCTGTCGATCTCGGCCTGGTCGGACAGCAGCAGCGCCTGGTTCATCTGGTAGCCGTCGGTGCGCTGCGCGATCTGGTGGACGTGGATCTTGCCCTGGAACACACCGCGCGACTTGCCGGCCAGCACCGTCTTCACCGTCTGGCGGCTGGCGCAATCGGGCGCCGCGTGGTCCAGGAAGGTGGTGCAGTCGCCATGCTGGCCATCCGAGAGCAGCTGCGCGCCGTTCAGATGCGCCATCGCCTTCGGCCCATCCAGCGACACATAGGCCTCGCTGCGGGAGAGCTTGGCACCGGCATGCAGCAGGAAGCTGTCATAGGTGGCCCCGGCGGCCGCCTTGGCGAACACCGTCGAGAGGAAGAGGCCAGCCGGGCCTTCCTGCTGGATGCGGGCATGCGTCAGGTGCGCGCCCTCCTCCAGCACGATCTCGACGACCGGGTTGTGCAGGTAGCGGCCATCGCCGCGCCCGATGGCACGTTCGATCAGCACCAGGGAGGCGCCCTTGCCCAGGCGGATCACGTGGCGCGGATGCACCGCCACCGGCCGCTCGCCCGACTGGATGATGGAGAGCAGCTCAATCGCGCCACCATTGGTCTCGGCGGGCAGGTCGATCAGCGCGCCATCTTCGAACAGCATGGTGTTCAGCGCCGCCATCGGCACCTCGTCCAGCTTCGCCACGCCGCCCAGCAGCCCTTCGGCGGCGGAGAGGTTGGCGCCGAGGCTACGCACCGGGATGCCGGAATCGGGCGTCTCGGCCAGGTCGGCGCGGAAGCGGCCATCGAGGAACACCACGCGCTGCGGCGCGGTGGCCTCCGGCAGCGCCACGTCCTCATCGACCGGCGTCAGCGCCTCGGCGAAGCCGCTGCGGGCCAGCAGGTTGAGGTCGGTGTAGTGCCAGGCCTCGATCTTGCGGGTCGGGAAGCCCTGCTCGCGGAAGGCCTTGGCGGCCTGCTCGCGCAGCGCCGTCACCCACGGGGTGCGGTGGCCGGGCAGGCGGGCGTTCAGGCCCTCGTAGCGGCGGAGAAAGCCCTCGGGGCCAGGTTCGAACAGGACGCTCATGCTGCCTGAACGGCCGTGTAGCCGCTCTCCTCCAGCTGCTTCGCCAGCTCAGGCCCGCCGGACTGGACGATGCGCCCGTTCATCAGCACATGGACCCGGTCGGGAACGATGTAGTTCAGCAGCCGCTGGTAGTGGGTGATGACCAACGAGGAAAAGTTCGGGCCGCGCATGGCGTTGACGCCATCGGCCGCAATCTTCAGCGCGTCGATATCCAGGCCGGAATCGGTTTCGTCCAGGATGGCCAGGCCCGGCTGCAGCAGGGCCATCTGCAGCACCTCATTGCGCTTCTTCTCGCCGCCGGAGAAGCCGACATTGACGCCGCGCTTCAGCATGTCCTCCGGCATCGACAGTTCCTTCATGCGGGCGCGGGCCAGCTTCAGGAACTGCATGGCGTCCACTTCGGGCTCACCCTTGCTGCGGCGGATGGCGTTCAGCGCGGTGCGCAGGAAGTTGGCGTTACCGACGCCCGGCAGCTCCACCGGGTACTGGAAGGCCAGGAACACGCCAGCCGCCGCCCGCTCCTCCGGCTCCATCGACAGCAGGTCGAGGCCGTTGAAGGTGGCGGTGCCGCCGGTGATCTCGTAACCCTCACGCCCCGCGAGGACGTAGGAGAGCGTGGACTTGCCCGAACCGTTCGGGCCCATGATGGCATGGATCTCGCCGGTCGGCACTTCCAGGTCGATCCCCTTGAGGATCTGCTTGCCATCGATTTCGGCCGTCAGGCCTTCGATCTTCAACATACTAATGGTCCGTCCCAAAATCTCTGGCCGAGAGCGGGGCGCCAGGGGGCGCCGCCGCCCATCAGGCAATTAGCCGACCGAGCCTTCGAGGCTGATCTGCAGCAGCTTCTGCGCCTCGACCGCGAATTCCATCGGCAGCTCCTTCAGGACCTCCCGGCAGAAGCCGTTGACGATCAGGCCGACAGCGTCTTCCTGGCTCAGGCCGCGCTGGCGGCAATAGAACAGCTGGTCCTCGGCGATGCGGCTGGTCGTCGCCTCGTGCTCCACCTTGGCGCTCATGCAGCGGCTCTCGATGTAGGGCACCGTGTGGGCACCGCACTGGTCGCCGATCAGCAAGCTGTCGCACTGGGTGAAGTTGCGCGCGCCCGTAGCCTTCGGGCTGATCTTCACCTGGCCGCGATAGGTGTTCTGCCCATGCCCGGCGCTGATGCCCTTGGACACGATGGTCGAGCGCGTGCGCGGCCCGATATGGAACATTTTTGTTCCGGTATCGGCCTGTTGGTAATTGTTGGTGATGGCGACGCTATAGAATTCGCCGACGCTGTCCGCACCCTGCAGGATGCAGGACGGATACTTCCAGGTGATGGCGGAACCCGTCTCCACCTGCGTCCACGAAATCTTGGACCGGTCGCCACGGCAGGCGCCGCGCTTCGTCACGAAGTTATAGATGCCGCCCTTGCCGTTCTCGTCGCCCGGGTACCAGTTCTGCACCGTGCTGTACTTGATGGTGGCATCGTCCATCGCCACCAGCTCCACCACCGCGGCGTGCAGCTGGTTCTCGTCGCGCATCGGCGCCGTGCAGCCTTCCAGGTAGGAGACGTGGCTGCCCGCATCGGCGATGATCAGCGTACGCTCGAACTGCCCGGTGCTCTTGGCGTTGATGCGGAAATAGGTGGACAGCTCCATCGGGCAGCGCACGCCCTTCGGGATGTACACGAAGGACCCGTCGGTGAAGACGGCGCTGTTCAGCGCGGCGAAGAAATTGTCCGCCTGCGGCACCACGCTGCCGAGATACTGCTTCACCAGTTCTGGATGCTTCTGCACGGCCTCGGAGATGGCACAGAAGATGATGCCTTCCTTCTCCAGCCGGTGCTTGAAGGTGGTGGCGACGCTGACGCTGTCGAACACCGCATCCACGGCCACCGGCAGGCGGCCGCCTTCGGACGGGCTGTCACCCGCGCCCTCGACACCGGCCAGGATGGCCTGCTCCTTCAGCGGGATGCCCAGCTTGGCATAGGTCTTCAGCAGCTCGGGGTCGACCTCGTCGAGCGACTTCGGGCCCGGCTTGTTCTTCGGCGCCGCGTAGTAATAGGCGTCCTGGTAGTCGATGGCGGGGTACTTCACCGCGGGCCAACGCGGCTCCTCCATCTTCAGCCACATCGCATAGGCCTTCAGCCGCCACTCGAGCAGCCACTCCGGCTCATTCTTCTTGGCGCTGATGAAGCGGACGATATCTTCGCTCAACCCCTTCGGGGCGAACTCCATCTCGATATCCGTCTCGAACCCATACTTGTAAGGGCCCTCGGTGACGGAGGCGACAGCGTCGATGGTTTCGGTGACGGCGGGCATATGGGGTCCCTACTCGGCAGGCAGCGGCGCCGGCATGGCCGGCAAGGATGTGATCTTGGCCCTCTGGTGGCCTTGCGAATGGCAGGTTCGCGAGGCCGGGCCGGCGAGGTCGGCAAGGCTGATGGCGGAGAGCGCACCGCGCACCGCCTCATTCACAGGGTCCCAGCGGCCGCGCACGGGGCAGGTGGCCTCCGTCTCGCAACCGCCGGACGCGCCATCGACACAAGCGGTCAGCGCGATCGGCCCGTCCACCGCCAGGATGACGTCGGACAGCGTCATGGCCGAGAGCGGACGCCCCAGCCGGTAGCCGCCCCGCGCACCGCGCAGGCCCTCTACCAGCCCGGCATGCGCCAGGACCTTCAGCACCTTCGCCACCGTCGGCTCGGCAATGCCGGTGCACTGCGCCAGGCAAGGCGCGGTCTGCACCCCGCCCTCGGCATCCAGCCGGGCCAGCACGACGACGGCGTAGTCTGTGAGCTTCGACAACCGCAGCAAAAGCGGCCTCTCCTCGAAAGCGGACCTCGTTTGTCCAGTTTCGGGCAGATGCGCTTGCAGACCCCCAATGTCAAGGATTCGGGGCTGATTTGGCCTTCGCTTTCCATCGGTTGGCCCGGTGAAACGGGCCGATTTCAGCGATTCACTCAATGGTGGGGTCTGCGGCGCTATCTGCCGTGGTTAAGGTGGAGAGGAAGGCCGGGGAAGGAATTCCCCGGGCCCCTTCTTTCTTTTTTTCGAGTTTCCGGGCGTGTCTGTGGGAAGGGCCGGTCTTGAGGACGGCTGGGTGCGGCCGAGGTCTGGGACCTCTGGCAACTGAGGGTTCAGAACTCGCTGCACATTTTAAATATCATCAGGCAGCGTCCGCCCTCAGTCCTGCAGCGCCATCCGCAAACTCGCAGAAAGGAAAGAAGGGGTCCGGGGAATTCTTTCCCCGGCCTTCAGCAACCCCCCCCACCAGCGCCACAATTTGCACCCCCGGCGGCCGGGTGGCAGTTTCCACCCATGCCCAAGCCCGCTGCGTTCCCCCGCCATGCTGCCAGCCTCATCCTGTGGCGCGCCCGGGTGGGCGGCGTGGTGGAGGTGTTGATGGGCGTTCGGGCCGCCGGGCACCGGTTCATGCCGGGGCGGCTGGTCTTCCCCGGTGGCCGCGTGGATTTCGCCGACCGGGCCAGCCCCGCAGCCAGCGAACTCGCCGAGGAAACGCGGCGGGCGCTGGAGCGGGCAGCGCCGCCGCGCCTGGCCCGTGCCCTGGCGGTGGCGGCGGCGCGGGAGCTGGAGGAGGAGACCGGGCTGACCCTGGCCCCAGCCGGCGGAGAGGCTCCGGCGCTGGGGGTTCTGGATTATGTCTGCCGCGCGGTGACGCCGGCCTACAGCCCCATCCGCTTCAATGCCCGCTTCCTGGCCGCCCCGGCCGAGGCGGCGCGGGGCGTGCTGGGCGGCTGCGGGGAGCTGGAGGGGCTGGGCTGGTTCAGCCTGGAGGAAGCGCAGAACGCGCCGCTGGCGCCGATCACCGGCTGCGTGCTGGCGCAGTTCTCCACGCTGATGGCATTGCCGGTGGCGGAGCGCGCGGATCGCCCCCTGGTATGCTACCGCGGGCAGGACCGGCCGTTGCCGGAGCGTCTGGCGGCTGTTTCGGGCAGATAATCACCTATTCCGGTGCTGCGCCGGCGAAGTGCTTCTTGCCGGATGGCAGAGCCCCCGCCATCCTCCGCGTCCCGAGTTTCAAGGGCCGAGGAGAAGCCGATGCGCCTGACGGTGCTCAAGGAACGGCGCGCGGGGGAAACCCGCGTTGCCGCCACGCCGGAGACGGTCAAGAAACTGATCGGGCTGGGCATTACCACCGTGGCGGTTGAAGCGGGCGCGGGCGTTGCCTCCGGCTTCACCGATGCCGCCTACCAGGAAGCCGGGGCGGAGATCGCCGCCGATGCCGGCGCCGCGCTGGCCGGGGCGAATATCGTGCTCAAGGTGCGTGCGCCGCTGGGCACGGGCGAGGGAGAGGTGGACGAGCTGTCCTTCATCCCGCGCGGCGCCCTGCTGATCGGCACGCTGGAGGGTCTGGCGGAGCCGTCGCGCGCCGCCACCTATGCCAGCCTGGGGATCGATGCCGCCAGCATGGAGCTGCTGCCGCGCATCACCCGGGCGCAGAGCATGGACGTGCTGTCCTCCCAGGCGAACCTGGCCGGCTACCGCGCCGTGATCGAGGGCGCGACTGCCTTCGACAAGGGCTTCCCGATGTTGATGACGGCGGCTGGGACCATCCCGGCCGCGAACGTCTTCGTCATGGGCGCCGGCGTGGCGGGGCTGCAGGCCATCGCCACCGGGCGGCGGCTTGGCGGCCGCGTGTCCGCGACCGACGTGCGGCCGGCGGCGAAGGAGGAGATCAAGTCCCTCGGCGCCAGCTTCGTCGGCTACGAGGATGAGGAGAGCAAGGCGGCCCAGACGGCCGGCGGCTACGCCAAGCAGCTCTCCGCCGATTTTTACGCCCGGCAGGCGGAGGTCGTCGCGGCCCACATCGCCAAGCAGGACGTGGTGGTGACCACGGCGCTGGTGCAGGGCCGCAAGGCACCGACGCTCGTCACCGCCGCCATGGTCGCCAGCATGAAGCCGGGCAGCGTGATCGTGGACATCGCGGCGGATGCGGGCGGCAATTGCGCGCTGACCCAGCCGGGCGAGAGCATCGTCACGGAGAACGGGGTCAAGATCCTCGGCTACCGTAACTGGCCGGGCCGGATCTGCGGCGCCGCCAGCGCATTGTACGCCCGCAACCTGCTGACCTTCCTGACTACCTTCTGGGACAAGGACGCCAAGGCGCCCAGGCTGCCGGAGGAGGACGAGATCGTCCACGGCGTGCAGCTGACGCGCGCGGGCGCCGTGGTCCACCCGCAACTGACGCCGGCCGCCTGAGGGGAGAGAGACGATGAACCCGACCGACCTCGCCAACCAGGCGCAGGCCACCGCCGAGCGGGCGCTGGCCATGGCCGCGCAGGCGCGCATGATGGCCGAGACCACCCTGGCCCCGGTGGCGCCCATCGCCGCCGCGGCCGAGCCGTTCCTGATGCTGCTGACGATTTTCCTGCTGGCCTGCTTCGTCGGCTACTACGTGGTGTGGAACGTGACGCCGGCGCTGCACTCGCCGCTGATGGGCGTCACCAACGCCATCTCCTCCGTCATCATCGTCGGTGCCATCCTGGCCACCGGCCTGGGGGATAGCTGGATCGCCAAGTTCTTCGGCTTCCTGGGCGCCACCCTGGCGGCGGTGAACATCTTCGGCGGGTTCCTGGTAACCCGGCGGATGCTGGCGATGTTCGCCGGCAAGAAGAAGGGCTGAGGCGATGGCCCAGAGCTTGACCACCTTCGCCTACCTCATTGCCTCCGTCCTGTTCATCCTGGCGCTGCGCGGCCTTTCCCACCCCACCACCAGCCGCCGGGGCAACCTGTACGGCATGGTCGGCATGGGCATCGCCATCGTGGCGACGCTGCTGCGGCCGGGGATGGAATTCTCCGGCATCGTCATCGTGCTGGCGGGCCTGGTCATCGGCGGCGGCATCGGCACCTACCTCGCCAGCCGCATCCAGATGACCTCGCTGCCGCAGCTGGTGGCCGCCTTCCACTCACTGGTCGGCCTGGCCGCCGTGTTCGTGGCCGCCGCCGCCTTCTACAACCCGGAGAGCTTCGGCATCGGCCACGCGGGCGCCATCCATGGCGGCTCGCTGGTCGAGATGTCTCTCGGCGTCGCGATCGGCGCCATCACCTTCTCCGGCTCCGTCATCGCCTTCGCCAAGCTGCAGGCGCTGATGTCCGGCGCGCCGATCACCTTCAAGGGCCAGCACTGGCTGAACCTCGGCATCGGCATCCTGCTGGTGGTGCTGGTCATCGCCTTCGTCGCCACCGGCAGCGGCGTGCTGTTCTGGCTGATCGCCATCGTGGCGCTGGCGCTGGGCTTCCTGCTGATCATCCCGATCGGCGGCGCGGACATGCCGGTCGTGGTGTCCATGCTGAACAGCTATTCCGGCTGGGCGGCGGCGGGCATCGGTTTTACGCTGCAGAACCTGCTGCTGGTGGTGACGGGTGCCCTCGTTGGCGCCTCGGGTGCCATCCTGTCCTACATCATGTGCAAGGGCATGAACCGCAGCATCTTCAACGTGCTGCTGGGTGGCTTCGGAGCCGAGGCCGGCGGTGCGGCCAAGGCCGATGGCAGCGGCCAGCCCGCGCGTCCAGTGAAGTCCGGCAGCCCGGAGGACGCCGCCTACATCATGCGCAACGCCGGCAAGATCATCATCGTGCCTGGCTACGGCATGGCGGTGGCCCAGGCGCAGCAGGTGCTGCGCGAGATGGGCGACCTGCTGAAGAAGGAAGGCGCCGAGGTCTCCTACGCCATCCACCCCGTCGCGGGCCGCATGCCCGGCCACATGAACGTGCTGCTGGCCGAGGCGAACGTCCCCTACGAGGAGGTCCACGAGCTGGAGGAGATCAACCCCGAGTTCGCGGAAGCCGATGTCGCCTTCGTCATCGGCGCCAATGACGTGACCAACCCGGCGGCGAAGACCGACAAATCCTCCGCCATCTACGGAATGCCGATCCTGGATGTGGAGAAGGCCAAGACCGTCTTCTTCATCAAGCGCGGCATGGCCTCCGGCTATGCCGGCGTGGAGAACGAACTGTTCTTCCGCGACAACACCATGATGCTGTTCGGCGACGCCAAGAAGGTGACGCAGCAGATCGTCCAGGCCCTGCAGAAGTAAAGGGCGCTGGGTTCCCCTCCTGGGCTGGTGTGCCTGGGGGGAGTAGGAAGGCCGGGGAGGGAATTCCCCGGACCCCCTTCTTTTTCTTTCGAGTTTTCCGGGCGTGGCTGTTGAGAGGGCGGTCTTGGGAGACCGTTTCCAAAGCCTGTTGGGTCGGGCGGGGCAGCCTTTTCCGCGCCGGCTTTCCCGGCGGCATGGCCCACTATTCCCGCATTGGGCCAAGCCGCCTCCGCGCCGGTACGAAAACTTCCGGCCGTGCCTGAGCCGGCAGGCTTCTGAAACAGTCGCCGAAGGACAGCTTGGTGCGGTGGAGGTCGATAGCCTCCAGCGACCGGGGGTTCGCCCGCGTGGCCTTGTTGAAATTACCAGGCAGCGTCCGCGCTCAGTCCTGAGGCGTGACGCCCACTCGCGAGAAGAAAAAAGAGGCCCGGGGAATTCTTTCCCCAGCCTTGCTTCGCGCGGCCCAAGCACCCCGCGTTACGCTGCGCTACAGCACAAGCCCTTTACTCCCGCCATCTTGTGCATGTGCGCTCTTGCTTTGGAAACGGAGTTCCCTGACGTGTCGTTCTGTTGGTTGCCCCTGATTTTCACCCTGGGGTTGGGTTCCATGGTCACGCCGGGTGGCTGGGGCCGTATCCGGGGCGTGGGCATGACGAGACACAGAGACAAGGGAACACGCCGCATGTCGCGCCCCGCCATTCTTGCTTTCGCCTCGCCCGGCCTGCGCCGCGTGCTGGGTTCCGCTGGCTTCCTGACCGTTGCCTTGCTGGCCGGCACCGGGGCCGCCCAGGCGCAGGAGGACGGCTCCTTCAACCTGGTCAATCAGAGCAACCGGGTGATCGAGCGCCTGTATGCCTCGCCGGTCGATACCAACCAGTGGGGTGAAAACCGCCTGGCCCGGGGCGCAACCATTGCCAATGGCGCCAACTTCGCCGTGCGCATGCCCGCCGATGGCGGCTGCCGCACCGACCTGCGCATCGGCTTCGCCGGCGGCGTGACGGAGGAGCGGCGGGACATCGACACCTGCGTCGACCGTGACGTGGTGATAGGCACGCCGGCCCGCACCGGCCGTGGCGGCGATGGCGACAGCGGTGGCAGCAGCGGCGGTGCCGGTGGCAGCGTGGGCGGTGGCTCGGGTGGTGGTGCTGGCGGCAGCTCCGGCGGTGCCGGCGGCAGCATCACCGGCGCCAATCCCCGCAGCGGCGGCGGTGCGGAGCAGGGCGACCCGAGCTTCGTGATCGTCAACCAGGCCGCCAGCCCGATCAACGAGCTCTATGCCAGCCCGACCAGCGACGACAACTGGGGCCAGGACCGCCTGGGCCAGAACATCGTCCGCGCCCGCGGCCGCCAGAACATCCGCCTGCCGCGTGGCGAGTGCCAGTACGACCTGCGCGTGGTCTGGCAGGATGGCCGGTCCGAGGAGCGGCGAGACGTGAACCTGTGCGACACGCGGGAACTGACCGTCCGCTAAGCCCGGGCGGAACCCTGGGGGCAAGGTTGCCCCCAGGGTGTCTGACTGATGCCTGAGGGTCGCGCTTGCCTGCGGCGTGTCCGCCGCAGGCGGAGTGGGCGCATTGGGCGCCGCGTGGCGCAGCCGCGTGGGCGGCAGAACGGGCGGCGGCTCTCCCCCGCATGGCGTGGCCGTGTTGTCCGGCATAACGGTCGGGTGGGGGAGCTCCCCCGCCTCAACTTGTCCGCTGCCCCCGGGTGAAGCGGACGAACAGCGCTGTCGCCACCAGTACCGCCACCGCCAGGAAGGCCAGGGCCGCACCGATGCCGCCCAGCGTGGCCACTGGCCCGGTGGCAGCCTGCAGCACCGCCGCGCCCAGGAAGAACGACAGGTTCACCGCGGACAGCGCCTTGCCCACCTGTTCCGGCGGCACCACCGCCCGCGTCATGGCGAAGATCAGCGGGTGCGGCACCAATGCCAGGCCGAACAGCACGAACACCGCCGCATCGTAGCTGGCCGGCAGCATCGGCAGCCCCAGCCCGGTGGACAGCCACCCCCCCGGACCGCCCGCCACCACGGCCAGCAGGGAAAGCGCGGCAATCAGGTGGCCCAGCGCCAGCATCGGCCGCCGGCGCCCCGGCAGCAGCCGGTCCAGCAAGCCACCCAGGGCCGGGCCCAGAATCAGCAGCAGCGTGAACAGCAGCAGGATATTGCCCGCCTCGATGCGCGGCAGGCCCTTCACCTCCATCAGCCACGGCCCGCCCCACAGCCCACGCAGGCCAATGATGGCGGCGAAGGAGACAAAGGCGATGACCATCATCCCCCGCAGCGGGCGGGACAGACCCAGCCGCACCACCTGCTTCGCCTCGGCGGCGAGGGAGGGGCGCGGGCCCGGCGGCATGGCGCGCGGCGGCGGCCCCGGTACCACCGCCAGCACCAGCGCCGCCACGATCACCGCCAGCACGGCCGAGCTCCAGAAGCCGGCGCGCCAGCCGGAATGGTCCACCAGCCAGGCCATCGGGCTGGCGGAAAGCAGCATGCCGACATTGCCAGTGCCCTGGATCAACCCCGACCACAGGCCGAACCGGGCCGGGGTGAGCGTCTTCGCCGCCAAGGTAATGGGGCAGAGCAACATGCCGGAGCACCCCAGCCCCAGCACCACCTGCGCCAGCAGGAAGCCGCCGCTGCCGCCGACCATGGCGGCGATCAGCCCGCCCAGCGCCGTGGTCAGCAGCAGTGCCAGGGACACCGGGCGCACCCCGAATCGGTCCAGCGCCACGCCCAGCGGGATCTGCCCTGCGGCGAAGGCGAAGTGGTAGGCGCCGGTCAACGACGCCAGCCCCTCCGCCGTCACGCCGAGGTCGGGCGCCATCACATCGGCCGCGATGGCCGGCATGGTGCGGACCATGTTGGAAATCATGTGGCCAAGCGCCAGCACCATCAGGGGCGCCACGAAGGCCACCCCATTCTGCCGGTCCGTCATGCTGATCCGTTATCCGCCGTGTGTCGCTTCTTGTTGGTCACCGGGGTGCGGCCACCCGCCAGTAAGCTGGTAGGCCATACCCAGGCTTCGATCGTGCTTCACTTGTAAGTCGGAATGACGGGTGTGTCAGGGCGGTAAACGGCAGAGGAAGGCCGGGAACGAATTCCCCGGACCCCTTCTTTTTTCTGCGAGTTTGGCACTGCGCTTCAGGGCTGAGAGCTGGACGCTTCTGATGATTTTAATCATGGGCCGTGCGGGCTGAACCCGCAGTCGCCGGAGGTCCTAGACCTCCAGCGCACCGAGCCGTCTCGCAGGTTCAACCCATCGACAGCCACACCCGAAAAATTCGAAAAAGTAAAAGAAGGGGTCCGGGGAATTCTTTCCCCAGCCTTCCTTCACGACCGCCCGCTATCGCGGCGCCAGCACCGCTACCCGCGTCCATACCGCCAGGGCCGCCATGCCGACCCCTGCCAGCAGGAAGGCGCCCGGGTAGCCCAGTTGGGCCAGCGTGATGCCGAAGCCGACCGAGCCCAGGCCCTGGCCCAGGAACAGCGCCATGGCGAAGGCGGAGACGGCGGTGGCGCGGGCCTCCGGCATGACCTCCGTGCTGCGGGCCTGCAGGGTGCCGTGGTACATGAAGAAGGCCAGCCCCAGCAGCACCTGGCACAGCGCCACGCCCCACCAGGTGGTGACGATGGACAGGCCGGCGAGGCCCACCGCCAGCACCAGGCCGCCCAGCAGCAGCACGCGCCCTTCGCCCAGCCCGTTCACCAGCCGCCGCGCCAGCCGCGTATAGGCGAAGGAGCCGAGGCCAAACACGGCGACGACGAGGCCGGCCTGCCAGGGCTCCAGGTGGAAGATCTGGATGAGGTAGGAGCCGATGAAGGGGAAGGCGCCGCCGAACAGCAGCATGCCGTCCAGGAACGCGGCGATCAGCAGCAGCCGGCCGGCGGGGCGCTTCAGCAGGGTGATGTAGCGGCTGAAGCCGCTGCCACCGGCCGGGGACGGCACCGGGCGCCACAGCCCGCGGCCGAGCGTGGCCATGATGCCGAAGGCCATCAGCACCGCCAGCACGCCGACCAGCAGGAACACCGCTTCCCAGCCCAGCAACTGCCCGACGCTGCCGGCGATGGGCCCGGCCAGCAGCTGCGCCATGACCATGCCGGTCAGAAAGCGGCCCAGGGTCGCCTGCCGCTCGGAATAGGGGACGTTGTCGCCGATCCAGGCCATGGCCAGCGGGATGATGGCGCCGCCCAACCCGCCGGAGAGGGCGCGCAGCAATACCAGCCGGTCCAGCGCGCCGGCGGTGGCGCAGGCGGCCATGGCCAGGCCGTAGAGCAGCAGGCCCAGCACCAGCACACGCAGCTTGCCGAAGCGGTCCCCCAACGGGCCCAGCACAATCTGGGAGAGGCCGTAGGGCAGGGTGAAGGCCGAGATGACGACGGCCGTCTCGGCCACCGTGACGTGGAAATCCCGCGCTAGCAGCGGCAGCAGCGGGTCCAGCATGCGCGCGCCGCAGCCCGAGGCGAAGGCCGCGGCGGCGAGAAGGGGCAGGATGGCCAGCGGCGGCTTGGCCGCCGGCTGCGCGCTCACGCGGCGGCGGGGGACATGGGGGCGGCGGCGGCGGCCCGGGCAGGGCGCTTGCGCTCGCTCTCGGTCTTCAACTGGCCGCAGGCAGCCAGGATGTCCCGCCCACGCGGCGTGCGGATGGGGGAGGAGTAGCCGGCATCCGACACCACCTTGGCGAAGCGATGGATGGCGTTGTTGGACGACGTTTCGTACGGGCTGCCGGGCCAGGGATTGAACGGGATCAGGTTCACCTTGGCCGGGATACCGTCCAGCAGCCGCACCAGCTCCCGCGCATCGGCCTCCGAATCGTTGATGCCCTTGAGCATGACGTATTCGAAGGTGATGCGGCGCGCGTTGCTGGCCGCCGGGTAGCGGCGGCAGGCGGCCATCAGTTCCTCGATCGGGTATTTGCGGTTCAGCGGCACGATCTCGTCGCGGATGTCGTTGCGCACGGCGTGCAGCGACACGGCGAGGCCGACATTCAGCTCGGCGCCGCACTTGTCCATCATCGGCACGACGCCGCTGGTGGAGAGGGTGATGCGGCGGCGGGAGAGGGCGATGCCCTCATTGTCCATGATGATCCGCATCGCCTTGGCGACGTTCTCATAGTTATAGAGCGGCTCGCCCATGCCCATGATGACGATGTTGGACAGCATGCGCGGCGTGCCGTCCACCGGCGTCGGCCACTCGTTGTACGAGTCGCGCGCCGCCATGAACTGGCCGACGATCTCGGCCGCGCCGAGGTTGCGGACCAGCTTCTGCGTGCCGGTGTGGCAGAACTTGCAGGAGAGGGTGCAGCCGACCTGGGTGGAGACGCAGACGGCGCCGCGGTCCTCATCCGGAATATAGACGGTCTCGACCTGCTGGCCGTCGCGGAAGCCGAACAGCCACTTGCGGGTGCCGTCCTCGCTGGTCTGCTCCAGCGTCACGCCCGGGCGGCCGACGACGAACTTCTCCGCCAGCTTTGCCTGCATGGTCTTGGCGATGGAAGGCATCTTGGAGAAGTCGGTGACGCCCTGGTGATACATCCAGTGCCAGAGCTGCTTGGCGCGGAACGGCTTCTCGCCGATCGCGACCATCTCCGCCGCCAGCTCGTCGCGCGACAGGCCGACGAGGTCGCGCCGCCCATCCGCCAGCGTGGCGCTGGGCGGGGAGAACAGGGCGGCCTTGGCCATAATGCGGTCGCGCTCCGCCGCGCTCAGTTCGGCGGCGTTGGCGGCGGTGTCGGTCATGGTTGCGGGTATTCCCAGTATGACGGTCCGCCCGGCTCAGCGACGGCCGGCGGGCGGGCACTCACGGCTGATCGCATCATAGGCCGCGCTGAAGCCGGAGAGGGAGAAGGTATCGGTGGCGGTGCCACGGCCCTGCGGGCCCGGGCCCGTGGCCACGGCGGAGGCACCGTTGCGGAAGGCGGCGACGGCCTTGCCACCCTCGCGGGCGAAGGCATTGTCCTGCGCGGTGTAGAAGGGCAGGTCGTTGCTGCCGACCTTCACCTCGACCTCGGCATTGCGGGCGTAGGTGTAGCCGGCGCGCAGCGCCACCTGGTCCCGCCCCTGCTGCCGGTGCGTTACGGTGAGGATGACGTTCTGGCGGTTGCCGGCGCCCTCGCTGCGGCTGGCGCGGGTGAAGGCGTAGCAAACCTTCTTGCCGGCCTCCATATGCGTCGCCGCCGTCCAGTCCTGGAAGCTACCCAGGGCGCGCGGCGCAGCGGATGCCGCCCCCCGCTGCTGTGCCAGTGCCATGCCGGACGCGCCAACCAGCGAACCGCCGGCAGCACCCAGCAACAGAAGAAGGGGAAGGAGCCTTGTCATGGCCCTCAAATAAGGTGTGCCGGGGGCGTGCCGCAACCGCGCAATCGGCCCATCGGCTGCGCGCGGGCCGCGCAGGTGAGGATTTGTCATCGATGAAGCCACCGTGGGGGAAAGGGACGTCCGCGAATATGACCGGCCAAGCCCTAGGCTTCGGGGCGTCGTTTGCGTAACGGTATCGTCATGGCAGGTTGAAGGTGGGAAAGGCCGGGGGAAGGAATTCCCCCGAACCCCCAACTTTTTTCTGTGGAGTTTAGATGGGCGGTTCTGGCGCCAAAGGGCAGCGCTACAGCATTTGCCGTTCGCACAAGCTCACCAATCAAATGCTCTGGCTTGTCGTTTTGAAGCGTATCTTCCCTCCTTCAAGTGATTCACTGGATGGAGCTCTGCTCGATTTGCTGGATCTAGAAGAAATATTATGGCTGCGCGCAGCGTTGCAACGGCCGCCGGAGGTAACAACCTTCCAGCGATCTGCAGCCTCAATCGAAGGTCATCACCTTCACACTCACGCCCCGAAAACACTTAGAAAAAGATGGGGGGTCTGGGGGAATTCCTTCCCCCAGCCTTCCTAGCTATGCCTCAGGCCAGCGCCGGCAGCGGATCGGCCGATTCGAAATGCACAGGCATCTTGCCCAGGCTGCCCCAGGCGCGGTCGTACTGCGCCGGGGCGCTCAGCGCTTCCACGCGGCCCAGCGCGGCGGCGGCATGCAGCGGCCAGAACGGGTCGCGCAGTAGCTCGCGGGCCAGGAACACCATGTCGGCATGGCCCTCGGTCAGGATGTCCTGCGCCTGCTGCGGCTCCGTGATCAGGCCGACAGCCGCCACCGGCACCTGCGCGCCGTTGCGCACGGCCGAGGCGCCCGGGACCTGGTAGCCGGGGGAGAGCGGGATCTTCGCCGGCAGCAGCGCGCCGGAGGAGACGTCGACCAGGTCGACGCCCAGCGCCTTCACCAGGCGGGAGAGCTCGACCGTCTCCTCCGTCGTCCAGCCGCCTTCCAGCCAGTCGGTGTGGGAGAAGCGGATGCCCAGCGGCACGTCGTCCGGCATGGCGGCGCGCACGGCCTTGACGCCTTCCAGCACGAAGCGGGTACGGCCGGCGAAGTCGCCGCCCCAGGCATCGTTGCGCTGGTTGGAGAGCGGGGAGAGGAACTGGTGCATCAGATAGCCATGCGCCGCATGCAGCTCGATGAACCGGTAGCCGGCGGTGATGGCGCGGCGGGCGGTGGCGGCGAAGGCGGCGATGGTGGAGAGGATGTCCTCTTCCGTCATCGCGCGCGGGTCCCGCAGGCCGGGGAAGGCGACGGCGCTGGGGGCCACCGGCGTCCAGCCATGCGCGTCATCGCCGGCGACGCCGCCATGCCAGGGCGGGTTGGTGCTGGCCTTGCGGCCGGCATGGGCGATCTGCGTGCCCGGCACCGCGCCGGCGGCGGCGATCAGCCGCGCCAGCCGGGCGTGGCCGGCGATCTGCGAATCGTCCCACAGGCCGAGATCCTGCGGCGAGATGCGGCCTTCCGGCGTCACCGACGTCGCTTCGGTGATGACCAGCCCGGCGCCGCCGATGGCGCGGGCATGCAGGTGGGCCAGGTGCCAGTCGGTCGGCTTGCCGGCATCCGGGCCGCTGGGGGCGCAGCAATACTGGCACATCGGCGCCACGCCGATCCGGTTGCGGATGGTGACGCCGCGGAGCGACAGGGGGGAGAAGAGGTCGGTCAAGGCTCAGGACTCTCCTAGGGCATGACGGCACGGCTGACGCAGCCAGCGTCGTGCATCACGCATATCAACCAGAACATGGAGCGTGAAACGCGCCGGCCCGAGTAGCCGGCGGCGTGGATCACGCCGATCAACGCCAGCCTAGAGCGTGAAGGCTCCAGGGGAAATCACCCAAAAGGATGGGCCCGGAGGTGAACGCCCGGAGACGGGAAAGGCCGGGGAAGAATATGCAGGGGCGCGCTTTTTTCCCACGCGGGCCCGTGGCTTCCGGGCAGTGCCCGCGAAGCCCGAGGCCGCGCGGGGACATGCCGGAGAACCCCCGTCACCGCCGCGTCTGCCGCCGAGCCGAAGGCGCGCCGGAAAAGCCCCGCCGCGCCCCCGGCGGTGAAAGCGCGATGGCCCGAGGTGGAACCACCGAAAGCCTGAATCACACGACCAAACAATGGCATAGTGTGGAAGCGAGTGTGGACGCATCCTGCTCTAAGACCGCGCGCGCCCCGTGCGCAGCCCTGCCACCGGCACGCCCGGCGCCTGGCCGAAGGGCGGCAGGCGGCCCAGCCGGTTCTCGAACACCGCGAACCAGGCGGCGTGGCCCGCCGGCCGCGCCAGCAACCGGCCCGACGCATCCGCCGGGAAGCGGGAGAGCGTGACCGAATCGGCCACGTTGCCGCCCACCGCCTGCACCACCCCGGGCGAGGCGGCGACGACAATGTCGCAATGCATGGGCCGGAACTCGCCACGCTCGGCCAGCCGGTCCCGCCAGTTCGCCAGCGGCCGGCGGGAGCGGTCGGCGCAGACCAGGTCCCCCGGCACCGGGGCATAGGCGCCGACATCATGCGGGATGAAGGAGGCCTGGGCCGGGAAGGCCGCGGCATCCGCCAGCATGCCGTCGATGTAGAAGGCATGCGCGGCGGAAGAGGGGAATTCCCGCTGGTCCACGCCCGCATTGCGCAACACGTAGCTGATGAACGCCGCCGACCAGGCGGGCTCGCCCCACAGCTCGCCCGGGGCGCCGGGCTGGGCCAGGATGGTGGCGTAGCGGTTGCGGTTGCGGTCGATCGCGGCGCGGGCGCCGGTCTCCCCCTCCACCGCGCGCCAGTAGGCGAGGACGCGGGGGAAGTTGGTCAGGCTGGATTCCAGCCCGGGGCCGGTGGAACGCGGGCGGGGCCGGGCATCGTCCACCACCACGCTGCCCCACTCCCGCCATTCCTCCAGCGCGATGCGGATGGCCCGCTCCCGCGTCGAGGACGGATAGGGCAAGGGCGGCGCCAGCGTGGCCACCGGCGGCGCCTGCGTGGCGCAGCCCGCCAGCAACAGGCTGGCCCCCAGCCAGGCGGCAACCCGGCGCAACGCGCGGGCCCCGGCGCCGGGCGCCTTCGCGGGTGGCACGCAAGCTTCGCGCGGGGCGGCAGGGGCGGGGCGGGAACGCGGCAGGCGGGCGGCAATCAGCATGGTGTCGGCATCCCCCAGGGGCTGGACAGGGCGGGCCTTATCGCCCGCTGGCGCCTGACCGGCCAGGGCGCGCAACGCGAATGTGTTGCGTGCTTCCGGCTTGTTTCGATTCAAGCACAGGGATGGGGCACCACGCGGGCGTGAGCCGGAACGGCTGCCGGAGGCGCCGTTTCCTGAGGTGGCCGACGGGCAAAGGTCCAGTGTCGAAATGGAGGAAGGCCGGGGAGGGAATTCCCCGGACCCCATCTTCTTTTTGGCAGTTTGGCGTCGCGCGTCAGGGTCGAGGCGGCGCTTCGTGATGGTATTAAAAATGGGCCACGCGGGCTGAACCCTCAGTAGCCGGAGGTCTAAGACCCTCCGGCGCACCAGTCGGACGCCAGGATACGCCTCTCAACAGGCACGCTGGGAAGATTCGAAAACAGAAAAAATGGTCCGGGGAATTCCTTCCCCGGCCTTCGCCCTCCGCCTTCAGGCCGGTTGTGGCACAGCCAGCGGCAGGGCCAGCACCGCCTCGTCCGGTGCCAGCAGGGCCAGGGCCACCACGGACTGGGTGATGGCATCGCCGTCGGCGCGGTCGCTGTCCGCCAGGACTTCCAGTTGCTCGGGGGAGGAGCGCAGGCGGCCGCGCAGCAGGCGGAAGCAGCTGTCGTACAGGGTTTCCAGATGGCTGCGCTCGGCCGGTTCCAGCGGCACGGCGCCGGCGCGGGTGGCAAGGATCAGCACGCCGAGGCCCCGCATCGCCAGGCCGAGGCGGGAGGAGAGGCGGCCGTCATCCGTGGTGCCGCCCTCGGTGGTGGCGGCGTGCAGGATGGGGCTTGGCAGCTCGCGCGCCGCTTCGCCCTGGCCTGCCCACATGCTGCCCAGCTGCAGGGGCAGCAGCGCCCGGCGCAGCGCGGCTGCCAGCCGGGGGTCGGGGCTGCCCTGGGAATCGCCGTGCTGGGCGATGGCGTGCTGAGCGATGGCGAGGCGGGACAGCAGCAGAATCGCCGCAGCATGACCGCCGAGGTCCGGCGCCCCGCCGGGTTCGATGAAGGTGCCACCGGCATCCTGGCAGGCCAGCAGGGCGTTCAGGCCGCTGGCCAGCAGCGCGGCGTAATCCGGCCCGGCGGCTGCGGGAAGCCGCCGCATGGCGTCCAGCGACAGCAGCGCGAAGGCCAGCTCGCGCGGCCGGGGCGGGGGCGCGGCCAGGAAGGCTGGCGCGTGGCGGTCGTACCATTGCCGCATCTGCGCCAGCCGGGCCTCGCCGCCATGGCCGCTGGTGGTGGAGAACAGGATCTGCGTCGCCATGCCGTTCAGCGCGGCGCCGATATCGCGCGCCAGGCCTGGGTCCCGCCCACGCAGCGGCGCGGGGTCCCGCAACAGGCTGGCATAGGTGGCCTCGGCGCCTTGCAGGGTGCCGAAGGTCACCAGCCGCTCCTCCTCCACTGTCGCCGATTGGCCAGGGCCGAGCTGCGGGATGCGGTAGCGCGTCAGCAGCCAGTGCGGCCGGCGGGTGGACCCGGCATCGCCGGCCTTGGAGACCAGCTTGATGCTCATCAGCCGGTCGGCGGAAGGGAAGCCGAGATGCACCCCGGTCGCCAGGGGCGCCGCGGCTGTCTCGGTCAGGCTGAGCGCGTCGGCACGGCCGAGATGCAGCGTCGTCAGCTCGTCCTGCGGCTGGGAGAGCGGCAGGGTACGGCCGCCGGCGCTCAGCACCAGATGCCCGAAAGGCGTGGTGGCGGCGGACATCTCATCGAGCGCGGTGGTCAGGCGAATGTCGCGCAGCGCGACCTTGGGGGCGGTCTTCAGCATTACCCGCAGCTGCACGCGGGGATCGTCCGGCCGCACCGTGTATTCGTAGCGCAGCCGGGCGACGAAGCGCGTCCGCCGCATCAGGCCGGCGCGGGCGGAGAACAGGCTTTCGTGGAACAGCACCACGCTGCCATCCGGCTGGGGGGAAACGCCGGCATGGCTGGTGCTGTCCTCCACATCCAGGCAGTGGTTGGCGCCGCCGCTGGTGAATTCGACCAGATGGCCGGTATGCACCACCTCGGCCCCTTCCACCCCGGCCGCCGGCCGCTGGCGGAGCAGGCCGCGGGTGAGGTCGCCGGTGAACTCATAGGCGGCGGTCGAGACGCGGAAATCCTGTGGGTCCGTACTGTCGATGCGGCAGCCGGGCGTGGCGGCCTGGCGGTGCAGGATGGGGCCTTCGCCCATGGCCAGCAGGAAGTCGGTCAGCCTGTCCGCCAGCGCGGACCAGCGGTGGCGAAGCTTCGGCAGCGCCAGCAGCTCCACCGCGCGCGCCGCCGCCTCCGTCCAGGCCGCGCCGGCGGTGGGACGGTCCGCCAGCGTTTCGCGCAATGCCTGGTGGTCCTGGTCGCCCAGCCGCACGTCCTGCAGCAGGTTGCGCTCCAGGAAGGCGATCAGCGAATCCCGCTCGGGCGGACGCAGCATCTCGGGCATGGGCGAGTCCGGTCAGGTGGCGGCGCGCCAGCATAGCCCGCCACACGTTATTGTGCAGCCCTCGCCCGCACGCCGCCAGCCGCGAGGCGCGGCAAGGCAGAACCGCGTGACGGTGGCATCCGCCACCCCCTCCTCCGCCACCGCGTTCCGGCCTAACCTGCCTGCATGGGAACCCAGGATGGCGGCCGGCTTTTCTTCCAAAGCGAGGTGTTCGGCGCCCGGCGGCAGCGCCGGCCGCAGCGCTTCGCCCCGCCTGAGGGCGCGATGGTGGAGGAAGCGGCGCGCCGCACCCCGGTGCACGCGGTGTGCGACGTGCTGGTGGTCGGCGGTGGCCCCGCCGGCACCGCCGCCGCCGTGGCCGCCGCCCGCATGGGCGCCCGCACCATCCTGCTGGAACGCCACAACCACCTGGGCGGGCTTTCCACCGGCGGGCTGGTCATCTGGATCGATCGCATGACCGACTGGTCAGGCGAGTTGGTCATCCGCGGCTTCGCCGAGGAACTGCTTGCCCGCCTGCCACCGGGGGCGGTGGCCGGGCCACCGCGCGAGTCCTGGGGCTCACGCGACTCGGCCACGGCGGCGTGGTGGCAGGCGCGCACGGCGGCCTTCCACGGCGTCGTCACCCACTCCCCCACCTGCGACCCGGAATGGCTGAAGGCCACCAGCCTGGAGATGCTGCTGGAAGCAGGCGCCCACCCGATCTTCCACGCCTGGGGGGCGGAACCGGTGATGGAGGGCCAGGCGGTGCGCGGCGTGCTGTTCGAGAGCAAGCAGGGCCGCCGTGCCATCCTGGCCAACGTGACCATCGACGCCACCGGCGATGGCGACCTGTTCGCCCGTGC
Organism: Teichococcus aerophilus; assembly: GCF_014490485.1. GTDB lineage: Bacteria > Pseudomonadota > Alphaproteobacteria > Acetobacterales > Acetobacteraceae > Pseudoroseomonas > Pseudoroseomonas aerophila. Next base: position 38,825 of record NZ_JACTVA010000027.1, on the reverse strand, counting down.
CGGCGCCGCGTTCGACAGCGATGCGGATGAGCGGGACATCCATCACGCCATGAACACCAGTTGGATGTTCGGCGGCGCCGACATGCCCGCCTACCTGCGCTGGCGGGCCGAGCAGCCGGCGGAATTCGCCGACTTCATGTCGCGCGGCAAGGCAGCGGTGGGGTTCTTCGACAAGGCCTTCGTGTCCTGGCGGGACGATGTCGCGCTGTTCATGGGTCCGCGCCTGGCCGGCTACTCCGCCGTGAATGTCGAGGATCTCTCCGAAGTCGAGATCACCTCCCACCGGCTGATGACGCGGCACCTGGAATTCTACCGCGCCCACGCGCCCGGCTTCGCCAACGCCTACCTGATGCTCTCCGCCCCGCAGATCGGCGTGCGCCATGCCCGCCGGGTGGCCGGCGTCTCGCCCGTGCTGCGGGAGCACTGGGACGGCCGGGTGGCGCCGGACGAGATCGGCGTCTCGCCCAGCCTGGCGCCCAAATTCGCCAATGTGTCGGTGCCCTATGGCGCGCTGGTGCCGGTGGCGGTGGATGGGCTGTTGACCCCTGGCCGCCACCTGGCCTGTGACGCCACCAGCCACTCCTTCCTGCGCGAGATCCCGCAATGCTGGCTGACCGGCCAGGCCGCTGGCGTCGCCGCCGCCCTGGCCGCCACGGCCGGGGTGGCGCCCCGCGCGGTGCCGGTTCCGGAATTGCAGGCGGCGTTGCGCGGCCAAGGGGTGTTCCTGCGGTCTGCGGCCATGGCGGGGGCGTGATGGTTGGGGGGTGGAAGTAAGGCCGAGGAAGGAATTCCCCGGACCCCTTCTTTTTTCTGCGAGTTTTCGGTTTTGGTATGGAGCGGTCGGTCTGGGCGAGGTTGGGACTTTCCACGACTGGCGGTTCAGCCCTCGTGACCTGTTTTAGATGTCATCATGGCGGCAGCCCCGAATGGAGCGGGTTCGTTTGGGTGTTTTGAGGTGGGCGGTCATCCGCGCGCCGGCTTGGCCAAGGCTTGCGCAACAGGCCGGACCATCGTTCCGCGCTGGCAGACAAAATCCCATTTCCACGCTCACTCAAAAGAGTTGGCCAGACCTCCTAAAGCGAGACGCCAACTCGCAGAAAAAGGAAGGGGTCTGGGGAATTCTTTCCCCAGCCTTCCCTCCCCCGAACCGCCCTGTCCCAGGCACCCGTCACCCCGCCACTGCCCAGGCCAGGACGGCATAGCGGCTGGTTTTGCCAAGGCTGACCAGCAGCAGGAACACCCACCATTTTTCCTTCATGACGCCGGCGACGAAGGTCAGCGGGTCGCCCACCACCGGCAGCCAGCTCAGCAGCAGCACCCAGCGGCCGCCGCGTGCGTACCAGTGCTGGGCGTGGGCCAGGGCGCGGCCGGGGACGGGGAACCAGCTTCGGTCGCGGAAGCGCTCGATACCGCGGCCGAGCGCGTAGTTGACCAGGGAGCCGGTGACGTTGCCGGCGCTGGCCACGGCCACCAGCAGCACCGGGGAGGTATCGGTTGACAGCAGCAGCCCGGCCAGCACGGCTTCGGATTGCGCCGGCAGCAGCGTGGCGGCGAGGAAGGCGGCGAGGAACAGGCCGGCGCAGGCTGCCAGCACGCTCATGTGGCTGGCGCCGGGGGCGTATCAGGCGCGGCGGGGGCGGAGCGTCCGCCACCATCGGCGGGATCGGGGCAGTCCGAAGCCAGAGGGCGGGCCATGGTCATGACCTGCAGCTTCTGTCCCGACGCCCATCCGCCCGACTTCGCGGATCCTGCGACGTGCGCGCGGGGGCCTCTTCCGCCAGCGCCAGCGATGCCCGTGCTGGCAGTGCCTGAATAGACGGTTTCCAGGCGACCGATGCCAAGAAAGGTGGCGCCCCGATGCACCGCCCCTATATCGACGGCACCAGAACAGGCAGCGCCCAGACGGACGCTGCCCAGACGGACGCTGCCTAAGCGGGCGTTCTTCGGGCGAATGTTGCTCAGACGGGAGGCTCGGCGGGCAGTTGCCGCAGGCGGATGCGCTGTGGGCGGAAGCCGTCCATGGCCGTCACCTCGAACATCAGCCCGTCGGTCTCCACCATGTCGCCCAGCACCGGCAGGCGGTCCAGCCGGCCCATCAGGTAGCCGGCGACGGTGGAGTACTGCCCGGCGCCTTCGGCCAGGCGGGTGCCCAACTGCTGGTCCAGGCTGTGCAGGTCCAGATGCGCGTCGACCAGCCAGGCGCCCTCGGCATCCTGCTCCATGCGCGGCTGGTTTTCCTCGCCTTCCTGGAACTCGCCGGCGATGGCCTCGAAGATATCGGTCGGCGTCGCGACGCCTTCCAGCGTGCCGTACTCGTCCAGCACCACGGCCATCTGCACGCGGGAGCCGCGCAGCCGTTCCATCAGCCGCAGCACGTCCATCCGGTCATGCACCAGCAGCGGCGGGCGGACGGAGCGGTCGGCATCGATGGCACCGGTCTCGATCAGGTCGCGCAACAGGTCCTTGGCCAGCGCAACGCCGACCATGTCCTCGATCGTGCCGCGCGATACCAGGAAGCGGGAATGGCCGCTTTCCAGGATGCTGCGGCGGTGTTCCTCCGGGCTGTCCTCGATATCCAGCCAGACCACCTCGTTGCGGGGCGTCATGATGGAGCGGACCGGGCGTTCGCCCAGCGCCATCACGCCCTGCACCATGGAGCGTTCCTGCGGGCCGAACACCGGCGGGGCCGCGGCGGCCTCGGCATCGCCGGGCTGCGGGTCGGATTCGACGCGGCCGCCGCCCAGCAGACGCAGCACGGCCAGCGCCGTGCGGTCCCGCAGGTCGCCCGTGGTCAGCGCGCGGGCATGGCCACGGCGGGCGACCTGGTTGAAGGCCTCGATCAGGATCGAGAAACCGATGGCGGCGTAGAGGTAGCCTTTCGGGAAGTGGAAGCCGAGCCCTTCGACGATCAGGCTGAAGCCGATCATCAGCAGGAAGCCGAGACAGAGGATCACCACCGTCGGATGCGCGGAGACGAAGCGCATCAGCGGGCGGGAGGCCGCGATCATCACGATCATCGCGACGATGACGGCGATGTACATGATGGCCAGGTGCTGGACCATGCCGACGGCGGTGATGACGCTGTCCAGCGAGAACACCGCGTCCAGCACCACGATCTGCGCGACCACCTGCCAGAAGCTGGCCCAGACCTTGGTGCCTTCCTTGGCGCCGTGGCCGCCTTCCAGCCGCTCATGCAGTTCCATCGTTGCCTTGAACAGCAGGAACAGGCCGCCGAGCACCAGGATGAGGCCGCGCCCGCTGATGGAGATGCCGGCGACGCTGAACAGCGGCGCCGTCAGGCCGACGATCCAGGAGATGGCGGCCAGCAGCCCCAGCCGCATGATCAGCGCAAGGGAGAGGCCGATGATACGGGCCTTGTTGCGCTGCTCCGGTGGCAGCTTGTCGGCCAGAATGGCGATGAAAATGAGGTTGTCGATGCCGAGCACGAGCTCGAGCACGATCAGTGTCCCCAGGCCCAGCCATGCGGTTGGGTCGGCGATCCATTCCATCGTCAGTACAGGCTCCAGATAAGGGATGAGGAAATGCGGCGGCCACCGGGGCGGCGGGGCTGCGCGTTCAGGCCAGTGGCCCGGCGGCCAGTGCCATGCGGGGCAGGGCGGCCTTCGCCGGGCAGCCCGCCTTCAAGCCCTGCGGACCGCCCGGCGTGGGACGGATGGTACCCGCGGGCACGCAGGGCCGGGAATGCCGACACTGCGGCACGCACCGGCGCGGCGCGCAGGCGCCAGGCCGGGGGCTTGGCGGCCCCACGGCAGCCAAGGCCGCCGCGCCCCGCCAGGGAACAGGCTAAATACGGTTCTAGAGAAGGTTCCGGGTCAGGCACGGTCAGGCGCGGTCACGGCGCAGGGCGCCGGCTTCCAACCGAGCCTTCACCGCCGCCTGCACCACCGGGCGAAGCCGCTGGTAGCTGACCCACAGCACCAGCACGCCGGCCATCACGGCGCCGATCGCGATCGGGTCCGGGTTCTCGCCCAGCTGCCGCGCCAGCCAGCCGCCAATCGTGCCGGGCATCAGCACCAGCGGCGCCCAGACGATGGCGGAGAGGATGTTGGCGGTCTGGAACGGCCAGTTCTTCATGCCGACCACGCCGGCCGCCAGCGGCGTCACCGCCCGCATGGGGCCGAGGAAGCGGCCGATGAACACCGCCCACCAGCCCCAGCGGCGGAACACCACCACGGACCAGGCATAGATGCGGCGGCAGGATTTCGGCAGGCGGCGGCGTACCGCATAAGGGCCGATATAGCGCGCCAGCCAGTAGCCCGCCGCATCGCCCAGGATGCCGCCGGCGATACAGGCCAGGATCACCGGGCCGGGGGACAGCATGTCGCCACCCACCAGCGCGCCCACGGCCAGCAACAGCGCCGTGGACGGCACCAGGATGCTGACGATCGGGAAGGATTCCAGAAAGGCGATGAGAAACGTCACCGGCGCGGCCCAGAAGGCGTTCGCACGCACCCAGGCCTCGAAGGCTGTCGTCCAGTCTTCCAACATGGAGGAGCGGTAACAGATCATCCCCCCCGCCGCCAGGGGCGGGATGAGCGGTTGGCCGGATTGTCATCGCACAGCAGCATGGCAGAAAGGTGGGGGAATTCCCCCACCTTTCCCCCCTGCCTGCGCGAAAGCCCCGTCTCAGTCCAGGCTGGCGCCGGATTCCTCGACCAGCTGGCGCCACACGGCCTGCTGGGCCTCGGTATAGGCGCCGTAGGCGGCCGGGGTGGCGTCGACGATGGTGGTGAAGCCGTTCGGCTCCATCTTGCCGCGGAACTCGTCGGTATCGACTACCTGCAAGATGGCCTTGTGCAGCACCGCGATGCGGTCCGCCGCCACGCCGGCCGGCACGTTCACGCCGTACCAGGACTGCATGTCGATGCCGCTGCCCGGCAGCAACTCCTTCATGCTCGGCACGTCCTTCAGGTCGGCCGAGTAGGTCACGCGCTCGGCGCTGGCGGCGGCCAGGACGCGCAGGCGGCCTTCGCGCACATGCGCCATCGACAGCGGAATGACGTCGAACATCATGTCGATGTTACCGGAGAGCAGGTCCTGCAGGGCCGGCGCGCCGCCGCGATACGGCACGTGGGTGATGTCCGTGCCCGTCACCTTGCAGACCTTGGAGATGGTCAGGTGGCTGATGGTGCCGGTGCCGGAGGAGCCCATGGTCAGCTTGCCCGGGTCCTTCTTCGCCGCCTCGATGACGTCCTGGAAGGTCTTGTAGGGGCTTTCCGACCGCACGGTCATGAACACCGTGCCGGTGGTGACGCGGGTGACGGGCGCCAGGTCCTTCACCGGGTCCAGCGGCATGGAACGGCGGTAGAGGAACTTGTTGGCGGCCATGATGGAGGCGGAGCTGAGCAGCAGGGTGTGCCCATCCTTCTCCGAGCGCGCCACTTCGGAGGCGCCGAGATTGCCGCCGGCGCCGCCGCGATTGTCGACGACCACGGTCTGGCCGAGCACGGATTGCAGCCGCTCCGCCATCAGGCGGCCGGTCAGGTCGACGGAGCCGCCGGGCGCGTAGGGCACGACGATCCGCACGGTGCGGGAGGGGAACGAACCCTGGGCACGGGCGATGCCCGGCGCGAACAGGGTGGGCGCGATGCCCGAGGTGGCTGCGGCGCCCAGCAGGGCACGACGGCTGATGGTCATGGTTTTGGGAGCTCCGGAAGGATCCGGTGCGGGGTGTGCCTCTGCCAAGGGGGCTACGACAAGGGCGTTTGTGTCATGGCCGTCATCTGGCGTGGCCCGGGCCGGATATGCGCGCGATGCCATGGCCGCCATGGCCCGGGGTGCGTCCTATTGGCCTTGCGCCCGCGCAGGACGTCCAGCCGCCGCTCCATCGCGCGGTTCACACCGCCGGTGCTTCCATGTGCCAGGCGGCCTCGCCTTGGCCAGCCGTGCCGCCATGGTTCGTCCCAAGGCCCATCAGTTCAGGAAATCCCGCAGCAGCCGGGACAGCTCCTGGTTCCGGGCGGCGCTGTGCCGGATCTCGCAATCGGCGCTCGCCAGGCCGGCCGCCGAGCCGGCGCCGAAGACATCCTCCAGCAGGCGGCAATCCGAGGCCGCGTAGCTCTCCCAGGATTTCTGAGCCTCCTCCAGCCAGCCGGCGGCGCTGTCATGGTTGGTGCCATCGGCCCCGGGGCTGGCCAGCTTGGCGCGGATCTCGCGCAGCAGGCCATCCCGCTCGGTCTGCAGCCGCTGCAGTTCCTCGCCATAGCAATGGGCGGAATCGAGGCTGGAACTGCCCTCCGCCAGGCAGGCGGCCAGCGCGCGGGACTGCGGCTCGGCCCGGCTGGCGCCCGCCGGGCTCTTGGCCTCGGCAGGCACGGCGGCCAGGAGCAAGGGCAGCAACAGGAGCATGGGGAAGCGGGTTGTCATGGCACACTCGGGATCTGGATGGCCGCGCATTGCAGGCGCCGCCCACGCTTCCGGGCAAGTACGGGGTCCGTCACCTTCCCGTGGCTGCGGGCCGGGGAAGAGGACGGCCGGGGGAATGAATTCCCCAGGACCCCCTTCTTTTTTCTGCGAGTTTGGCGTTGGCCCTTCGAAGGGAGGGGTGCCTCTCAAGGGGATTAAGAATGCGCCATGCGGGCTGAACCCGCGGGCTCCGAAGCCACAGGGCCGGACCGGGCCCTGATCAGCACCCGGCCAAACTCGAAAAGAAAAGAAGGGGCCCGGGGAATTCCTTCCCCGGCCTTCCCTATTCTCCCGAGACCTCCGCCAGCGGAAAGCGCCTACCCGCGCTTCCGCCCCAGCGCGTGCATGAGCACCGCCGCCGCCACCGAGACGTTCAGGCTCTCCACCAGGCCGGAGCCGGGCAGCGTCACCTGCCGGGCGCAGGCGGCGATGGTGGGTTCGGCCAGGCCCTGTTCCTCGTTACCCAGCACCAGGGCGATATCGCGCGTCTCCTCGCCCAGGCTTGCCAGGATGGCATCCGGCGTCTCCCCGCCCCGCGCCACGGCGGCGATGGTCAGGAAGCGCGGGGCGAGCGCGTCCAGGGCCATCGGCAGGTTGCTGGTGCGGAAGACGGACAGGGCTTCCAGGCCGCCCTCACTGGTGCGCCAGGCCGAGTCGGACAGGCTGGCCTGGCGCGGATCGCCTGAGAGCAGCAGGGCGCGGGAGCCGAAGAAGGCGGCCGAGCGGGCCACGGCGCCGAGGTTGTGCGGGTTTCCGACGCCATCCAGCACCGGCAGCAGCCCGGCCGGAAGCTGGTCCAGCGCCGTCACGGCCGGCACCAGGCGCGGCGCGGCGATGGCGACGATGCCGCCATGGTGGGCGGTGCCGGCGATGCGGGCCAGCTCCTCGGCCGGCACTTCGCGGTAGGGCTTCTTCTCGCGTGCCAGGATGGCGCAGAAGCGCCCGGCTTCCTGCCGCCGCGTCGGCAGGTAGAACAGCCGCAGCACCGCTTCCGGCCGGTGGGCGAACACGGCGGCGACGGCGATAGCGCCGCAGATCCGGTCCGGTTCCGGGGCGCGGGGACGGACGGGGCCGGGGATGAACTTGGCCGGGGGAGCGGTCTCGGCAGGGGCGTGGGGGCGGGGGGGCAGGCTCATGCGCCCGTCTGTGCCGCCCCGCGCCGGTTTCGCCAAGCGCTTTCGGCCCTTGAGCCGGGGCGTTGGGCAGCGCATCTGCTGGGGCAGCCATGCCCGATGACCTCCCCGCCCTCCGCGTCCGCCCCGATCCCTCCGACCCACGGCTGACGCGCCGCGTCTCCGGCATCGACCAGACCGGCGCGGCCATCGAGGCCAGCGTGACGGTGGAACGGCCGCTGACGCTGTACCTGAACGGGCAGGAGATCGTGACGATGATGACGATCGCCGACCGGCCGGAAGACCTGGCGCTGGGCTACCTGCTCAACCAGAACATGCTGCGGATGGATGATGAGGTGACGGCCATCGACCACGACGAGGACCTTGGCGTGGTTGTGGTGCGGACGGCGCGGCGGACGGATTTCGAGCAGAAGCTGAAGAAGAAGACGCTGACCAGCGGCTGCGCCCAGGGCACCGCCTTCGGCGACCTGATGGAGAATTTCTCTCAGGTCCGGCTGCCGGAGGCGGCCGAGCTGCGCACATCCTGGCTGTACCGCCTGCTGCACCGGATCAACACGCTGCCGACGCTGTACCTGGAAGCCGGCGCCATCCATGGCTGCGCGCTGTGCCAGGAGGACCAGCCGGTGGTCTATATGGAAGACGTCGGCCGCCATAACGCGGTGGACAAGATCGCCGGCTGGATGTTCCGGGAAGGCGTGACGGGCGGCGACAAGATCTTCTACACCACCGGCCGCCTGACGTCGGAGATGGTCATCAAGACGGTGCGGATGGGCATCCCCATCCTGGTCTCGCGCTCCGGCTTCACCGCCTGGGGGGTGGAACTGGCGCGGGAAGTGGGGCTGACGCTGATCGGCCGCTGCAAGGGCCGCCGCTTCACCGCGCTGGCGGGGGAGCACCGCATCGTCTTCGACGCCGACCTGAATTACGTCGAGGAGGAGAGCGCCCGGCACTGGCGCAAGAACTCGCGCGAGGCGACGGAGGCCCCCGATGCCTGAGGCTGACAGCGCCTTCCCCACCACCTGGGGCGTGGTGCTGGCCGGGGGGCTGGCACGGCGGATGGGCGGTGGCGACAAGCCGTTGCGCCTGCTGGCTGGCCGGCCGCTGCTGGCGCATGTGGTGGAGCGGCTGCGCCCACAGGTCTCGTCCCTGCTGCTGAATGCCAATGGCGACGCGGCCCGCTTCGCGGCCTTCGGCCTGCCCGTCATTGCCGACGGCCTGCCGGATTACCCCGGCCCGCTGGCCGGCATCCTGGCGGGGCTGGACCGGGCGGCGGAGGCGGCGCATTCGGCAGGGCCTGCGCCGGAATGGATCGTCTCCGTGCCCGGCGATTCGCCGTTCATTCCGGCCGACCTGGTGGCGCGGTTGCATGCGGCACGGCGGGCGGCGGGGGTGACGATGGCCTGCGCCCGCTCCGGCGGCTGGTCCCACCCGCCGGTGGCGCTGTGGCCGGTGGCATTGCGGCACGAGCTGCGCGACGCGCTGGAAAGCGGCGAACGCAAGATCGACCGCTGGACCGCCCGCTTCGGCTGTGCCAGCGCCGAATGGCCGGATTTGCCATTCGACCCCTTCTTCAACGCCAACACGCCTGGGGAACTGGCCGAGGCGGAAGCGCTCTTGCAGAGCCATGCCCCGGCCCCATAGCCTCCAACAACCTGCCTGAGGATCTTCGCGATGAAAGCATTTGTGAGCGGCGTGCTGGCCGCCATTGTCCTGGCCGTCGCTGCCGCCGCGGTGCTGGACACCACCGTCCAGCAAAGCGCGAGGGACGCCTACACCACCCAGGGCGCCCGGCCTTCGTAAGCGGCCGCGCCTTGGCTTGGACGGTCGGTTGAGGCGGAGGGGGTCCCCCAGCCTCATCGACATTCGGTCTCTATAGAAAAGGTCAGGGGAATGAATTCCCCTGAGACCGCATCTTCTTTCTACGAGTTTGACGTTAGGCTTTGGGACGGCGGGTAGCGCCTGGATGAAGGCCGAGGTGAGCGGAACCCGCAGCAGCCGGATGTCATGGACCTTCGGCGCGACACCGGCCGAGATTAAGAAGGCTAACGCTCCGACAACCCCATCTGAAAGTCTCCCGGAAAAAGATGGGGTCCGGGGAATTCCTTCCCCGGCCTTTACTTCCCCGACAGCCCCGGGCGCCTAGAGCCCCTTGCTGGCCTTCCGCAGCAGCCAGCCGCGCAGGCCGGGCGCCTGCTTGATGGACTGCCGCAGCGCCTTCAGCTCCGCCTCGGCTTTGGAACGCGCGAGCGAGGCCTCGACGGCGTGGCCGCGCGCCACCTGGCGGTCTTCCTCCAGCGAGGCCATGCGCTTGGCCAGCACCAGCTGGCCGGCATCGCTGCCGCCCAGTTCCACCTGTTTCAGCAGCGCCCGCGCTTCCTCCAGCTCCCGCCGCAGGCGGGAGATCTCGGCGCCCGGATCCATGGCCGGCGGAATGCCCGCGCGGCGACGCTCCATGGCGCGTTTCGGACGACCACGTCCCATCGCTGTTCTCCCTCTCTACCAAGCCAAGGGTACCAGCCCCAGCCGCGAACCGGGAGGGGCCGTTTGCCTTACGTTTGGCGATGCAGGCAACCCGGGCGGGGGGACGGCGTTGGCAACCTGTCGGCTTCCGCCCACGCCCCAGCTGGTGCGTGGCGCTGGAAGGCCGCAGCAACAGAGAAGGAGCCAGCGCAATGGCCCGTATTTCCTTGGCCCTGGCCGCCGCCGCGGTGACGGCAACGGCCACCTTCGGCATCCATTCCGCCCAGGCGCAGATGCCGGCCTACGGTACCCAGGCCCCGCCGGCCTACCAGTCCGCCCCGCCGCCGCCCACGCCGATGCAGGCCCCGATGGGCACCTATGCCGCGCCGCCGCCGGTCCCGATGGGTGCGCCCCCGATGGCCGGCGCCCCGATGGGCGCGCCACCTATGGCCGGGACGCCGATGGGCGCGCCGCCGATGGCCCGTGCCCCCATGGGGGCCGCACCCATGGGCGCCCGCCCGATGGGTGGGTCCTACACTGCCGATGGCCGCCCGGTGGTGCCGACTCCGGCGCAGCCCTTCAGCAACCTGGAACTGCCGCGCCAGGCCGTGGGTGACGGCGCCTATGGCGGCGGTGGCCTGGTGCTGGAATACCTGCCGGACGGCACCCGCCGCGTCGTCCAGCAGTAAAGTCAGCCGTGGAGCAGGCCGGGGACCGATCCCCGGCCTTTTTCCTGTCCTGACCAACGGCCGGGCGACTGCTGCCATGAAGATGGTGGGGTTATGCTGCTTGGCCTGTTCGATCCCTGTTTCCATCGTGCCGGGCCAAGCAGGAAGGGGCCCGGGGAAGGAGTTCCCCGGGCCCCTTCCTTCTTTTCCATTTTGCCGCGTGCGCTGTGTGGGGCTGGGTCCGCTGCGAAGTCAGCGGCTATGCCGAAGGCATCTGGCCTGCCTCACGGTTGTATCCTGGGCCAAGCCCGTGGCTATCGGCCCGAAAGCGCCTGAAAACCGGCGTTTCCGGCCCCCGCCATGGTCGAGAACTCGCCCGTTTATTTCGCCCCATGCATCGGCACCGGGACAACCAGAAACGCGCAGAAAGAAGATGGGAGCCTGGGGGAATTCCTTCCCCCAGCCTTCCTCTCCGCCATAAGCCGAAGGCCCCGCCTCAGCCCCCCGCCCAGATGCCCAGCCGTTCCGTGCGGGCGGAGCTTTCCGCCTGCCGCAGGTCGGGCGCCGCGTCGGTGGTGGCGCGGCCGCCGCCATTGGTCAGCACCAGTTCGGACAGGTCCCGCCCGCCCACCTTGCAGCGCCAGGTGGCGGCGTCGTTGGCTTCGCAGACGGCTTCCCGGTTGCCGATCCATTCCGCCATCGGCCCGACGAATTCCCCGCCGACGCCGACGATGCCGGCCAGACGCACCTCGCGGCCATCCACCAGCAGGGTCGCGGTATCCACCACGCGCGGCACGCCGCGCAGGGTCTGGCTGGCGGCCGGGGCGGGCGCGGCGTTGGGGGCGCCGCTGGGGGCGGCTGCGGTGCGCACGCGATCGGCTTCCTGCATGAAGGCCTGCCAGATGCGTGCGGGCAGGCCGCCGCCGCCGACATTGTTCATCGGGCTGTTGTCGTCATTGCCGACCCAGACGCCGACGACGGCATCGGCGGTCATGCCGATGAACCAGGCGTCGCGGCTGTCCTGCGTCGTACCCGTCTTGCCGGCTACCGGGCGGTCCAGCCGCGCGGCGCGGGCGGTGCCGTCGCGCACCGCTGCCTGCATCAGGTCCAGCATCGCCTGCTGCACGGCGGGGGAGACGCTGGCCGCCGGCGCGCGTTCCGGCCGCGTGTACAGCGCGCGGTCCCGCGCCCGGACTTCCTGCACCAGGTACGGCCGCACCTGGTGGCCGTAGCCGACGCTGCCGAAGGCGCCGACCATCTCGGCCAGCGTCGTCTCCGTCGTGCCCAAGGCCATGCTAGGGTTCAATGGCAGGTCGGCGGTCACGCCGAGCCGCCTGGCCATGGCCGCCACCTTGTCCCGCCCCACGGCTTCCTGCACCCGCACGGCAGCGGTGTTGATGGAGCGTGCGAAGGCCTCCCGCAGCGTCACCGTGCCGGCGAAGCGGCCATTGGCATTGCCGGGGGACCAGTTGCCGATGGTCAGCGGCGCGTCCTGGATCGTCTGGTCCGGGCGCCAGCCAGCATCCATCGCCGCCGCGTAGACGAACAGCTTGAACAGCGAGCCGGGTTGGCGCCGCGCCTGGGTGACGCGGTTGAACTGACTGCTGGCGTAATCGACCCCGCCGACGGCGGCCAGCACCGCGCCATCCGGCGCCAGGGCCAGCAGTGCGGCCTGGGTGGCGTGGTGGCGCTCCCCTTCCTTTCCGATGACGTTGGCGACGACGCGTTCCGCCAGGTCCTGCAGGCTGGGGTCCAGTGTGGTGCGGACGGAAAGGTCGAGCGGCAGCGGGCCGACCAGGCGCCTGGCTTCGGCATCTGCCCAGTCGGAGAAATAGCCGCGGCCGACCATCGGCTCCGGCGGCGCCTGCAGCGCCACGGGGGCGGCGCGGGCGGCGGCCACCTGTTCCGGCGTCGCCGCGCCCGTCTCCTGCATCACGGAGAGCACCACGTTGGCGCGGGCCTGCGCCCCCTCCAGGTTGCGGATGGGGGAGAGGGCGGAGGGCGCGCGCAGCAGGCCGGCGATCATCGCGGCCTCCGGCAGCGTCAGCTCGCCCGCAGGCTTGCCGAAGTAGCGCCGCGCCGCTGCATCAGCACCCACGGCGCCGGCACCGAAATAGGCCGCGTTCATGTAGCGGGCGAGGATCTCTTCCTTGGAGAGGCTGCGCTCCATCCAGATGGCCAGCATCGCCTCCTGCACCTTGCGGGTCAGGGTTTTCTCCTGAGACAGGAAGGTCAGCCGGGCCAGCTGCTGGGTGATGGTGCTGGCGCCTTCCCGCACCTGGCCGCGGGTGACGGCGCGCGCCAGGGCGCGGACGATGCCGCGGGCATCGACGCCGGGGTGGCTGTAGAAGCGGCGGTCCTCGATGGCGATGATGGCCTCGGACAGCGGATGCGGCAGGGCGTCGGCCGTGACCGGCTGGCCGCGCAGCACGCCGCGCGTGGCGAAGCCGGTGCCGTCGCGGTTCTCCAGGATCAGCGTGGCCGGGGTCGCCGTCGGTTCGAGCCCCCCGCCGACCGGGACCTGCAACAGGCACCAGCCCAGGAACAGCACCACCGCCGCGAAGCCGCCGCCCAGCACCGCCAGGACGCGCGGAATGGTCAGCAGGCGAAACCTGCGAGGGGGGGTGCTGCCGTCCTGTTTCGCCATGCCTGCCGCCTGCCTTCGTCCGTCACGGCCAGGACGCCGCCAACACAGACGGCAGCCCGGCCCTGGCCTGTCATTGATGCACGCGCTGCCGCGCGCAACGAGGCGGCTTGGGTACAGGCAGGCGGCCCTCCTGGCCAGCCGGACGGTGTGGCACGCTCCATGCGGGGAGGGCGGCTCAAGCAGACGTGTGTCCAAGAGCGTCGGATGCAGGGCCGGAGAAGGCCGGGGAAGGATTCCCCATCAAACTTATGGGTTTGACCCTTCATTCTTTTCCAAGTTTTGCCGGGCGAGCCGTCGGGAGTGTGGGCTGAGAGCTGGCGAGTGCGGCAGAGGTCCAGGGACCTCCCGTGCCTAACGGTTCAGCCTCTTGGCCATGTTGAAATTCTCGAAGAGCGTCCGCTCTCAGTCCCGAGGCACTGCGCCAAACCCGCAGAAAAAAGGGGCCGGGGAATTCTTTCCGCGGCCTTCCTTCGCTCATTCAGCCCGTGTCAGGACGAACCAACAGAGCCTCCGTGACTACCTTGTTACGCCCGGCATCGCGCGCCCGTTGCAGCAGGTTCGCCGCGTGCCCAAGCAGCAGCGGCGCGGCGGAGGCGAAGGCGTCGCGCGGGATGCGGGCCACCACGCCGCCGGCGCTGACGGTCAGGGTGGGGGCCGGGGCGGTGGGGGCGTGGGGCAGGGCCAGGGCGGCGATATCGTGCCGAACCTGGTCCAGCCGGCGGGCGAAGTGGCCGGTCTGCTGCATCAGCAGGGCGAAGGCGCCGCTGCCGTGGTGGGAGGTGACGTCCTGTGGCCGGCGGGCGATGCCTTGCAGCAGGGCGGCGATCTGGCGGAGCGCGGCCTCGCCGGTGCTGGTGCCGTGATGGGCCGCGTAGGCGTTGAAGTGGTCGATATCGACCAGGGCGACGCCCATCGTCTCGCCCGTGCGGGCGGCGAGGCGGCAGGCGCGGTCCAACGCGTCCTCGAAATGCCGGCGGTTGCCGAGGCCGGTCAGTGCATCCCGTGTGGTGAGGGAGGCCAGTTGGCGCGTCAGCAACGCCGCCTGCAGGTGCGCCCGCAGCCGGGCGCGTGCCACCGGGGGGCGGAGCGGCCAGGGTAGGGAATCCAGCGCTCCGAGACACAGCCCGGCCTCTTCCGCCGCTTCCTCCCCCGCCGCGACGACGAGGATGACCGGCGTGTCCGCAGCGCGTGGATGCGCCTTCAGTTGTTGCAGCAGGAGTTGCCCATGAAGAGAGGGCAGCGCGGTGGCGAGCAGGACCAGGGTGAAGTCGGACTCGGCCAGGGCAGCCAGGGTGCTCTCGGCATCGGCTGCCATCCGGGCGTGGAAGCCTTCCGGGAGCAGCCCGGCCAGCGCTGCGCGCTGGGTAGGGTCGGCGCTGGCGATCAGCACGGTCGGCGGGCCGGTCTTCGTCATGCCGGGGACGACGCCGTTGGGTGATGGGGCGGGGGTAGCAGGCCAGTAGGGCGTGGAGGAGCGGGGCGGGGCGGCATGGCGAGCCCCGGCCGGGCGAGAAGCGCCGCCAGCGGGCGGGCGCGGGGCAACTGCGGCTCCAACTCCATCAGCACGGGGCGGCGGCCCTCCATGTCTGGGCTCCAGGGGCTGTGCTGATTGCCCCGGTAGAGCGGCCTCACAGATCGTTAATGTCCAGCTGACAACTAACAGTTGAGTTGGCGTTATGCCAATACAAGCTGGCGAGGCTGTGGCCAGACAGTTCGGCATGGCGCCGGATGATGCTTCTGGCGTCTTGTAACGGTCGTCCGTTTGCCCAAGCCCAAGCCGTACGATGCGGCCAGCACCTGAGTTGCGGGGCGGCTGCCAGCGTGGTTGCCTGGGGCCAGGCCGTCGGGCGCCCGCCCGGCGCATCGATCAGCCGGAGGCCACGACGCGATGCGTGTTCCCATGCCGCATGTTTCCCGCCGATTTGGCGCAGGGGCACCGTGATGCAGGGCGCGCTTTCCATCGCGCCCGGCCTGCTGGTGGCCTTCCTGCTGGGTGCCATCGTGGGGGCGGAGCGGCAGTGGCATCAGCGCTACACCGGGCTCGCCACCCATACGCTGGTCGCGGTCGGCGCGGCGGCTTTCACCTCGATCGCAGGCCTGGTCTCGCCGGTGTCGGACGCCACGCGGCTGGGCGGCCAGGTCATCACCGGCATCGGCTTCCTGGGGGCCGGGCTGATCATGCGGGACGGCTTCAATGTCCGCGGGCTCAGTGCCGCGGCGTCCGTCTGGGCCACCGGGGCCATCGGCGCGCTGGCCGGCTATGGCCTGCTGCTGGAAGCGGCCGAGACCACCGTGCTGATCATGGTGGCCAATCTGGTCCTGCCCCGGCTGGGCCGCCTGATCGACGCCACGGCGCCCGAGCGGGAACAGACGGAGCGCTTCTACACCATCGAGCTACGCTGCGATGCGCAGGACGAGGCTGTGGTCCGCACCAAGCTGCTACAGGCGATGAACGTACGGAAACTGCGCCTGCACGGCCTGGAGAGCCACGCCATCGCCGGCAAGGGCGAAGTGCAGGTGGAGGCGGTGGTCTACAGCGCCCGGCAGGAGGACTCGCTGGTGGAGCAGCTGGTGGGTGAACTCAGCCTCTCGCCGCGGATCTTCTCCACGCGCTGGATTTCGGCGGCGACGCCTCTTTAGGCCAGGAGAAGGCCGGGGAAGGAATTCCCTATCAAACCTCCAGGTTTGATCCTTCTCTTCTTTTCGGGGTTATGGGTGTGCTGCCGAAAGGGTGCCGGCCTGGCGGGCAGGTCGGAAGTCTCTGGCCTTCGGCACCGGCTTACGCCGCCCTTACCAAGCCGCACCCGCCGATCCGCCAGCCCAACCTCAACGCGCAGGAAAAAAGAAGGGCCTGGGGAATTCCTTCCCCGGCCTTCCTCCCCCGTCAGACCTCCGCCACATCGTGCTGGAAATGCGCCGCGCCCAGCAGGCCGGTATGCGGCCGCATCACCTGGAAGATAGGCACGCCGGACAGATAGGCGGCGAAGCGGCCCTTCGCCTGGAAGCTATGGGTCAGTGCCGCGACATCCAGCAGCGGCCCAAGGTTCCGGCACAGCCCGCCCGCCACGTACACCCCGCCTTCCGCCAGCACCGTCAGCGCCAGGTTGCCCGCCGTAGCGCCGAGGATGGCGGCGAAGAGCTTCAGCGCCTCCTGGCTGATCGTGCATTGCCCGGCGGCGGCGCGTTCCGAGACCTGCTTCGGCTCCCCCAGGCGCAGTGCGTCGCCGCGGATCTCCGCCAGCGCATTGGCGATGTGCAGCAGGCCGGGGCCAGAGAGCAGCCGCTCGGCCGAGACATGGCCGTATTCCCGCCGCAGCAGCCGCAGGATCTCCGCCTGCAGGTCATCCTGCGGGGAGAAGGAAGCATGGCCGCCCTCGCTGGGCAGCACGCGCATGCCACGGCCGTTGCGCACCAGGAAGGCCACGCCCAGCCCGGTACCTGGCCCCAGCACGACGATGGGTGCGCCGGGCCGGGCCGTGCCCGGCTTCAGCGGACGCAGATCGGCGGTTTCCAGGTTGGGGATGGCCTGGGCCTGCGCGGCGAAGTCGTTGATCACCGACAGGTGCCGCAGGCCCAGCTGGTCCCGCACCGTGGGGATATTGAAGTGCCAGGGGCTGTTGGTGAAGGCCACCTCGTCGCCCACCACCGGGCAGGCCACGGCGAACACCGCCTCCGCCACCGGGCGGCTGGCCAGGTAGGCCTGCGCTGCCTCAGCCACGCCGGCATGCTCCGCCACCACCAGCTTCTGGGGGTCCTGCGGCGGGCTGCCAGGCTCGCATAGCGCGAAGCGGGCATGGGTGCCCCCGATGTCGCCGATCAGACGTAGGCTCATGCTTCCTCCTGTCCCTCCGCCCTTATAGGCGCATCGCGGTACTGGAACGCCATGGGGTGGCAAGGGGTGTCAACATCCGCGGGGCGGCGCTGGGGGAGGAAGGCTGGGGGAAGGGATTCCCCCCCCAGGCCCCCTTCTTTTGCTTTTTCGAGTTGGGCGGTGGAAGTGGGCCTTTGCCTGGGGGGCGTGAGG
This sequence comes from Teichococcus aerophilus, assembly GCF_014490485.1. Classification (GTDB taxonomy): domain Bacteria; phylum Pseudomonadota; class Alphaproteobacteria; order Acetobacterales; family Acetobacteraceae; genus Pseudoroseomonas; species Pseudoroseomonas aerophila. The sequence goes on along the minus strand of NZ_JACTVA010000027.1, from coordinate 21,467 downwards.
ATGGGCCGTCTCGGGTGCCGCAGCGCCACGCCGGACCCTTAGGGAAAAGGCCGGGGAAGGAATTCCCCGGACCCCATCTTTTGTTTGCGAGTTTTCCGGGCTTGGCTGCGGGAGCGTCAGTCTCAAGCCTTGGTCGGGTGACGCCGGAGATTCATGACCTACAATGACTGCGGGCTGGCGCTTGCTCGTGATAGTCATCAATGCTGGCGCCCGCCAGTCCCCAAGCCCAAGGCCAAACGCGTAGAAAAAAGATGGGGTTTCAGGGGAATTCATTCCCCTGACCTTCCCTTCTCCAGCCCGCTGAAGGCGTGCTCCTAGGCCAGCCGCACGCCCCACGGATACGGCATGCTGCCCTTCACGAAGCCGGTCAGGTTGCTGCGATACGCGGTGCGGATGAAGAACTGGCCGAGCGGGATGGTCGCCACGTCGTCCTGCGCCTTCTTGTTGACCGCATCGGCGATGCGCTTCTGCGCGGCCTCGTCCGGCGCGTCCAGCCAGGTCTGGATCATCTCCTCCTGCTCATGGCTGGTGTACCAGCCGAACCAGCCATTGGCGCCCGGGCCCTTCACCAGGGAGGAGACGGCCGGGTTGATATAGGCCATGGCGGAGCCATAGGTGTGGAAGATGCTCCAGCCGCCCTTATCGGTGCCCTCGCGGGAGGCGCGGCGCTGGACGACGGTGCCCCAGTCGCTGTCCATCAGGTCCACGTTCATGCCCAGCCGGGTCAGCAGGTCGGCGGTCAGCTGGCCGTGCGGGCCGATCAGCGGGAAGTCGGTGGGGTTGATGATCACCACCTTCTCTCCATTGTAGCCAGACTCCGCCAGAGCGGCCTTGGCGCGGTCCAGGCCGCGCGGCGGGGCGTTGAGGGGGGAGAGGTCCTCGGTGCCGTAGGGCGTGCCGCAGGGGAACAGGCTGTGGCATTCGCGCCAGACGGAGCGGTCCTCCCCCAAAGTCGCGCCCATGTAGTCGGATTGGTTGATGGCCAGCGCCACGGCGCGGCGGACCTTCGGGTTGTTGAAGGGCGCCTGCAGGTGGTTCAGCCGCATGATGCTGAGGAAGCCGGCTGTCGCCAGCGTATCCACCTTCACGTTGCGGTTGCGCGACAGCAGCGGGATGAGGTCGGACAGCGGCTGGTCCACCCAGTCGACCTCGCCGTTGGAGAGTGCGGCGACGGCGGTGGCCGGGTCCGGCAGGATGTTCCACTCGATGCGGTTGAAATGCGCGACCTTGCCGCCGCTGGTCCAGTCCGCCACGCCATCCCGCGGCGTGTAGCCATCGAACTTGGCATAGACGCTGCGGCTGCCGGCGACGAACTCATCCTTCATGAAGCGGTACGGTCCGGATCCGACGACCTCCGACACCTGCGTGTTGGCATCGGTGCGCGCCAGCCGCTCCGGCATGATGAAGGCGACATTGGCGTCCGGCTTGGCGATGGCATCCAGCAGCAGCGGGAAGGGACGCGTCAGCTTGATCTCGATGGTGCGGTCATCCGGCGCGCCCCAGCTCTCCACCACCTTGGCCAGGATCTGGCCGAAGGGGTCGCGCTTGGACCAGCGCTCCAGGCTGGCGGCGGCATCCTTGGCCCGCACCGGCTCCCCATCATGGAAGCGCAGGCCGGGGCGCAGCGTGATGCGCCAGGTGCGCTTGTCGTCCGAGACGGTGTGGCCCTCGGCCATCTGGGGATGCGGCTTCTGCTGCGCGTCCACGCCGTAGAGCGTGTCATAGACGTGGTAGCCATGCATCTGCGTGACGATGGCGGAGGTCCAGATCGGGTCCAGCGCCGTCAGGTTGGCCTGCGGCACGAAGCGCAACGCGGCGGAACGGGCCGGCTGGGCCAGCGACGGACGGGCGAGGGCGATGCCGCCCAACGCGGCGCCCCCCTGCAACAGGGTGCGACGATGCATGATGTGATCCTCCCAGACCCCTTGTGACGGGGCTTTGAGGGGAGACTAGGACGGGATGGCCGGAAGGGGGAAGGGACCTCGGCCTCACCGTTGCCGCCGCTGGTTGGGGGAAAGCAAGGCCGGGGAAGGAATTCCCCGGGCCCCATCTTCATTTTTGTGAGTTTGGCGAAGCGCTTCGGGACTGAGAGCTGACGCTGCTTGATGATTTTATAAATGGGCGATGCAGGCTGGACGGTCAGTCGCCGGAGATCCTAGAGCAGATCACCATCAGGTGGAATCACCCGATGGCGTGAAGATGCTCTTCAAAACAACAAGCTAGAGCATTCGAAGTGAGCCTGTGCGAACGGAAATGCTCTAGACCTCCGGCGCACCCAGCTGTCTCTCATACCCAACCTCAACAGCCCCGCCAGAAAAACTCGAAAAAAGAAAAGATGGGGTCCGGGGAATTCTTTCCCCGGCCTTCGCTACCCCACCAAGATTCAGGATGACCCGATGAGCCAGCCTCCCTCCCCCTTGCTGCTGGTATTCGGTGGATTGCCCGGCACGGGAAAGACGACGCTGTCGCGCCTGCTCGCGGCCCGGCTTGGCGCCGTCTATCTGCGGATCGACACGATCGAGCAGGCGATGCGGGCGGCGGGGGCGGAGCGGATTGGCCCGGCGGGCTATGCGGTGGCCCGTGCGGTAGCGGCGGGCAACCTGCGGCTGGGCCTCCCGGTGGTGGCCGATGGGGTCAATCCGGTGCGGGAGAGCCGGCAGGCGTGGCGGCTGGTCGCCGGGCAGGAATCAGCGCGGCTGGTCGATATCCAACTCGTCTGTTCCGATGCGGCCGAGCACCGGCGGCGGGTGGAGGGCCGGGTGGCGGATATCCCGGGCCACGTCCTGCCGGATTGGGAGGCCGTGCTGCGGCATGAGTATGAGCCGCGCGACGATGAGCATCTGTCGCTGGATACGGCCGGCCTGGCCCCGGCGGAGCTGGCCGCGCGCTGCGAGGCGCATATCCGGGCTATCGCCGGCGACGAGGCGTTCGCCCTGGGCGTGGCGCGGCAGACGGCGCCGTCGAAGATGCGGTAGCCGGCCCAGCGGCGATCTGCCGCCGGGTTCAGTGGCCGAGCCAGCTGCCGGGCCGCGATCTGCGGACCAGTCAGCGGCCGGTCAACGCCGGCTGATCATCCGTTGGCCAGCGCGGCTTCAGCGCTCGTTCAGGATGGCTTCCAGCCAGGGCGGTGGCGGGTCTTCCTCCGCCGGACGGCCGCGCAGCATGCGGCCCTTGGAGAGCTCGCTGACCACGCCGTGCAGTGTGCGCAGCTCCTGCGTCGTCACCTCGCCCCGGTTGAACCAGTGGCGCAGGTTGCGCACCATGCCGGAGCGCTTCGGGTGGTTGTCCAGGAAGCCGCTGGCGTCCAGCTCCCGCACCAGGCGCTCCAGGAAGTTGTCCAGCTCGCCCTTGGTGGCGACGCCGGTCTCGTTGGTCATCAGCCGGCGGGGGGGCGTGTTGTCCTCGGCGGCGTTCCACCACTCATAGGCCAGGATCATCACCGCCTGGGCCAGGTTGAGCGACATATGGGCCGGGTTCAGCGGGTAGCGCACCAGCGTATCGGCGTGGGAGAGATCCTCCGCCTCCAGCCCCGCGCGCTCCGGCCCGAACAGGATGGCGGCGCGGTGGCCGTCCCCCCGGCAGATCTTCACCAGCTCGTCCGCGGCGCCGCGGGCGGTGTGGACGGGAATGACCACGTGGCGCGGGCGGGGGCAGGTGGCGAGCACGCGGTGGCAATCGGCCACGGCGTCCGCGACCGTGGGGTGCACCGTCGCCGCATCCAGGATGCGATCGGCGCCGGAGGAGGCGTACCACGCCCGCTCCTGCGGCCAGCCATCCCGCGGGGCGACGAGGCGCAGGTGGAACAACCCGCCATTGGCCATGGCGCGCGCGGCGGTGCCGACATTCTCGGCTAGCTGCGGGCGCACCAGGACGATGATGGGGCTTTCGCCCGGCAGGGGCGCCAGATCGGCGCCGCCATCGCGGCCGGTCATGCTGGGTCGGTCCTCGGTCATCTCGGTGGAAACATCAGGCCGCCCGGATAGCCGCCACCGGAGGCGGGGGGAAGGGGCGGCGATGGAAGGGCAGGGCCGCGTGACCTGGGGTCGGGAGGGTCAACGCTGCCGGTGCGGCGGGCGCCTGTCGACGGGGGCGTTGTAGGGAGCGCTGGCTTGGAGTGTGGACCGAGAGGGCTCTGCCCCTTCGGGCGCCACTGGCAAGGGATGCGATCCCCTGCACCGGCGATTCGGCAACGGCGGGCCAGACATCGGCGGGCCGGCGCGATGATGGGTCAGATTGCAGAGGTTGGTTCAACTAGCGCGGCCTGGAACGGGCTTTCCCGATGGCTTGGGTCTCGGGTCCGGGCGACGGCGAGGCGCTGCCTCGCCGTCGCCCGAAATTCCCTTGAAGCTCGTGCGGTCCCCTCAGCGCGGGCGGGCCAGATAGGCGCGCAGCTGGGCGATCTCCTGTTCCTGGGCGGCGATGACGGCTTCGGCCAGCTTGCGCATTTCCGGGTCGGTGCCGTGCTGCAGCTCGATGCGCGCCATGTCGATCGCGCCCTGGTGGTGCGGGATCATGCCGGCGGCGAAATCCCGGTCGGCATTGCCGGTGTAGGGGATGTCCATATTCCGGTGCATCCGTGCCATGGCGTCCCGATACGCCTGCGTAGCAGCACCTGAAGCCTGGGCCTGTGGCTGGGCTGGGGCGGATGCGGCGGGGGCGCTGCCGTGGCCAGCATGCTGGGCGAGGGCTGCCCCGCTACCGAGGCCCAGCGAGACGGCCAGGGCGGCGGCGAGGGCTGTACGGTGCTTCATGCGTCAGTCTCCGGCAGGTTGGGTGGCCGGAACAGCAGATGGAGCCTTCCCCTTATGGTAAGGCAAGGGGGCACCGTGAATCAGGTAGCCCTGGCGCGGCGGGTGCGGCGTCCCACATGCTGCGAAGCCTTTCGAAGGACCCTGCCTGCATGACCGCGCGCGCCATCCCCTCGCCCCCCGGGCCCAGAAGCGGCATCGGGGTTCCCTGGCGGGACCGCCAGGGCGCGTTTTCTGCCTTCAAGCTGGCGGTGCTGGTGGCGCTGATGCTGCCGGCACTGTGGCTGGCCTGGCAGGCCGCCAACGGAATGCTGGGCCCGCGCCCGCTGAACGAGGCTATCCACCAGACCGGCCTGTGGGGCGTACGCATCCTGCTGGTGTCGCTGCTGGTGACGCCGCTGCGGCAATTGGTGCGCCAGCCGCGCGTCATGCTGGTGCGGCGCATGGTGGGCGTGGCGGCCATGGCCTACATCCTGGCCCACCTGGCGCTGTACATCGCCGACCAGGGCTTCGACCTGGGCAAGGTGGTGTCCGAGATCGTCCTGCGCTTCTACCTGACCATCGGCTTCGTGGCGCTGGTGGGGCTGGTGGCGCTGGGCATCACCTCCACCGATGGCTGGGTGAAGCGGCTGGGCGGCCGGCGCTGGCAGGCGCTGCATCGCGCCGTCTACGCCATCGGCGTGCTGGCGCTGGTGCATTTCGTGCTGCAAACCAAGCTGGACGTGACCGAGGCGATGCTGACTGCCGGGCTGTTCCTGTGGCTGATGGGCTACCGCCTGCTGGCGCCCAAGGGCGGCGCGCCAGCCCTGTGGCGGCTGGCCCTGCTGGTACCCATCGCCGCCATCGGCACCGCACTGCTGGAAGCCGCTTGGTACGGGCTGGGCACCGGCGTGCCCTTCTGGCCGGTGCTGGAAGCCAACCTGGACACTGAATTCGGGCTGCGGCCGGCGCTGTGGGTGGGCATCGTCTCCGCCGCCATGCTGCTGCCGGCGCTGTACGGGAAGTGGCAGCAGGGCCGGCAGCCGGTACGGGGGCGCAGGGCGTCGGCGACACGCTCGGCCTGAGGAGACTCTCTCGGTTGGCGAGGGTTGAGGGGGCGCCGCCCCCTCAAGCTCCCCTGGCAGGGGATTCGATCCCCTGCACCCGCGAGGTGGAAGAGATCGAACTCCGGCTGATCCACCAGCACGATCACCCAAAAGTCCGTCGCTCTTATCCACGAACCGGACATAACCGTGGTTTCCAAAGGCCTCAGGCCTTTGGCGGGGAGAGTTTGAGAGGGGCAGAGCTCCTCTCAAGACCCAATGAATTTCCGTAGAAGACGCAGCCAACGCAGGGCCACGGAACCTGGAGCCAGGCCGGCAACGATCCCCGGCGTGATTGCGGTCTCGCAACTGTGTTCCGGCGTTTCCCGCGCCGCGATGCCTTGGGACGGGGCAGAGGTGGCATCACTTCACGGCGCCGGCGCCTTCAGAATCGGGCTTCCAGGCCGGTTTCGCCATGATCTGGATCAATTCCGGCCGGCCGGGCTGGCATGCCAAGCCAAGGCTTTCGTGCAACCTGGAAGCGAGTCAGCATGCCCCGCCGCAATCCGGGAGTGATGGCGATGCTACTGATGTCACCGGGGGAACCCACATCCAACCGCAAGCTGGCCTGGTTGGGCATCGCGCTGGCCGTCTACGTGGCCGTGCTGATGCTGCCGACGCCGGCGGGGCTGACGGCCTCCGGCCAGGTCGCGCTGGGGCTGCTGGCGCTGGTCATCATCCTGTGGATCAGCGAGTGCGTCTCGCCCGCCGCCAGCGCCATCATCCTGACCGGCATGGCCGTGCTGGGGCTGATGGGCAAGCCGCTGACCGAGGGCGCCAGGCCGATGAGCTCGGCCGATGCGCTGCAGGTGATGCTGGGGGGCTATTCGTCCTCCGCCGTGCTGCTGGTGGCCGGGGCGTTGTTCCTGGCGGTGGCGCTGAAGCTGACGGGGCTGGACCGCCGCGTGGCGCTTCTGGTGATGAGCAAGGTCGGCATCTCCCCGGCGCGGCTGACGGTGGGGGCGATGATCGTCGGCTTCGTGCTGGCGCTGTTCATTCCTTCCGCCACCGCGCGTGTCGGCGCGGTGATTCCCATCATGGTCGGCGTCGTCACCGCGCTGGGGCTGCCGGTGACGAGCAGCCTGGGCGCCACGCTGATGATCGTGACGGCGCAGGCCTGCTCCATCTTCAACATGGCGGTGAAGACCGGCGCGGCGCAGAACCTGATAAGCCTGAACTTCATGCAGGGCGCGTTCGAGCGCACCGTGACCTGGGGCGAATGGTTCATCACCGCGCTGCCCTTCACGCTGTCCATGACCGTGGTGTTGTTCTTCGTCTCCCTGATGGTGCTGCGCCCGCATGTGCCGCCGGCGGAGGAAGCCAAGCGGCGGCTGGCGGAGGAGGTGGCGACGCTCGGCCCCGTCACGCTGCCGGAGAAGCGGCTGATGCTGGTGGCGCTGCTGCTGCTGGTGCTGTGGTCCACCGAGGGCTGGCTGCACCCGCTGGATACCACCACCACCACGCAGCTCGGCATCGCGCTGCTGCTGATGCCGCGGATCGGCGTCATGACCTGGGCGCAGGCGGAGAAGCAGGTGCCGTGGGGCACGATCGTGCTGTTCGCCGCCGGCATCGCGCTGGGCATCCTGCTCTCCCGCACCGGGGCGGCGTCCTGGCTGGCGGGCGTCACGCTGGGGCAGCTGGGGCTGGAGGGGCTTTCGGTCGTGGCCGTGGTGGGGGCGCTGTCCCTGTTCAGCATCGTGCTGCATCTGGGCTTCGCCTCAGCCACCGGGCTGGCCAGTACGCTGATCCCGATCATGATCGCCTTCAGCCAGACGCTGCCCTTCGGCGCGGAGACCGCCTTCGGCATCGTCATGATCCAGAGCTTCGTCGTCTCCTTCGGCTTCATTTTGCCGACCAACGCACCGCAGAACATGCTGTGCTACGGCACCGGCGCCTTCAGCACGCTGCAATTCGCCAAGGTCGGCATCCTTATGACCGTCGCCGGCCTGCTGTTGCTGCTGCTGTTCTCCGCCACCGTGTGGCCGATGATGGGAGTGTTGTGAGATGGGCGGCAAAGTCGGGATCATCGGCGCCGGGCAGGTCGGCGCCGCCGCGGGCTTCCTGCTGGCGCAGGCCCAGGGGGTCAGCGACATCGTGCTGGTGGACCTGGACCACGCCCGCGCACGGTCCGAGGCCTCGGACATCGCGCATGCCGCGGCGTTCGGCGGCGCCGCGCAGATCTGCGCCGGCGACTATGCCGACCTGGCGGGTGCGGATGTCGTCGTCATCACCGCCGGCACCAGCCTGAAGCCGGGGCAGACGCGGCTGGACCTGCTGGCGGCGAATATCCACGTCGTCTCCAAGGTGCTGGAGAGCGTGCTGGCGGTGGCGCCGGAGACGGCGCTGCTATTCGCCACCAACCCGGTGGACGTGATGCCCGCCGTGGCGGTGCGCCGCTTCGCGGTGCCGCCAGGCCGCGCCATCGGTACTGGCTGCGCGCTGGATTCCGCCCGGTTCCGGGACCGGCTGGCCCGCCACCTGGGCGTCTCGGCCGGGTCGGTGCACGCCAACGTCCTGGGCGAGCACGGCGATTCGGAAGTGATGCACTGGTCCGGCGCACAGATCGCCGGCATGCCGCTGACCCGCTTCGCCGAGGAGATCGGCCAGCCCCTGCCGCCCGAGTTGCAGGCCACGATTGCGCAGGAAGTCCGCACCTCCGCCTACCGGATCAAGGAAGGGAAGGGGGTTTCCAATTTCGGCATCGGCGGCTGCATCGCGCGGCTGACGCGCGCCATCGTCAATGACGAGCACGTGGTGTTCAGCGTCTCCACCTTCATGGAGGAGTTGCTGGGGGTGCGGGAGACCTGTGTGTCCTTGCCGCATGTGCTGGGTGCGCGCGGAGCGTCCCGCCCGCTGACGCCGCCGTTGGATGAGGCGGAGGCGGCGGCGTTGCGGCACAGCGCCGGGCTGCTGCGCGATGCCATCCAGGCTGGGTTGGACGCGACTGCGCCGCCGGGCTGAGGGGCGCGGTTGATCGAGGGGGCGCTGCCCCCTCGAACTCCTCCGGCAGGGGATGCGATCCCCTGCACCGCGATGCAGGGGTTTCGGCCTGGGCGACTTCGGGGCGTTGCTGTTTCGGTGGAGTGTTTCCAAAAACGGGCTTCCAAAGGTCTCCAGTCTTCTGGCGGAGAGTTTGAGCGGGACGGCGCCCCTCGCAAAAGCCTGGAGCGGAGTGGGCGAATGCGTCACGCTCGGCATGAGAAGGAGTGCTGCGATGAGTGCGGAAGATGGCGCCAACCCCAGCCTGAGCCTGCAGGACCTGCTGAACGAGGAGCAGGCCGAGGAACGCCGTGAGCGCGACGCCGCCCGCCGTGCGGAGGCCGAGAAGGCGGCGAAGTTCGAGATGGAGCGCAAGCATTACGAGCAGCGCGCCCTGACCGAGGATGACCGTGCGCTGTTCCTGCGCCGCATCCGCACCGAGTTCCTGCAGCATGAGCGGGAGGCGATGCTGGCCACCTTCCCCAGCGACTACTGCGCCGATGGCGGCCGCCACATCAACCACCAGCTGGAAGGCTGGGAGAACGAGCTACCCGGCTATGCCCGCCGCATCTACGATTTCTGGTACAGCGATTTGCGGCTGGGCGGTTTTGGCTTCGATGCTCGCATCATGAGCTTCACGCCGGAGGGTTTTCCGCGCGATGTCGGCCTGTTCGTCACCTGGCCGGATGCGCACCAGATGTGACGCGGCCTCTGCCGTTCATGCGGTGCAAGGACACGGCCGCAGAACGCCGCGAGCGCATAGCCTGCTAAAAGATGCATGGCCCGAGCAGGGTTTTAGCCAGGACGCAGGTGAGCTGAGCTTTCACCAGGCCTGCCCCAAAACCATTCTCAGCAACCGTGCCGCTAGGTGGTTCCTCGTGGAAGGCGCACGCCGCTTCCGCGCGAACCCGCCCTAACCCCCACAACAAACCGCTGCACCCACAGCCACGACCGAAAGACTCGCAGAAAAAAAGAAGGGGGCCTGGGGGAATTCATTCCCCCAGCCTTCAGTCTTCAGTCTTCAGTCTTCAGTCTTCAGTCTTCAGTCTTCAGTCTTCAGTCTTCAGATGCCGTCAGACCCGCCGCCAGGACGTCGCTCCGGCCGTATCCTCCAGCACGATCCCCTGGGCCGAGAGTTCGCCACGGATGCGGTCCGCTTCCGCCCAGTTCTTGGCGGCGCGGGCGGCGAGGCGGGCGGCGATGGCGGCTTCGATGGCGGCCACTTCGTCGCTTTGGCCACCCTGGCGCCAGGTCCTGGGGTCGGAGCCCAGCAGGCCCAGCACGGCGGCGGCCTGGCGCAGCGCGGCGGCGGCCTGGCCCGATTCCGGTTCCCACGCCTTGCCGATGCGGTGCAGGACGGCGGTGTCGGAACCGCCGACGGTGGCCACGTTCTCCAGCGTCCGTAGGTCCCGCAGGCGGGCGATGGCGAGGGCGGTGTTCAGGTCGTCATGCAGCGGTTCCAGCGCCCATTCGGCCATCTCGGCCACCAGGGCGTCGTCCGCATCCGGTTCCGGCAGGTCACGGGCCAGGACGGCGTAGAAATCGTCCAGCTCGGTATGCGCCTCGTCCAGCCGCTCCACCGTGTAGTCGATGGCGGCGCGGTAGTGCGTCTTGAGCAGCAGCAGGCGGAAGGCCTCGCCCGCCCAGGCGCCACGGCCGAGGATGTCCCGCACGGTGAGGAAATTGCCGACGGATTTGGACATCTTCTCCCCATCCACCAGCAGCATGCCGTTGTGCAGCCAGTAGCGGGCGAAGCGGCTGCCGGGGAAGGCGCAGGCGGATTGCGCCAGCTCGTTCTCGTGGTGCGGGAAGATCAGGTCGTGCCCGCCGCCATGGATGTCGAATTCCGCGCCCAGATAGCGCCAGGACATGGCGGAGCATTCAATGTGCCAGCCCGGGCGGCCGCGGCCCCAGGGACTGTCCCAGCCCGGCATGCCGTCGTCGCTGGGCTTCCACAGCACGAAGTCGCCCGGGTCCCGCTTGTAGGGGGCGACATCCACGCGGGCGCCGGCCAGCATCTCATCCGGCGTGCGGCCGGAGAGCTTGCCGTAATCGGCATAACTGGGGACGGAGAACAGCACATGGCCCTCGGCGGCGTAGGCGTTGCCGTTGGCGATGAGCTTCTCGATCATCTCGACCATCGGCGCGATGTTGTCGGTCGCGCGCGGCTCCTCGTCCGGCGGCAGGCAGCCCAGGGCTTCCATGTCCCGGTGGAAATCGGCCGTGGTGCGGGCGGTGATGGCGCCGATCGGCTCGCCGCTCTCGCGGGAGCGGGCGTTGATCTTGTCGTCCACGTCCGTGATGTTGCGGACATAGGTGACGCGCGGGAACCGCCGGCGCAGCAGGCGGGTCAGCACGTCGAACACCACGACGGGGCGTGCATTGCCCAGATGCGCCAGGTCGTAGACCGTGGGCCCACACACATAGAGGCGCACATGCTGCGCATCGATCGGGACAAAGATCTCCCGCCGGCGAGTGGCGCTGTTGTGGAAGGCGAGTTCGGTCATCCAGTCGGGCCTGTCGAATAAAGCGGCTTGGGCAAAGGGGGCGCACTCTACCCTGCCGCATCCCCGCCGCCCAGGCATGAAACGCCCCGCCGGTAACGCCCACCCGCGGCGCGGACACGGCGAAACGGGCGGAGGGAGGCCCCCGCCCGTTGCGCACCGTATCGGCAGGCCCCCTGAGCGGGGTGCCTGGTTCAGCCCATCCGGGCATGGAACATCATGCGTTCACACTCGATGCTCTATGCCTTTGATCGCGTCCTTCAGGCTTTCGGCGCTTCCGCCTCAAGCCATCACGCTCTAGCGGTACACGATTACCGGTTGGCCGTCCTGGTTGCCGACGATCACCGGGTAGCCGGCCGAAAGGTTGCCCTGCGCCTGGCCGGAGTAGCGGATGACCGGCTGGCCATCCTGGTTGCCGGCGAAGTGCGGCATGCCCTGGCTCACTGCCTCGCTATGCGGCTGCTGGGCAACGAAAGCCTCAATATTGGCGTCGCCATTCGCGGCCATCGCGGCGCCGGACAGGCCAGAGATCAGAAGAGCAGAAAGAACAGTGGTGCGAAACATAGTATCAATCCTCTTGAGCCTTGGTGCGGCATCTGTGCCGCTCTTCGAGGAGTGAGATAGGCCCGCGCCGCCTGCTGTTCCAATTGCCTCTACCGATACCCGCCATTCGCAGCGCCGATCCCCCCGCGGGCAGATCAGCCGCTGGTATACATCGCGATGCGGATGATGGCGCTGATGACCAGCAGCACCAGCACGATGCGGGAGAGAAGGGAAATGGAAGGCATGGCGTCTTTGCTCCTTGCAAAATGGGCGCCCTGAACCGGTGGCCTGGCGGCGGTCGTGGCCCGGGATATGGGGAACCGCCGTGCCGGCTGACAGGCGGGGAGGGCGCCGTTGAAAGGCCGTCGCTGCGCAGGGGAAGGAAGCGAGGCGGTGGGCGAGAGCAGGGCCTGACCGCGAAGAGGTGGGCAGCCGCCGGATTCTGCTTTATCCAGCGACGCCATGCAGGATGCCACCGACAACCGCCTTGCCGCCCAGTACGAAGCCTATCCTTACCCGGCCCGCGACCCGCGGGAGGAGGCGAAGCGGCTGATCGTCGGCAGCCCCAGCCATTTGCTGGAGATCGACCACTGGATCTTCGGCGCGCGCCGCCCGGCCAGCCGGCCGATCCGGGCGCTGATGGCCGGCGGTGGCAGTGGCGACGGCACGATGATGCTGGCGCAGCAGCTGGCCCAGGCCGGCCGCCCAGGCGAGGTGGTGTGGCTGGATCGCTCGACCGCCGCGCGCAAGGTGGCGGAGGAACGGGCGAAGGTCCGGGGCCTGACCAATATCCGCTTCGTCAACGGCTCGCTGCTGGACCTGCCGGAGCTGGGGCTGGGGCATTTCGATTACATCGATTGCTGCGGTGTGCTGCACCATCTGCCGGACCCGGCGGCCGGGCTGGCGGCGCTGGCGGGCGCGCTGGCGCCGGGTGGTGGCATCGGCCTGATGGTCTATGCGCCGCACGGGCGCACCGGCGTGTACATGTTGCAGGATGCGCTGCGCCTGCTGGCCCCGGCATCCGAGGCCCCGGCGGAGCGCGTGGAAGTGGCCAAGCGCCTTTGGAAGCACACGCCGGAGACCGCCTGGCTGCGCCGCAACCCCTGGATTGACGACCACATCAAGGGCGGCGATGCCGGGCTGTACGACCTGCTGCTGAACCCCCGCGACGTCGCCTTCACCGTGCCGGCCCTGGCCGCGCTGATCGAGGGCGCCGGGCTGCACCTGCGCTGCTTCGTCGAGCCCGGGCGCTACGACCCGGACCGCTATCTGCCCGACCCGCGCCTGCGCGCCCGCACCGCCGCCATGACGCCGGTGGAGCGCGCTGCGCTGGCCGAGGCCATCACCGGCAACATGGGCATCCACATCGCCTACTGCACATTGGGCGAGGCGGTGGAGCCGGCCTGGGACGACCCTGCTTCCATCCCCGTGTTGCGGGAGCTGGATGGGCCGACCCTGGCGCGGGGCATCCCCGCCGACGGCGTGCTGCGGGTGGCGTTCGACGACCTGCGCGTCGGCGTGCCGCTGCCGCGCCTGGCGGCGGCCATCCTCAGCCGGGTCGACGGCCAGCGCAGCATCGGCGCCATCGGGGCCGCCCTGGCCGCCAATGGCATTGCCCAGGACGTATTCCTGCGCGACTTCGCCGCGCTGCGCGGGGCGCTGGAACCCTTCAACCGGTTGCTGCTGGCCGCGCCGGCTTGAGCGGCCGGGCCGCCATCATCATCTTCGGCGCCGCCATCCGCCCGGATGGCGGGCCCAGCCTCACCCTGCGCCGCCGCGTCCAGGCCGCCGCCCGCTTCGGCGCCACGCTCGACAACCCGCTCTACATTCCTACCGGCGGCCAGGGAAAACATGGCGAGCCGGAAGCGGTGGTCATGGCCCGGCTGCTGCAGGACCTTGGCATCCCCGCGAGTTCGATCCGCCAGGAAGCCACGGCGACCGATACCCTGGAATCCGCTGTGGCCTGCGCCGCCATGCTCGCCGGGCACGAAGGTCCGGTCTGGGCCGCCAGCAGCGGCTACCACCTGCCACGCTGCGTCATGCTGCTGCGGCTGATGGGTCTGCCCGCCCGCGCCGCCCCGCCGCCGGAGGCCGCGATGGAATGGCGGGACCGTTGGTGGTGGCGCGCCCGCGAAGGCGCCGCCCTGCCGGTGGATGCGGCCCTGGGTCTGGCCGCGCGGTGGCGCCTGCGCGGGCGCTTGGCGTTAGGGGAAGGCCGGTGAAGGAATTCCCCGGACCCCTTCCTTTTTTCTGCGAGTTTTGCGGCGGGCTGGGGCGGCGGGCCGTGGCGTTTGTGTACTTGCGAGCGCTGAATGGCGGCTTCTGCCGGATGGCGACAGAACGGGCGTGGGAAATGCCGTAGAGGTGGAACGAGAGGGGAGCCACCTCCCTGGCATCCTCCTGGCACAATAGCAGCCTCCGGAGCCTCATTTCAGCTTCGTGATCCATTTAAAAATCTTTATATAACAATATAATAATTGCTCATCTCAGCCCCTGCCTTGGCATCTGACAAAAGGGTTTCCAAAGGCCTCAGGCCTTTGGCGGGGAGAGTTTGAGAGGGGCAGCGCCCCTCTCAAGCCCCAGGCGGTACCTCACCTAGTATGGAGCACCCTCAAGGCGTTGCTCTCACGCCAGAATTTCACAGGACGGCATGGCATTCCCACCTCCTCCGACCTGTGCGCAACCCGGCTATTCCGTGGCGCGGTAATTCTGGACCTGGGGTCGTTTTGCTGTAGAAGCCTTTCAAACGCGCGGCATGTGGCTGCGCCTTTCGCCAGTTCGCGACGGCCCGGTGCCTGCACCCCTGCCATTCCCCTGGCCCCCCTTTTGCTTGAGACGCATGGTGCGCCGGACATTCCCCGCGCGCCTGGAGGATAGAATTTGAACGACGTCACGACCGAACCCTTGGCCCATCCGGCCGAGGCCGCCATCGCGGCCACAGGGCTTCGGGTCGAAGCGCGGGAAATGCCGCAACTGGTGCGGCTGGTCTCCCGCCGCATGCCGGCGGACCGCGATGTGGTAGCCGATGCACTGTGCCAGGTCCGCCGCAAGGCCTGGACCGGCCGGCTGATGGACCTGGCCAACCGCTTCGGCGAGAGCTGGGTGCGCCGCGCCGATGCCGATGCCGCCGCCGGCCACATGACCGATCCGGATGCGGACGACGAGGCGCTGCGCGATTCGCTGCGGCAGGTTGTCGGCTCCCGCATGCGTGGCGCCGGTGCGACGCCCGAGGCGGCACTGGAGGCGATGGCGGCCGAGCTGCTGGATGCCACCGGCCATGCCCTGCCCGCCGACCGGCACGCCACGCTGGCGCAGCAGGTGGCGCAGGCCCATGGGCTGGACCAGGGCGCCACGGCCGCCTTCGTCTCCGCCGCCATCCGGGCCGAGGACCGGCGCCGCGGTGAGCTCCGCGCGGCCGAGCAGGCGTCCCGCGCCCGCAAGCGCGAGGAAGTGGCGCGGCTGCGCGCCTGGGAAAAGAGCCTGGTGGGCATCGAGGGCATCCCCGCCCTGCTGGGCTGCACGCCGCGCGAGGCGTTGCGCTGGGCTGGCGCCGGCCTGCTGCCGGTGGCCCGCAAGCAGCGCGAGCGTGGCGGTCGGGAGCGCTGGGAATTCGACCCGGCGGAGATCCTGCCGCTCAAGCGCGAATCGGCCGAATGGCGCCGTGCCGAGGTCGAATCGGCCGACCGCAAGGAATCGAGGCGGGAAGCCCCTTCCATCCGTGTCGGCAACGCGGCGGTGGCACGGGTGGCGGCGCTGGACCGCTACGCGGCCCACTTCGCCACCGCGCGCGCCCTGAAGCGGCGCATCACGCTGGTGACGGGCCCGACCAACAGCGGCAAGAGCCACACGGCACTGGACCGGCTTGCCACCGCCGAGACCGGCTTCGCGCTCGCGCCCCTGCGGCTGCTGGCGCATGAGTTCCGCGATGCGCTGGCTTCGCGCGGCGTGCTGGCATCGCTGGCCACGGGCGAGGAGCGCATCCACGTCCCCGGCAGCCGCCACCTGGCCGCGACGGTGGAGATGTGCCCGCTGCACAACCCCGTCGACGTCGCCATCATCGATGAGGCGCAGCTGCTGCACGACCGCGACCGCGGCGCTGCCTGGACCGCCGCCATCATGGGCGTGCCGGCGCGCGACGTGTTCGTTCTCGGCGCACCGGAATGCATCCCGATGGTGGAGCGCATCGCCACGCTGTGCGGCGATGACGTCGAGAAGATCTCGCTGGAGCGCAAAGGGCCGTTGCGCGCCGCCACCAACCCGGTGGGGCTGGGCGACCTGCGCCCGGGCGATGCGCTGATCGCCTTCTCCCGCCGCGATGTGCTGGACATGCGGGCGGAGCTGGTGCGGCGCGGGCGCCGCGTGGCGGTGATCTACGGCGCGCTCTCCCCCGAGGTGCGCCGGGCCGAGGCCGCGCGCTTCCGCAATGGCGAGGCCGATATCGTGGTGGCGACGGATGCCATCGGCATGGGCCTGAACCTGCCGATCCGCCGCGTCATCTTCACCACGCTGAAGAAGTTCGATGGCGAGGGCAGGCGGGACCTGAACGCGCAGGAGATCAAGCAGATCGGCGGCCGCGCCGGCCGCTACGGCAAGTTCGAGGAGGGCGTGGTGGCCGTGCTGGCCGGCGCCGGCAGCCCCGACTTCGTCCGCCACATGCTGAACGCGCCGCCGGCCCCGCCGGTGGAACTGCGGCCCCAGGTGCAGCCGGATGCCGATATCATCCAGGCCGTGGCGGCGGAAATCGGTTCGGACAGCCTGTTCGGCGTGCTGGCGCGCATCAAGCGCGCCGTGCTGCGACTGGATGATCCGAACTACCGGCTGGCGGACATGACCCAGGCCCAGGCCATCGCCTCCGCCATCGATGGCGTCGGCATCCCGCTGATGGATCGCTGGACCTACGCCATGTGCCCGGTGGACGAGCGCGACAACGGCATCACCCGCCTGGCCCGCTGGGCGGTGGACCACGCCGCCGGCCGCCCCATCGTGCCGCCCTCCGCCGGGCGCCTGCCCGCGCCGGAACAGGCCAGTGGCGAGGAACTGCAGCGGGGCGAGAAGGTGCATAAGCGCCTCGTCGCCTGGCGCTGGCTGGCCCTGCGCTTCCCCCAGGCCTACCCGGACCTGGACCGCGCGGAAGCCGAGACGGCGCGCCTGGACCGCTGGATCGAGGACGTGTTGCGCCAGCAGCGGCGCGGCCGGACTGCCCTGGCCAGCTGAGGGGGCGGGCTCTTTAGGAAGGGGAGGCGAAGGCCGGGGAAAGAATTCCCCGGGCTCCTTCTTTTTTTCGAGTTTTTGGTGGCGTGTCTGTTGAGATGTCCGCTGTTGTTTGGGCCGGCTAGTTCCCGCCGGAGGTCTGGGACCTCCGGCAACTGACGATTCAGCCCGTGCGGCCCATATTTGGAATCATCAAGCAGCGTCCGCCTTCACTTCGAGCGCGATGCCAAACGCGCAAAGAAAAGAAGGGGTCCGGGGAATTCTTTCCCCGGCCTTCCCAACCGTCACGTACCGCGCCTCCCCCTCAGCCAAGCAGAGCGTTTTATGGATTGTCGCGACGCCGGACTGATCCGATAAAGAAATGGTTCAGTCCCGGAGAGCTCAGGCCATGCCCCACCCTTTGTCGAACGCCAAAGGCGGGCATCGTAGCTGGATCTTTGCTGTTATGACTGTGGTGGGGCTGTGGCTGCTGCCCTGGGTGGCGCAGGCGCAACCGGCGGCGGGGCGGGAACTGGTCGTCGGCACCCGCGCCGCGCCGCCTTTCGCGATGAAGAATGCCGAGGGGCAGTGGGAAGGCATCAGCATCGACCTGTGGCGCCATGTGGCCGAGCGGTTGAACCTGCGCTACCGGTTTGAGGAGCGGGATACGGTCGCCGCGCTGGTCGATGCCGTGTCCAACGGGCAGGTGGATGCGGCGGCGGCGGCGCTGACGGTCACCGCCGCGCGGCGGCAGGTCATGGATTTCACCCAGCCATTCTTCTCCACCGGGCTCGGCGTCGCGGTCGGCCGTGGCGGTGCCACCGCGTGGCTGCCGGTGTTGCGGACCTTCTTCTCCTTCGGTTTCTTGCAGGGCGTGCTGACGCTGCTGGCCATTGCGCTGCTGGTGGGCACGCTGATCTGGCTGTTCGAGCGCAAGCAGCATGAGGCCTATGGCGGCAACGCCATGCGCGGCTTCGTCGCTGGCGTGTGGTGGTCGGCCGTGGCGATGACGCAGGCGGGCGCGGCGCAGGATGGACCGCGCACGCTGCCTGGCCGCATCCTGGCGGTGGTGTGGATGATCGCGTCCGTCGTCACCATCGCGGTGTTCATCGCCGGCATCACCTCGGCGCTGACGACGCAGCGGATGCAGGGCGTGGTGCGCACGGCGAACGACCTGCGCAGCATCCGCGTCGGCGCGGTAGCGGGCTCTTCCACGGTGGAATATCTCGGCATGCAGCGCATCGGCTTCCAACCGTACAACCTGCCGGCGGATGGCCTGCGCGCGCTGAAGGCCGGGCAGATCGACGCCTTCGTCTACGACCGCCCGTTGCTGGCCTGGACGGTGCAACAGGATTTCCCGGAACTGGAAGTGCTGCCCATCACGCTGGACAACCAGAACTACGCCATCGCCCTGCCGTTGGAGAACACTATCCGCGTGGCGCTGGATGTCACACTGCTGGCGACGCTCCGTAGCGAATGGTGGCAGCAGACGCGGTTTCGCTACCTGGGGCGCGATGCCTCGAACTGAAGGGGAAGGCTGGGGGAAGGCATTTCCCCAGACTCCCATCGTCTTTCTGGGAGTTTGGGGAGCGTCGTGGGCGGGGGGTGCGCCGGAATAACCAGAGTCGGCAGCCTGCGGCGCATCCAGGCAAGCCGTCTCCAGGCTTCAGAGCGTGATGGCTTGAGGTGGAATCGCCGGAAAGCCTGAATCACGCGATCCAACAAAGACAGAGAGCATGGTGCGCGAACGAATGTGAACGCATCATGCTCTAAGAATAAGGCCCCGAAATACTCAAAAGTGGGCCACGCGGGCTGAGCTCTCAGTCGCCGGAAGTCCTTGACCTCCGGCGCACCCGGCCCGCTTTAAATCAGACGAAACTTCCCAACAGCCACGCCAGCAAAAACTCGAAGAAAAGAAAGAAGGGGCCCGGGGAATTCCTTCCCCGGCCTTCCTCTTTCCGCAGCCAGGACAGACGGACGGAGTATCCCCCGCCCGAGGCTTACGCCGCTTCCAGCTTTTCCTGCAGGGAGAGCCATTCCTCTTCCAGCAGGGCGACCTGCTTGATCAGGAAGCCGTGCTTCTGCGTTACCTTGGCGATGTCGGACGCCTTGAAGCGCGCATGGGTGGCGGGGTCCGACAGCTTCTTGGCGATCAGCTCCGCTTCCCGCTGCATGCGGGCCATGTCGGTCTCGATTTGCGTGACGCGTTCGCGGATCGGCGCCAGGGCGGCCTTGCTGGCGGCACGGGCTTCGGCGCGCTCCTTGCGCTCGTCGCGCGGGCGTTCCTTGGCGGGGGCGTTGGCCTGCTTGGCGGCGCGGGTGCGGTCCGCCAGGTAGCCACGGTAGTCGTCCAGGTCGCCATCGAAGCTGGTGACCTTACCGTCGCCCACCAGCCACAGCTTGTCCGCCGCCAACTCCACCAGATGCGGGTCGTGGGTGATGAGGATGACGGCGCCACGGTAATCGGCCAGCGCGCGCACCAGGGCCTCGCGCGCGTCGATGTCCAGGTGGTTCGTCGGCTCATCGAGGATCAGCAGTTGCGGTGCTTCGCGCGTGCAGAGCGCCAGCAGCAGCCGCCCCTTCTCGCCGCCGGAGAGGGAGGAGATGGTGGTGGTCGCGCGCTCCACATCCAGGCCGAAGCGGGCCAGCTGGGCGCGGCACTGGGTTTCGGTCGCCTTGTTGCCCAGGGCTGCCTGCATGTGGGTCAGCGGCGTGCCGCTCAGGTCCAGCTCATCGGTCTGGTGCTGGGCGAAGTAGCCGACCTTCAGGCGTGGCGCGCGGTGGATGCTGCCGCGCTGCGGCTCCAGCCGCCCGGCCAGCAGCTTGGCCAGCGTGGACTTGCCGTTGCCGTTGGCGCCGAGCAGGGCGATGCGGTCTTCCTGATCCAGCCGCAGGTCCAGGTTGCCGAGGATGGTGCGGCCGTCATAGCCCACATCCGCCTTCGCCAGCGCCAGGATGGGCGGAGAAAGCTCCGCCGGCTCGGGGAAGGAGAAGCGGGTGACATGGTCTTCCACCACCGATTCGATCTGCGGCAGCTTCTCCAGCGCCTTGATGCGGGACTGCGCCTGGCGGGCCTTGCTGGCCTGCGCCTTGAAGCGGTCCACGAAGGCTTGCATGTGCGCGCGCTGGGCGGAGATCTTGACGTTGGCGGCCTGCTGCTGGGCCGCGCGTTCCGTCCGAACCCGCACGAAATTGTCATAGGCGCCCGGGTAGAGGGTGATCTTCTGCTGGTCCAGATGCGCGATGGCATCCACGCCGCGTTCCAGCAGCCCGCGATCGTGGCTGACCACCAGCGCGGCGCCGGAGAAGCGGGCCAGCCAGCCTTCCAGCCAGATGGTGGCCTCGAGGTCGAGGTGGTTGGTCGGCTCATCCAGCAGCAGGATGTCGGGTTCCAGGAACAGCGCGGAGGCCAGCGCCACGCGCATGCGCCAGCCACCCGAATACTCGCTGACCGGCCGCTGCTGCGCGGCGGCATCGAAGCCGAGGCCGGAGAGCACGATGGCGGCACGGGCCGGCGCGCTGTCCGCCTGGATGGCGATCAGCCGCTCATGGATCTCGGCCAGACGGGCGCCGTCATGCGTCGTCTCCATCTCGGCCATCAGACTGGCGCGCTCGGTATCGGCGGCCAGGACGGTGTCGAGCAGGCTGGTCGGGCCGCCCGGGGCTTCCTGCGCCACATGGGTCATGCGCGCGCGCGCGGCCAAGCGGATCTCTCCGCCATCGGGCTGCAGCTGGCCGGTGATGGCGCGCAGCAGGGTGGACTTGCCGGCACCGTTGCGGCCGACCAGGCCGATCTTGCGGCCAGGGTCCACCATCAGGTCGGCGCCTTCCAGCAGGGGGCGGCCGGCGATGCGGATGGTCAGGTCACGGATAGCGAGGACGGTCATGCGGCAGCGTTTAGAACATATTGTGCAGTTGCGGAAACGCTTCATGTTGCAGGAGCGTGCCGGGGACGCCGGTCTGCCCTGCGCCTTGGTCCAGGCCGATCGTACGGGCGCGCGTGCGGGCCGGGCGTGCTAGGGCTATGACGGTTTGATCGCAGCCTGACGGACACCACCCCTGCATATCCCGACGCCCCCGCAGAAGCCCGCACCGTCCTCGGCCCGTCCGCCGCGGCCGGCCTCGCCGCTGCGCCGGCGGCGGTTGTGGTGGTGGATCGGCGGTTCCGCCGTGCTGCACGCCATCCTGGTGGCGTTGCTGCTCTGGACGATGCCGCAGAAGCAGCTGGGCGAGCCGGCGGGGCCCAGCACGGAAGTGCCAGTGGTGTTCGAGACCAGCGGCGCCGCGCCATCGCTGCCGGACCCGCAACCGATGGAGAGCGCCCCCGGCGACCCGGACCCGGCGCCGCCGCTGCCCGAGATGCCGGACGCACCGCCGACGCCCGGCCCGCCCGGGCCGACGCCGGCACCCATGCCGCTGCC
>NZ_JACTVA010000026.1 GCF_014490485.1 Teichococcus aerophilus | reverse complement strand
GGCCCGCAGCGCGGCGCCCTGGCTGCGGGCGGCCTCGCCCAGCGGCACGCGGATATCGGCCGGCAGGCGGGATGCCAGCCGGCGCACCTGCCCGGCCTGGCCCACCGGCCGCGGCCCCTCATGCCGCGCGGGCGCCGGGTCCTGCCGGCCGCTCAGCGCGACGAACACCGCCTCCACCTCCGCCCAGGGCACGGTGCGCAGAGTGTTCCGCAGGCGGTCATGCCGGCAGAAGCCGATCTCGCCCGGGCGCTGCTCCAGCAGCACGCGGTACAGCTCGAAGGACAGGCGCTGGATGCCGCTCGGGCGGCGGCTGATCAGCGCATACTCGAACAGGTCCTCGACATCGATCCAGTAGGTCATGCCACGGCCTTGCGGCCGGGGCACGGCCCTGGCACCCATCCGGCGGGGCAGCAACGATGGGTGCCGGACGCATCCAGCCAGGCAGGGAAACGGGACATCATATGCAGGCGATACGCGATGCCATGGGGCCTGCCAAGCTGGACCCTGGCCAGGATGCCGCCACCCGGCCGCCCCTGCTGCTGATCGGCGCCGGCGGCCATGGCCGCGCGGTGCTGGAAACCCTGCGGGACGCCGGCTGGCCCACCCCCGCCGGCGTGCTGGACGACAACCCCGCCTCCGCCGGCCTGCCCGGCATCCAGTTGCTCGGCCCCATCGCCATGGCCGAGGCGCTGCGCCGGCAAGGCCTGGCCGCCGCGCACGTGGCCCTGGGCGACAACGCCCGCCGCCAGGCCCTGGGCGAATGGCTGCGCGGCCTGGGCTACACCCTGCCGGAGATCCTGCACCCCAGCGCCATCATCGCCTCCACCGCCCGCATCGGCGCCGGCAGCGTGGCGCTGCCCCGCGTGGTGGTCGGCGCCGCCGCCGTGGTGGGGGAGCACGTCATCCTCAACACCGGCTGCATCGTCGAGCATGACTGCCAGATCGGTCCCGCCGCCCACATCGCCCCCGCCGCGACGCTGGGCGGCGGCGTCCGCGTCGGTGCGGGCGCCCTGGTCGGACTTGGCAGCGCCGTGAAGCCGGGCGTAACGATCGGCGCCCGGGCCGTCATCGGCGTCGGCGCGGCCGTGGTAGCGGATGTGGCGGCGGAAGCCCGCATGGGCGGGGTGCCGGCGGTGGCGCTGAGGCGTGGGGGTTGATCGTTCCCGTCTTTCGCCGTTGCGTTGAGAGGGGCGCTGCCCCTCTCAAACTCTCCCCGCCAAAGGCCTGAGGCCTTTGGAAACCCGATCTTCAGGGCTTCTGCAAAAGGCAGGAAGACAACTAATATATTGTTTTATAACATAATATTCCCACCTCGGTGGCACGCAGCCTCTACCGCCACAGATCCCAAAACACCCCATGTTGCCAGCGACAGCAAGCAACCGACCCCGATCACCTGCGATCACCGCACAGGCGCCCAGCACCACCCAAACTGACAGAAAGAAAAGAAGAGGGGTCTCAGGGGAGAATTCATTCTCCCCTGTTTCTCCACGCCCGCCCGCACGGAGCGGTACCAACAAGCGAAGACCGGGCCACACAGCCCCCGTCCCCCTCAGCGCTCCAAGAGAGACGAGAACAGCGGGTTGAAGGTCTCGGCCGCCTCGAACGCCACCCAGTGGCCGGCGGCGGGGATGATGTGGAGCTCGGTCTCCGGCCGCAGGGCAGCGAAGAGCTGCACGCGCTCGTCCATATACGGGTAGGCGATGGCGTCGCGCTCGCCATAGATGACGTTCAGCGGGGCGATGGATTCCCGCACCGCGTCCCGCAGCGCGCCTTCCGGCACCAGCTTGGGGCTGCGCAGGCGGGAATGGTCGCTGTTCCAGGCCTGGATGCGCAGCGCCAGCGCGTCGATCCGCGCCGGGTCGGCGATCATCAGCGCGGCGAGGTTGGCGCGGTGGGCGGCGGTGCGTGCCTCGCCCTGCTTGCTGCGGACCGAGGTCAGCGTGAACGGGTCCCGCCGCAGGCCAAGCCCGCCGGCGCCGACCAGGGTGAAGGAGCGCAGCCGGTTGGCGCCATCGCGCGCATCCAGCGCCGCGATGTGGCCGGAGATGACGCCGCCGAAGGAGAAGCCGGCCAGGTCGTAGCGCTCACCGGGGCGGAGCAGGTGCTCCAGCCCCCCGGTCACCAGCCGGGCGTAGCTCCACAGGTCGAAGCCCGGCGGCGGCGGGGCGGATTCGCCAAGGCCCGGCATGTCCGGTGCCAGCACACGGTGGCGCCGCGCCAGCAGCTCGATATTCCGCGCCCAGTGGCGCCAGGAGCCGGCGCCGCCATGCAGCAGCACCAGCGGCGGCCCGTCGCCCCATGCGTGCCAGACCAGGTTGCCGGTGGTCATCGGTGTCTCGCGCCGGGTGGCGGTGGCCGCCAGCCGGTCCAGCAGATCGGCCGGGAGGTTCATGCGGCGCCTCCCGGTCCTGCCACCCCTGCTCCTGCCGCCCCTGCTCCTACCGTTGCCACCACTTGGGACGCCGCCTGGGCGGCCTGGGCGCGGATTTCCGGCACGGCGGTGATTTCCCACAACGCGCCGCGGGTCAGCGGGCCGACGGCGGCCAGGCCGGGCACGGGCTGGCCATCGGCGCCGCGCAGGGTGCCGTCCGGTCCGGTGACATCCAGGCCGATGCCCAACGGGTCCGGCCGCGCCAAGCCGCGCCGCAGCAGGTCCGGCACCGGGGCGATGTCGCGCCACGCGGCGGCCGAATCGGGGCCGGTGCAGAGGATGATGCGGCCGACCGTCAGCGTCTCTTGCCCACCATGGCGATGGCGCAGCGTGGCCTGCACGCCGCCGGCCACCGGCTGCCAGTCCTGCAGGCGGGCGGCGCGGATATTCAGGCCGCCGGTGGCCCGTTGCCCGGTCACGGTAGCGGCCACGGCGGGGGCCAGCCGGTGGCGGTGCAGGTTCCAGGCTGTGCGGCCATGACGCAGGAAGCTGGCGCGCTGCGCCGGGCTCCACCCCTGCCAGACGCGCTGCACCTGCGGGCGGGCGCCGTCCATCACCGCTTGCCAGGGCTGGCCGGCGGCCAGGGCACGGGCGGCTTCCTGGCGCAGGATGCGGCACAGCGCCGCCGGGCCGGCACCGGCCGGCAGCTCCACCGGCCAGGCCTTCGGAAACGGCCCGGCGACATGCGCCAGCGGCAACCAGCCATGGCGGGAGATGCCGAGCACCTGGCCGCGATGGCCAAGCCGGCGCAACGACAGCAGCATGTCCACCATGGTCAGCCCCATGCCGACCAGCAGCACCGGTGACTCGGGGTCCAGCCCCTCCAGCGCCGCCGGGTCCCACGGATTGCCGATGAGGTGCGGCGGCGCGCCCACCGGGCTGGCGAAGCCGCCCAGCGCCAGCACCACCCGCGCCACGTGCCAGGACTGGCTGCCGGCACCAAGGCGGAAGCCACCGCCCGGCAGGCTCTCCACCGTCTCCACCCGGCAGGGCAGCGTCGTGATGCCGGTGGTAGCGAACTGCGCCGCCAGATACGCGCCATACAGGGCCCGGGGGGCGAAGACGGGGCCGCCATCGGCCGGGGCCTCCGGCGCGTCGTCACGCCCGGCCAGCCATTCCTGGAAATGCGCCGGGTTGTCCGGATGCAGGCTCATGCCGCCGGCGGGGACGTTTAGCAGGTGCGAAGGGTCGGTGGTGCCATAGGCCAGGCCAGGGCCGGCGACGGGCGCATCCTCGAACAGCAGGATCGGCTCGCCTTCCGGCAGGCTGGCCCGCAATCGTACCGCCAGGGCCGTGCCGGCGAAGCCGCCGCCAATGATCGCAACCCGCGCATCCACAGCATCCATGCCGTTCACTTGCTCCGTCCAGAGCGCGACGGCGGGAAAGGCCCCTGGGTCACGCAGCCACGTCAATCTCCGGGCCTGGATGCCAGGGCCCACACGTCAGCGCCCACATTCTGGGGCCTGAATGCCAACGCCCCATATCAGCGCTCACACGCCAGGGTCCGACACGCCAGCGACCCCAACGCCAGAACCCACACGACAGGTCCACACGCCAGCGCCCCGACGCCAGGACCCACACGGCAGGTCCCGAATACCAGGCCCGATCACCCGGCCCCGCCAAGCAAGGCCCGGACCAAGGCAAAATTTAAGGCCCGCACGCCAAAGCCAGCCTGCCGGCGCCCTGCGTCCCGCGCCGAAGCCCGGGGCGCCAAATCTCAGCCCCCGCTCGTCCCCCGGCCCGCGCCGCGCACCGGCGGATCGCGCGAGAGGCCGCGCGCCGCCAGCTCCGCCTCGTAGGACGCCCAGCGTTCCGCCTGTTCCTCGCCCAGCTGGCGCAGATAGCCCCAGGTGTAGATGCCACTGTCATGCAGGTCGTCGAACGACACCCGCACCGCATAATGGCCGACCGGCTCCAGCCGCAGGATGCCGACATGGCGGCGGCCGGAGACATACTTGCGTTGCCCCGGCCCATGTCCCTGCACCTCGGCGGAGGGGCTCTCCACCCGCAGGTACTCGGCCGGCAGGGTGAAGCGGGCACCGTCGGCGAAGCTGATCTCCAACACCTTCTCGGCCCGCTTGAGGCGCAGCTCGGTCGGCGCGGGGTCGGGGCCCGACATCAGCCCTCCAGTCGGCGGGCCTCGTCCGGCAACATGATGGGGATGCCATCGCGGATCGGATAGGCCAGCCCGGCCTTCTCGCTGATCAGCTCGCCCTTCTGGCGGTCATAGACCAGCGGACCCTTGGTCAGCGGGCAAACCAGGATTTCCAACAACCGCGGGTCCACAGGACCACCAGACGGCTGCGCGGAGGGGGGGGTGTCGGTCTCGGTGCTCATATCCGATGGTTCCTGCGCCATGGCGGGCAAAGCGTCAATCCGGACTCACGGCCGTGGTTGCAACAGCGTGGTCGGCTGGGAGGGAGGCGGAAGGCCGGGGAATCCCTTCCCCGGCCGTCCCGCTCTTCAGCTCGGCCGCTGGCCCATTGAGGCCGAGGGGTTGGCGTCGATCCGCAGCAGCGTGACCAGCAGGTCCGCACGTTGCACCGGGTCGGCCGCCTCCAGCAGCGCTTGCTGTTCCCGCCCATCGAAGGGGCAGATCATGCACAGGGTGGTGACGAGGGCAGGCATGGCCATGCGCTCGATCGCGGACCAGTCGACCTCGATATGCCGGGCGGCGAAGTAGGGGCGCAGCGCGGCCAGCAGGGGCGCGCGGGCGTCCTGCGCCTGGCCTTCGGGTGGCGGGTCCAGATCCGCCAGGTAGGGGGAGAAATCGGCGCTCACCTGCCGGTAGCCGGACGGCCGGTCCGGCAGTTCCTCCACCACCCGGAAGCGCAGCAGGCCAAGCAGCGTGATCAGGTAGCGCCCGTCATCGGTCTCGGAGAAGGAGGCGATGCGGCCCAGGCAGCCGGTGCGATAGATGGTGGAGCGGCCTTCGATGCGCGGATGCGCCGGGTCCGGCAGCACCATGCCCAGCAGGCGGCCGGTGCCCAGGGCATCCTCCACCATCGCCAAATAGCGTGGCTCGAAGATGTTCAGCGGCAGGCGGCCGCCGGGCAGCAGCAACGCGCCCTGCAGCGGGAAGATTGGAATCTCCGCCGGCAGGCCGCCGGGGCGGGGGTCGCGGAAGGGGGACATGGCGGACCTCACGCGGCCCGCAGGCAGGGCGGCGCATGCCGCCCCTTCCGCGAGGCCGTCAGCGGAACAACAGCGTGGACAGTCCACGCCGCGCCTTCGGCACCACCGGGTCGGTAGGGCCCCAGGCCTCGAAGAACTTGATCAGCTGCTTGCGGGCCGCCTCGTCGTTCCAGGTGATGTCGCGGCGGATGGCTTCCAGCAGCGCGTCGGCGGCTTCCTGGTGGCGGTCCATGGCGTTCAGCGCCACCGCCAGCTCGATCCGCGCCTCGTGGTCGTCCGGGTCGGCGGCGAGGCGGGTTTCGAACTCGGAAAGACGCTCCCGCGCTTTGCGGCCCTCGGCGGCCAGTTCCAGCGCGCTGCGGACGCCGGTGATCTCGGCGTGGTTGCGGATCTTGTCCGGCACGCTGTCCACCACCGCCTGGGCCTGCTCCTCCTCCCCCAGTGCGATCAGCGCGCGGGCGAGGCCGGCCATGGCCTCGGGGTTCTCCGGCTCCTGCTGCGCCAGGGCGGCGAACAGTTCCAGCGCCGCCTGGTGGTCTCCCTGCTCCACCGCGGCCTTGGCCTCGGCCAGGAGGTCGGCGCTGGGCAGCTGGCCGCCGGCGGCCTTCAGCAGCGTCTCGACAAACTTCTTCACCTCGGATTCCGGCAGCGCGCCCTGGAACAGGTCGGCGATCTGCCCCTGCCAGAAGGCCACGACCGTCGGCACCGACTGCAGCGGCAGCCCCATCTGGGAGAGCTGCTGCACCAGCGCCTGGTTCTTGTCGATGTCGATCTTGACCAGCTTCACCCGGCCGCCGGCGGCGGTGATGACCTTCTCCAGCGTCGGCGTCAGCTGCTTGCAGGGGCCGCACCACGTCGCCCAGAAATCGACCAGGACGGGCACTTCGCGGCTGGCGGCCACGACGTCCTGCATGAAGTTCTTCTGGTCGCTGTCCTTGATGATATCGGCAGCTTGGGGGGTCTGGGTGTTGAACATCGCTTCCATGGGAGTACC
Source organism: Teichococcus aerophilus (assembly GCF_014490485.1). Taxonomy (GTDB): domain Bacteria; phylum Pseudomonadota; class Alphaproteobacteria; order Acetobacterales; family Acetobacteraceae; genus Pseudoroseomonas; species Pseudoroseomonas aerophila. The sequence goes on along the minus strand of NZ_JACTVA010000026.1, from coordinate 70,712 downwards.
GGCTTCCAGCTTCCTGTCCCCGCATAGATGCGTGCCGTCGGTGCGGACGCAAGTGGAGGCCGTCGTTAACGGCGGGACGGGCCGCCGGTGCAATCCGATAGGTCGTGGAGGGAAACACAGCCCGGCGGCCTTCGTTCCCTGGTTAGCCGGGTTCCCGGGTTGATCCGCGCCTGCGGCCTTTCTCGCACGGGCCATTCGATTCCTGGGACGGATCGAGATGCGGCCTCGGGCAGGAAGGCCGGGGAAGGAATTCCCCGGACCCCATCTTTCTTCTGCGAGTCTTTCGGGTGTGGATGTGGGTGCGTCAGCCGTTCTGAAAGGGCGTGATTTCGGGGGCTGATGGCTCAAGCCCAGGTGGCCCTTCCTCACGGACACCCTTGCCGGCCCGGCCCCGCGCCAACGTTCAGAAAAAAGATGGCGTAAACGTATACGTTCACGCAGGGGAATCCTTTCCCCTGACCTTCCCAATCCCGCGTGACATACCGGTTGGCTCAGTAACGTTGTCCCGCTGATCGCTGCCTCGGACATCGGTGCCCCGGGTCATCCCCTTCTCCGGCCGTTCGATCCCTGCGGCATGTGTTTCCCCGGTCATCTCTCACTAGGCCCCGCGCGCCCAGCAGCCACCTGTTCCCCTGCTCCACCGCATCGCGGGCCATCCGATGCCTCAACGCTCATCCCGGCGGCCCCGCCATCCGCTGCGCGCAGGCCCACGCACCCCCGGGCTTCCCCGCCGGCGCCGGGCTGGATAGGGTCGCCCCCCCGCAACCCGGACGAACGGAGCCCGCATCGCATGAGTCTTGAGAGCGTCCGCGCCTTCCTGGCCGAGAAGGCCCCCGGCATCGCCATCCTGGAAACCGATGCCCCCACCCCCACCGTAGCGGATGCCGCCGCCGTGCATGGCGTGGCGCCCGGGCAGATCGCCAAGACCCTCTCTTTGCGTGTGGGGGAGCGGGTGTTGCTGGTGGTGGCGCGCGGCGATGCGCGGCTGGACAACAAGAAGGCCAAGGCGGCCTTCGGCGGCAAGACCCGCATGCTGGAGGCCGAGCAGGTGGTGGCGCTGACCGGCCACCCGATCGGCGGCGTCTGCCCCTTCGGGCTGGCGACGGCGCTGCCGGTCTATTGCGACGTCTCCCTCCGCGCTTTCGAGGAAGTGCTGCCCGCGGCGGGCTCCATCAACAGCGCCCTGCGCATCAGCCCGGCCCATATGGCGGAGCTGGTGGCCGAGGGCTGGGTGGATGTGTGTGAGGCCGCAGCCTGAGGCGGGACGATTTCAATACGGGGTCATAAATATTGCCCGCTTCCGTATGGAAGGGGGTTGCGCGCCCCCCGCCGCCATGGCAAATGCCCGCCACGCCGATACGGAGTGCGGGCGTAGCTCAGGGGTAGAGCACAACCTTGCCAAGGTTGGGGTCGAGGGTTCGAATCCCTTCGCCCGCTCCATCTTCCCTCGGGAAGATCATCGGATTGCAAGAGGCTCGCTTCGGCGAGCCTTTCGCGTTTCTGGGCCACCGCAAGGAACCGGCCCGCGTCCATCAGCCGCCCAGGTGACGCCTTGACCGCAGAAACCCCCGGCCTCCTGCGCCGCCGCCACAACCTGAACCTCAACACGCAATCCGTGTTCGACCCATCTGGGGACGCCGCGAGCCTGGCGCGGCGCGATGCGGCGCTGCAGGCGCTGCGCCCGGGCGACGAGGTGGCCATCCGCGAGACCGGCGGCCAGCGCCTGCGCTTCCGCATCACCCAGGTCGAAAGCCTGGGCCGCGGCAAGACACCCTTGCTGTACACCGCGGCCTCCGGCAGCCACGGCGGCAAGGCCTGGCACGGCCTGGCCGGCACCAGCCGCGACTACCCGGCGGGCAGTGCCCGGCTGGTGGAAGCGACCCCGGCGGTGCGCGAATTCGCCCGCATCCTGCCAGAGGGCACACCCCACTTCATCGACGCCGACCACCCGCACTGGCTGGAACCCGGCTGACCACACGCTTGAAAGGCCCGGCTCAGCGCCGTCCAACGGCACCAGCAGCGCATGGCGTGACGATGCTGCTGGCCGGCCCGTCAAGCCTCACCACAGGCTGTCGCTGTCCGAGCCGCCCCAGCCATCGCTGTTGAAGCCCGTGTCGTAGCCGGAACCACCATCCCAGCCGGACCCGCCATCGTCCGACCCGCCGCCGCTCCAACCGCCGCCCGAAGCGGAATTGCTGCTGCCGGAACCGCTGCTGTCATCCGACCCACCGCCCCAGCCATCGCTGTTGAAGCCGGTGTCAAAGCCTGAGCCACCATCCCAGCCCGAGCCGCCGTTATCGCTGCCGCTCCAACCCGCATCGCTGCCGCTATCGCCCTTGGCAGAATCGCCCCAGCCGTCGCTATTGAAGCCGGTGTCGAAGCCCGAGCCACCATCCCAGCCGGAACCGCTATAGTCGCCGCCGCTGCCGCCCCAGCCCGCATCGCTGACGCTATCGCCCTTGGCGGAATCGCCCCAGCCGTCGCTATTGAAGCCAGTGTCGAAGCCCGAGCCACCATCCCAGCCGGAACCGCTATAGTCGCCGCCGCTGCCGCCCCAGCCAGCATCGCTGCCGCTGTCGGCCTTCGGGGAATCGCCCCAGCCGTCGCTGTTGAAGCCAGTGTCGAAGCCCGAGCCACCATCCCAGCCGGAACCGCTATAAGTCCCAGCGCCGGAGGACATGCGGTCTTCATCCCAGCCACCGCCCCAGCGGCCCGGGTCGAAATCGGCCGTGGTCGAGAAGGCGGCGTCAATCCGGTCCTGGATCTCGGCACCGCTGATGCGGTCGCCCGCCAGGCCATCGAGGCGGTCGGTCTTGCTATCGGGGTCCGGACCGAAATAGCTGCTCACGCCATCGACGGCCCAGCCACCCAGCGCATAGGCACCGTTGCCCAGCGCCACCACGCCATGGCCGATATCCTCGCCCACGGCCTGGCCGGACGTACTGCCCAGCACCATGCCCGCCGCCGCGCCGACCGGAATGCCCGCCGGGCTGGCGATCGACCCGGCGCCACCCAGCGCGATGCCGCCGGCAATGCCGCCGACCCAACCGCCGGCCGTGCCGAAGGCATCGACCGTCAGGTCGGCCCATTCTCCTTTGTAGGAATGGTCGAGCATGTCGACCGCGCCGGAGAGCAGACTGAGGTTGCCGAAGCCCTTGCCGGCCGGGCTGTCGGACATCCCCATGCCATCGAGGGTCGTGGCGATGTCGCCGAAATCGGTGGCGATGTTGCCGGCGGTGCTGTCCTCGGCATCCCAGTGCTGGGGGGTGAAGCCCTTGTCGTCGCTCAAACCGTCGCTCCCTGTGCAGTTGCAGGGAGACCCTAGGAAGAACCGGCGATAAGGGCCAAAGCACAGAAACTCGATCCAGACTGAAATACCCGTGAGGCAGCCCGGTCTCTGCTATCGAAGCGGAAGAAAAATCAGTTTGTTACGTGCCTGATGGGCAGCCGCATCACGCATTGCGGAGATCGTTTCATGACCCAAGCCCCGCATAGCTGAGCCGCCCTGAACAATGCCGCATGCTGGCATGCGCCATCGCACGCCCTGCAGGCCCTAACTGCAGGCGCGGAGCTGGGCCCCCGCCGCAACCGGCGCCCCGGAACGGGCAGGGGCATGCGGCCCCTGCCCTGTCCCAGCACCGCCTCAGCCGCTCCGCGCCACGCGCCCTTCCAGCGGGTAGGCCGGGTCGTTGTAACCGGGGGTGGAAGGATGCCCGGCCGGCACCAGCCGGTTCACCAGCGCCTCGTCCTCCGCCGTGAAGCGATAGGCCAGGGCGCCGACATAATCCTCCCACTGCGCCTCGGTGCGCGGGCCGGCGATGGGCGCGGTGACGAAGCGGTTGTTCAACACCCACGCCACGGCGAATTGCCCGGCGGTGATGCCGCGTTCCTCCGCATGCGCCCGCAAGGTCCGGGCAATCTCCAGGCTTTCCGGCCGCCACTCCGTCTCCAGCATGCGCTTGTCGGCGCGGCCGGCGCGGGTCTCGGCGGAAGGGCTGGATTCCGGCGCGTACTTGCCCGTCAGCACGCCGCGCGCCAGCGGGCTGTAAGGCACCACGCCCAGCCCGTAATAGTCGCAGGCCGGCAGGTGCTCGACCTCCGGCATCCGGTTCAGCGCGTTGTAGTAGGGCTGGCTGACCACCGGGCGGTCGATGCCCAGCTCGTCGCACAGCCGGCAGATCTCCGCCACGCGCCAGGCGCGGTGGTTGGAGACGCCGAAATGCCGGATCTTCCCCGCCCGCACCAGATCCGCCATCGCGCCCACCGTCTCGGCCAGCGGCGTCGCGTGGTCCTCCTTGTGCAGGTACAGGATGTCGATGGCCTCGACGCCCAGGCGGCGCAGGCTGTCCTCCGCCGCCATCAGGCAATGACGGCGGGAGAGGCCACGGTCATTCGGGCCGGAGCCGACCGGGTTGGCCAGCTTGGTGGCCAGCACCCAATGCCCCCGCTGCGCGCGGATGGCGCGGCCGGTGATCTCCTCCGACCGCCCGGCATTGTAGACATTGGCGGCGTCGATGAAATTGATGCCCTGCTCCCGCGCACGGTCGATGATGCGCGCCGCCGTCGGCTCATCCGTCGCATCGCCGAACATCATGGTGCCGAGGCAGAGCGGCGAAACCTTCAGGCCACTGCGGCCAAGATTGCGATAGTCCATTGAGGCTGGCCCTCCCAAGACCGATCGGCCTTCAAGGGCCGTCCCTCCCTGTGTGCCAGTGTTTTCCAGGGACCGCAAAACCGCCCGCCGGCAATGGCGCCCTATCCGGTTGGCGCCCGCTCAGGCTGCACGGTTCTTGCCGGCGTGGCATCGAGGGGGCGCTGCCCCCTCGAGCTCCCCTGGCAGGGGATACGATCCCCTGCACCCGCGATTCGTTGGGAGCGTGATGCCTTGGATGGGACTATCCGGCCGCGTGGAACGTGTTGGCCGAGCACAAGCCCTGGGGCACGTCTTGAAGGCTTACGATATCCAACTGCGGATGCCCCGCAGCCACGACCAAAATAATATTATATTAAAATCAAATACTTAATGGCAATTTCCATAGGACATGGAACTGGTGCCTTCCATGGAGCATCAAAGCGTGATCCATCCTGCCGAAGGCAACCACGGGCCCACTGTCCACACCCAACACCCGGGTTTCCAAAGGCCTCAGGCCTTTGGCGGGGAGAGTTTGAGAGGGGCAGCGCCCCTCTCAAGACCGCCGCAGCAAGCAAAGCACCTTCAGGCCCGGAGCGTCCCCGCCATCATCGGCACGCAATCCCCGCCGACCCAGGCGCGCACCTCGCCGTTCTCCCGCCGGGCGCGGGCGCGCAGCAGGCTGGGGCGGCCCATCTCGACGCCCTGGCGAACCTCCCACTCCAAAGCATCCTCGCCGGCCAGGTGCAGCAGCAGGGCGCCGGTGGTGGCCGTGGCGCTGCCGGTCGCCGGGTCCTCGTAGAGCTGGCGGGTGAACATGCGGGATTGCAGCGTGCCCGCCCCGGTGCGCACATAGGCGTAGATGGATTGGGCGCCATCGCGCGGCAGGGCGGCTGACCACGCGGTGCCGTTGGGCCGGATGCGGCCCAGTGCTTCCAGCCCCGCCAGTTCCACCAGCACGAAGGCCACGCCGACGCTGGCCACCTGCGGCGGGTGCGCGGTGGTGACGACATCGCCCGGCTGCAGCGACAGGCAGGCTGCGATCGCCGCCGGCTCCAGCGCCGAGGCGAGGCTGAGTGGCTGCGGCGCGCTCAGCTCGCCCCCCGTCACGGCGCCATCGCGCTGGCGCAGCACGACCTTCACCAGGCCGGCGATCTCCTCGAACACCACATGCTCCGGCACCGGCTGGCCGCGCGCGGCAAGGTCCTGCGCCAGGGCGAAGGCAGTGCCCAGGTTGGGGTGGCCGGCGAAGGGCATCTCCCGTGCCGGCGTGAAGATGCGGACATGGGCGGTGTTGGCCGGGTCACGCGGCGGCAGCACGAAGCTGGTCTCGGAGTAATTGAATTCGGCGGCGATGGCCTGCATCGCCGCGGTGTCCAGCCCTTCCGCATCCAGCACCACGGCCAGCGGGTTGCCGCCGAAGGGGCGGTCGGTGAACACGTCGGTGGTGACGTAACGGCGGAGGGTGGTCATGCGGCTACTTCCAGAAAGGCTTGTTGGCTTCGTACCATGCGTCCGCCTCGGTCATGCCGAGGTCACGCAGGTGGCTGGGCGGCAGGTCGCGCAGCGCGGCGCGGGTGGTGGCGCGGCGGTGCCACAGCCGGGCCAGTGCCAGAAGGCGGCCCAGGCCCGGACGCAGCGGGACGTCTGCGGCCGGATTACTCCGATCAAATCGGAGAATTGCTCCGATCATCTGTGTTATTCCTCAAGATTGCTTCGGAACAATCCATCGCACAGGTGCAATATTCGCTTCAACACGGCAATTGTTCTCGGTACAATAAACCCGCATGAGCGATTTCCGAAGCCTCGCCAATCAGTTCGCCGCCGAACTCTCGGCCGACCTCTCCCTCGGACGCCGACGCCCTGGTGACCGGCTGCCAACCAGCCGGACCTTCGCCCACCAGCGCGGCATCGCCCCCTCCACCGCCAGCCGCGTCTATGCCGAGCTGGTGCGGCGCGGCGTGGCGGTGGGTGAGGTCGGGCGCGGCACCTTCCTGCGCGCCGCTACCTCCCTGCCCAACCTGCCGGCGCGGGAGCTGGACCCGCATGAGGTGGTGGACCTGGAACTGAACTTCTCCGTCCTGCCGCAGCAGGCGGTGATGCTGGCCCCCGCCCTGGCCCGGCTGGCGGAACCGGCGGCGCTGCTTGGCACCATGCAGCGCAGCGGCGTGCGCGGCACCGCCACCGACCGTGCCGCCGCCGCCCGGCTGCTAAGGCGCGGCGGCTGGTCGCCGGACCCGGAAAGCCTGCTCTTCGCCGGGCGCGGGCAGCAGGCCCTGGCCGCCACCCTTGCCGCGCTGGTGGCGCCGGGGGAACGCGTGGGCTTCGAGGCGATGACCTACCCGATGGCCAAAGGCATGGCGCTGCGCCTGGGGCTGCACGCCGTGCCCCTGGCCATGGACGAGGACGGGCTGCGGCCGGATGCCCTGCTCGCCGCCCACCGCGCCCATCCGCTGCGGCTGCTCTACCTGCAGCCGGACCTGCACAACCCGCTCGGCATCACCATGCCGCCGGCGCGGCGGCAGGAACTGGCGGCGATGCTGCGGGATCTCGGCATCGTCGCCATCGAGGACAACGTCTACAGCTTCCTGAAGGACAGCCTTTCCCCACCCCTCGCCGCCCTGGCGCCCGATCACGTCGTGCTGGTGGACAGCCTCTCCAAGCGCGTGGCACCCGGGATCACCCTGGGCTTCCTGGTGGCGCCCGCCGCCCTGCGCCACCGCCTGGGCGCCGCGCTGCGCCTGGGGGGCTGGACCGCGCCAGGCTTCGCGCTTGCCGCCGGCACCGCCTGGATGGAGCAAGGGCTGGTCGATGAACTCGTCGGCCTCAAACGGCAGGACGCCGCCCGCCGCCACGCTTTGGCGCGCGAGATCCTCGGCGGCGGCGGCCTGGTGCTGCGGGGCGACCCGATGGCCTACCACCTCTGGCTGGAACTGCCCGGGCACTGGCGGGCGGAAACCTTCGTCGCCGCGGCCGCCCGCCGCCGCATCGCCGTCTCCCCGGCCGCCGACTTCGCCGTGGGGCCGGGGCATGCGCCGGACGCGGTGCGCCTGGCCCTCGCCGCGCCGGACGAAGCCGCGCTGCGCCCGGCGCTGGAGACCCTGCTGGCCCTGGCCCTGGCGGGGCCGGAGGCGGGGGGCGTCGAGTAGCGGGAGGCTGAGTGCTGGGGGATGCCCTGTGTCGTGGCGGTGGATCGAGGGGGCGCTGCCCCCTCAAGCTCCCCTGGCAGGGGATGCGATCCCCTGCACCCGCGTTCAATCAGGTGCGCGGCCATCGGCTTCACGATTATTATCTATTAAAATCAATTATTTAATAAATTTCTTCCGTGGACGCGAGCGCCCGAAATTCCACCGAAGCAGGCCCTCATCAGCCGCCTCCAGCACCCGGGTTTCCAAAGGCCCCAGGCCTTTGGCGGGGAGAGCTTGAGAGGGGCAGCGCCCCTCTCAAGAAGCCCGGTCACCGGGCGTGCGCGGCATCCGTGCCCCGCAGGGAGGCGAGGGTCCAGCTGCCGCCACCGGCCACGGCCAGGTAGAGGAAGACGAAGCAATACAGGATCGCCGCGTCGCCGCCATTGTTCACCGGGAAGGGGCTGCGCGGCGCGTGGGCCATCCAGTACGCCACCGCCATGGTGCCGGACATGATGAAGGCCGCCGGCCGCACCATGACGCCGAGCAGCAGCAGCAGGCCACCCGCCACTTCGATGATCGCGGCGATCCAGGGCAGCGACATCATCGGCGGGAAGTTGCCGCTGGCCGGTGCCGGGAAGCCGAACAGCTTCTGCGTGCCATGCGCCATGAAGATCAGCGCGGCGACGATCCGCAGCACGGCCAGCGCGCGCGGCGCCCAGAGTGCGACGACAGTTGGGTTCATCAATCTTGTTTCCGCAGGATGTGGATCTGCGCGGGGGCATGCCCGGCGATTCTTAAGGCTGGCTTAAGATTCGCCGCGCAAAACCACCCGGCCGGTGCCCTTAGCCGCGCAGGGCGGCGGCGGAGGCGTTGAGCGAGGGTGCCGGCGTGGCGGGCAGGTAGCGAATGGTGCCGGACTCGCCCTGGCCGACGAAGTGGGCGATGCGCGGCGGCTGCGCTGGCGCGTCGGGTGCGTAGTCGATCCGCATGCCCTCCCCCTTGCGGGTGACGGAGATGGCGCCGCCGCCGACGACGTTCTGCGCCGGATTGTCGTAGGACACGGCGAAGTTCTCGCCCTGGCCGAGGATTTCGATGGCGGCGGCGGGCTGGCCCAGGGCAACCATGGACAGCGGGATAAGGGCGAGGATGGCGTTGCGAAGCATGGCTCTTGTCCTGTTCTTGCGTGCGGCCCGTCCTCTCGGCCCCGATGCTTAAGGCAGCCTTAAAACGGCGATGACAAACAGTGACGAAGGACTGCGATGCGTGTTCTGCTGGTCGAGGACGATGCGATGCTGCTGGATGGCCTGCGCCTCGGCCTGAAGATGCACGGCTTCCAGGTGGAGGCCGTCAGCCTGATGGGTGATGCCGAGGCCGCCACCCGCGCCAGCCGCTTCGATGCCATGGTGCTGGACATCATGCTGCCCGACGGCTCCGGCCTCGACCTGCTGCGGCAGTTGCGCGCGCGCGGCGATGCCACGCCGGTGCTGCTGCTGACCGCGCGCGACGCGGTGGGAGACCGGGTGCAGGGCCTGGATGACGGCGCCGACGACTATCTCGGCAAGCCGTTCGACCTGGACGAAGTCGCCGCCCGCCTGCGTGCCCTCGGCCGCCGCGCGCAGGGGCGGCCGACGCCGCAGCTCATCTGGGGCGCCCTGGTGCTGGACCCGGCCAGGCGGGACGTGGCGTTGCAGGGCAACCCCGTCGCCCTCTCCCGCCGCGAATTCGCCGTGCTGGAAGCGCTGATGGAACGCCCCGGCTTCATCCTCTCCCGCGAGGACCTGCAGGAACGCCTGTATGGCTGGCAGGACGATGTCGAGAGCAACGCCATCGAAGTGCATATCCACAAGCTGCGGCACAAGCTGGGGCGGGATGCCATCCGCACGCTGCGCGGCGTCGGCTACCGTATGGGAGAGCCCGTGGCATGACCTCCATCCGCACCCGCCTGCTCAGCATCCTGGCCGTGGCCACCGCCATCGTCTGGCTCTGCGGCGTCAGCTGGATCGCCCTGCACACCCAGCGGGAACTGGACCGGATGCTGGACCAGCGGCTGGGCGAGGTCGGCCGTATGGTGAACTCCCTGCTGCGCAGCGGCGATATCGACCCGATGGTGGCGGCCGGCGCCGCGCAATCCGCCCCCCAGCCCACCGAAGCCGGGCCGCGCAACTTCATCTCCTGCCAGATCTGGGACGCGGAAGGGCGGCTGATCGGCCGCTCCGGCGACGCGCCGACCGAGGAACTCGCCACCATCGGCAACGGCTTCGCCGATACCATGGTGGGGGACCAGCCCTGGCGCGTCTTCGCCATCGTGGATGCCACGCGCGGCACCCGCATCCTGATCGGTGACAACCTGCAGGAACGCCAGGGCATCGTGCGGCAGGTCATCCTCGGCCTGGTGGTGCCGGCCGCGCTGCTGCTGCCGCTGCTGGCCGGGCTGATCTGGCTCAGCGTCTCCCACGGCCTGCGCCCGCTGGGCCAGGCGGCCGCCGCCCTGCGCCAGCGCAAGCCGAACGACCTGACGCCCCTGGCCCCCGCCGCCCTGCCGGCGGAAGTGCGGCCGATGTTCCAGGCGCTGGACGCGCTGCTGGAGCGCCTCGCCGAATCCCGCGCGCAGGAGCAGACCTTCACCGCCTTCGCCGCGCATGAACTCCGCACGCCCCTCGCCGGCCTGCGCCTGCAAGCCCAGCTCGCCATGGCCTCCGGCACCGAGGCCGAGCGCCAGACCGCTCTGCGGCATATCATCATCGCCGTCGACCGCATGACCGCCCTGGTCCGCCAGCTTCTGGAACTCGCCCGCCTGGACAACGACGTTTCCCCACCCGACCGCAGCATCGACGCCGCCAACCTGCTGGATGACGCCGCCCGCGGCATGCACCCCCTGCCCTGCCCGCTGCAGGTCGCGCCCAACCTGCGCGGCCTGCCCGTGCGGGTGGACCCGGGCCTGTTCTCCATGACGCTGCGCAACCTGCTGGAGAATGCCGTGCAGCAAACCCCCGCCGGCGAAGCCGTGCTGTGCGACGCGCACCGGGACGAGAACAGCGTCATCATCACCGTCAGCGACCGTGGCCCCGGCATCCCGCCCGAAGAACTGCAGCACATCCGCAAGCGCTTCTTCCGCGGCCGCCACAAGACCGTCAGCGGCAGCGGCCTCGGCCTGGCCATCGCCGACGCCGCCATGCGCAAAGCCGGCGGCACACTCCGCTTCCGCAACCGACCGGAAGGCGGCCTTGTCGCGGAGATCCTTCTCCCCCTGGGGCAACCGGCGTCCTGATATGCCTTCCTCTGACAAAGCTTTTGCCGAGGGGACCGTATCCTTCGGCGGGGCTGCTTGGGCGGTCTTCGCCAGAAGGATAAAGCAAAGGCCGGGGAAAGAATTCCCCGGACCCCTTCTTTTTTTCGAGTTTTTCGGGCGGGGCTGTTGCACGGGCGTGCTTGAGAGGCGGCTGGGTGCGCCGGAGGTCCCAGACCTCCGGCGACTGACGGTTCAGCCCGCGTGGCCCATTTATAAAATTCAGAGAGTGCCCGCTCTCCGCCCTGAAGCGTGGCACCAAACTCGAAAAAGGAAGATGGGGTCCGGGGAATTCCTTCCCCGGCCTTGCTTCTTTCCAGCTCTCAGCCAGCCGGAAGCTCCGACCAGAAAACATCTACCCAAAGACTAGAAGATCCCGCAATTCTACTCGCAACCGCCGCACTCTCAGCACGAACAAACATCAACGCCTCTGGGACCCGCCGCACGCCCGGTCATCCCACCCGCCCCCGCACCGCCAGGAAATCTAGCAATGCGCGGATGCGGGCGGGGAGTTGCCCGCCTTGGCCGAGCCAGACGGCGTGGACTTCTTCCAGGTCGCCGGGGTTGTGATCTTCCATCACCGGCACCAAGCGGCCGGCGCGGATGTCGTCCCGCACGGTGAATGCGGCCAGGCGGGCCAGGCCGGTGCCTTCCAGGACCAGTTGGCGCAGGGCCTCGCCGTCGCTGATCTGCACGCGGCCGACGGCGGGCAGGGTCATGGCGGTCCCGTCCCGCAGCAGGGGCCAGCCTTCCAGGCTGCGGGTGTAGCCCAGGCGCAGGCGGTTGTGCCGTTCCAGGGCCTCGATGCTGTCAGGGGTGCCGTGGCGTTCCAGGTAGACGGGCGCGGCCACGATCACCATGCGTGTCGCCCCCAGCTTGCGGGCAACGAGGCTGGAGCTTTTCAGCGGCCCGGCGCGCACGGCGACATCGGCGCGGGCTTCCAGCAGGTTCACCACCGTGTCGGTCTGCACGATGTCCAGCGTCACGTCCGGGTATTGCGCCAGGAAATCCGGCAGCAGCGGTGCCAGGATATGCGTGCCGAAGGAGGCGTTGACGTTCAGCCGGATGCGCCCCGCCGCGCGTTCGGCGCTGGAGACGCCACGCTCCGCTTCCTCCAGGTCGGCCAGGATGCGGGTAGCGCGCTCGTAGAAAGCGGAGCCTTCCGGCGTCAGTTGCAGCTTGCGGGTGGAGCGGTGCAGCAGCCGGGCGCCCAGCCTTGCCTCCAGCCGCGACATCAGCTTACTGACGGCCGAGGGCGTCATCTGCCCGGCGCGCGCGGCGGCGGAAAAGCCGCCCAGTTCGACGACCCGGACAAACACTTCCATCTCGCCCGAGCGATTGATCTCCGGCCGCGGCATGGTGAATTCACGTCACAAATGATGTTCCGCCCGGCAGGCTACTTCACACCTGCCCACTGGTCCATCTGGGGATGGATTTCATATCCCTCGTGGAAAGACGTTTCCCATGCCATTCGCTCTCTATGCGCTGACGGCGGGTGCCTTCGGCATCGGCGTCACCGAGTTCGTCATTATGGGCCTGCTGCTGGAGGTCAGCGCCGATCTCGGCGTCACCATCGCGGCGGCCGGCCTGCTGATCTCCGGCTACGCGCTCGGCGTCGTCGTCGGCGCGCCGCTGTTGACGGCGCTGACCGCGCGCTGGCCGCGCAAGGGCGTGCTGATCGGCCTGATGGTCATCTTCATCCTCGGCAACGCCGCCGCCGCCATCGCCCCCAGCTACGGCCTGCTGATGGCCGCGCGGGTGCTGACGGCCTTCGCCCACGGCACCTTCTTCGGCGTCGGCTCCGTCGTCGCCACCGGGCTGGTGGCGCCGGAACGCCGGGCCTCGGCCATCGCCATCATGTTCACCGGGCTGACGGTGGCCAACATCCTCGGCGTGCCCTTCGGCACCTGGCTGGGCCAGCACTATGGCTGGCGCGCCACCTTCTGGGCCGTCACCGCCATCGGCATCGCCGCCCTGGCCGTGCTGGCCCTGCTGGTGCCCAAGGACAAGTCGGCGCCCGAGGCCTTCGACTGGCGGTCCGACCTGCGCGCCATGCTGCGCCGCCCGGTGCTGCTGGGCCTGCTGACCACCGTGCTCGGCTATGCCGGCGTGTTCGCCGTGTTCACCTACATCGCCCCGGCGCTGACCGGCATCACCGGCCTGCCCGCCAGCGCCGTCTCCCCCGTGCTGCTGGTGTTCGGCGGCGGGCTGATCCTGGGCAACCTGCTGGGCGGCAAGCTGGCGGACCGCCACCTGAACCGCACCGTGCTGGGCAGCATGCTGGCCCTGGCGGTGGTGCTGGGGCTGATGGGCTTCGCCCTGCACAACAGCATCGCCGCCGTGGTCTTCGTCGGCCTGCTGGGCGCCGCCGGCTTCGCCACCGTGGCCCCCCTGCAGATGTGGGTGCTGCAGAAAGCCGAAGGCGCCGGGCAAAGCCTGGCCTCCAGCCTCAACATCGCCGCCTTCAACCTGGGCAACGCACTCGGCGCCTGGATCGGCGGCATCGTCATCGAACACGGCCCCGGCCTGGGCGCGGTCGCCCCGATCTCCGCCCTGCTGCCGCTGGCCGCCGTCGCCGTCGCCGCCTACGCCATGCGGACGGAGCGCACCCCGGCTGGGGCTGTGGCCACCGCCCAGCGGTGAGGCGGGCACCCTTCGGCGCTTGGCCGGAGTGTGGGAAGCAAGGCCGGGGAAGGAACTCCCCGGACCCCTTCTTTTGTTTTTTCGAGTTTTCGGGCGGGGCTGTCTCACGGTCATCTCCGAGAGACGGCTGGGGTCCTAGACCTCCGGCGACTGATGGCTCAGCCCGCACGACCCATTTCAAATATCATCAAGCAGCGTCCCCTTCACTTCGCGGCCTGTCGCCAAACTCGCAGAAAAAAGATGGGGGTCTGGGGGAATTCCTTCCCCCAGCCTTCACAGCTCTTCCCCCGTCAGTCTCCCCGCGAAAGGCCGATCCGCACCAAGGCCGTCAGGGTCTGCCCCGGCGGCAGCATCACCCGGCCGCTGCCCAGGATGCCTTGCTCGGCGAAGTTGAAGCCGTCCGGGGCATGGCTGGTCGGTTCCAGGCACAGGTAGCGGCCGTCATCCGGCCGGTGCAGCACCAGGTGGGTCAGGTTTTCGGCGGAGAGGGAGAGCACGGTTCCATCCGCCTGGCGCAGCGTGCCGTGGCCGTCCCACTCGCTGCGGTAGAGGGAGAGGCCGCCGGGCGGCAACGGGCATGGCGGGTCGTAATCCGCCGGCGCGGGCACGGGCGGTGCCGCGAGGAAGTCGGGCGTCACCGGCCAGTCGGTCTGCGCGCGGAAACCCAGCCGGTCGGTGGCATCGTGCTGGAAGTAAGGGTGCAGGCCCAGCCCGGCGGGCATGGCGCTGTCGTCGTCATTGGTCAGGGCCAGGGCGATGATGGCGGCCTGGGGTTCCAGGCGCACCTGCAGGCCGGCGGTGAAGCGCCAGGGCCACTCGCCGCCGCCGGGGTGGATGACATCCAGCGCGACGCTGTCCGCCGCCTGGGCCAGCACGCTCCAGGCCACGCGGTGCGCGTGGCCGTGCAGGCTGTGCGGCGCGGCGTCCGGGTGCGGCGGCAAGGCGTGCAGGGTGCCACCGATGCGGAGCGCCGCGTCGCGGATGCGGTTGCTGTAGGGCACCAGCGGGTAGAGGCCGCCTTTGGGCCAATGCAGCAGCGCGTCCGGCGCCGCGTCTTCCGGGAAGGGGAACAGCACCTCGCGCGGCGCCGCGTAGGCGGCCGGTTGCAGGGCCAGACGGGTGATGCGGGCGCCCAGCGCCGGGGCCAGCCGCAGCATGGCGCTGCCCGATGTCAGCGTGACGATCATGGAACGATGCCGGCGGCCGGCGTGGCGGGGGCGCTGCCCGCGTCGTGGGGGATGGCCAGCGTGGCCATCCCCTGCCAGGCCAGGCCTGGGTTACGCACGCTGCGCCTTCACCCGGCCGACCATCTGGGTCGGGTCGACGAAGCGCAGCGCCAGCAGCAGCCAGATCAGCGTCGTCGCCATGTACACCACCGCCATGGCGTCGGTGGATTGCGGCGCGCGCACGCCGGCGGCGAAGACGGCGTAATACAGCGCCACCACCAGCGTCTGGCTGTCCGCACCCGCCGTCAGGAAGGTCAGCTCGAACATCGACAGCGTCCGCATCAGCACCAGCAAGCCGGCGGAGAGCATGCCCGGCAGCAGCAATGGCACCAGGATGCGGCGGAAGATGGTCAGCGTGCCCGCGCCGAAGACGCGCGCGGCATCCTCCAGCTTGCCGTCGATCTGCTCGACGAAGGGCGTCATCACCAGCACCACGAAGGGCGCGGCGGGGACGAGGTTGGCGAGGATGACGCCCCAGATCGTGCCACCCAGGCCCATCTGGTACAGCACCGTCGCCAGCGGGATGCCGTAGGTCACCGGCGGCACCAGCAGCGGCAGCAGGAACAGCAGCAGCACCAGCCCCTTCCCGCGGAAGCGCAGCCGCGCCATCACATAAGCCGCCGGCACGCCGACGAGGAGCGAGAGGAACACCACCGCCCCCGCCACCTGCGCGGTGACGACGAGGATGGCGCTCAACTGGAACTCCGCCCAGGCGGTGGAGTACCAGCGAAGGGTAAAGCCATCCGGCAACCAGCCGCCGAACCAGCGCTGGCCCAGCGAGTTGACCACCACGACGGCGATGACCGCCAGCACGTTCAGCAGGAAGAACAGCATCACCACGAACAGGGTGGTGTTCCACGCCTTCTGCGCGACGGGGGACGCGAAGAGTCCTTGCATGGTCTCAGCCCTTCCCGGATGCGGCGGGGCCGCGATAAGCGAAGTTCCGCAGGCCCAGCACAGCACCGACGACGGCGAGCTGCACGATGCCCATGATGATGGCGATGGCCGAGGCCAGCGAGTAGTCGTACTGCTCGAACGCCGCTTCATACGCCGCCAGCGAGATGACGCGCGTGGGCCCGGCCGGCGCCCCCAGCATCACCGCCGATGGAAACACCGCGAAGGCCTGCACGAAGCACAGGGCGAAGGTGATGGCGATGCCCGGTGCCAGCAGCGGCAGGTAGATCCGCATGAACTGCCGGTGCGGCGGCGCCCCCAGCGTGGCGGCGGCGCGTGCCAGCGTCGGGTCGATGCCGGTGACGTAGGAGAGCATCATCAGGAAGGCGAAGGGAAAGCCGGTGATGACGAGCGAGATGATGACCGCCGCCGGCTTGTGCAGCAGCCGGATCGGCTCGCTGATCAGGCCGATATCCAGCAGCGCCCGGTTCATCCAGCCATTGGGCGAGAGGTAGGAGAGCAGGCCCTCCGCCGCCAGCACCGTGCCCAGCGTGATCGGCACCACCAGGATGGTGGTGATGATGCGCTGGCTGCTGGACGGCTTGCGCAGCGCATAGGCCACCGGCAGCGCCAGCCCGACATTGACGATGGTGATGGGCAAGGACAGCCACAGCGTGGTGCCGATGGTGCCGTACAGCCGCGAATTGGTGAAGAACGCGATGTAGTTGGCGAACGGGCCGCCTTCCAGCGGCTCGAAGGACAGGATCAGGCCGTAGATGAAGGGGTAGCAGAACAACCCCAGCACGACGGCCAGCCCCGGCAGCACCAGCAGCGGGCGCAGGTCCCGCCCGGCGGCGCGGGCATCATGGGCGATCTTGGGCCGGGGCGGCGCGACCGCCGCGGCGGGAGGAAAGGTGGAGCTCATCGGTTCAGGCCGCCGCCGCGTCGCCGGAGAAGACGCGGACGCGGTCCGCCGGCACGGTGAAGCGCACCGCCTCCCCACTGTTGAGCGCGAGGTGGGAGCGCGCCAGCACCACGCGGCCATCCGGCAGGCGGAGATCCGCCAGCCAGTCCCGGCCGCAATACTCCACCTGGCCGACCTGCGCGGGCAGGCCATCCCCATCGGTCAGCACCACGTCGTCGGGGCGGAAGGCGGCGACGGCGGGGCCCACCGGCGCCTCCCCCACGCCTTCCATCTGCAGGCCCGCCGTCTCGGCCCGCACGCGGCCGGGGCCGGCCGGGTGGGCCGACACTTCCAGCACGTTGCGGAAGCCCATGAACAGCGCCACGTCCAGCGTCTGCGGCCGGGCGTACAACTCCTCCGGCGTGCCTTCCTGGCGCTTCACCCCATCGCGCATCACCACGATGCGGTCGGAGAGGGAGAGCGCCTCGTCCTGGTCGTGCGTCACGTAGATCGTGGTCAGCCCCAGCTCGTTGTGCAGCCGGCGGATCTCGTGCCGCATCTCGATGCGCAGCTTGGCATCGAGGTTGGAGAGCGGCTCATCCATCAGCACCAGCGGCGGCTCGATCACCGCGGCGCGGGCGATGGCGACGCGCTGCTGCTGGCCGCCGGAAAGCTGGCCGGGCAAGCGCTCGCCCAGATTGTCCAGCCGCACCAGCTTCAGCGCCTTCTCGACGCGGGCGGCGACCTCGGCACGGCCGACGCCGCGCATCTCCAGCCCGAAGGCGATGTTCTTGCGCACGCTCATATGCGGGAACAGCGCGTAGTTCTGGAACACCATGCCGAAGCCGCGCTGCTCCGGCGGCAGCACGTCGATCCGCTTGTTGTCCAGGCGGATCTGGCCGCTGGTCAGGGAGAGCAGGCCGGCGATGCAGTTCAGCGCGGTGGACTTGCCGCAGCCAGAAGGCCCCAGCAGGGAGATGAACTCGCCGGCGCGGATCGTCAGATCCAGCTCGCGCAGCGCGGCGTGGTTGGCAAAATGGCGGCTGATGTGGTCGAGCCGCAGTTCCTGGAAAGCCTGCATGGGTGCCTCGGCCTGAAAAGGGTACGGACGCGCCGAAAGGGCGCGTCCGGTCAGCATGTCCGATCGGCGGCGCCGATCAGCGTGTTTCACTCAGCAAGTGTGCTCAGCGCGTCTTCTGGGAACCGACCTTCTCGTCCCAGATGCGGAAGGCAGCGACCATCGGACGCGGCTCCAGCGGGGCCTCGACCGGCGTGGTCTGCATCAGCTGGTCGTAGATCGGCCGGCCGAACTCACGCATGGCGCGCTGGCTGGACTCGGGCGCCATGTCCAGCGTCACGCCCTTGCGCGCCGGGCCGGGGTAGAAATAGCCGTCGTCATACGTGACGGCCTGCTGCTCCGGCGTCATCAGGAAGCGGATGAAGTCGATCGCCGCCGCCAGGCGGTCCTGCGGCAGGCCCTTCGGGATGCAGATGTAGTGGCCGTCCGAGACGAAGCGGAAATTCTCGATCGGCACCACCTCGGCATCCTTGGGCACGATGCCCAGCACGCGCGGGTTGATGTCCCACCCCATGGTGGAGGGCATGACGTCGCGGGTGCCCTGGGCGAACTCGCGCATCATCGCCGCCGTGCCGCCCGGGTAGTACTCGATGTACTTGTTCAGCTCTTCCAGATAGGCCCAGGTCTTGGTCCAGCCCTTCTCCGGGTCCTTCGGGTCGGAATCGCCCAGGATGTAGGGCACGGCCATCATGAAGGTGCGGCCGATGCCGGAATTGGCCGGGCGCGGGTACAGCACGCGGTTGGGGTTCGCCTTCGCGTAATCCAGCAGCTGCTGCAGCGAGCGCGGCGGATTGGCCACCCGCGCCGGCGCGTACTGGATGAACGGCCCCTGCGGCGTGTAGCTGATCAACTGGCCGAAGCCGCGCGCCAGGTCCGACTGCTTGCGGGCACCGGCATCGAACAGCATGTCCGGATTCAGCGCCGGGTCGTTGAAGCCGCCGATATTCTGCCAGAGATCCAGCTCCAGCCCGGCGGAGAGCGCGTCATTGCCGACGATGACGATGTCGACGTCGATGCGGTTGGCCCGCTGCATGGCGCGGATCTTGCCCGCCACTTCCGGCGCCGGGGCGCGGGACATGGCGAAGCGGGAGACACGGTCGGCATGCGCGCTGCCATAGGCATCGAACACCTTCTGCGTCAGCGCCAGATTACCGGCCGCATCGATGACCCCCAACGTCACCGGCTTGCCGGACAGCGCCGGCGCAGTTCCCTGAGCAAAGGCACCCGGCGCGATCGTGGCACCGGCGGCAGCACCCAGGCCGAGCGCCATCAGGCTGCGGCGGCCGAGTCCCGATAGGCCAACACCCGGGCGCGAAGCGTTCGAATCCATGGACGTCCTCATATTCTTATAGTTGTCGGACAAGTATGATAGCGCCGTCGTGAGGTGGACCTCAACGGCGCTTTTCGTGACCATTCCGAAAGGGAGCCTCCATCCGGATTCCGGCGGCCTTTCGCCCCATATGGACCATGCCCGCCATCAGTATGGGCACGTCCGCTGCGGCCAAGGTGAAGCCGTCTCTACCGCAGAGCAGAGGATGAGGCGGGTGGCAGGGTCGAATTCAGGGGGACAAGGAAGGCCGGGGAAAGAATTCCCCGGACCCCCTTCTTTTTTCTGCGAGTTTGGCGTTGCGCTTCAGGACTGAGAGCGGGCGCTGCTGGATGATTTTAATAATGGGCCACAAGGGCTGAACCGTTAGTCGCCGGAGGTCTAGGACCTCCGGCGCACCCAGCCGTCTCTCGAGACTCACCCATCAGCAGCCACGCCCGAAAAACTCGAAAAAATGAAAGAAGGGGTCCGGGGAATTCTTTCCCCGGCCTTCCCCCCTCCCTATCCGAAACCCTCACTTCAATTCCGACAGCAGGATGCTCGTCTCGGAATGCGTCACCGCCGGCAGGGCGCGGATTTCGGCGAGGACGTGATCCAGCGAGGCCAGGGTGGCGGTGTTGATTTCCGCCACCAGGTCCCAGCGCCCGTTGGTGGAATAGACGCGCCCGACATCCGGCAGCCGACGCAGGGCTGCGATGACCGCGCGCCCGTCGGCGGAGCGGACTTCGAGCGAGGTGATGGCCCGCACCTGCCCCAGCCCGGCGTCGCCACGCAGGCGGATGGTGAAGCCGGCCAGGATGCCCGCCTGCATCAGCCGCTGGATACGGTTCTGCACAGTGCCGCGGGAGGTGCCGAGATGCGCGGCGAGCGAGGCCGTCGGCAGCCGGCTGTTCTCCCGCAACAGGGTCAGCAGCTTGTGGTCCAGGTCATCCAGGCGGTCCATGCGTCATTCCGTCAGCGCCGGCTGGCAGATTGCCAGTCTTGACACCAAAATGCAGCAATCTTCTGTCTTTCCGTAAGCGCCCGCCCCGAGCACTCTGCCGGCCTTCTCGACGCTCTTGCTGGATGGAGAACGGAATGGACATGCTGGACACCCTCGGCGCCGCCCCGGCTGCCATGGCGAGCCGGGTGACGACCCTGCTGGGCATCCCGCTCGACCTCGGCTCCCACACCCCCGGCGCGCGCATGGGCCCGGCGGCCCTGCGCATCGCCGGCCTGGCGCCGCTGCTGCAGCAACTGGGCTGCACGGTGGAGGATGCCGGCGACCTCGCGCCCCCGCACCCCAAGGAATCCGGCCTGGCGCCGGAGGACGCGGCCGGCTGCCTGCACCTGGAGGAGGTGACGGCCTGGACGCGGCTGATCCATGACCATGCCTACGACCTCTCCGCCCGTGGCCGGCTGCCCATCTTCCTGGGCGGCGACCACGCGCTCTCCATGGGCAGCATCAGCGGCGTCGCCCGCCATTGCCAGGAACAGGGGCGTGAGCTGGCGGTGCTGTGGATCGACGCGCATGCCGATTTCAACACGCCGGAGACGACGCCGTCGCGCAACATGCACGGCATGCCGCTCTCCTTCCTGACCGGGGAGCCACGGTTGCGGCCGCTGCTCGGCGGCCGTCCGCTGGCGCCGCTGTCCTGCGGCAACATCCAGGTCTTCGGCGCCCGCTCGATCGACCTGGCGGAGCGGCGGCGGATCCGCGAGCTCGGCCTCGGCTGCACCGACATGCGTGCGATCGACGAGCATGGCGTGGCGGCGCTGCTGGGCGCGCTGATCGAGGAATGGCGGGAGCGCGACGTGCACCTGCATGTCAGCCTGGATGTCGATGTGCTGGACCCCTCCATCGCCCCCGGCGTCGGCACCACCGTGCCCGGCGGCGCCACCTACCGGGAGGCGCATCTGATGATGGAGATGCTGTGCGACAGCGGCCTGCTCGGCTCGCTCGACATCGTGGAACTGAACCCGTTCCTCGATGAGCGCGGCAAGAGCGCGCGCGTGCTGGTGGAACTGGTGGCCAGCCTGTTCGGCCGCACGGTGCTGGACCGCCGCCCGTCCCGCATCCGCGCCTTCTGAAGCATGATCGCCTGAGGTGGAATCACCAAAAGGCGTGAATCACACGATCAAACATAGGCCTCGAGTGTGCTCTGTGAAACGCATGTGAACACGCCACGCTCCAGGACGGATCGAGATCCGGCCTGGTGAGAGTAAGGCCGGGGAAGGAATTCCCCGGACCCCTTCTTTCTTTTGCCAGTTTTCGGAGGTGGCTGTGCGAATGGCTATCTTTTTAAACCCCGCCTGGGTCGAGCGGAAAGTCCATGACCTCCGTCGGCCAAGGGCTCAGCCCGCGCGGCCTTTCACACTCCAAAGGCTTCACTCGCAAGCCCTGAGCTCAACGCCAACTGACAGAAAAAAGATGGGGTCTCAGGGGAATTCTTTCCCCTGACCTTGCTTCTTCCCGCCCTCCCCATCACTGACCCGTAAACCCGTCAAAGAAACAGCAAGAAACGAGAAGCGCCATGTCACAGCCCACGGATTTCATCGAGATCGAACGCCGCCTCGGCGCGCATAACTACAAGCCGCTGGACGTGGTGCTGACGCGTGGCCAGGGCGTGTGGGTGGAGGATATCGACGGCCGCCGCTACCTGGATTGCCTGGCCGCCTATTCCGCCGTCAACCAGGGCCACTGCCACCCGCGCATCCTGAAGGCGCTGACGGACCAGGCCAGCCGGCTGACGCTCACCTCCCGCGCCTTCCGCAACGACCAGCTGGCGCTGTTCTACGAGGAGCTGGCGGTCCTCACCGGCTCCCACAAAGTGCTGCCGATGAACAGCGGCGCCGAGGCGGTGGAAACCGCCATCAAGGCCGTGCGGAAATGGGGCTACGAGGTGAAGGGCGTGCCGGCCGGCCAGGCCGAGATCGTCGTCTGCGCCGACAACTTCCACGGCCGCACCCTCGGCGTCATCTCCTTCTCCACCGACGAGGACGCGCGCGGCAATTTCGGCCCCTTCGCCCCCGGCTTCCGCGTGGTGCCCTTCGGCGACGCGGCGGCGCTGGAAGCCGCCATCACCGACAACACCGTGGCCTTCCTGGTCGAGCCTATCCAGGGCGAGGCCGGCGTCATCATCCCGCCCCCCGGCTATTTCCGCCAGGTACGGGAGATCTGCACCCGCCGCAACGTCACCCTGATCCTGGACGAGATCCAGACCGGCCTCGGCCGCACCGGCCGCCTGCTGGCAGAAGAGCATGAAGGCATCGAGGCCGACGTCACCCTCATCGGCAAGGCGCTCGGCGGCGGCTTCTATCCGGTCTCCGCCGTGCTCTCCAACACCGAGGTCCTGGGCGTGCTCAAGCCCGGCCAGCACGGCAGCACCTTCGGCGGCAACCCACTGGCCTGCGCCGTGGCGCGGGAAGCCCTGAAAGTGCTGGTGGAGGAAAACCTGATCGAGAACTCCGCCGCGCTCGGCGAGTATTTCCTGGAACAGCTGCGCGGCATCCGCAGCAACGTCATCCAGGAGATCCGTGGGCGCGGCCTGATGCTGGCCATGCAGTTCCACCCCGAAGCCGGCGGTGCCCGCCGCTACGTGGAAGCCCTGCGCCACCGCGGCCTGCTGGCCAAGGACACCCACGAACACACTATCCGCTTCGCCCCACCCCTGGTGATCACCCGCGCCGAAGTCGACTGGGCGCTGGAACAGATCCACGCCGTGCTGGCGGATTGATGGGTGGTGGGGGAAGATGAAGGGGAAGGCTGGGGAATGAATGCCCCAGACCCCTTCTTTTTTCTGCGAGTTTGGCGAGGCGCTTCAAGATAGAGAGCGGACGCTGTTTGATGATATTTATAAGGGGCCGTGCGGGCTGAACCGTCAGTCGCCGGAGGTCCAGGACCTCCGGCGCACCCAGCCGTTTCTCATGCCAGCCCCTCAACAGCCACGCCAAAAAAACTCGAAGAAAGAAAAGAAGGGGTCCGGGGAATTCTTTCCCCGGCCTTCCTTCCCCGCCCGCGCCACCCAACAAGCCTCAGGTAGAAACCCACCGCACCCCACATTGCGTGGCACCGATTTACGATCCGGTTGCGCCACCCGGCTAAAAAACCTTTGCCCCGGATGATACACTGGGGCGTGTCACGAGTTTCTTGGACACAGCCGATGGAGATGCGGGATGAGCCACGACAAAGACGCGCTGGAGCAACGGATTCGCGAACGGGCCTATGCCTTGTGGGACGCGGACGGGCAGCCGGACGGAACCCCGGATGAGTACTGGTACCGCGCGCATCGCGAGATGACGCAGCAGGGGGACGAGGCGCCCGGCAGTCTGGACGACCAGTTGGAGGACACCTTCCCCGCCAGCGACCCGCCCAGCGCGACGCAGCCGCACGCGGCCGAGGTGGACTGGCCGAAGGAGGCGAAGGCGCAGAAGGCACCCGCCCGGAAGCCGGCGGCGAAGAAGCCGGCCGAAGCGGCAGCCAAGCCCGCCGCCAAGGCCAAGCCGGAGGCTGCGGCGGTCCCGAAGCCCCGTGCCCGCAAGAAGGACGCCTGAGGAAGCCCCCTGATTGCACTGCGGGCGGGCCGCGCCGCCCGCCCCTAGCCCAGCCGGGCTTCCTGCAGCAGCAGCCGCGCCAGGGCCTTGACCTGGCGGGAGCGCTGGATGTCCGGCCGGAACAGCAGGAAGGCCTTGAAGGCCACGGCCGGGCGGAACGGCCGCAGCACCAGCCCGCGCTCGATGAAGCCCTCCGCCGCCGCCGGGTTGACCACGCCGACGCCGACGCCCTGCAACGCCAGGGCGCAGACGGTCATGGAGGCCGGGGTCTCCACCACCACCTGCGGGCGGCTGCCAGCGGCATCCAACAACTGCTCCAGCCGCTGCCGGGCCCGGTCCTCCGGCGCCAGGGCGATGAAGGCCTGGCCGTGCAGGTCGGCGGGGCCGATCTCAGCCAGCGCCGCCAGGGCGTGGCCGGCGGGCATGGCGCAGACCGCCTGCTCCTCCGGGCAGGCACGGTACGGGATGCCGGCCAGGTCCACCTCGTCCGCCGCGATGCCCAGGTCGAACTGGCCTGACGCCACCACCTCCCGCACCAGGGGGGAGGACATGACCTGCAGGGTGACGACGGTGCCCGGGTGCAGCCGGCGGAAGCCCCGCAGCGCCCTTGGCACCACGGTGGAGCCATAGGCCGCCAGGCTGGCCACGCGCAGGCTGCCGGAGCCGAAATCGCGGATGCGCGCCGCCGCCATGCGCAGCCGGTCCAGCCCGGTGAAGCTAGCGGCGACGTCGTGGTAGAATAGCTGCCCTTCCGGCGTCGGCCGCAGCCGGCCCCGCACCCGCTCGAACAACAGGAAGCCCAGCCCGTGCTCCAGCTCCGCCAGGGCACGGCTGACGGCAGGCTGGGTGATGCCGAGCAGCTCCGCGGCGCGGGAGGCCGACTGGCTCAGCATGATGGCCTGGTAGATTTCCAGCTGGCGGAAGTTCATCGCGGCCCCCGTTGGGCCACGCCCAGCCCATAACATTCATGCATGGAGCCATAGCGCCCGGTCAATTGTAGGCATGGCAACGCTGCCCGCACCCTGCCTCCGCCACCAGGAGGCCGCGAGCCATGCCCGACCCGACGCCGATGCACGACCTCACCCAGTGCGTGCGCCATCCCGCCGTCTCGCATGATGGCTTCGCCAGCCTGGCGGTGCCGACCTACCGTGCCTCCACCATCGTCTTCGACACGGCGGCGGACTACGCGCAGCGGCAGCAGCGCGGCCCGGACGGCTACACCTATGGCCTGCACGGCACGCCGACGACGCGCACCCTGGAAGCGCAGCTGACGGCGCTGCACCGGGGGGAGCGTACGGTGCTGCTGCCCTCCGGCCAGTCCGCCATCGCCATCACCCTGCTCACCGCCCTGCTGCCGGGTGAGCATGTGCTGATCCCGGATACCGCCTACCCGCCGGTGCGTGGCTTCTGCGTGAACTACCTCGAACCGCGCGGCATCGCCCACACCGTGTACGACCCCATGCTGGGCGCCGGCATCGCCGCGCTGATCCGGCCGGAGACGAAGCTGGTCTGGCTGGAATCCCCCGGCTCCACCACCATGGAGGTGCAGGACATCCCCGCCATCGCCGCCGCCGCGCACGCGGCGGGCGCGCTGGTCGGCTGCGACAACACATGGGCGACGCCGCTGCTGTTCAAGCCGCTCGACCACGGCGTGGACTTCGTGATGGAGGCGCTGACCAAGTATGTCGGCGGCCACTCGGATCTCCTGCTCGGCTCCGTCACGGTGCGGGACATCACGCTGCACCGCCGGCTGAAGGACACGATGCGGATGCTGGGCATCGGCATCGGCCCGGACGAAGCGGCGCTGGCGCTGCGGGGCATCGAGACGATGGGCGTCCGCCTGGCGCATGTCGGCCGCGTGGCGCTGGATTTCGCCAGCCGCGCCGCTTCCTTCGGCGCGGTGGAGCGCGTGCTGCACCCCGCCCTGCCCTCCTGCCCCGGGCACGAGTTCTGGAAGCGTGACTTCGCCGGCGCCAGCGGCGTCTTCAGCCTGGTTCTGAAGCCGGAGACGACGCCGCGCCTGGATGGCGCGCTCTCGGCCATGACGCGCTTCGGCATCGGCGCCTCCTGGGGCGGCACCCGCAGCCTGCTGGTGCCGATGCCGGTGCGGACGGACCGCGTGGCCGTGCCCTGGACGGAAACCGGGCTGATCCTGCGCGTCAGCATCGGCCTTGAGGATACCAACGAACTTTGGGACGACCTTTCCACCCTGCTGCGCGCGCTCGAAGCGCGCTGAGGAGCACGAGATGGCAATGTCCCGGATGCGCCTGCTGGCCCTCGCCCTGCTCGGCCTCGCCACGCTGCCCGCCGCTGCCATGGCGCAATCGACGGTGGACGTGGTGCGCGCGCGCGGCCATGTGCTGTGCGGCGGCAGCCAGGGCACCGTCGGCTTCGGCGCCGTCGATACGCGCGGCGAATGGCAGGGGCTGGACGTGGATACCTGCCGTGCCGTCGCCGCCGCCGTGCTGGGCGATGGGCGCCGCGCCCGCTTCATCCCCCTCTCCGGCCAGCAGCGGCTGATCGCGCTGCAATCGGGCGAGGTGGACGTGCTGCCCCGCACCACCACCTGGACCCTGCAGCGGGACGCCAACGGCGTGAACTTCACCGGCGCCAACTACTACGAATTCACCGGCGTGCTGATGCGGCGGGATACCGGCGTCACCGAGGTCACCGGCATGAAGGGCGCCTCCGTCTGCGTGCAGAGCGGCTCGACCACCGAGATCACCGTGGCCGATGCCTCCCGCGTCCATGCGCTGGAATTGCGGCCCGTGGTCTACGACCATACGGAAGCCACCCGCCAGGCCTTCTTCCAGGGCCGCTGCGATGCGCTGGTGACGGACGCCGCCGCGCTGGCCTCCATCCGCGCCACCCTGGCCAGCAACCCGGACGACTACGTGATCTTCCCGATCAACGACAAGCTGGAAGCCCTCGCCCCCTCCGTCCGCCATGGCGACGACCGGTGGTTCGACATCGTGAAATGGTCGTTCCAGGCCCTGGTGGTGGCGGAGCAACTCGGCATCACCCAGGCGAACGTGGAGACCATGCTGGCCTCCACCGACCCCACCATCCGCCGCTTCCTGGGCGTCGATCGCGGCAACGGCGCCGCGCTGGGTCTGGATGAGCGCTGGGCCTACACCATCGTCAAGCAGCTCGGCAACTACGCGGAGGTGTTCGAACGCAATGTCGGCGCCGGCAGCCCCCTGAAACTGGTGCGCGGCCACAACCGGCTGGCGCGCGATGGCGGGCTGATGTTTCCGCTCGCCTTCAACTGACGTTCGGGCGGCATAGAAAGGCCGGGGAAAGAATTCCCGGGGCCCCTTCTTTCGAGTTCCGCCATTCCGGCTGTTGGAAGCTTGGCTCTTGAAGCCCGGCTGGCGCGCCGGAGGTCCAGGACCTCCGGCGACTGAGGGTTCAGCCCCGCACGGCCATCTTATTCATCAGCTTTCGCAGCCCACGCTCTGAAGACCCACACCAGACTCGCAGAAAAAAGATGGGGGTCCGGGGGAATTCCTTCCCCCGGCCTTCCCCACCCAGAAAAGCCCTCAGCCCTGCGGCAGCACTTTGCCTTCCGGCTGCTTGTCGGTGAACACGCCTTCCGCGAAGGCTTCCTCCCACGTGCCGCTGGTGCTCGCCTTGGAATACTCCGTGGCGCGGCCTTCGAAGAAGTTCATGTGCTCGACCGCGTTCAGGATATCATCCAGCCAGGTCAGCGGGTTCTTCTCGATGTTGTACAGCGGCTCCAGCCCCAGCTGCTGCAGGCGGCGGTCGGCAATGAAGCGGATATACTGCTTCACCTCGGCGGCCGTCAGGCCCTCCACGCTGCCCATCTCGAACGCCAGGTCGATGAAGGCGTCCTCGTGGTGCACGATGGTGGAGCAGATGTCCTGCAGCTCCTGGCGCAGCTGCGGCGTCCAGATCTCCGGGTTCTCCTGCACGAAGGTGCGGAACAGCCGGATGACCGAGAGGCAGTGCAGCGTCTCGTCGCGCACGGACCACGTGACGATCTGCCCCATGCCCTTCATCTTGTTGAAGCGCGGGAAGTTCAGCAGGATGGCGAAGGACGCGAACAGCTGCAGGCCTTCGGTGAACGCGCCAAAGGCCGCCAGCGTCTTGGCGATCTCGTGCTTGCTGTCCATGCTGAAGGACTGCATGTAGTCGTACTTGTCCTTCATCTCCTTGTACTTGAGGAAGGCCGTGTACTCGACTTCCGGCATCCCGATGGTGTCGAGCAGGTGCGCGTAGGCCGCGATATGCACCGTCTCGATGTTCGAGAAAGCGGAGAGCATCATCAGCACTTCGGTCGGTTTGAAGACCTGGCTGTAATGCTTCATGTAGCAGTTGTTCACTTCCACGTCGGACTGCGTGAAGAAGCGAAAAATCTGCGTGACGAGGTTCTGCTCGCTGGCCGTCAGGTTCTTCTGCCAGTCCTTCACGTCGTCGGCCATCGGAACTTCTTCCGGCAGCCAGTGGACGCGTTGCTGCGTCATCCAGGCATCGTAGGCCCAGGGGTAGCGGAACGGCTTGTAGACGGGGTTGGCCGTCAGCAGGTCGAACTTGGTGGGGGCATCCGGGGTGGCGGACATCGGCGAAGTCTCCGGCAATGGCCCCCGCCGGCGGGCCGCGGGCAGCCCCACGACCGCGGCCGGCGGGCGGCGATGCCGCCGTCTTAACGGTGCCGCAGGGCCGGCGAAAGGCCTTTGGGCAAGCCGCTGATTCCACGCCGGATATACGGCGGCGGCCCAGCTTGGATGCCTCCGCCGAGTCGCATTCCGGGGTTGCGCGCGTCCCTTGCCGGGCTGGTTCTTGAGAGGGGCGCTGCCCCTCTCAAACTCTCCCCGCCAAAGGCCTGAGGCCTTTGGGAACCCGTCTGTGGGGGGTCCAACTACAGGTGAATCAGCCTTAAAGAACTGATTTTTAATAATTTTTCCATTGGAAGAACGCCCCCCCTACCAGCAGGGCATGATCCCAAACAAATCGCGGGTGCAGGGGATCGCATCCCCTGCCAGGGGAGCTCGAGGGGGCAGCGCCCCCTCGATCCCACCTCGTCCCTCAGCGTAGCCCCAGCGCCCGCATCACCTCGGCCACCTGCCGCTTCACCGGCTCGTCCAGGGGCAGGATGGGGCGCGGCGGCGCGGCATCGGTCAGCCCCAGCAGGTTGGCGGCGGCATACACCACGCGCAGGCTGCTATGGGCGATGAACAGGTCCCACAAGGGCTGCAGGGCGGCGTTCAACCGGCGTGCCTCCGCCGCGTCACCGGCGCGGGCGGCGCGCACCAGCTGCATCAGCGGCGCCGGGAACAGGCCGCCGACCACGCTGTACCAGGCCTCGCCGCCGGCCAGCAGCGCCTCGGTGGCCTTCCAGTCGCCGCTATAGCCGATGGAGAAGCCGGGCTTCACCCCCGCCCGTAACGCCGCCAGCTCCGCCTTCACCGCCGCCGCGTCCGGCGCCGGGTTCTTGACGGCGACGACGCCCGGCACCTGGCTCAGCCGCACGATCAGCTCGTTGCTGAAGGTGAAATGCGTGGTGCCCGGGTTGTTGTAGATCACCACCGGCAGGTCCACCGCGCGGGCCACGGTGGCGAAATGCTCGAACACCTCCGCCTCCGTCAGCGGGGTGTAGGAGACGGGGGCCAGCAGCACCGCATCCGCGCCCGCCGCCTTGGCATCCTGGCCATGGCGCACCGCATCGTCCGTCCGCAGCGCGCCGATGCCCACCAGCAGCGGCACCGCCCCGCCCAGCTCGGCCACCGCCGCTTCCACGGCACGGCGGCGCTCGGCCCGGTTCAGGTAGGCATAGGTGCCGGTGCTGCCCAGCAGGCCGATGGAATCCACCTCCGCATCCGCCAGGCGGCGCAGCAACCGGCGCAGGGCAGCGGTATCGACATGGCCCTGCGGGTCCGCCGGAGTGATCGGGAAGGCCGAGAGCCCCTGGAACTGCATCGTGGCGTCTCCTGCCATCATGGGAATGATCCTGCACTTCGTGGCCGGGAAAGCCAGCCTCCATGCGCCAGAACGGACCCTTTGGGGATTGGCATCTCAGCGTGAGGCAGGGAAAGCCGGGGAAGGAATTCCCCGGACCCCTTCTTTTTTCTGCGGTGTTTTTGGGGTGTGGCTGTGGGCGCGTCAGGCTGTTCAAACCCTGGCCGGGGCTACGCCTCCATCCATCGCCTTCGGTAAAGGCGGTTCGGCCGAGATGGGCCAAGATTTTCCACGCGGCTCCCCCGATACCCTGAAGCCCAACGCCAAACTCGCAGAAAAAAGAAGGGGTTTCAGGGGAATTCCTTCCCCTGACCTACCTCTCCCCTCCCTGGTCGAAGCCAATGGCGCCGCTCGCTCCACCCAGCCCCGGCACGCACCGGCCTTGCCGCCGCGCGGGCGCCGGGAAACAATGGTGGCCACACACGGTGGCCTCGCGGCGCCAGCACGAACAAAGGGTCAAACCCATTCCTACCACCCCGCCCCCGGCGGCGCCTGGCGCCGGCCGGGCCGCATGGCGTCGTCCGCCAGCCGTGCCATGCCGTTCCT
Source organism: Teichococcus aerophilus (assembly GCF_014490485.1). Lineage (GTDB taxonomy): Bacteria > Pseudomonadota > Alphaproteobacteria > Acetobacterales > Acetobacteraceae > Pseudoroseomonas > Pseudoroseomonas aerophila. Next base: position 40,538 of record NZ_JACTVA010000026.1, on the reverse strand, counting down.
GAGCAGCCGTTTCCTCAGCCAGGGCGGCAATGCCGCCGGCATCGCCATGATGCTGGCCGGCGTCATGCTCTTCGCCGTCAACGACACGCTGGGGAAGTGGCTGGTCGGCGCCTACACGGTCGGCCAGCTGCTGCTGGTGCGCAGCATCGCCGGGCTGTGCGTCATGGCGCCCTTCATCCACCGCGCCGGGCAGCACGCCTTCCTCGGCACCTCCCGCCCCTGGCTGCAATTGCTGCGGGTGGGCTTCTCCACCCTGGAATCCGCGCTGTTCTTCTGGGCACTCACCGCGCTGCCGCTGGCGGAGGTGATGACCTACTACATGGCCGGCCCCATCTACGTCACCGCGCTCTCCCCCTTCCTGCTGGGCGAGCATGTCGGCTGGCGGCGGTGGAGCGCGGTGGCCGTGGGCTTCGGCGGCGTGGTGCTGGCGCTGCACCCCTCGCCGGATTCGCTCTCGCTCGGCGCCGTCTGCGCCCTGGCCGGCAGCTTCTGCTACGCCTGCTTCATGGTGGTGACACGTAAGCTGGCCGGCACGCCCGGCACGGTGCTGATGACGGCGCAGCTGGTCGCCGCCCTGCTGTTCGGCCTCACCATGGTGCTGATCCAGGGCTGGACCCAGCCCGGGTGGATCGACCTGCTGCTGATGCTGTTCCTCGGCGTCGGCTCGCTTGGCGGCAATCTCTGCGTCAACCGCGCGCTGTGGCTGGCCCCGGCCTCGGTGGTGGTGCCCTACCAGTATACGCTGATCCTGTGGGGCATGCTGTTCGGCTACGTCTTCTTCGGCGAGATGATCGACGGCCTGACCATGGCCGGTGCGGCCATCATCATGGGCGCCGGGCTGTTCATCTTCCTGCGGGAGCAGCAACTGGGCAAAGGCAGGCAAGGCCATTGAGCACTGACGCGCCATTCCCCAGCCAGACGGCCGAACCCCGACTGACCGTCGCCCTGTGCACCCTGCCGGATGACGCCGCCCAGGGCCTGGACCACGCGCAGAAGCACCTGCCGCCGGCCCTGTTGCCCGGCATCCAGCGCTACCGCCGGGTGGAGGACCGCCTGGCCCGCGCCGCCGCCCGCCTGATGCTGCGCGCCATGCTGCGCCGCCTCGGCCACCACGGCGCGGCGTCGTTGGACGGCTGGCGGAACGACCCCGGCGGCCGCCCCTACCTGGAAGGCCGTCCGGTGGATTTCTCCATCAGCCATTCCGGCCGCTGGGTCGGCCTCGCCATCGGCCAGCAGTTGCGCGTCGGGCTGGACCTGGAGGAACGGCGCCCCGTCGCGCTAAAGGACTTCGCCCATATCCTGACCCCGGCGGAACAAGCCCGCATCGCCACGGAGCCGGACCCAGCCTCGGCGCTGCTGCTGGCCTGGTGCCTGCGGGAAGCCGTGCTGAAGGCCGATGGCACCGGCTTCATCCTGCCGGACGCCGCCATCCGCGCCATCGGCGAGGGCCACTTCCCCGGCGCCCGCCACTGGGAAACCCGGGCCCTGGCCCGCCCGGAAGGCTGCCTCGCCCTGGCCACCGATCGCCCCGCGGCCATCGAGGCCTGGCAGGAACTGAGCTGGGCGGACATCCTGGCCGGCGGGGCCGCGTAGAGCCCGGGCCGGGAACGCCTGCCCGGCATGCCTTACCGCGATTCAGCAGGAAGGCCGGGGAAGGAATTCCCCGGACCCCTTCTTTTTTTTGCGAGTCTTTTGGGATCGACGCTGTCGGTGTCTGCCTTCTTGATGTCAGGTCTACGCCGCATGAACGTTTGTGGTCTGCAGCGACAGCAGATAGTGCCATGGGATTCCTACTTAGGCTTCGCCAACCCACCCGACGCCCCGGCACCAAGGCGCTTCGCAACTCGCAGAAAAAAGAAGGGGTTTCAGGGGAATTCCTTCCCCTGACCTTCCCCAGGTCGCTCCAGCCGCGGCGATCACGCTCCGCTTATCCCGAAAAATCCCGCGCCCCCCGGAACTCCCGCCCCCCGGTCCTGCTTTCCTCACAAGTCCCGACGCCGACCGCGCAGGCACCGCATGGCAGGAGCCATCACATGCTGAACCCCGCATCGCCCCTGGCCCGCCTGATGGCCGCCCCGCCGCGCCCTGGCGAGATCGTCTGGATCGGCGTCAGGCCGGAGCGGCGGCAGGCGATGCAGCCTTTGGCCGAGGCCACCCTGGCGCCCACCACCGGCCTGGCCGGGGACCGCTACAGCAGCCGCACCAGCCGCTCCCGCCAGGTGACGCTGATCGGCGCGGAGAACCTCGCCGCCATCGCCAGCTACCTGGGACGGGACGGACTGGACCCAGCGCTGCTACGGCGGAACATCCTGGTACGCGGCATCAACCTGCTGGCGCTGAAGGGGCGGCGCATCCGCCTCGGCACCGCCATCCTGGAGATCACCGGGGAATGCCAACCCTGCTCCCGCATGGAGGAGGTGCTGGGCCCGGGCGGCTACAACGCCATGCGCGGCCAGGGCGGCATGACGGCGCGCATCGTCGAACCCGGGCACGCCGCGCCCGGCGCGCTGATCGAGCGGCTGGACGACGCCGTCCAGGATGGAGCAGGCTTCAACCCCGGGCAGCCACGCCAGGGAAAGAACCCTGCACAAAACCTCCTGATTTGATCCTGCAGCTCCTGCTGGCGGGTCTTCCCGCATGCTGCGGCAGCGTCAGCCTTCCCGATCCCAACCAGGGCCGCGCCAGAGCACTTTCCGTTCGCACCCGCTCAATCAGATGCTCCGGATCGTTGTTTTGAAAAACATCCACTCCATCAGGCGATTCCGCTGATAGAGATGCTTTCAAACACGCGCGCCTGCCAGCGTCGTAGGGCTCCGCAGCCCGTCCTCAAGCCCACCGCCAACGGACAGAAAAAAGATGGCGTAAACGTATACGTTTACGCAGGGAATTCCTTCCCCTGACCTTCCCTCCCCTTCGCCACCCCGCACACAAAAAAGCCCCGCCGGAAGGCGGGGCTTTGTCGTCACCGAAGCCTCGGGGCCAGCAACAGCCTCACTGGCAGGCCAGGCATTCCTCGTAATCCGTGCTCTCCGCCGGCGGCGCCACGGCGGTGGTCAGCGGCAGCACCGCTTCCAGGCTCTCGGCCAGCCCCAGCTTCGGCTGCACCGCCACCTTCTCGCTGATCGCGTCGGCGCGCTGGATGGACAGACTGCGGCAGTAGTAGAGCGACTTCACGCCCTTCTTCCACGCCTGGAAGTGAATCTGGTGCAGGTCGCGCTTATGCACGTCCGCAGGCAGGAACAGGTTCACCGACTGGCTCTGGCAGATATAGGGCGTGCGGTCGGCCGCGTGCTCCACCACCCAGCGCTGGTCCAGCTCGAACGCGGTCTTGAACACCGCCTTCTCCTGCTCGTCCAGGAAATCCAGGTGCTGCACGCTGCCCTTGTTGACGGTGATGGAGGTCCAGGTCTCCTCGTCATCACGCCCGTGCTTCGCCAGCACCTTCTTCAGCGACGGGTTGCGCACGATGAAGCTGCCGGACAGCGTCTTGTGGTTGTACACATTGGCCGCGATCGGCTCGATGCCGGGCGAGGCGCCACCGCAGATGATGCTGATCGACGCCGTCGGCGCGATCGCCATCTTGTTCGAGAAACGCTCGTTGAACCCGTATTCGGCGGCGTCCGGGCACGGCCCGCGCTCATCGGCCAGCACCTTGCTGGCGACGTCGGCCTGGGCGCGGATGTGCTTGAACATCCGCGTGTTCCACACCTTCGCGATCACGCTCTCGAACGGCACGTTCTGCGCCTGCAGGAAGGAGTGGAACCCCATCACGCCGAGGCCGACGGAGCGCTCGCGCATCGCGCTGTACTTGGCGCGCGCCATGCTGTCCGGCGCCGTGTCGATGAAGTTCTGCAGGACATTGTCCAGGAACCGCATGACGTCGGGGATGAAGTCCTTGTCGTCCTTCCACTCCGCCCAGGTCTCGAGGTTCAGGGAGGACAGGCAGCAGACGGCGGTGCGGTCCTCGCCATGTTGGTCGCGCCCGGTCGGCAGCATGATCTCGGCGCAGAGGTTGGAGGTCTTGATCTCCAGCCCGGCCAGCTTCTGGTGCTCGGGCCGCGCGTTGTTCGCGTGGTCGGAATTGATGATGTACGGCTCGCCGGTCTCGATCCGCGCCATCAGGATGCGGATCCACAGCCCGCGGGCCGAGATCTTGCGGACGATGGCGCCATCCTTGGGCGAGGTCAGCGCCCATTCCTCGTCGGCTTCCACCGCGCGCATGAAGGCGTCCGGCACCAGCACGCCGTGGTGCAGGTTCAGCGCCTTGCGGTTGGGGTCGCCGCCGGTCGGGCGCCGCAGGTCGATGAATTCCTCGATCTCGGGGTGGGAGACCGGCAGGTACACCGCCGCCGAGCCACGGCGCAGGGAACCCTGGCTGATCGCCAGCGTCAGGCTGTCCATCACCCGGATGAAGGGGATGATGCCGCTGGTCTTGCCGTTCTGGCCGACCTTCTCGCCGATCGAGCGGAGGTTGCCCCAGTAGGAGCCGATGCCGCCGCCCTTGCTGGCCAGCCAGACATTCTCGTTCCACAGGCCGACGATGCCATCCAGGCTGTCATTGGCCTCGTTCAGGAAGCAGCTGATCGGCAGGCCACGCGTGGTGCCGCCGTTGGAGAGCACGGGCGTCGCCGGCATGAACCACAGCTTGCTGATGTAGTCGTAGATGCGCTGCGCATGCGCCGTATCGTCGCCATAGGCGCTGGCGACGCGGGCGAACAGGTCCTGGTAGGACTCGCCCGGCAGCAGGTAGCGGTCGTCGAGGGTCGCCTTGCCGAAATCCGTCAGCAGCGCATCGCGGGAACGGTCCAGGCGAACCTGGCTGTGGCCTTCGAGCTGAACGGCATCGAACACGGCGGGTAATCCTCGAAGTCTGAATGTAGAGAACCGGCGGGGCCGGCAGGCCGCAGATTTGCACCGTGGCCGTCACGCCATCAACACCAGATTTAGGCCCGGGATGCACCCGAACCCCCACTTCTTGCGATAAGCCGCTTTCACCCACAGGCGGGAAGTGGCTGCTACTGGCCGCTTTTCAGCACCTGTCCACAGGCCTGTGCCCCGCTCAGGGGGCTGCAACTTTTTCTTCACTCATGCCGCCGGGCAACACCCGGCTCGGCAGCAGCTCGCCATGCCGTTCCAGCACCGGGTAGGCGGCGGCGGCCACCACGTGGCTGTTGATCTGCTTGATATCCCTGAACAAATCCAAATGCAGCGCACTGGCCCCCACCGAGTCCGGCTGGCCGGAGCGCAACCGCGCCAGATGGCTGCGGGTCGCCTCGCCCTCCACCTCCCGGAACACCGCCTTCTCCTCAGCCAGCAGCCGGGCGGCGCGCGGGTCCTCCGTCATGAACAGGGAGGCGGCAAGGCGCAGATTGGCGGTCAGCCGGTCCAGCAGCCGCCGCACCTCCTCCAGGCTACCCTCCGGCACCGGCTGGCCCTGCTTCCACAGCTCCCCGGCATGCGGCAGCAGGATGCGCCGGGCGACGCTGCCGGCCTGGTCCATCTGCGTGACGAAGGTGACGATCTCCTGCAGCCGGCGGTGGTCCGCCTCGCTCAGCGACTCCGTGTCCAGCGCCGCCAGGTAGCTGCGGATGGCGATGGCCAGCCGGCTCAGCACGTCGTCCAGCTCCTTGGTGCCCTGGGGCGGGCGGCGGGCGCCCAGCGCCTCCTTCGCGCCGGCCAGCAGCTCCTCCAGCACATCGGCCATGCGCAGCGCCTCCCGCGCCGCGCTGCCCAGCGCCACCACCGGCACCTCCCGCGCCACCGGGTCCAGGTAGAGCGGCCGGGCGGGGTCGGCCGCCGCCGCGCGGTCCGGCAACCAGCGCCGCAACAGGGTGGCGTAGGGCGCCAGCAGCGGCAGGAAGGCAGCGGCCAACAGCAGGTTGAAGCCGGTATGGAACAGCGCCACGGCGCGGGCGGGGTCCCCCATCGTGGCCTCCATCCAGCCGGAGAGCCAGGGCAGCAGCGGCAGCGCCACCACCAGCCCGGCCACCCGGTTCAGCAGGTTGCCCAGCGGCATCCGGCGCGCCGCCGGGTCCTCCCGCCCGCCGCCTTCCAGCAGCGGGTTGGCGGCACTGCCCAGATTGGCCCCCAGCACCAGCGCGAAGGCGGCCTCCTGCGTCACGATGCCATGGCTGGCCAGGGACATCACCAGCAGCACCACCGCCACCGAGGAATGCATTGCCCAGGTGAGCACCGCCGCCAGCAGCACATCCACCAGCGGCACGACCGAGACCAGCCGCAGCAACTCCCGCAGGGTGGAGGAGCTCTCCAGCGGCGCCATCAGCTCCAGCAACTGCCGCAGCGCCAGCAGCATCAACCCCAGCCCGATCACCGCCCGCCCCAGATCATGCGCCGTGGAGCCCGGCGGGCGGCGGAACAGCACGAACCCCACCAGCACCAGCAGCGGCGAGACGAAGGCGATGTCGAAGGACAGCACCTGCACGATCAGCGTGGTGCCGACATTGGCCCCCAGCATCACCGCCAGCGCCGGCACCAGCCCCACCAGCCCGCGCCCGGCGAAGCCCGCCACCATCAGCCCGGTGGCCGTGCTGCTCTGCAACGCCGCCGTCACGCCCATGCCAGCCAGGAAGGCCTTCACCCGGTTGCTCAGCGCCTGGCCCAGCAGCACCCGCAGCCGGGGGCCGAAGGCGCGCTGCACCCCGGTCTGCACCATCCGCGTCCCCCACAGCAGCAGGGCGATGGAACCGGCCAGGCCAATCAGGGCAATGACAAAGGACATGGTCGAACGCTCTCCGGACTGGCGACGCGGCCAGCACGCCAAGGCGGCGGATTATGACACTTCGATGACAGCGTAGCGACTGGGCGGCGCGACATACCCGCCGATCGACATTCGGGGCTGAAACAGGAAGGGACGGTCAGGGGAATGAATTCCCCTGAAACCCCATCTTTTTTTCTGTTGGGTGGCGTCACGCCCCAGACTGGGGGTGGACGCTTCTGGCCATTAAAAATGGGTCACTAAGGCTGAACCGCCCGCCGCAGCGGTCCTGATCTCCGGCGTCCGCCAGTTAAAAAAGACTGAGATTTCCACAGCACAACCGCGAGAATCGCAGAAAAAAGATGGGCCCGGAAAATCCGTTTCGCTGCCTGCTGCCTCATCCCCCGTCTGGCCGCAGGGCCATGATTTCCGCAAGTTGTGCCAGCCGGAGGCGTGAATCACACGGCCTGACAAAGCCCCGAAGCGTGCCCGACGAACGCACATGAACAGATCCCGCTCCACGCGGCCAAGCCGACCGAGGGCCAGGGACAAGACGCTCCCCGGCAGCACCCACGCGGCGGGCCCTACCCTATCGGCCAAGCCGCGCCGCATCGCCGCGACGCGGCCATCGGGCCACGCAAGCGCGCCAGCCCGCCCACCATGCCAGCGCCAGCAACAGCAGCCAGGCCAGCAGGCCCAGCGGCCAGGCATCCTCCAGCGCGCGCAGGACGGCGCGGACATCCGGCGGGGTGCCGCTATCGGTCACCAGCGCCATCACGCCCAGGGCAAACAGGGACAGCGCCGTGGCCGCCAGCGCGCCAGGCAATTGCCGCAGCGCCCGGCCGGACCACCGGCCATGCCGCCACCGGACCCAGCCCATGGCGGCCAGCACCACCGCCACCGCCACCCCGCCCAGGCCGCAGGTGACCAGCAGCGTCAGCAGGACCAGGATACCGGACAGATCCAACACGAACCTCATGCGCCAAAGCGCAGGCATAACATTCTACCCCCGCCCCGTACCCATCACGAGGCAAAGAGGCACGGCGGCGGCAAGGCCACGGAGTGGGCCCGCCCCACCGGATGAGCCGCGTGGACCAGATGCCCTCCGCGCCCGTTTCGCCCTGGCCCGCCGCCCACGCCCCCGCCATTCCCAACCAAGCCACCCCGTTGACCCCTCCGGCCCCGCCATGGCAGGCAAGGCGCATGCACCAGCTCAACGCCGCCCAGATCCCGGTCACGCCCTTCCAGCAGAACTGCGCCCTGATCTGGGATGCCGAGACCGGGCGCGGCACCGTGATCGACCCGGGCGGCGACGTGCCGCGCATCCTGGCGGCGCTGGACCAGGCGAAGTTCACCGTGGACCGTATCCTGCTCACCCACGGCCACCTGGACCACGCCGGCGGCGCCGCCGCGCTGAAGCGCGAACTGGAAGCCCGGCAGGGCGGGACCGTGCCGATCGAGGGCCCCGACCAGCGCGACGCCTTCCTGCTGGAAGGCCTGGCCGAACAAGGCGCGCGCTTCGGCATCGAGGGGCTGGAAAACGTCACCCCCGACCGCTGGCTGGCGGAAGGCGAGACCATCTCCATCGCCGGCCAGGACTTCGCGGTGCTGCACTGCCCCGGCCACACGCCCGGCCACCTCGCCTTCGTCTCCACCGCCCTCGGCGTCGCGGTGGTGGGGGACGTCCTCTTCCGCGGCTCCGTCGGGCGCACCGACTTCCCCTATGGCGACACCGCCGCGCTGATCGCCGCCATCCAGGACAAGCTGCTGCCGCTGGGCGACGACATCCGCTTCCTCTGCGGCCACGGCCCGGGCTCCACCTTCGGCGAGGAACGGCAGTCCAATCCGTTTCTCAAGGCGGATCGGCGGGCGGGTTGAAGGTAAGGCTGGGGAAGGAATTCCCCAGACCCCTTCTTTTTTCTGCGAGTCTTCCGGGGGGTTTTGCGGCGGGGACAGTCCTTTGGGGCCAAGATGCATGGCCTCCGGCGGACCAGCCCGCAGCCCCATCAAATCGCCACCCCTCCACCCTGCAGCACAAACCCAAACCGCAGAAAAAAGATGGGGTCCAGGGGAATTCCTTCCCCTGGCCTTTACTCCTTCGCCTGCATCTCGATCGGCGTTGGAACATGCCCGCCACAGCGGGATGCGGCAGCCACGCCCCCACCTTTGGTTCGGTCGCGCGATTCGCATGTCCAACCGGATCAACCCGCGTCGATCACACGCCAACCTCCAGGCCCACAGCCCGCACCGCGTTTGACGCATGCCCGCGCGGTGCGATGATGCGCGGAACATCACCGCCAGCCCTGATCCAGGAGCCTTCCCCCATGGCCGAAGCCCTCGCCGAGCAATTGATCGAGCGATTCTTTCGCTACCTCGCGGTCGAGAGCCAGAGCAACGCGAAGGCCGCCACCGTGCCGAGCACGCCCGGCCAGCGCCAGCTGGCGGAACTGCTGAAGGCGGAGCTGGAGGCGCTGGGCCTCTCCGACATCCACCTGGACGCGCACAGCATCCTCACCGCCCGGCTGCCGGGCACGGTGCCGGACGCAGCCTGCATCGGCTTCGTCACGCATCTGGACACGGTCGATGTCGGCCTGTCCCCGCATGTCCGGCCCCAGCGCCTGGCCTTCGATGGCGGCGACCTGCTGCTGAATGCGGCGGAAGACCTCTGGCTCCGCGTCGCCGAGCATCCGGAAATCCTGCCGTATAAGGGACAGGAGATCCTGGTGGGCGACGGCACCAGCGTGCTGGGCGCGGACAACAAGGCCGCCGTCGCCGTCGTGATGACGCTGATGGCCCGGCTGCGGCACAGCACCGCGCCGCGCGGCGACATCATCGTCGCCTTCGTGCCGGATGAGGAGATCGGCCTGCGCGGCGCCAAGGTGATGGACCTGGCGCGCTTCCCCGTCGCCTTCGCCTACACGATCGATTGCTGCGAGCGCGGCGAGGTCGTCTACGAGACCTTCAACGCCGCCAACGTCACCGTGGAGATCACCGGCGTCACCGCCCACCCCATGGCGGCCAAGGGCGTGCTGGTGAACCCCATCCTGGTCGCGACCGAGCTGGTGCGGCAGTTCGACCCGATGCAGACGCCGGAACAGACCGAGGGGCGCGAAGGCTACTGGTGGTGCAACGGCATCTCCGGCAACCAAAGCGCCGCGCAATTGCAAATCTCCATCCGCGACCATGACGGCGCCCGTTTCGCGCAGCGCAAGGCCTTCGTGGCGGAGGCGGTGGAAGCCCTCCGCGCCCGCCACGCGCGGGCCCGCATCGAATGCCGGATCGAGGACAGCTACCAGAATATCGACGCCGCGCTGGGCAACGACCGGCATTGCGTCGAGCTGATCTTCCAGGCGCTGCGGGAGATGGACATCGCCCCCAAGGTCATCGCCATGCGCGGCGGCACCGACGGCTCCGCCCTTTCCGCCCGCGGCGTGCCCACGCCCAACTACTTCACCGGCGCGCACAACTTCCACTCGCGCTTCGAATTCCTGCCAGTGAATTCCTTCGTGGATTCCTACACCCTGACCGAGCGGCTCTGTGCCCTGGCGGCCCAGCCGCGCCAGGATGGCTAAAGACGCCATCGCTTAAGAAGGCCGGGGAAGGAATTCCCCGGACCCCTTCTTCTTTTTGCGGGTCTTGCGTGCTGGCCATTGCCGGCATCGGCCTTTTCACCGCAAGGCCTGCATCGCGTCAAAGCGCCATAACCTCAGCGACGCCGCACGCAACGCGCGGGACTATAAAATCCCATCAACCTCCCCCACCCAGCGCCCGCTCCACCGCCAAGCCCACCCCAAACCCGCAGAAAAAAGAAGGGGTTTCAGGGGAATTCATTCCCTGACCTTCCCCGCCCCAAACCATCGGTCCCCTGCCGGAAAAGCCCCCCCCCCGCAACGCCGCACCCCAGGGAACCCCCGCCCAAACGCGGCCTTCACTGTGCGCGCAGCCGCACGGCCCGTACGGACCGCCCCCCATTATCGCGCGGCGACGGAGCCCCTAACTCAGGTTGGTACAAGGAGGACCGTCCATGGTCAGTACCGCACAACCTGCCACCTTCAAGCTCGGCGACCGCATGGTGAAGCGCCTCGGCTACGGCGCCATGCAGCTTGCCGGCCCCGGCGTCTTCGGCCCGCCGAAGGATCATGCCGCGGCGCTGGCCGTGCTGCGCGACGCCGTCGCCCAGGGCGTCAACCACATCGACACCAGCGACTTCTACGGCCCGCACGTCACCAACCGCCTCATCCGAGAGGCGCTGGCGCCCTATCCGGACGACCTGGTCCTGGTCACCAAGATCGGCGCCCGACGTGGCGAGGATGCCTCCTGGCTCCCTGCCTTCTCGCCGGAGGAGCTGGCCCGGGCGGTACACGACAACCTGCGCAACCTGGGGCTGGAGGTGCTGGAGGTCGTCAACCTGCGCATCATGTTCAGCGCGCACGGCCCCGCCGAGGGCTCGATCGAGGCACCGCTCACCGCGCTGGCCGAGTTGCAGCGCCAAGGGCTGGTCCGCCATATCGGCCTCAGCAACGTCACCCCGGCGCAAGTCGCCCAGGGCCGTGGCATCTGCGAGATCGCCTGCGTGCAGAACCAGTACAACCTGGTGCATCGCGGCGATAACGGCCTGATCGACGCTCTCGCCCGCGACGGCATTCCCTACGTGCCGTTCTTCCCGCTCGGCGGCTTCAGCCCGCTGCAATCAGCGGACTTGTCCGATGTGGCCGCGCGTATCGGTGCCACGCCGATGCAGGTGGCGCTCGCCTGGCTGCTCCGCCGCTCGCCCAATATCCTGCTGATCCCCGGCACCTCGTCCGTCGTTCATCTGCGGGAGAATCTGGCCGCCGGCACGCTGGAGCTGACGGAGGAGACGATGGCGCAGCTGGACCGGATCGGCACCCCGGCCCAGACATGACCAAGGCGGCATGACCCGGGCGGCCTGACGGCGGGGCCGGGCGGCCAAGGCACCGCCCGCCCCATTGAAATCCACCACCCCGCTGCAACCACCCGCCATGTAAAACGCTCCCTTTACATGACAGTCACAGACAAGTGGGCGGAGATCGTCACGGGCGCCGCCGGGGCGTTCGAGGCCGGGGGCTTCCGCGGCCTTGGCGTCGACCAGGTGCTGGCCCCCTCCGGCGCCTCCACCCGCACGCTCTACAAGCATTTCGGCTCCAAGGACGGCCTCGTCCTGGCGGTGCTGGAGGACCGGCACCAGCGCTTCATGGCACGGCTCGACGCCGCGCCCGGCGGCGGGGACGCGGTGGCCGCCCTGTTCGCCACGCTGCGCCAATGGCTGGCGGAACATGGCGCGCGCGGCTGCATGCTGCTGCGCGCCCGCGCCGAATACGCGGCGGCCAGCGATGCCGTCGTCACCCTCGTCCACCGGCAGAAGCAGGCGTTCCGCCACGCCATCGCCCAACGCGTCGCCACCGCGCTCGGGCGGCAGGACGACCGGCTGGCGACGCAGATCTGGCTGTTGTTCGAGGGCGCGACCGCCGCCGCCAGCGTCGCCGACCTCACGGTGGTGGATGCGGCGGAGGCCGCCGCCGCCAGCCTGCTCGCCGCCGCGCGGGGCACGCTGTGAGGGGCGGCCGCAACCTGGTCCTGGCCGCCTTCGCACTGACGGCGCTGTCCTACGGCCTGGCCCGCTTCGCCTACGGCCTGCTGCTGCCGCAGATCCGCGCGGAGCTCTCGCTCAGCGCGGCGGCGGCCGGGTGGATCGGCGGCAGTGCCTTCGCCGCCTATTGCGCCGGCATCATCCTGGCCGCCTTCGCCAGTTCCAGGCTGGGCGAACGCCGGGTGGCCGTGCTGGCGGGCCTCGCCGCCACCGCCGGCCTCGCCCTCGTCGCCCTCGCCGCCGCCACGCCGATGCTGGCCGGCGCCATGGCGCTGGCCGGGCTCAGCACTGGCCTCACCTCGCCGCCGCTGGCCTCCGCCGTCGCGCGGCGGTTCGATGCCCCCGCCCGCCCCCGCGCCAATGGCCTGATCAATGCCGGCACGGCGGCGGGCATCGTCCTCTCCGGCATCGCCGCGCTCTCCTTCGCGGCAGCGTGGCGCCAGCTCTACGTGCTGTTCGCTTTGCTCGGCGTGGCGGTCAGCATCTGGCTGTGGTTCGCCCTGCCGCCCGGCCGCCCGGCGCGGCAGGCGCCGCGCGCGCCGTTCCAGCCGCTGCGCCAGCCGGGCCTCGCCGGGCTGTGCGGCGCCGCCTTCCTGATGGGCGCATCCAGCACCGCCATCTGGACCTTCGGTGCCGATCTCCTGCGCAGCGAGCTGCAGTTTTCCGAAGCGCGCATCGCACTTGCATGGGTCGCGCTCGGCCTCGGCGGCCTCGCCGGTGGCCTGACGGGAGCATTCGCCGCGCGCCTCGGGCTGGGCCTGCTGCACCGCCTGGCGCTGTCCGGCATGGTGCTGTGCTACCTCATGGTCATGGCCGCCCCGGCGGCACCGATTCTGGCCTTCGCGGCGATGGCGCTGTTCGGCACCGCCTATATCGTCTCCAGCGGCGTCCTGCTGCTTCGCGGCACCGCGCTGCTGCCGCAGCGGCCGGATCTCGGGCTCGGCATCCCGTTCCTCTCCGTCGCCATCGGCCAGACCGTCGGCGCGCCGCTGTTCGGCGCGGTGCTGGGCGCGGCCGGCGCCCAGGCCGCGCTGTCGCTCTCCGCCGCGCTGGCTGGCGGGGCGATGGCCTGGGGCATGCGGGGCGCATCCCGGCCGGCGTGCCTCAGCGCCGCCAGCGGCCCATCCCCTGCTCGTTGAAGAATTCGATGGTGAAGCCCGTCACCCGCCCCCCCTCCCGCACGAAGCGGACGGAGGAGAGCGAGCCCTTCGGCGCATTCTCGCCAGTGGCGGCCAGCGCGAAGACATCGCCATCCCAATGGGCCAGCGGAAACCGCATCCCGCGCGGCCCGAGCACGAGCGTCACGCCCGCCTCCGCCGCCACGATCTCCGCCCGGCCGAAATAGGCATTGTCGTAGCGCCCGGCGAGGGACTCCGCCGGCGGCGCGGGCTGCGGCGCCGCCGGCGGCGTGGCGCCCGCCAGGTCGCCGACAGCGTCGTACATACTGCCCATCACCCCGTGATAGGCGACGAACCAGTCGCGAACCGGCGCGCCGAACTCCACCATGTCCAGGAACGTCGCCGTCACCGCCTCCGCCGCCCCGACCGGCCCGCCATTGGTCAGCACGACAATGCCGAGATCGGCCGAGGGCACCATCTGGAAGCTGGTCCCGGCGCCGACCAGGAAGGCGCCGGAATGGCCCATCGCCGTCCGCCCGCCAGCCCGTACGCCGACATTGAAGCCGTAGCCATAGAAGCCCGGCCGCGCCGCCGGCGAATGCGGCGGTGAGTTGGAAGCCTGCGGTTGCAACGCGGGCAGCAGCGCCGCCTCCGTCAGCCGGGGCTGCTGCCCCTCGCGGTCCCGTCGCAGCAGCAGCTTCACCCACTCCGCCAGATCCACCACGGTGGAGGAGACGCCCCCCGCCGGGGCCTGCGCGTCGGGGTCACGGTCGTATAGCGGCTGGAAGCGCCCGTCCTGCCACACATGCAGCACCGCCCGGTTCTCCCGCGCCAGGAAGTCCGCGTGGCGCGTGCTGGTCGCGCGCATGCCCAGCGGCCGGAACAGCACCTGCTCCGCCAGCGCGTCCCACCCCATGCCGGACGCCGCGGCCACCGCCTCCGCCCCGATCGTGAAGCCGAAATTGGCGTAGTGGTAGGAACGGCGGAACGGGCCGAGCGGCACCAGCGCCAGCCGCGCGATGATATCGCCCCGCCCGTAGCCCAGATCCTCCAGCTCGTCCCCGATGGTGGCCGGCAGGCCGCTCCGGTGCGCCAGGAAGTCGCCGATGGTCGCATGGGCGGTGACATAAGGGTCGCTCAACCGCAGCCCGCTGAGGTAGCGCGCCGCCAGGTCGTCCCAGGACACCACCCCGGCCGCCACCTGCGCCGCCACGATCGTCGCCGTGATGGGCTTGGAGAGCGAGGCGACCTGGAACACCGTCCCCGGCTCCACCGCCGCCGCCTTGCCCAGTTCCCGGACGCCATACCCGGCCGAGAACACCGTCCGCCCGCCCTGCACCACGGCCACCGCCGCGCCGGGCACGCCGCTGCGGCGCAGGATGCCGGTCACCGTCTCCGGCAGGCTGGCCAGTGCCCGCTCCAGCCCGCCCGGCGCCAGGCGCACCGCATCCTCGGGCGGCGCGGCACCCAGCTGGACCTCGGCCGGCTGCGCCAGCGCCGCCCCGGCCAGGCCGAGGATGCAGCACACCGCCACCGCCGGCAGGCGGCGAAAGGGGACAGGGACGCTCACGGATGGCTTCTCCCGGCAATGCGCGCCGCCGCGTGGCCGCCGCGCGCTGTTCAGCGAAGGTTCCGGCACGCTTGCACAGCTTCAGCGCCACCGCGACAGGAATGGCACCGTACCCGTGGCTGCGCGATTCCGCCGCAAACGGCCCGCCCCGCTGATTGGACCGTAGACAGAACGTTTCGGATTGGCAAAATTGGCGCGAGAAGAGTTGGAGGGGCGCCAAGTGTCCAGGGGAAACCGGAACGGAACGGCCGGGTCGGCGCCGCGCGCGGACCTCGCCGGGCCGTGCATCCCGCTGCCCTGGCGCTCCACCCTCGCGCTCGGCGCCTGGGCGGCCGGATCGGTATTGCTGCCCGGGGCCGCCCAGGCCCAGTGCAGCACCGGCGCCAACCCGGCCCCGCCCTCTCCCGTGCAGGCCGATTTTTCCAACCAGACCTTCGGCACGGCGCCGCCGCAGCCGCCCTATGCCGTCGTCTCGCGCGGCACCGTGGGCTGCGCCGGCGTCGATGGCGGCGGCAACACGCCGCAAAGCGGCAGCCCCGGCCAGCCCGGCGCGCAGATCACCAGCACCAACACCGCGCTGACCATCATCGGCGGCGGCAACCCCGATTCCGGGCTGCAGACCTTCGGCGCGCCCATCACCAGCATCGGCGGCGCCGGCGGCCAGGGCGGCCAGGAGAATTCCGAGGATGGCAGCGCGACGGGCGCCAGCGGCGGTGCCGGCGGCGTCGTCACCGTCAGCTTCGACGGCACCTTCGTCGCCTCCCCCACCAGCGGCCCGGCCAGCTTCGGCATCAACGTGGTGTCCGGCGGCGGCTTCGGCGGGCGTGGCGGCGATTCCGGCACCGCCGGCATCTATTACAAGATCGGCTCACCAGGCGGCGGCGGCGCTGCCGGCGGCGCGGCCACGCTGGTCGCCAGTGGTTCGGTCCTGGCCGGCGACACGGGCGTGGTGGTCCGCTCCTTCGGCGGCAATGGCGGCAATGGCGGCGATGCCGCGACGGTCGACAAGCTGGACACCACCCAGGGCGGCGATGCCGGCGGTGGCGGCGCGGCGGGCCCCGCCGCCCTGCAATGGCGCAGCGGCAGCGTGACCGCCTCCCACATCGGCCTGCTGGCCATCTCCACCGGTGGGGCCGGCGGCACGGGCGGGGCGGCCGGCTGGGCGGAAAGCACCACGGGCGGCAATGGCGGCGCCGGCGGCAGCGGCGGCACGGCCAGCGTCTCCCTCGGTGGCGGCACCATCGCCGTCGACCTCGCGCCCTATTTCTCCGGTGGCGGCGGCGTCCATGTCCAGGCCAATGGCGGCACGGGCGGCGATGGCGGCGTCATCGGCTTCGGCATCAGCGCGACGGGCGGGCGCGGCGGCACCGGTGGCGCGGGCGGCGCCGCCAGCGCCACCATCCTGGGCACCATCGCCTTCAATGGCATCGATCTGCCGGCCGTGGTCAGCGGCCAGGGCGTCCTGTTGCAGAGCAACGGCGGCGGCGGCGGGCGGGGCTCCAACGCCACCGGCGTCGTCGGCCAGGCGGGTGGCGGCGGCTTCGCCGGCGCCGGCGGCAGCGCCAGCCTGGCCCTGGGCAGCGCCACCGCCGCCGCCACCATCCGCACCAGTGGCAACTACGCCCATGGCGCCCTGGTGCAGAGCGTCGGCGGCGGCGGCGGCAATGGCGGCCAGGCCCGCTTCAACGCCGATGGCGGCGCCGGGGCGGCCGGCGGCAATGGCGGCCCGGTCGGCATCGACGCACCGAACGCCCTGGTCATCGCCACCGGCAGGAACAGCAGCGCGCTGATCGCGCAGAGCATCGGCGGCGGCGGCGGCGCGGGCGGCGATACCAACGACATCAATATCGGCGCGCAGATCGCCATCGGCGGCAATGGCGGCCTGGGCGGCGATGGCGGTGCCCTGCAAATCAACCTGGGGCCGGGCGTGTTCGCCGCCACCAACCCGCTCGGCGGCGGCGGCCTGCTGGCGCAGAGCATCGGCGGCTCCGGCGGCGTCGGCGGCAGCGCCTCCTCCAAAGGCGTCGGGCTGATTTCCATGGCCATCGGCGGCGATGCCGGCGGCGGCGGCCGGGGCGGCCAGGTCAGCGTGGTCAATGGCGGCCTGATCACCACCTACGGGGACCACGCGGCGGGCTTCCAGGTGCAGAGCATCGGCGGCGGCGGTGGTAAGGGTGGCTCGGCCTTCTCCTTCATCGCGGGCGCGCTGCCGCTGGCCGCGGTGTCCATCGGCGGGCGCGGCGGCAGCGGCGGGCCGGCGGACCGCGCCTTCGTCACCAATGGCGGGCAGATCACCACCTACGGCCCCAACGCGGCCGGCGTGATCATCCAGAGCATCGGCGGCGGCGGCGGCAGCGGCGGCGCCGCGGCGGCGCGCTCGGTGGATGTCTCGCCGAGCAAATACGTCCCCGCCATCTCCTTCTCCCTCGCCATGGGCGGCCAGGGCGGCGCGGGCAATACCGGCGGCGCGGCCGGCATCACCAATACCGGGCTGATCACCACGGCGGGCGACGCCGCCATGGGCGTGATCGTGCAGAGCATCGGCGGCGGCGGCGGCGCGGGCGGCGACAGCACCGCCGCCGCCTATGCCTCCGGCGGCCAGGGCGGCGTCTCCATCACGGTCGCCGTGGCGGTGGGCGGCAAGGGCGGCACGGGCGGTACCGGCGGCAACGTGCTCGTCATCAATCAGGGGCTGGTGGCCACGATGGGGCAGGACGCCTATGGCGTCTTCGCCCAGAGCATCGGCGGCGGCGGCGGCGCGGGTGGCGGTGGCGATGCCACTGCCTCCTCCTCCAACGCCAAGTTCAGCTTCTCCACCTCCGTCGCCATCGGCGGCCAGGGCGGCACGGGCGGCGATGCCGGCACGGTGAGCCTGACCAACAGCGGTGCCATCACCACAAGGGGCGATGGCGCGGACGCGGTGTTCGCGCAGAGCATCGGCGGCGGCGGCGGCGCGGCCGGCGGCGGCACCGCCACGGCCAGCGGCGGCAATCTGAGCATCGCCGTCGGCGTCGGCGGCCAGGGCGGCGCGGGCGGCCACGGCAACGCCGCGACCGTGGCGAATAGCGGCAGCATCGTCACCCGCGGCACTGATGCCATCGGCCTCTCGGTGCAGAGCATCGGCGGCGGCGGCGGCAAGGCCGGCAAGGGCGGCGCGACGGCAGGCGGCGTCACCCCCCTCTCCAACGCCCAGGCGCTGTACGACACGCTGGCGGCCGGCCTCGGCTTCAACCAGACGGTCACCAAGATCACCGATGGCATCCTGCAGATCGGCCAGATCGGCGAGAACATCCAGGCCACGATCGACGAGCTGCGCGGCATCCTCGAGCAGCCCCAGGCCGGCGACCCCGAATCCGGCACCAGCGTGAACATCAATGTCAGCGTCTCCGTTGGCGGCCGCGGCGGCGCGGCCGGTGATGGCGGCGCCGTCAGCGCGACCAACACCGGCAGCATCGAGACCTTCGGCGCGCAGTCGGACGGCATCTATGCCCAGAGCGTCGGCGGCGGCGGCGGCAGCGGCGGCGGCGCCAGCTCCACCAGCGCGGCCAGCGACGACACGCCGGTGCAGACCGCCATCGGCGTCGGCGGCAATGCCGGCGGCGGCGGCAACGGCGGCACCGTCACCGTCGTCAACGGCGCGGGCGGAAATATCGTGACCCAGGGCGTCGCCGCCTTCGGCATCTTCGCGCAGAGCGTCGGCGGCGGCGGTGGGGAGGGCTCGCTCGCCGGCACCGTCAGCGGCTCCTTCAAGAGCCTCTCCGTCGGCGTTGGCGGCAATGGCGGCGGCGGCGGCAATGGCGGCGCCGTCAGCGTGACCGCCGCGCCCGGCAGCAGCCTGACCACCAGCGGCAAGCACGGCATCGGCATCCTGGCGCAGAGCGTCGGCGGCGGCGGCGGCCTGGTGCGGACGATGACGACGGACCAGACCTTCGACCCCGCCAAGATCGCCAGCAACCCGCAGGGCCGCATCGGCGACCTGCACGGCCTGGTCCTGGATTTCGGCGGGAAGGCCGGCGCCGCCGGCCAGGGCGGCCCGGTGGTGGTGACAACCCACGCCGCGCTGACCACCCTGGGGCTGGATGCGCACGGCATCGTGGCGCAATCCATCGGCGGCGGCGGCGGCATGGTCGTCGGCGGCCGCGCCATCGTGCCGCCGGGCGGCACCGGCGGCCAGGGTGGCGCCAGCGGCGATGGCGGCAGCGTCACCGTCAACCTGGCCTCCGGCACCGTGCTGCGCACCAGCGGCGACGGCGCCTTCGGCGTGCTGGCGCAGAGCATCGGCGGCGGCGGCGGCGCGGGCGGCGATTTCTCCGCCGTCAGCCGCTACCAGCTGGGCACCACCGATGCGGTGAAGGCCAGCACCGGCAACGGCGGCGCCGTCGGCATCGCCGCCACCCAGGCGCGGATCACCACCACCGGCAATTTCGCCCCCGCCCTCTTCGCCCAGAGCATCGGCGGCGGCGGCGGCCTGGTGAACATCAACACCACCGACTCCACGGTGACGAACGTGCAGGCGCGCGGCACCGCCGGCGGCAGCGGCGCGGGCGGGGCCGTCACCGTCTCGCTCGTCGACAGCCTGGTCGTGGCCGCCGGCCTCGGCTCCACCGGCATCCTGGCGCAGAGCGACGGCACCTCCGCCGGGCAGATCCTCATCTCGCTCGACCAGGCCTCCAGCGTCTCCGGCGGCCTGCCCGACTCCTCCGCCCGCCAGGACCCCAGCCTGCAGGACGCGGCGGCGGTGCGGCTGCTCGGCGGCGTGGCCAACCGCATCGACAATGCCGGCGTGATCGGCCGCGCCGATTCCACCGGCATCGCCATCCTGGCCAACACCCCGTCCGGCAACACCACCGTCACCAATACCGGCCGGGTCCTGGGCGACGTCATCCTCAGCGGCGGCGCCGGCGGCACCTTCGACAACCGCCCAGGCGGCGCCCTCTCGGCACCCGGCGCCATCCAGCTCGGCGGCGGCACCCTGCGCAACGACGGCACGCTGTTCGTCGGCGGTGCCGGCACAGCCGGCCGCACCCTCCTCACCGGCCAGCTGGTCCAGGGCGCCTCCGGCCGCCTGGTGGTGGAGACCAACCACAGCGGCGGCGCGACGGACCAGTTGCTGGTCGCCGGCCGCGCCACCCTCGCCGGCACGGTGGAGGTGCATCCGGTCGTGCTGGCCAACCGCGCCGTGACAATCCTCAGCGCCACGGACGGGCTGACGACCGACCCCGGCCTCGCCACCACCCGCACCCACCTGTTCCGCTTCGATGCCGCGCAAAGCGGCGGCAACAGCCTGCAGATCCAGCCGGTCGCGGAATTCACCCTCGCGGCGGCCTCGCTCGGCGCCAACCAGCAACGCGTGGCGGCCCACCTGCAGGAATTGTGGGATAGCGGCGCCAGCCTGGATGCCGGCTTCACCGCCCTGGCCGCCACGCCGGACGGCAACGCCTACAACCGCGCGCTGAACAGCCTCTCCGGCCAGACGGTCGGCGCCATCGCCGCCTTCCGCTACAGCACCAGCCACGGCTTCGTCGCCAACATGCTGAACGAATGCCCGACCTTCGAGGACGCTTCCCTGCCGCAGCAGGACCATTGCGTCTGGGGCCGCGCCTTCGGCAGCTACACCAACCAGGACGGCACCGGGGACAGCCTGGGCTACCAGGCCCGTAGCTGGACCTTCCAGACCGGCGCGCAGCGGCGGGTGGCGCAGGACTGGTTCGTCGGCGCCTCCCTGGCCTATGAGAGCAGCCAGTTCCGTGGCGACGAAGGCAGC
Source organism: Teichococcus aerophilus (assembly GCF_014490485.1). Classification (GTDB taxonomy): domain Bacteria; phylum Pseudomonadota; class Alphaproteobacteria; order Acetobacterales; family Acetobacteraceae; genus Pseudoroseomonas; species Pseudoroseomonas aerophila. The sequence continues at coordinate 19,763 of NZ_JACTVA010000026.1, read as the reverse complement.
TCCCGGGTCTCGGGCGAGAGCCTGCTCGCCGGCGCTTCGCTCCGCTTCCAGCGGGGGCCGTGGCAGCTCTCCGGCGGCGTCGATCTCGGCTATGGCTGGTACGACAGCAAGCGCATGATCGCCGCCGGCAGCTTCGCCGCCACCGCGCAGGCCTCGCCCACCGCCTGGCATGCCGGCGCGCATTCCCGCATCGCCTACCAGATCCCGTTCGACGGCTGGTACCTGCAGCCGCGCCTGGACCTGCACCTGACCTATGTGCGCAGCGGCAGCTACACGGAAACCGGTGCCGCGCCCTTTAATCTCTCGGTCGATGCCGAGGGCTCGACCCTGTTCTCCGCCGTGCCGGCCATCGAGCTCGGCGGCCGCATCCGCCGGAACGAGGCGGCGGTGCTGCGTCCCTATGTCAGCGCCGGCGTGGCCGCCATGGCGCATGACGACTGGGCCACCCGGGCGCGCTTCGCCGGCCAGCCGGGCAGCAGCGGCTTCCGCGCCACCACGCCCATCCCGGACGTGCTCGCCCGCTTCACCCTGGGCGCGGACCTGCTGAGTGGCGCCAACTGGGATTTCGGTGTCCAGTACAGGCTGGATGCCGGCGACGGCTATGTCTCCCACGCCGGGATCGGCCGGCTGGCCTACCGGTTCTGACAGGCTGCCGGCACACTCCGGTGGCAATGGCTGCGGCCGGGCCTCCGCGCGCCACCGGCCCAGCCGGCGCGAACAGCCCGGCGTTACCCGCCAGGCTTCCAGTCCGCCCGCAGCATGGTCCGTTCGTGCAGGCCCACTTCAGATGCTCTGGCTTGTTGTTTGAAGAGCATCTTCACCCCACCAGGTGACTCCACCTGATGCAGATCCGCTGTAGCGCAGGAGCGCACCATACGATGCCCGCGAAGCTGCTTCCCGCCTTCTTCCTCGTCCTGCTCGCCACCCTGCATGCCACCGGCCCCGCCGCCGCCCAAGCCGCGCCAGCCACCACGCTGCCGCAGCCGGACCGCACCACGGCCTCCTACGGCGACTGGGTGCTGCGCTGCGACCTGAAAGCCGGGGGCGAACGTTTCTGCGAAGTGGCGCAGACCATCCAGGACACCCAGGGCGCCGTGCTGGCCCAGGTCACCGCGCGCCGCGCCGCGCCGGGCGGGCCGCTGCTGCTCACCGTGCAGGTCGGCACCAACATCGCCATCCCGGAACCCATCCGCATCATCGCCGACGAACAGGCCGCGCTGAACCTGGCCTTCCGGCGCTGCCTGCCACGCGGCTGCTTCGCCGAGCTGCAAGTGCCGGACAGCAACGCCATCGGCTTCGCCCAGCGCGCCGAGGCCGCGCGCCTCGACTACCGCGCCGCCGACGGCACTGCCCTCTCCATCCCCATCTCGCTCCGCGGCCTCGCCGCATCGCTGGAAGCGCTGAAGGTGGCCGAGCGGGCGTAAGGCACCGGCCCGCTCTCCCTTACCCGCCCACGTCACCGCTACCCGACCGCCGTCGCGCCACCGCCCGGCATCGGCGCGCCAGGCGTGATCCGAAGCCCGCCGATCCTGGCAGGGGCAGCGCGCCCCGGTGGATCATCCTCTGCACAGCAGCAGGGATCACAAACCGGGGGCGCCCTACGCCAAAGAATCCGGCGCCACCGCATCCGTTCGCGGAAGGACGCCGCCGCGCCGGCCCGCCTTACGGCATGACAGCGATGTCGATGACATCCGTGGACCCCGCAACCGGCCCCAGCACCGCCGGCGTGCCATTCTCCAGGTTCACGGTATGCAGCACGCCGCCCGACAGCAGGTAGGCGGTGTTCGTCGTGCCCACCGACAGGATATCGAAAGCGGCACTGGCGCCGACGCCGTGGCCGATGGCGCCCCGCACCTGCTGCACGCCGTCATTCGGCGGCGCCTGCAGGTTCAGCTGGGACAGCACGCCGTCGATCGTCAGCAGCATCGTCGCTGTCGCGCCCTGCATGCTGTTCGTGTAGGCGCCGGCGGTGATGCGCGGCATGGTCCCGGCCAGCGGCGTGCCCGGCTGGTACTTCAGCTCACCATCCCGCACCACCTGGCCGGTCTCGACATTCACGCGGAAGTTCACGCCTCCCATGCCCATCAGGCGCAGGCGGTCCGCCACCGGGTTGAAGTCGACCACGGCGCGGCCGCCGGATTCGAAACGTTCGTTGAGCTGGATGACCTTCGTGGCAGCGCCCGTCATCGGGTCGATCGTCACGATCTCCCCGCTCTCGGTCACGCCATACAGCTTGTTGTCGGCCGGGCGGACATCGATGCCCAGCAGGCGGCCCGTGGCACCCTGCACGCGCACCGGCGCCATGGCGCGGCGCGTCTCCGTATCGATGCGGACCAGCTGCCCCTCGGCGGTCAGGCCCACCAGGGTGGCGGCCTGGGCCATGCCGGTGAAGCCGATAAGCGCGGCGCCGGCCAGGGCCAGGCGGCGGATGGAACGGGTCATGAGGGGCTCTCCGAAATCGCGGGACGCCTCATGCCCCGCCCAGTGCTACGGGGCGCGACGCCCGCTGGATGCAGCCCGGAGGAAAAAAGATTCGCCGCGCGGCCGTCAGGACTGCCCGGCCCGCGCCAGCCGGCCGATGAACAGGATCGGGCCGGTCGGCCGCCCGGTGGGCGAGCCGCCGGGCGGCTCCAGCGTGATCTCGATCAGCATGCCCGCCTGCGGCTGCACCAGCCCTGGCGCCACGTTGGCGCGGCTGGCCCCGGCCGGAATCAGCCCGAGCGAGACCGGCGCCGTCGCCCCCGGCGGCAGCGCCCAGAGTTGCTGCACCCTCCCGGCCTCGACGGGGCGGGCATTCAGGCTCGCCAGGCGCAGCCCGCCGCCCTCCGCCTCCACCAGCCAGGCCGGCTGCTCGCTGCCCGTCAGCAGCACCGTCATCATGCGGGGCGGCTCGGCCGGCCGGAACACCAGGAAGGCCGCCAGCCCGGCCGCCACCACCGTCGCGCCGACCGACCAGATCTTCCAGAAACGCTCCCGGCGCAGCGGCCGGACGGCGGCCGGCACGCGTGCCGCCAGCGAGGTCTCGATCCGCCCCCAAAGCTCCGGCGGCGGCGCCTCGGGCAGCGCCAGCCCCGCCATGGGCACCAGCCGGGCCTCCCACGCCTCGACCGCCGCGCGGAGAACCGCGTTGACCGGCAGCGCCCGCCGCACCTCCTCGGTCTGGCGCGCATCCAGCGTGCCGAGCACATGCTCGGCCGCCAGCAGGTCCAGCTCCTCGGGATCGGACGGGATCATGACAGGCATCCCTTCAAGCGGATCAGGCCACGACGGATCCATGCCTTGACGGTGCCGAGCGGCAATTCCAGCCGCGCGGCGATCTGCGCGTGGGAGAAGCCGTGCACGAAGGCCAGCACGATGCCCTCCCGGTTGCGCGTCTCCAGCGCCGCCAGGCAGTCCCGCAGGCGGGCGGATTGCTGGGCGGCCGCGATCCGCTCCAGGGCCTCGGGGTGGACCAGGCTGTCGCCCAGCATCGGGTTGTCGGTCGGTACCTCCCGCCCGCGCGCCCGGGCCAGGTCCAGCGCCGCATGGCGGATGATGCCGGTCAGCCAGGCCCCGGCCTCGCCGCGCGTCGGGTCGAACTGGGCAGCGCGGGCGGAGACCTTGAGCATGGTATCGTGCAACGCATCCGCCGCCGCATCGCGGTCGCGCAGGATGCCCATGGCGATGCCGAACAGACGGGATGCCTGGGCCTGGTAGAGCTGGTGCAGCGCACCCTCCTCCCCCGCCGCCACGGCGAGGATGACCGCGGCCCCGTCCGACGCCTGATTCATATCCGCCATGCCGGCAGCCTAGCCGACCCGCAGCCCGGACGCATCCGCCCTGAGGGCGCAAAGATCCGGCAAGATGCAGCCCTGTGGTTCACGCCGCGCCGGTCCCGCATCGGCCACCGCCCGACAGGTCAGTCCTTGCCTCCGGCGCGGCTTGAACACCCCGCGTCGAAAGGCCTCGCCCTGGAACCGGCGGCGGCGCCTGGACAGCGGAACGCTCAGCGGCCGCCGATACCCAGCACGCGCCGCGTCGTCCGCAGGGCCGTGTCGAACGGCGTGGGCACGCGGCTGATCTTGGCCATGACGCTGGCGCCCAGCCAGAGCGAGTAGAGCGAGGCAGCGATATCCGCCGCGGGCTCCCTCACCGCCAGCGAGCCTTCCTCGACGCCGGCCCCGATCGCCCGCGTCAGGCGCGCGATGATGCCGTCCGTCCCCGCCTTCAAGGCCAGGCGCATCGGCTCCGAGAGATCCGCCACCTCGGCGCCGAGCTTCACCGCGAGGCAGCGCCCCTGGCAGTCATCGGCGCCCTGGTTCTCGCGCCAGTTGGCCCAATACGTCATCAGCCGCTCGGCCACGGTCAGGCCGGGGCGGGAGAGCACCTCGTCCATCTCCGCGTGGTAGGCTTCGAAATAGGCTACGAGCATCGCCTCGCCAAAGGCGTCCTTGGAGGCGAAGTAATGGTAAAACGAGCCCTTGGGCACGCCCGCATCCTTCAGGATCTCAGTCAGGCCGACGGCGGAGAAGCCCTTCCGGCCCATGAGCTTCTGGCCCGTGCCGAGGATCGTGGTCCGGGCGCCGTGTTCTTGGGTGGCGAGTGACATGACGCCATTCTGCAATAGATTAGACCAGTCGTCTATTGCCTTGATACGCATTCCCGGCGGGACAGCAAGGCCAGGCGCATCCTCGACAGACAGGCAGCCGCCCCATCCAAACGCGAAGCTAGCCACAAAAACCACTAGACGACCGGTCTAATCGGCTTTACTGTCCGTCCCATCAGCTCAGCCAGGGCTTTGGACCAGCCAGCCAGGAAGCGCATCCGCGCTCGCTATCAAGACGACCGGTCTACTTAATTGGCGGCACATCACCTGGCGGGCCTCTCCGGTCCCGCCGCACATGGAAGGAATTTACGATGAAGGCCCTGATCGTCCTCACATCGCACGACCAGCTTGGCGACACCGGCCGCAAGACCGGCTTCTGGATCGAGGAACTCGCTGCCCCCTACTACACCCTCCTGAAAGCGGGCGCCGAGATCACCCTCGCCTCGCCAAAGGGCGGCCGTCCGCCGCTCGACCCCAAGAGCAACGAACCCGACTTCCAGACCGACGCCACCCGCCGCTTCGAGGCGGACGCCACGGCCATGGCGGCACTGGCCAACACCGTGACGCTATCGGACGTCTCGGACGATCAGTTCGACACGGTCTTCTACCCGGGCGGCCACGGCCCCCTGTGGGACCTGGCGGAGGATCGGACCTCCATCGGGCTGATCGAGAGCTTCCTGCGTGCCGGCAAGCCCGTCGCACTGGTCTGCCACGCCCCCGGCGTCCTGCGCCATGTGCAGACCCCCGAGGGCCGGCCGCTCGTCGAGGGCAAGAAGGTCACCGGCTTCACCAACACGGAGGAAGCCGCCGTCGGGCTGAGCGACGTGGTGCCGTTCCTGGTCGAGGACGAACTGGTGGCCAAGGGCGGCCACTTCTCGCGCGGCCCGGACTGGGGCTCCTACGTGGTCCAGGACGGCCTGCTCATCACCGGCCAGAACCCCGGTTCGTCGCAGGCGGCGGCCGAGCTGCTGCTGAAGGCGCTCACCGCAGCCGCCTGAGCGCCCGGCTTCATCCCGCGCAGGCGGCCGGCCTCCCGCGATGCCAAGCAGCGGCATCGCGGGAGGTCGCCATGCGCCCCAACCGCCCCGGCCCGCGCCCGCCTCTGACAGGAAGCTCCGGAAAAACCCCAGCCGCATACGTGGCGGCAGGCCGGGCAAACGGAAGCCGGTGAGCCAGCGCACGCCCACCACCACGGATCCACAACCAAGCGCGACGCGCCAAACGCGAAAAGCCCTGCATGGGCGCCAGGCTTTGCGAAAGCTTCCTGATCCCTGTCAGGAAGGCTGGCCCGCCGAGACGGTCCGACTTCCTGACCTCCTAGACCGTTAGGGCTGATCGACATTCGGTTCAGTGTGGAAGGAAAGGTCAGGGGAAGGAATTCCCCTGCGTAGATGTATACGTTTACGCCATCTTTTCCTGTCAGTTCACGTTGGACTCAGGACCGGCAGGTGCGGCCCCGACAAAGGTCACAGGCCGTCTGGACTGAACCGGCAGCTTCTGGCGTCACCCTGGGCTGGCCCCGGAAAAGCTGACGCCGTCATCCACCCCAAAGACTCGCAGAAAAAAGATGGGGTCCGGGGAATTCCTTCCTCGGCCTTCCTTGTGCCCCAAACCGAAACACCGCCTGGCTCACGAGCGCGGCCCATGCGAACGCGCGCAGGCGCGGCGTTTCGATCGTCAGGCCACGCAACCCATTGGAGTATTTCTGGTTGGTGTGATGATCTATCTGTAGAGGAGATGGCCTTATGTACGGTTCAAGACCGATAAAGCACAGCTCTGGCATCGACATCGACTCTATCACCGGCCCTCATGGATCCCTCCGAGCGCCATTTTACTCTATTTTCATCCTGAAATTCCACCACACCCCCAATTAATCCATAGAATATTCAATAAGTACTTTCGTATGATTTCATAATTTTTGCCACAACGCAGGAGCGATCATGCTCGGCAAAAACGCCATCACCAGCCTCTCGGGGCGGCATGACACCGCCGTCTCGCTCTATCTGCCGTTGAGCCCTGCACAGCGCGACATCCGGCAGCAATCCGCCGAGATCCGCCAAACGCTGGATGAGCTGGAGCAGAAGCTCGGGCAACATGGCCTCGACGCCGAGGCGCAATCGGCAGTGTCAGGCTTCCTGCGGGAGAAGCTGGAGGGCCTCGACCTCGCCACCCACCGCAGCCCCTGCCTGGCCTTCTTCGTCGGCACCGATGTGCGGGAGGTGGTCTCGCTGCCGGAGGAGATGCCGCGCAGCCTGACCGTCGGGCACTATTTCAACATCAAGCCGATACTGCCGCTGGTGGCCCGCAATCACCGCTTCTGGCTGCTGGCCCTCTCGGAAGGCCGCGCCCGCCTGTTCAGCATGACGCCCTTCCAGAGCGAGGAGGTGGACCTGAACCTCGCGCCCCCGGCCGCCGACGCGATGCCACCGGCGGAACATGGCGCTGAAGACGGCGTCGCGCAGCAGACCGCGGACACGCTTTCCATGGACCTCAAGGACCTGCTGCACGCACTGGAAACCAGGCTCGGCAGCGACACGGCACCGATCGTCCTGGCCGCCGAGCCGAAGATCGGCGGGCATTTCCGCAAGGCGGCCAACCTGCCGCAATTGCTCGAAGAATCCCTGATCCTGAACCCGCACGCCTTCCATCCGGCCGAGCTGCAGCGCCGGGCGCTGGACCTGATGCAGCCGGCGCTGGACGCCTCGGTCGATGACGTGCTGCAGCAGGTCGAGGCCCGGCTGGGCGACGCCGCGTCGAACGTCGCCATCCGGCTGGAGGAAATCCTGGCCGCCGCCGAGGAAGGCCGCGTGGATGCCCTGCTCGTCGCCGGCGACGAGGCGCTGTGGGGCCGGTTCGAACCGGGCAGCACGCTGGTCGCGCATGGCCGGCCGAATAGCCGGGACGAGGACCTGCTAAACCAGGTTGCCGCGGTCACGCTGCGCAATGGCGGCCGCGCCTATGCCGTGCCGCGTGCCCGCATCCCCCGCGCCTCGCCGGCCGCCGCCACCCTCCGTTACTGAGGAGCAGACATGGATCGCCCCCTCGACATCGCATTCCACAACCTGCCGCCATCCGCCGACATCGAGGCGCTGATCCGCCAGCATGTCGACAAGCTGGCCGCGCGCCACAGCGAACTCATCGCCTGCCGCGTATCGGTCGAGGCGCTGCACCAGCAGCACCAGACCGGCAATGTCCCCGAGGTGCATGTGACGCTATCGGTCCCCGGGCGCGACCTCGCCGTCTCGCGTGAGCCGCAGAAGGCGAAGGAGCGCTACGCCAGGCCGGATATCCGCACCTCGGTACGCGACGCCTTCAAGGCCGCGGAACGGCAGCTGGAGGCGCATAAGGGCAAGCAGCGCCAGGATACCTCGAAGCCCGGCGCCTCCGCCGTGGCCGGGCAAATCGCGCTGATCGAGCCCGGCCAGGACCACGGCTTCCTGCTGACCAACACCGGGACGCAGCTCTACTTCCACCGCGACAGCGTCACCGATGGCGACTTCGCGAGCCTGCGGCAGGGCGACCTGGTGCACTACGTGGAGGAAGAAGGCAGCGCCGGGCCGACGGCCACCAAGGTCCGCGTGGCGGCCGCCAAGTCCTCATGACCCCTGGCCGATCGGCCGGTGCAATGGAGAGCAGCATGGTTCCCGAAACTGGCGAGCGAGACCCCGGCGACGCCGTGCCCCCTGGCGTGGCCGTGCAGCGACCGGCGCCGCTGACGCCGGAGGACAAGGCGGTCAAGCAGCGGCTGGAGCAGCTTCCCGGCAGCCACCCCCGGCCGGCCGAGCCGCAGGGGCAGGCCGAGACGGAGGGCCCGGAGCAACCCGGGCGCTGACCGCGCCCGGCGGCCGGCGACGGCCGCCGGAAGCACCCTGTGTTTTCCTCAGGCCATGGAGAATGGACCATGAATGACGACAGGCCGGACGATGCACCGGCACCGGATGCGAACCCCATTCAGGACAATCCCCAGGCCCGGCGCCAGGCGCATGGGCAGATGGCGGGCGAGCGGGGCGACGACCCGGCCGCCGGAACCGCCGCCGAGCCGGTGGCTCCCGGTGAGTTCCAGGCCGGCGACCCGTCGGAACTGGCCCAGGCGCTGGGCGGACCGGTCGACATATCGCCGATCCGCGGCCGCCGGATGAACGAACGGCCCTGACAAGGGGCCGATAGCACCAGGAAGACAGGGGACAGGCATGAGCGACCGCACCGATCCGGACGACGACACGGACCTGATCGTCAGCCTCGCCACCATCGCCAGCATCATCGACGCCGCGCGCGCGTCCGGTGAGTTGCAGGAGGAAGCGGCGAACGAGGACGTGCAGGATGAGGAGGTGCCCGACGAGAACGACCCGGACGCCCTGGCCGGCTCGCTGAAGGGCCTGATCAACGAGCTGAACGAGGACGAGCAGGCGGCGTTGATCGCCCTGACCTGGATCGGCCGCGGCGACTACGACGTGTCGCAATGGGACGAGGCCCTGCGCCTGGCGAGGGAGCGCAACCAGGACGCCTCCGCCGCCACCTATCTGGGCGACATGGAACTGTTCGGCGACTACCTGGCAGAGGGCGTCGCGGCATTCGGCCTGCCAGCCGAGGAGATCGGGCGGTAGCATGACCGCTGCACGGCATCGAGTGACACGCGCGGAAGCCAGCCCATCGCACGGGCACAACACCACTTCAGGCATGCCGGCGCCTCGCCCCATGCCAGCGCAAGATCGCGCCGATGCGGCAACCGGACCAGGAGACCTTGCTGACCCGGCTCCATGCCCAGGAACGCGAAAAGCCCGGCACACGTGCCGGGCTTTTCGATCGCGTCCTGATGACTTTCAGGAAAGACTGGCGCGCCCGAAGAGATTCGAACTCCTGACCCCCAGATTCGTAGTCTGGTGCTCTATCCAGCTGAGCTACGGGCGCCGACCAGTGGGCGGGGAATACCCATCGGCGGCGCCGAGCGCAACAGGGTTCGGCATCTTTTTTTGCCCTCCCACGCCACCAAGGGCACAAAAACGACGAAACCCGGCACCAGGCCGGGTTTCGCGCCACGCATGCGGCCGTCAGACCAATGCGTCAGGCGGAGAGCTTGTCCAACTCCCGCAGCACCGCATCGCCCATCACGCTGGTGCCGACGCGCGCGGTGCCCGGCCCCATGATGTCGGCCGTGCGCAGGCCACCCGCCAGCACCTTCTCCACCGCCGTCTCGATCATCTTCGCGTCTTCCTCCATGCCGAAGGACCAGCGCAGCAGCATGGCGAAGGAGAGCATCTGCGCGCAGGGATTGGCGATGCCCTTGCCCGCGATGTCCGGCGCCGAGCCATGGATCGGCTCATACAGCGCATTGCGGCGGCCGGAGGAATCCGGCGCTCCCAGCGTCGCCGAGGGCAGCATGCCGAGCGAACCGGTCAGCGCCGCCGCCAGGTCGGACAGCACGTCGCCGAACAGGTTGCCGGCCAGGATCACGTCGAACTGCTTCGGCCGGTTGGCCAGCTGCATGGCGCAGTTGTCGGCATACATGTGGCTCAGCTCGACATTCGGGAACTCGTCGCGGCCGATCTCGCTGACCACGGCGCGCCACAGGCGGCCGGACTGCATGACATTCGCCTTCTCGACGCTGGTCAGGCGGCCCGTGCGCTTGCCCGCCAGATCGAAGGCCACGCGCGCCACGCGGGCAATCTCGTCCTCGGTGTACACCTCGGTGTCGACGCCGCGGCGCTTGCCATTGGCCATGGTCTCCACGCCGCGCGGCTCGCCGAAATAGATGCCGCCCGTCGTCTCGCGCACGATCATCAGGTCCAGCCCGCGCACGATGTCAGGCTTGAGGCTGGAGGCATCGACCAACGGGTCCAGCACGATGGCGGGGCGCAGGTTGGCGAACAGCCCCAACTCCTTGCGCAGGCGCAGGATGCCCAGCTCCGGCCGCTTGTCGAAGGGCAGGCTGTCCCAGCGCGGCCCGCCGACGGAGCCGAACAGCACCGCATCGGCCGCCAGCGCCCGCTCCACGGTGCGGTCGGGGCACGGGGAACCCTCGGCCTCCAGCGCCGCGCCGCCCACCAGGCCTTCCTCGATGCCGAAGCTCACATGCCGCCGGCGGTCCATCCAGTCGATGACGCGGCGGACCTCGTGCATCACCTCAGGGCCAATGCCGTCGCCGGGGAGGACCAGCAGCTTCTTGTTCGCGGACATGCTTGTGGGTGTCTCTTTCCTGACGTGTGGAACAGCCCCAATCAGGCGGAATCACCGGATTGGGTCAAGGTGCTTGCAAAAAAGCCCGGGGAAAGAATTCCCCGGACCCCTTCTTTTCTTTTTGCGGGTCTTCGCGGGCGCTGAAGCCGCAGAAGTCTCCCGTCTTGCCGCAACAGAATCCCCGTCTCTGGAGACTGACGCCTCAGCCCGCGCGGCCTTTTATTCAATCAGCCTTCGCCACCAGGCCCCAGCCACAGGCCTTGAGCCGCAACCAAAAACCCGCAGAAAAAAGATGGGGGTCTGGGGGAATTCCTTCCCCCAGCCTGCCTCATCCCTCACCCATAAAGCCAGGGCTGCGCCGCCTGCTGCCTGGCCTCGAAGCTGTCGATCGCAGTACCGCGCTGCATCGTCTGCCCGATATCGTCCAGGCCATTGAGCAGCAGGTGCCGACGCAGCGGGTCGATCTCGAACGGAATCTCGTCCCCGTTCGGCCGCACCACCACCTGGCGCTCCAGGTCGATGCTGATGCGCGCATTCTCGCCCATGCGCGCATCCTCCATCAGCTGGTCGCAGATCTCGCGCGGCAGCTTGATCGGCAGGATGCCGTTCTTGAAGCTGTTGTTGTGGAAGATGTCGGCGAAGTCCGGCGCGATGACGCAGCGTATGCCGAAATCCAGCAACGCCCACGGCGCATGCTCGCGGGAGGAACCGCAGCCGAAATTCTCATGCGCGATCAGGATCTCCGCCTTCCGGTACGGCTCCTTGTTCAGCACGAAATCCGGGTTCTCGCTGCCATCCTCGTTGTAGCGCAGGTTGGCGAAGGCGGCCTTGCCCAGGCCGGTGCGCTGGATGGTCTTGAGGAAGCGCGCCGGGATGATCTTGTCGGTATCGACATTGGCCATCGGCAGCGGCGCGGCGATGCCCGTCAGGGTGGTGAAGGCGTCCATGGTTCAGGCCATCTCCCGCACGTCGGTCAGGTGCCCGGTGATGGCGGCGGCGGCCGCCATCGCGGGGCTCAGCAGGTGGGTGCGGCCGCCGGGGCCCTGGCGGCCCTCGAAATTGCGGTTGCTGGTGCTGGCGCAGCGCTGGCCCGGCGTCAGCTTGTCCGGGTTCATGCCCAGGCACATGCTGCACCCGGCCTCCCGCCACTCGAAGCCGGCATTCTTGAACACCGCGTCCAGCCCCTCGGCCTCCGCCGCCTTCTTCACCAGGCCGGAGCCCGGCACCACCATGGCGCGCACGCCCGGCGCCACCGCCTTGCCGCGCACGATATCCGCGGCCGCCCGGATGTCCTCGATCCGGCTGTTGGTGCAGCTGCCGATGAACACGACATCCACCTTAAGGTCGGAGAGCTTCTGACCCGGCGTCAGGCCCATATACTCGACCATGCGCTGCAGCTGGTCCCGCCGCGCCTCGTCCTTGGCGCTGGCCGGGTCCGGCACCACGGCGGTGATCGGCAGCACGTCCTCGGGGCTGGTGCCCCAGCTCACCATCGGCACGATCTCGGCGGCGTCCAGCACCACCTCGGTATCGAAATGCGCACCTTCATCCGAAGGCAGCGACTTCCACCACGCGATCGCCCGCTCCAGCGCCTCGCCCTGCGGCGCGAAGGGCCGCCCCTTCACATACTCGAAGGTGGTCTCGTCCGGCGCGATCATGCCGGCGCGCGCCCCGCCCTCGATCGACATGTTGCAGACCGTGAAGCGCCCGGCCATGTCCAGCGCCCGGATGGCGGAACCGGCGAACTCGATCACATGCCCAGTGCCACCGGCCGTGCCGATCTTGCCGATGATGGCCAGCACGATGTCCTTCGCCGTGCAGCCCTTCGGCAGCACGCCATCCACCGTCACGCGCATGTTCTTGGCGCGCTTCTGCAGCAGCGTCTGCGTCGCCAGCACGTGCTCGACCTCGGAGGTACCGATGCCGAAAGCCAGCGCGCCCATGGCGCCGTGGGTAGAGGTATGGCTGTCGCCGCAGACGATGGTCATGCCCGGCAGGGAAAGCCCCTGCTCCGGCCCCACCACGTGCACGATGCCCTGGCGGGCGTCGGTCAGCGGGATATAGGGCACGTCGAACTCGGCGACGTTCTTCTCCAGCGTCTCGACCTGCAGGCGGCTCTCGGGGTCCTCGATGCGGCCGGTGTAGCGGCTCTCATCGGTGGCGATGTTGTGGTCGATCACCGCCATCGTGCCCTCGCGCCGGCGCACCGGGCGGCCCGCCATGCGCAGCCCCTCGAAGGCCTGCGGGCTGGTCACCTCATGCACGAGGTGGCGGTCGATGTAGAGAAGCGCGGTGCCGTCCGGAAGGGTCTCGACCAGGTGGGCGTCGAAGATCTTGTCGTAGAGCGTACGCGGCTTCGTGGCCGACATCGGCGTTTACCTCAGGGCAAAAGACACAACAGGACGCCACGGGCAGGTGGCGCGGGGGCAGAAGCGACACATATGGCGCCACCACCTGCCCTATTGAAGCACCGGGTCAGGCCGCCCGCCACCGTGGCAGACGCGATCCTCCCCCCTTCCCAGCACATAACTGTCGCGAACGCGGCTGAAAAGGGTCTTAATCTTTCGTGGATCAGCCCTTCGAGGCAAGGAGCCGAAAGAACACCCCGCCTCAGCCACGCGTCGCCGAAACCAGCAGGAACATCGGCCGCTCCAGCTCCTCCGCCCATTCCGGGTGGGCCTCCAGCTGGGCCGGGCTGGGGCAGAATTCCTCCACCCGCCGCAGCCCGAAGCCGGCCTCGATCAGCAGGTTCAGCGTCGTGCCCAGCATCCGGTGGTACTTCACCACCCCTGGCGCCAGCCAGTCCGTCCGCCGCTGCCCCTCCACCAGATACCGGTTCAGCGGCCAGACCTTGCGGCCCTCCCCATCCAGTTCCCAGCCCGGCCGGTCCGGCGCCATGTAGATCGGATGCTCGGTCGAGAACACGAACCGCCCACCCGGCGCCAACGCCCGGTGCACCGTGCCGAACAACCGCCCCGCATCCTCCACATAGTGCAAAGCCAGCGAACTATAGGCGAGGTCGTACGCACCCTCCTGCAGCTCCAGCTGCTCCAGGTCCGCCCGCTCATAGGCCACGCCCGCCTCGGTAGTGCTCGCCCGCGCCCGTGCCAGCATCTTCTCGGACAGGTCCAGCCCCAGCACGGACGCCGCACCCTGCCCCGCCGCCCACCGGCAGAACCAGCCGAAGCCACAGCCCAGATCCACCACCCGCAGCCCGTGCATGTCCGGCAACATCGCCCGCACCGCCGGCCACTCCGCCGCCCCCTCCAGCCCCTGCACGGAACGGCCAAGCTGGCTGTAGCCGGCAAAGAACCCGGGCTCATCATAGATGTTCTGCGCCATCGCCTCGCCGCTCCCTCTCCCTGCCGCCGGCAGCTTACGGCGAATCGAGACGGGGAGGGGAAGGCTGGGGAATGAATTCCCCAGACCCCTTCTTTTCTTTCTTCAAGTTTTGGGCGTGGCTGTTGATGGGTTGAGCCTAAGAGACGGCTGGGTGCGCCGGAGGTCTTAGACCTCCGGCGACTGACGGTTCAGCCCTTGTGGCCCATGATTAGAATCATCCAGCAGCGTCCGCTCTCAGCCCTGAAGCACCACGCCAAACTCGAAAAAGAAAAGAAGGGGTCTGGGGAATTCCTTCCCCGGCCTTCCCCCCAAACGACAAACGCCGCCCACAATGGGGCGGCGTCTGCTTCTCAATCCCGAAGGACGGCCACCCGGGAAACCCCGGGCGGTGCCGCAATCAGGCGCCGGCCTTCTCACCGCGCGGCGCGGCCTTCTCGGCGATGCGGGCGGACTTACCCGTACGGCCACGCAGGTAGTACAGCTTCGCGCGGCGAACCTTACCGCGGCGCAGCACGGCGATCTCGGCGATGTTCGGGGAGTACAGCGGGAACACGCGCTCCACGCCCTCGCCGTAGGACAGCTTGCGGACGGTGAAGTTGCTGTGCAGGCCCTTGTTGGAGCGCGCGATCACGACGCCCTCGTAAGCCTGGGTGCGGGTGCGCTCACCTTCCACGACCTTCACCATCACGCGGACGGTGTCGCCAGCGGCGAATTCCGGCACGGCGCGGGCGGAGAGCAGACGGTCCTTCTGCTCGGCGTCGAACTGCTGCAGCAGGTTCATCGGTTCAGTCCTTCGAAAATAAAGGCGTTCAATGTGAAAAAGCCCCCGCCGGGGTGCGGCGCGACCAGAGATCCGGCCGCCGCTCGCGCGTCGCCGCCTCCGCCATGCCACGGCGCCAGCGCGCCACCTCGGCGTGGTGGCCGGAGAGCAGGACATCGGGCACGACCCGACCTTCCCATTCCACCGGCCGCGTATAATGCGGATATTCCAGCAGCGGCGCCCCGGCTTCGGAGAAGCTCTCCTCCTCCGCGCTCGTCGCCCCGCCCATGACACCCGGCAGCAGCCTCACGCAGGCATCCAGCAGCACCAGGGCCGCAGGCTCGCCTCCGCTCAGCACATAGTCTCCGACCGAGATCTCGCGCATGCCGCGCTTCTCGATCACCCGCTGGTCCAGCCCCTCATAGCGGCCGCAGACCAGGATGACGCCCGGGCCGGCCACCAGCTCCCGCACCACCTGCTGGTCCAGCAGGCGGCCACGGGGGGTCAGGTAGACCAGCGGGCGCTCCTGGCCATCGGCCAGGGCGGACATCTGTTGCGCGGCGGTACAGGCCGCATCCACCACGTCCGGCCGCATCACCATGCCGGCGCCACCCCCACAGGGGGTATCGTCCACGGTGCGGTGCTTGTCCGTCGCGAAGTCGCGGATCTGGAGCGTGTCCAGCCTCCACTTCTCCTCGCGCAGCGCGCGGCCGGCCAGCGAGTGCCCGAGCGTGCCCGGGAACATCTCTGGAAACAGCGTCAGCGCCGTGGCGTGCCAGCTCATCCGACGACGCCCCCGCGTGGCGGCCGCGGGTTGCCCCGGCGCGCGACGTCCTGCCGGCGGGGCAGCGCGTTCGGCGCCTCCCCGGACGACATGGCGCCCTGCGGCCCCGGGTCTTCCTGCGTCGCACCCTCGGGCAGCGCGCCATCCACCGGCAGCAGCACCACCAGCCAGCCTTCCGCCACCTTCACCTCGGGCACGGCGGCCTTGGTGAAGGGAAGCAGCACTTCCTTGCCAGCCTCGTTGAGGATGGTGAGGAAGGCACCGGCGCCGAAATCCTCCACCGCCCGCACCTGGCCGATCTCCTGCCCGTCCGCATCGCGGGCGGCCAGGCCGATCAGGTCGGAGAGGTAGAACTCGTCGTCATCCGGCGGCGGCAGGCTGTCGCGGTCCACATACAGGCGGGTCCCGGTCAGCTTCGCGGCGGCGTCGCGGTCGGCGACGCCATCGATGCGGGCCAGGCCATCGGCCAGCCAGTGCAGCACGAACACCGTCCCCCCGCTCTCATCCGAGAGCGGGCCATAGCCGGCGATATCCGCCGGCTGCGCGGTGAAGGACTGGACACGGACGAGCCCCCGCACACCGTGCGGCCGTCCGATCTCCCCCACCAGGATGCGTTGCGTGGCCATGGCGTCTGGCTGCTACCCTGCGTCCGTCTGTCTTCAGCCGGCCGCGGCGGCGGCGGCGGCGCGCTCCTGCGCCTTCTTCTTCGGCAGCGACTGCTTCGGCTGCTCGCGGAACACCGGCATCGGCGCCAGCTCGGCCTTGCCGAGGAACTTGGCGACGCGGTCGGTGGCAACGGCGCCGTGCTGCAGCCAGTGCTTGATGCGCTCGTCGAACAGGCGGATGCGCTCGGCATGGTCGGCCGGCAGCATCGGGTTGTAGCTGCCAACCTTCTCAATGAAGCGGCCGTCGCGGGGCGAACGGCTGTCGGCCACCACGATGTGGTAGTAGGGGCGCTTCTTGGCACCGGCGCGCGCGAGGCGGATCTTCAGGCCCATAAGGATCAGTTCCTGTGTTGGTCTATGAAAACTAGAAGGGGCGCTTGCCCCCGGCCCCGGGAAGAAGCGCGCCCAAACCGCCGCGCATCAGCCCTTTCTGGCCGAGCTTGCTCATCCGCTTCATCATCGCGGACATATCGTCGAACTGCTTCAGCAGCCGGTTCACGTCCTGAACGGTCGCCCCCGCGCCAGCGGCGATGCGCTTCTTGCGGGAGGCCTTCAGGATGTCGGGGTTCCGCCGCTCCTTGGGCGTCATGCTGCCGATGATGGCGGCCTGGCGCTTGAGCAGCGTGTTGTCGAGATTGGCGTTCTCCAGCTGCGCCTTCATCTTGCCGATGCCGGGCAGCATGCCGAGGATGCCGGAGAGAGAACCCATCTTGCCGATCTGCTTGAGCTGCGAAGCATAGTCTTCCAGGTCGAACTGACCCTTCTGCATCTTCGCGGCCATCTTCTCGGCCTCGGCGCGGTCGATGGTCTCCGCCGCCTTCTCCACCAGGGAGACGATATCGCCCATGCCGAGAATACGGCTGGCGATCCGGTCCGGGTGGAAGTCTTCCAGGGCCTCGAGCTTCTCGCCCGCGCCCAGCAGCTTGATCGGCGCGCCGGTCACGGCCCGCATCGAGAGCGCCGCACCGCCGCGCGCATCGCCATCGACGCGCGTCATGACGATGCCGGTAATGCCGACCCGCTCGTTGAAGGCCCGCGCGGTCTGCACCGCGTCCTGGCCGGTCATCGCATCGACGACCAGCAGGCTTTCATGCGGGCGGGTCGCGGCCTTCACGGCGGCGACCTCGTCCATCAGCGCCTCGTCGATCGACAGGCGGCCGGCGGTATCGAGGATGACGACGTCGTAAAGCTCGCCCCGCGCCACTTCCATGGCGCGCGCCGCGATCTGCAGCGGCGTCTGGCCGGCGACGATCGGCAGGCTGGCGACGCCCGCCTGCTTTGCGAGGGTCTCCAGCTGAAGCTGGGCCGCCGGGCGGTGCACGTCCAGCGACGCCAGCAGCACCTTCTTCTTGTCGCGCGTGCGCAGCCGCAGCGCGATCTTGCCGGAGGTGGTGGTCTTGCCCGAGCCCTGCAGGCCGATCATCAGGATCGGCACGGGCGAGGCGGCCTGCAGGCTGATGCCCGGCGGCGCCTGCTCCACGCCCTCGCCACCGCCCAGTGCTTCCACCAGGCAGTCATTGACGATCTTGATGACCTGCTGGGCCGGCGAGACCGACTTGATGACATTGGCCCCCACGGCGCGCTCGCGCACCTTGGAGACGATGTCCTTGACCACCGGCAGCGCCACGTCGGCTTCGAGCAGGGCGATGCGGACTTCCCGCGACGCCTCGGCCACGTCGGCTTCGGTCAGCGCGCCACGGCGGCGCAGCCGATCAAAAACCCCGTTCAGCTTGCCCGACAAAGCCTCGAACACGGACGCCGTTACCCCTCATGCCGCGGATGCGATGGCATCCGCCCAAAACAAAACGCGCCGCTGCGCGAGTCTTCGCGGAGCGACGGAGCCGGGCGTCTCATGGACCACACCAACCAACAAGCCAACCCGGACGAGTCCGGATAAGGCCGCAGCGTTTAGCCCAGACGGGGGGAAAGGGTCAAGGAAAAGCCGGCCGGTGCCCGCAACCCTGGCTAAGGCTGGTCGTTTTATCGGCAGACCGGGGCATCCGCCACCGGCCGTGATCGGCCTGGCCGCTCACGCACAATATGGAGGATACCCTTATGGACAAAGATCGCATCGAAGGCGCCGCCAAGCAGGTCAAGGGCGCGGTGAAGGAAGTGGCCGGCAAGGTGACCGGCAGCACCTCCACCCAGGCCGAAGGCATGGCGGAGAAGAATGCCGGCAAGGCGCAGAGCGCCGTCGGCAAGGCCAAGGACGACGTGCGCGACGCCGTGAAGAAGTAAGCGACCTTCCTCCTGTACGGGAAGGAGACGCCGTCCGGGGGAGACCCCGGGCGGCGTTTCGCCGTTCCGGGCCCTCTTCCGGAGCGTGAAAGCGCCACCTGGAGAAAAAGATATCCGCCGGAAAGGATCATCCGGCCCCCTTCCCATCGCCTCATAAAGCCCTCGCGGCTCGCCGCGCCGAACCCGCAAAGACAGAGCAGGAAGCCCGGGACATTCCGCCCCCGGCCTCCCTGCCACGCCCGTTCAGCCCACCCAGTCCCGCACCCGCGCCACCTGGCTGCGCACCCACCCCTCCGCGCCCCGGTAGAGCGACCGGCGCGGCGTCCGCCAGGCCGCCGGGTCGCCCAGCCGTTCCAGGATCACCTCCGGCGGGCAGGGCAGCCCGGTCACCGGGTCCACCTGGCGGGGGAACAGGATCAGCGTGGCGGCCACCAGCGCATCCAGCTCCAGCCGCCGGCCCCGGCGCGGCGGCGGGTTGCGGTCCTCCGTCAGACCCCAGCCGGCGTAGAAGGGCCGGCCCCAGGTCACCACCGGAATGCCGCGCAGCAACGCCTCGAAGCCGCTCAGCGAGGTCAGGGTATGCACCGCATCCACCTGCCCCAGCAGCCCGGCGATCGGCGCCTGCGCCACCACCTGGTCCGCCACCGACGCCAGGGCGCTGGCGGCCACGTGCCCCTTGCGGAAGCCCGCCTCCAGATCCGGGTGCGGCTTGTAGAGGATATAGGCGTCGGGATGCGCCGCCCGCACAGCGCGCAGCAGCGCCAGGTTGCCCTGGATGGCGCCGCCGCCCAGCCGGACGGAGGCATCGTCCTCCACCTGCCCCGGCACCAGCAGCCGCGCCCGGCCCGGCGTGGGAGGGATCACCGGCGCGGTGCCCGACAAATTGTACTTGGTCACCCCCCGGCCGACGATCGCCTGCCGCAGCGCCGCCGCGCGCGCCAGCAGAGCCGGCGGGAACTCTGCCTCGGCCAGGATGCGCTCCAGCGCGCTGGGGGTGGCGGGGTCGTAATAGATGCCCTCCCCATCCACCGCGTAGGACGCACCGGGCAGGAAGCGGGCGCCCAGGCCGCGGGAACGGACGAAGCCATCCTCCACCGTCAGCAGCCGCAGCCCGGCGGCGGCGCAGGCCTCGCGGTAGCCGGGCGGCACGGCGCGGGCCCAGGCGGCAATGGCGACCTCCCGCCCCTCGCCCGCCTGCCGCAGCCGCGCCCCGGC
>NZ_JACTVA010000025.1 GCF_014490485.1 Teichococcus aerophilus | reverse complement strand
GTGCCGCCGCTACCTCCACGCCCGCCGCCGGCGCCGAAGCCGCCGGCACCGCCGGTACCGCCCTCGCCACCCGCGCCGGCGATGGCGCCACCACCACCACCGCCACCCGTGCCGCCATTGCCGCCGGCGCCGCCACCCAGGCCGAAGCTGCCGGCACCACCCGCGCCGCCCGCGCCGCCATCGCCGCCCACGCCCACCGAGCCGCGGTTGTTGGCGGCGTTCCAGCTATCCAGATGGTCGATCGCCAGCCCCAGCGAGGTACCGGCATTGGCCACGTCGATCACCAGCTGCGCCACCGAGGCCACCATGCCGGCGCAGATATTGCCCGTCAGCGGATTGGCGCAGGCCGAGGCTTCCTCGGTGATCTTGGCCGCCAGCGCCGCTGCGACCGAACCCGCGGTCAGGGAGGCCGTGGCGACGTCCTGGATCAGCAGCGGGTTGCTGCTCCAGCCGCTCTGGCCGTTGCCGCCACGGCCACCATTGCCGCCGAAGCCCAGCGGCCCGTCGCCGGCATCGGCCCCGCGCGTGCCGGCCAGGCCGTTGCCGTTGCCATCGCCCACCAGCGCGTCGTTGTCCTGCCAGGTGAAGCCGGCCACGCCATTGCCGCCATTGACGAACGGCGCCACCAGCCCGTTCAGCACGCCGCCTGCCAGGGCGGAGGTGCCGCCCGTACCGCCCGCCACCGAGTTACCGGTGAAGGTGACGTTGTTGAGGATGGCGGCGGCACCCTGGTTGATGAACAGCGCGCCGCCCAGGCCGGCACCGCCGCCGCTGCCGCTGCCGCCGACCGTATGGAAGTTGGTCACCACCGAATCCGAGATGCTGAGCGTGCCGCTCTGCACCAGATATCCGCTGCCCAGCTGCCCGTTCAGGTTGCCGGTCAGCGACAGGTTCGAATTCACGATCTCCCCTGCCTGGGAGAGCACCGCGCCCCCCATGAAGATGAAAACAGGGACGAGGACCACCGATGCCTTCACGGCAGGGCGGCGCTTGCGCGGACGATTCGACTTCATGGGCAGCGGATCTCTTTCCACAGGCGGCAGGTTTTTCTGCTCGCGAAAAGATTATCCGCAGCGGTCTTTCGTCCCGGTTAATGGCGCGCGCTTCGCCGGAAACGCGCGCCGATGGCCTCAGCGACTCACCCGCCGCACATTCCACAGCACGGGGAAGCCGAAATCGATCACGCCCTGCAACTCCTTGCGCCACACCGCGGGGCTGGAGAACTGGCCGGTCAGCGGGAAGTTCACGTTGGCGATGACCCGCTGGTTGATCTCCGCCATGATGGCGCGGCGCTTGTCCAGGTCCGCCTCGGCCTCGAAGCGCTGCAGCAGCGGCGTCAGCGCCTCGTCGCAATACAGCCAGGGCGTGGTGCCGGTGCAGTTATAGCCGATGCCCATGTTGCTCAGCGGGTCGGACAGGTCGAAGCCGGTATAGACGACCGGCACGGCGCTCCAGCCGCCGCGCTCCACCGGCTCCCGGCTCAGCCAGCGCTGGGCGACGGTGGCCCAGTCCAGCGTCTGCACATCGACATTGAAGCCGGCCCGCTTCATGCGGTCCGCCACCACCATCGCCATCGGGTTGATCAGCGCGGAATCCGCCGGATGCAGCAGCACCACGCGTTCGTTGCGATAGCCGGAATCCTGCAGCAGCGCCTGCGCGCGTTCCAGGCTGGGCGAGCGCACGGGCTCAGATCCGGCATCGCTGCTGTAGCGCGTGCCGCACATCGTGGTGGCGCCGCAATTCGGCAGGAACATCCCGTCCGGCAGACCGTGCACGGCAACGATCTCGCTCTGGTCCAGCGCCAGTTGCAACGCCTGGCGCACCTTCAGGTTGTTAAAGGGTGGCTGGGCATGGTTCAGCGCGACGCCGCCCATGATCTGCGCGATGCCGCCCGGCCGCGCCAGTTGCAGGTTGCGGTCGCGGCCCAGCACCGGCAGGAAATCCAGCGGCGCGTATTCCAGGTAATCCACCTCGCCATTCTGCAAGGCGGCGGCGCGCGTGGCCGGGTCGGCGATATTGACGAACTCGGCGCGCTCCACATGCACCACCTTGCCGCCAGCCAGCCCGTCGGCCGGCTCGCTGCGCGGGCGGTAGCGCGGGTTGCGGCGGAACACCGTGCGCTCACCGGGCACCCACTCGTCCTTGACGAACAGGAAGGGGCCGGAGCCGATGATTTCCGCCACTGGCTGGGTGGGCGGCGTCGTCGCCAGCCGCGCCGGCATCATGAAGGGTACGTGCACGCTTGGCTTGCCCAATGCGTCGATGACGCCGCCGAAAGGTCGCGACAATTGCAGCACGAAGCGGTTCTCGCTCTCCGCCCGCAGCTCCTGCGTCGCCGCCATCAGCCGGCGGCCGGAGGAATCCCGTGCGCCCCAGCGCTTCAGCGAGGCGACGCAGTCCTCCGCCGTCACCGGCTTGCCGTCATGCCATTCCAGGCCCGGTCGCAGGGTGAAGGTGTAGGTCAGGCCATCGTCGCTGACCGTCCAGCCTTCCAGCATCTGCGGCTGGAACTGGCCCTTGCTGTCCATGGCTACCAGCGTATCGAACACCATGTAGCCGAAATTGCGCGTGATGAAGGAGGTGCCGGCAATCGGGTCCAGCACCTGCAGCCCGACATTCACCACCAGCCGCAACGGGCGCTCCGCCGGCTGCGCCACAGCGCCGCCCCATCCCGCAGCCAGCACGGCCGAAGCCAGCACGGTGCGGCGCAGCCAATTCTTCAGCATCGGTGCTCTCTCCTGCATTCATGGCGCCGGTACGGCGTCGTGTCCCTGTGCCCCGGTCCCGGCTGCCGCTGACAGCGGCCGGCCGGATCGCTGGCATTCATCCTTCGCGTCACACCGCCGGCCGCTTCAGGCCCCGGCGCGCAGGCTTCCATCCGTCTCGTGCGCAGCGGACCATGCCTGCGCGACCTCCGCCCCCGTGGCGAACCAGACATCGGGAAAAGTCTTCATCCACTGGATCATCTCCCGCAGCAGCGCCACCCGGCTGGGCCGTCCGCTGATCTGCGGGTGCATCACCAGGTTGTACAACCCGCCCCAGCGATAGATCTCGCGAAACTCGTCCTGGAAAATCTCCCGCAGATGCGAGTTGGGAAAGATCGGCCTTGGGCTCTTGATCGAGAACAGCGCGTGCGGCGCATCGTCCAGGCTCCAGTGCCAGGGCAATTCGATCGGCCCGCGCCCGCCCTCCGGCAATTCCAGCCGATAGGGATTCACATCCGCCATCAGCGAGGAATCGTACAGGAAGCCGTGTTGGTGCAGCAGCCCGATCATGCTGTCGCTGCTCTCCCCGGCCGGGGAACGGTAGCCCTTCGGCACCACGCCCAGCACGCGCTTCAGCGCCTCCAGCCCCTTCTCCATTTCCTCGACTTCCTTGTCGGGGAACTCGGGGTCGATCCAGTTATGCGAGTAGGAGTGGTGGGCGATCTCATGCCCGCCCTTCAGGATCATCTCGCCGCGGCTGGCATGGTTCTCCACCGTCCAGCCCGGCACGAAGAAGGTGGCCTTGACCTCCTCCTCCGCCAGCGTCTCCAGGATCTTCGGCACGGCGACGCGGGCGCCGTAGGTGCCCTGGCTGAGAATGCCCGGGCGGCGCGCATTGGCCGGGTCGCGGGACGTCCATAGGGTTTCCGCGTCGAAGTCGAAGGTCAGCATCACCGCGATACGGGCGCCGTTCGGCCAGTTCACCTTCATGTCGATCATGTCCGCTTCCCTTCCTCGCCGCCGGCATCCCATGCGCGGCATACCATGCCGAAATCAGGCCAGCCGGCCGCCATCCACCGGCAGAGACACACCGGTGACGAAGCCGGCGCCGTCGCTCAGCAGGAACAGTACCGTCTCGGCCACCTCGTCCGCCTTGCCGAAGCGCCCCAGCGGGTGGCGCGCGCGGAATTCTGCCGCGCGCTGCGCCTGCGCCGGCGCGTCCCCGGCGGCGGCAAAGGTGGCGGCCAGCATCGGCGTCTCGATGGAGCCGGGGCAGACGCAGTTCACCCGGATGCCTTCCGGCGCATGCGCCAGGGCCAGGCTGCGGCTGAACAGCACCACCGCGCCCTTGCTGGCCGAATAGGCGGGCAGCGAGACCGATCCGACCAGCCCGGCTGCCGAGGCCATCGTCACCACCGCGCCGCCGCCTGCCTGGCGCAGTTGCGGGATGAAGCTCTTGGCCGCCAGCCAGGTGCCCTTGACGTTGACGGCGAAGACACGGTCCCAATCCGCTTCCTCGGCCTCCACGGCGGGCACGGTCGGGCCCAGCATGCCCGCTGCCGTCACCAGCAGGCTGGCAGGGCCGAAGCGCTCCAGCCCTTCCTCCGCCGCGCGCTGCATATCGGCGGCGGAGGAAACATCGCCGACGACTGTGTGCGCCTCTGGACAACGGGCGGCCAGGCTGGCCAGCGCGTCCGCGTCACGGTCGAACAACAGCAGCCGGGCGCCTTCGCGGGACAGCGCCTCCGCCACGGCACGGCCGAGGCCGGAGCCGGCACCGGTGACGGCGGCGACACGGCCGCTGAAGCGGCCCTCGCTGAAACGACCACTCATCCGCCTCTCCTTCCGCCCTGGCCGGTCTGGACGCACCAGAAGGGCTGGATTTTTTCGTATCGTTGAACGATACAAGCATATTGAAATAAAAGCGTAGGAAGCACCGATGAAGCTGTCAAAGGGAAACAGCGAGGCCGCGCCCAGGACGGTGGACGACCGGCTGTTCCTGCAATCGGTGGAACGCGCGATGCGGGCGCTGGAGGCTTTCGGCCAGCAAGCCCGCCCGCTTTCCCTGGCCGAGCTGGCGGCAGCGACGGGCATGGACCGCAGCGCGGCACAGCGCATCGCGCACACCTTGCAGGCGCTGGGCTACCTGGAACGCGCCGGCGGCGGCACCGGTGGCCAGGGCCTGGTGCCCGGCAAGCGGTTGCTGGACCGCTCCTTCGACTATCTGCGGATGAATCCGCTGGTGGAGCGCGCCACACCGATCTTGCAGGAACTGCGCCGTACCACGCAGGAACGTGTCGATCTCAGCCTGTTCGACGGCACCAGCGTCATCTACGCCGTGCGCCTGCAGAGCAAGCGGGAGACCTTCTTCGCCACGCTGGTCGGGCGGCGCATGCCGACCTTCGGCTCCTCCGGCGGCCGGGCCATGCTGGCAGCGTTGCCGGCGGCCGAGGCCGAGGCGATCCTGGAGCAATCCGACCGCCGCCGCATGACGCCAAAGACCGTCACCGACCTGCCCGGCCTTCGCGCCAAGATCGCCGAGGCACAACGCGACGGCTTCGCCCTCTCCCTGGAGGAAGCGCTGCTGGGCGAGGTCGTGCTGGCCGCCGCCGTGCTGGATGCGCAGCGGCGCCCGGTCGCCGCCATCCATGTCGCCGGCTCGCTCTCCGAATGGGATGTGGAGGCGTTCCGCCGCCGCATCGGCCCACTGGCCATGGAGGCCGCCCGCGCGCTCAGCCAGGCCGCGCCCGAGGGCCTGACACCCCGCTGAGCGGCGCGAACCGCGACCCGGCCCCTTGACGCCACGCGGCACGAAGCTAACCACATCCGCCAAGCCTCATCCCCAGAGGCGCAGAGGGAGCCTATCGTCATGCACCGCCGTACCTTGCTGTCCACGGGCCTGGCCGCCGGCCTGGCAATGCCTTTCGTCGCCCGGGCGCAGACGGTGCCGCTGCGGCTGATCGTGCCCGCCCCGCCCGGCGGCCCGACCGACATCCTGGCCCGCGCGCTGGGGGACAAGGTGCAGGCCACGCTGGCCCGGCCCATCGTGGTGGAGAACCGCGGCGGCGCCGGTGGCATCATCGGCACCGAGGCCGCCGCCAACGCCGCGCCCGATGGCAACACCATCGTGCTGGGCCACAACCAGACCCATGCCAGCAACCAGGCGATGATGCCGCGCCTGCCCTACCACGTGGTCCAGAGCTTCGTGCCCATCGCCAAGCTGGCCACCGTGCACCACGCGCTGGTGGTACCGGCCAACTCGCCATCCGAGACGCTGGCGCAGCTGGTGGAACGTGGCAAGAAGGGCCGGCTGACCTACGCCTCCTCCCAGGCCGGCTCCGCCAGCCACGTGATCTCGGAGACCTTCTCGCGGCGGGAAGGTTTGGACGCAACCCACGTCCCCTATCGCGGCGCCGCCCCGGCGGCGACCGACACGGTGGCCGGCATCGTCGATTTCTACGTGGCCACCTTCCCCTCCATCGCCCAGCTGGTGCGGGACGGGCGCCTGCGCGCGCTGGAGGTCGGCGCCCAGGCCCGGCTGGCCGACTTCCCCGCCATCCCGACGGCGGCCGAGGCCGGCGCGCCCTACCTGGCGGTCGACGCCTGGTTCGGCCTGTTCGCACCCGCCGGCACTCCGGCCGCCGCGGTCGAGCGGATCTCCGCCGCCATGCTCGGTGCCCTGGCGGAGCCGGAGATCGTCGCGCGCCTCGCCGGCGCCGGCTTCACCCCGGACCCGCTGCCACCCGCCGCCTTCGCCGCCTTCCAGCAGGCCGAGGTCGCCCGCTGGGCGGAGATGGTCCGCCTGACCGGCGTAACGATGGAAGGCTGACAGCAAGGCAGCCTCCCGGGCACCACGCTGGTCAGTCCGGGAGCCAACTGGCATGAAGGCCGTAGCGCCGCCTGAGAGCCTGGAGACACCCAGGCCCTCGGCCTCGGCCTGACCGCGGCCTCCGCCAGCGGCCAGGCGCGGCGGAAGCAGGGCGACAGCGGGACCGGCCGGCCGTCCAGACGCCGAAGGAGCCCGCATGATCCCCGCCCTCCCCACCGAACGCCTGCAACTGCGCCGCCTGCGCCGCCTGCCGCTGCTCTCCCCAAGGCAATGGCGGCGGCGCCTGATCTTCTGGCTTGGCGCCGTGCTGGTCGGCCTGGTCGCGGTGGCCTTCGCCTGGCTGGCGGATGGCGCGCAGCACCTGTTCCTGCGCGCCGTGAGCTACGAGCCGCTGCTGGTCTTCATCCTGGCCCCGGCCGGGCTGGCGCTCTCCCTGGCGCTGACGCGCTGGTTCTTCCCCGGCGCGCAAGGCAGCGGCATCCCCCAGGTGATCGCCGCCCTGCATGAGCCGGACCCGCAACGGGTCGGCGCGCTGCTGACCCTGCGCATCGCCGCCGGCAAGGTGCTGCTGACCCTGCTAGGCCTGGCCAGCGGCGCCTCCATCGGCCGGGAAGGCCCCACCGTGCAGGTCGGTGCCTCCATCATGCACGCCCTCGGCCGCTGGCAGGGCCTGCCGCGGCCGGAGACCATCCGCATCATGGTGCTCGCCGGCGGCGCGGCCGGCGTCGCCGCCGCCTTCAACACCCCGCTGGCCGGGCTGGTCTTCGGCATCGAGGAACTCAGCCACTCCCTGCGCGTCCGCACCGGCAGCCTGACGCTGACCGCCGTGGTCATCGCCGGCATCACCGCCATCCTGGCCGTGGGCGACTATGTCTATTTCGGCGTCAGCCACGCGACGCTGGATGTCGGGCCGGGCTGGCTGGCGGTGGGGCTGTGCGGCGTGGCCGGCGGGTTGCTGGGTGGCGGCTTCAGCTCTACCCTGTTGCACCTGCCACGTGCTTTTCCCAAGGTGGTCAGCCGCTTCGCCGCCCGGCGGCCCGCCGCCTTCGCCGCCTGCTGCGGCCTGGTGATCGCCACCATCGGCTGGGCCTCCGGCGGCACCAGCTACGGCACGGGCTATGAGCAGGCCAGGATGCTGGTGGAAGGCAAGGCCGGCCTGCCGGACAGCTTCATGGTGTGGAAGCTGCTGGCGACCGTCGCCTCCTATCTCAGCGGCATACCGGGCGGCATCTTCGCCCCCTCGCTCTCCATCGGTGCGGGGCTGGGCCAGTGGCTTTCCGCCCTGGTGCCGCACGCGCCGGCCGCCGCCGTCGTGCTGCTGGGCATGGTGGGCTACTTCGCCGGGGTGGTGCAGGCCCCCATCACCGCCGCCGTCATCGTCATGGAGATGACCGGCAACCACGCGCTGATGGTGCCGCTGATGGCGACCTCGCTACTTGCCTTCCTCGTCTCCCGTCTCGTCTGCCGGCGGCCGCTGTATAGCAGCCTGGCCAAGCGCTTCCTGGGGCACTGAGGGTCTCCGAGAATAAGAAAGACTGGGGAAGGAATTCCCCGGGCCCCTTCTTTTTTCTTCGAGTTTGGCGTTACGCCTCAGGACGAGAGCTGAATCTGCTTGATGATATTTAAAATGGGCGACAAGGCTGAACCCTAGTCGCCGGAGGTCCTGGAGCATTTTCCGTTCGCACAGGCTCACTTCAAATGCTCTAGCTTATTGTTTTGAAGAGCATCTTCACGCCATCAGGTGATTCCATTTGATGGAGATCTGCTCCAGATCTCCGGCGCACCCAGCCGTCTCTCAAGACGACGCTCTCAACAAGCCGCACACAAACATTCAAAAAAGAAAAGAAGGGGACTAGGGAATTCCTTCCCCAGCCTTCCTTCTAGCCAGGCATTCTAGACCCCCAGCATATCCCGGATGCGCCCATAGGTAACCCGGGCCGCGACCGCGCTGCGCCAGAGCGCATGGAACGGGATCGGCTTCAGGTCCGTGACGGGCATATCCACCTCGGCGCCGGGGGTGAGGATGCGCCGGGCGATCTGCCCGCCCATGGCCGTCGCCATCGCCACGCCGCGGCCGTTATAGCCCAGTGCGGCGATCACCCCGGGTGCGGGCTCGTGCAGGTGTGGGTAGTGGTCCGGGGTGATGGCCAGCTGGCCGTTCCAGAAATGCCCCCAGCGGACACCCTTGAGCTGCGGCCAGAGGGTTTCGGAATAGCGGATCAGCCGACGGTAGCTGTATTCCCGCGGGTCGGACGTATCGTGCAAGGCGCTGCGCCCGCCCATCAGCAGCCGGTTCCAGGCATCCAGCCGGTAGTAGACGGTGATGGAGGCGATTTCGTACAGCACCGAGCGGGTCGGCATGATGGAGCGGGCCAGCGCCTCCGGCAGTGGTTCCGTGGCGGCGATGGCGGAGAACACCGGCACGACGCTACGCCGCAGGCCGGGCCAGAGATTGTCGGTATAGCCATTGGTGCACAGCACCAACTGCTCCGCCCGCAGCGTGCCGGTGGGGGTGGAGACGGCCCAGCGGCCATCCTCCCGCACCACGCGCGTGACCGGGGAGCCGCCATGGATGGCGGCCCCCGCCCGTTGCGCCGCATCCGCCAGCCCGCGCGCATAGCCCAGTGGATTGACGTTGCCGCCACGGCGGTCGATCAGCCCGCCGACATAGCGGCCGCTGCCGGTCATGCCGCGCATCGCCGCCGCATCCAGCAGTTCCACTGGCGCACCCTGCCGGATCTGCTGGCTGGCGCCGGCGCTGATCTCGGCGAAGCCGGCCTGGTGGTAGGCGGCGCGGATGGTGCCGCCCTGATGCGCCTCGCACTGGATCTGGTGCTCGCGCACCAGGTCGAACACCGCCTGCGGCGCGCCGCCGGACAGGCGGATCATCCGCCCACCCATCTCCGGCCCGAAATCGCGCAGGATGGCGTCCGGGTCGTGCTTCAGGCCCGGGTTGACCTGGCCGCCATTGCGGCCGGAGGCGCCCCAGCCGGGCTCATGCGCCTCCAGCAGCGCCACGTCGGTACCTGCCTGCGCCAGGTGCAGCGCGGTGGAGAGACCGGTGAAGCCGCCGCCCACGACGGCGACGGAGACGGTGCGGTCCCCCTGCAACGGCGGGGCCGGGACGGCGGGGCGGGCCGTATCGGCATACAGGCTCTTCGGCAGCGGGCGGGCGGTCATCGGCGGGTCATCCCAGCAGGAAGGCGGTCCATTTGCCCTTCACCGCATCCAGGTTGGCCGCCCACCAGGCGGCGTTATAGTTGATCAGCTTGGGCTTGGTGTCCGGCGCCGTCGGCAGCAGCCGCAGGCGCTCCGGCGGCAGCAACTCCGCCGCCTTGTTGTTCACGAAGCCATAGGTGATCAGCGAGGAGAGCCGCGCCTGCGGCGCCGCCATGGTGATGAAGGCGGTCAGCTTCTGCGCGTTCACCTTGTTGGGCGCGCCTTTGAGGATGGCGAAGCAGTCATTGCGCAGCAACTGGTCCTGCCAGACGATTTCCACCGGTGCGCCGGCGGCCTGGATGGCGGCGATGCGGCCGTTCCAGGCGGTGGCCATCGCCACCTCGTCATCCGCCAGCAGCTGCGCCGGCTGGGCGCCGCTGCCCCACCATTTCACCACCTGCGGCTTGATGCGGCGCAGGCTGGCCAGCGCCCGGTCGACATCCATCGGATAGACCTGTCCCGGAGCCACGCCATCCGCCATCAGCGCGACTTCCAGGTCGGGGCTCAGCGCACCACCGCCCATCAGGGCGCGCGGGCCGGGGAAGCCGGCGGTATCCCACAGATCCTTGTTGTTCTGTGGCGTCTTTCCCCGGAATGCATCCTTCCGATAAGCAAAAATCTGCGCATAGGGCAGCATGTCCACATGCAGCTCATGCCGGAAAGCGGCATCGATGTTGTCGACGTCGAAGAAGCTGTAGTCGATCTTCTCCCAGTAATCCCCCTTGGCCGCCAGGGCAAGGACGGAGGCACCTTCCTGCTCCGTCACGTCGTATTCAATGTTGCCGGTCTCGACCATCGCCTTGACCTTGGCGATGTCCGGCCCCTCGGCCTCGATCACCTTGATGCCTGTCAGTTCCTCGAAGGGCTTGAAATAGGCGCGGCGCTGCGCGTCCTGCAGCGCCCCGCCATAGGAACAGACCCGCACGACGCCGGAGCCTTTCAGCTTCTCCGGCACCGCCGTGATCTCCGGCAGCGTGACGCCCTGTGCCATGGCCGGTGCGGCCAGATGCCGGGTCAGCGCCGTCGCCGCCGCGACGGTCAGGCCGAAGGACGCCGCGTTGCCGATGAAGCGGCGGCGCGACATATCGGCCACATGCGGCGGCTCAGCCGCCATCCGTGCCAGAAGCTGCCGGATCGTCGGGGTCATAGGCGATTCTCCTTGCTGGTGGCGTTCATTCGGCCGGGGTGGTGCGTTGCCGCTCCGCCCGCCGTCGCAGGATCTCGGCACCGCCCAGCAGCACCGTCGTCAGCGCGATCAGCAGGCTGGACGCCGCGGCGATGGTCGGATCGATGGAGTAGTTCAGCTGTTCCCACATGCGCCGCGGCAGCGTGACGGCGGTGGTGCCGGCTAGGAACAGCGCGATAAGCAATTCGTCGAAGGCGGTGACGAAGGCGAAGATGGCGCCGGCGAAGATGCCAGGGCGGATCAGTGGCAACGTCACCTGCCGGAAGGCGCCCCAGGGCGTGGCACCCAGGTTCAGCGCCGCCTGTTCCAGCCGCCGGTCCACCCCACCCAAAGCGGCGGAGACATTGATGACGACGAAGGGCACCGCCAGCGCCGCCTGCGCCACCACCAGCGCGACCGGGCGGCCGACCATGCCGTAGCGTGCGTAGACATAGTAGAGCCCGATCGCCACCACGATGCCCGGCGCCACCACGGGCGAGAGGATCAACGCCTGCGCCAGCGCCTTGCCGGGGAAGCGCCCCCGCGTCAGCCCGATCGCCGCCGGCACGCCCAGCAGCACGGCCAGGATGGTGCTGGCCACCGCCGTCCACAGGCTCATCCAGGTGGCATCGGTCCAGGCGGCGCGGGAGAAGAAGTTCTCGTACCACTGCAGGCTGAAGCCCGGTGGCGGAAAGCTCAGATAGCGGGCGGAGGAAAAGGACAGCGGCACCACCACCAGCACCGGCAGGAACAGGAAGGCCAGGACCAGCCCGGCGAGGCCGTAGAGGATGGCGCGGCGCAGCGTCGGCATCTCAGCGCCCGCCCTGCAGGACGCGGCCGAGCGGCACCAGACGCGCCAGCAGCGCGAAGACGCCCAGCACCATCGCCAGCAGCACCACCGCCATGGCGGAGGCGCGCGGCCAATCCAGCCGGTTCACCAGGTCGCCGATCAGCATGGAGAGCATGACGTCGGAGCCGGAGCCCACCAGCACTGGCGTGATGTAGAAGCCCAGCGCCAGGGTGAACACCAGCACGCAGCCCGCCGCGATGCCGGGCAGGGACAGCGGCAGCACCACCTGGCGGAACGCGCCCAGCGGCCCCGCCCCCAGCCCCTCCGCCGCCTGCACCAACCGCCAATCAAGTCCCCGCAGCACGGCGTAGAGTGGCAGGATCATGAAGGGCAGCAGCACATGCACCATGGCGAGATACACGGCGAAGCGGGTGTTCATCAGCTGCAGGGGCTGGTCCACCACCCCCATGGCGATCAGCGCGTTGTTGACGATGCCGCGCCGCCCCAGCAGCGCCATCCAGGCATAGGTGCGCACCAGGATGCTGGTCCAGAACGGAATCAGCACCAGCACCATCAGCAGGTTTGCCGTTCCGCTTCGCACCCTGCTCATCACGTAGGCGACCGGGTAGCCCAGGAGCAGGCAGGCCAGGGTGACGACGAAGGCCACCTGTGCGGTGGTACCCAGCACGCGCCAGAACACCGCGTCCCCCGCCAGCGCGCCGAAGCCACTGAAAGTCCAGCCCTGGTCGTAGACGCTGCGCAACAGCATGGAAGCGAGCGGATAAGCATAGAAGATCAACAGAAATGCCAGCAGTGGCAAGGCAAGCAGCGAAGGCGGCAAGCGCCAGGGGCGGCTGCGGCGCCCCGCCGCCGGCATGGCGCCGGACAAGGCCACGCTCATCCCGGCGGGGTCTCTAACAGGGCTGGACAAGCGGCTGCGGCAGTCTCCATTCTTCATCCCCTCGTCATAGCCAAGTGGTGCGAAGCAACATGAGCGCAGCAAACTTTGTGCCAGACACATCGGTTTCTGGCGGCGAGACGATCGTACTCAAGAATGTCACGCGGCGCTACGGCAACTTCACCGCCATCGACCGCCTCTCCCTCCAGGTCGAAGCCGGGGAGTTCATCAGCTTCCTCGGTCCCTCCGGCTCCGGCAAATCCACCACGCTGATGATGATCGCGGGGTTCGAGACGCCGGATGGCGGCAGCATCGCCATCGGCGGGCGGGACGTCACGGCGGTGCCGCCCTACCGGCGCAATATCGGCATGGTGTTCCAGAACTACGCGCTGTTCCCGCACCTCACCGTGGCCGAGAATATCGGCTTCTCGCTGAAGCAGCGCGGCGTGGCGAAGCCGGAGATCGCAACGCAGGTCCGCCGCGCGCTGGATCTGGTCCGGCTCGGCGAATACGGCACGCGCTATCCGCAGCAACTCTCCGGCGGCCAGCAGCAGCGCATCGCCATCGCCCGCGCCATCATCTTCAACCCGCCTGTCCTGCTGATGGATGAGCCGCTCTCGGCGCTCGACAAGCAGTTGCGGGAAGAGATGCAGCTGGAGATCAAGCAT
Source organism: Teichococcus aerophilus (assembly GCF_014490485.1). Taxonomy (GTDB): domain Bacteria; phylum Pseudomonadota; class Alphaproteobacteria; order Acetobacterales; family Acetobacteraceae; genus Pseudoroseomonas; species Pseudoroseomonas aerophila. The sequence goes on along the minus strand of NZ_JACTVA010000025.1, from coordinate 64,229 downwards.
CTTCACCAACGGCTCGGCATCACCTTCGTCTACGTGACGCATGACCAGCGGGAAGCGCTGGTGATGTCGGACCGCGTCGCGGTGATGGATCGCGGCAAGGTGGAACAACTGGCCTCACCAGCCGACCTCTATGGCGCGCCGGCCAACCGCTTCGTCGCCTCTTTCGTCGGCGAGGCGAACTTCATCGCGGTCGACACGGTGGAAGCCGCGCCGGGCGGCCGCTGGGTCGCCCATCTGCAGGGCACGGTGCTGCACGCCGCCAGCGGCAACCCGGCGGACAAGGTGTGCATGGTTCGGCCGGAGAAGATCATGCTGTCACCGTCCGGCATACCCGCCCCCGCGCCCAACGCGCTGGATGCGACGGTGCAGGAGGTGGTGTTCATGGGCGAGGCCACGCGGTGCGTGCTGACGCTGGCGGCCGGCGGCCAGACCATCGTCGCCAAGCGCACCCAGCGGGCGGACATGCCGCCGCTGCACCCTGGGCAGCAGCTCCAGGCCAGCTGGCTGCCGGACGATACCTGCGTGTTCTGAGGCCAGCCCCGGCGAGGCCGAGCGGCTCCTCACACAGAACAGCATGGGCTTCGCCGGTATCGGCGGCGTGGCGCCCGTGCCGCATCCCAGGCTTGGCGAACGGGTCCGGAACGGTCTAGCTTGCCCGCCACGGCGGAAGGCGATCCCAACTCGTGCCCAGAGAGGTTCCGGACCAGTCCAGCACCGCCGGCGTGGCGGCAACCATGGCGGCGGGCCTGCGCCGTGGCCGCCTCGGCACCTGGACGGGCCGCATCGGCACCCGCGCGGCCGGCATCGTGCTGCTGATGCTACTGGTGCTCGGCGTGCTCTCCGGCGGCTCGGCGCTGATCGACCTGCGGCAGGAACGCGTGATCGAGGAGCTTGGCATCCGCCAGCGCGGCCAGACCGAATCGGTCGATGACTTCGCCACCAGCCTGTTCTCCTATGGCGGGCTGCTGACCAGCGTCATCCTGGGCGATCTGCGCCCCGCCGTCGCCGCGCGCCGCGTGCCCCGCCATGTGGAACTGATGGTCGGCTACCACGACCAGTTGCTGGAACGCATCGGCGCCCGGCTGGACCCCATCCTCGTCTCCACCACGCGGGACATGATGCAGCGGATGCCGGCACTGGGGCAGGAGATGCAGCAGGCCTTCGCCAACGACCAGCGGGACCAGCTGACCGCGCTGAACGACATCTGGCGCACCCGGGCGGTAACCTTCAACAGCTTGGTGCGGGAAGCCCGCCGCAGCATCCAGGCGGAATCGGACCGCAACCTGGAGATCGCCCACGCGCTGACCGCGCAGGGCCGCTGGATGAACATCGCTGGCCTGACCGTCGGCCTGCTGGGGCTGGCGCTCACCTGGCTGGTGCTGGTGCGACTGACCGCCCGCCCGCTCGGCACCCTGGCGCAGGCGATGGAGCGGCTGGCGCATGGCCAGGTGGACGCCGCCGTGCCTGGCACCGCGCGGCGCGACCAGGTGGGGGACATGGCCCGTACCGTGCTGGTGTTCCGGGAGAACCTGCTGACCACCCGCCGTCTGAGCGAGCAGGCGCTGGCCGGCGCCCGCCGCACTGCCGTCGCCACCCACCAGGCCTCGGACGCCATCGGCCAGATCTCCGAGGGCGCCGCCACCCAGCTGGCGGAGCTACGCGAAGTGGCCGAGGCCCTCGGCCATACCAGCGATGCCATCCGCGAGGTCAGCCGTATCACCCAGGGCTCGCACGACCAGACCGAGGCCGCGCGCAATCTGCTGGCCGAGAGCCTGCGCAAGATTGGCACGCTGCTGGACGTGGTGGAAGCGGTGGGCGAAGACACCACCCGCGTCACCCGCATCGCCACCACCATCGCCAAGGTGGCGACGCAGACCAACATCCTGGCCATCAACGCCGCCATCGAGGCCGCCCGCGCCGGCGAGCATGGCCGGGGCCTGGCCGTGGTGGCCGAGGAAGTGCGGGCGCTCGCGGTGAATACCGAGGCCCTGGCGCAGGAAATCTCCGACGTCGTCGTCCAGGCCGGCGCCCGGGCGCGGGAAGGCGGGCAGAGCGCCGGAGATGTCGGCACCGCGATGGACGAGCTGCAACGGTTGATGGATGAGAGCGCCCGCCTGTCCGGTGCCACCGCCATCGCCATGGAGGAGCAGCAGGCCACCGTCTCCACCATCGCCGGGCGGGTGGAGGTGCTGACGCGCATCGGCCAGTCCAACGCCACCGCGGCCGGCGAGATCACCGTGACCATGATCGACCTCTCCCGCCTCGCCGCCGAGACGCGGGGCGCGGTGGAGGACGTCGCCGCGGAGTACCGCGAGGACGACGATGCCCGCCCCGGCGCTTGACCTCAGCCTGCCGGCCACCGCCGCGGGCATCGGCGAGATGCTGGACCGTCTGGAAGCGTTCGCCGAAGCCGCTGGCCTCCCCCCCGCCCTCGCCAGCCGCCTGATGCTGGTCTGCGAGGAACTGGCGGCCAACATCGCCGAGCATGGGGCCCCGGCGGGCGCCCGCGTCATGACCCTGGCGCTGCGGCAGGAGGGCGCCGTGCTGCATCTGACGCTGGAGGATGACGGCCCGGATTTCGACCCGCTGAGCATCGCCCCACCATCACTTGGCGCCGCGCTGGAGGATCGCGCGGTGGGCGGCCTTGGCCTGCATTTCGTCCGCACTTTGGCCAGCGACGTGCGCCACACGCGGCTTGCAGGGCGCAATCGCCTCGGCCTGACGATTGGCCAGGACTAAGGCGCGCGTGACGGGCGTGATCGACAGGCCGGCAGGCGCGTGCGCCGTGGATGTATGCGCGCAAAGCCTGATCCGTGACGGACGCCTCTCCGATGCACCGTCCTCCGGCCACGATGGCTTCAGCCATTGGCCGTGATGCTCTACACCGTCGCTCCAACGCATGGTCCGTATCCGGCGGCGCGGCCGCCACGGGTCACCACGCTTCAGCCAGCAGGGACACACGCGCAATGAAGGTGATCGATTCCGGCGTCGAAGGGGTCAACCTGGCCGCGCTCGAAGGCCGGCTGGACACCGCGACGGTGCCGGCCGTGGAGCCCGGGCTGCTCGCCATGGTGGCCGGCAAGGGCCTGGTGCTGGATCTCTCCGGCGTCCGCTTCGTCAGCAGCGCCGGGCTGCGCGTGCTGCTGAAGGCGGCCAAGGCGGCCCGCGCCGGCGGCCAGCGTTTCGCCGCCTGCGGCCTGCAGCCTGCGGTGCACGAGGTGTTCGAGATCGGCGGCTTCCTGCAGATCATCCCGGTCTTCGGCACGCGCGGCGAGGCCATCGCCTCCTTCGGCTGAGGCCCGGTCCGCATGACGGCACCGGAGGACGGGTTGGTCATCGCCGGGGAGGTCTTCCGCCTCCCCCCGGGTGGCCGGCCCGTGCCCGCGCCCGCGCGGGTCCGCCCGCTGCCGGGCGCGCCGCCCGGCCTGCTGGGCCTCGCGGTGCAGGACAGCCAGTTGCTGCCGGTCTGGTCGGCGGAGGCCACGCCGGCCGCCTGGGTGCGGCTGGAGGCCGGGCTGATCGGCGGCACCGGCTTTGCCCCGGCGCCAGCCGATGCCAAGCTGCTGGCCCTGCCCGCCACGCCGCCGGCACACCCTGCCCCTCCCTTGCCGGCCCCACCAGCCACCGAGCCCACGAGCACCGCACCGAAGCCGCCGGTGCAGGCTGCGCTGCGCTTCGATGGGGCGTCGCTGCACCTGTCCCTCCACGCGCTCGCCGGCATCCGCCCCTGGCCACCGCACCGCTCGCCCGTGCCGGGCCGCCCGTCCGGCGCGGCGGGCTATGCGGACACGGTGGATGGCCCGTTGCTGCTGCTGGACGCCGGCTGGTGCTTCAGCACTCCCGCGTCCCAGCACGTCGAGGCGGATGGCCATGTCGCGGTGCTGCGGCATGCCGGGCGGCAACTCGGCATCCCCTGTACCGCCGTAGCGCCGGGCGAGACCGGGCCCGCCTTCCTGCCGCGCCTGGAAACGCCGGAAGGCCGCCGCCTGCTGGCCCTGGCGCCACGCCTGCGCCCGGTGGAGCAGGTCTCGCCCCGGCCCAGCCGCTCCCTGCTGCTCTGCCGCGCCGGCGGCGTCAGCTTCTTCCTGCCATCCGAGGCCGTGGATGCCGTGATGCCGCCGCAGGCGCCGCTGCCCCTGCCATGGGGCGCGCAGTCTGCTGGTTGGATCGGCGCCTGCGCCCATCGCGGCGCCGTATTGCCGGTGGCCGATGCCGCCCGCGCACTCGGCCCCGTGCCACTGCCACAGGCACCACCGTTGCTGCGACTAGCCGGTGGCCGGCCGGTGGCCCTGGCCGTCGCCGAGGTGCTCGGCCTCCGCACCCTGCCGGACGATGCGGTCACCCTGCTGGAGGACGACCCCCTGGTCGCCGCGCTGGTGGCCAGCGACGGCGCCCTGCTGCCGCTGTGCCGGCCCTGGGCGCTGGCCGCCCCCTCCGTGACGCCGGCATGACGCCGGAAGCCGGCGCGCTGCCCACCGTCCTCGTCGTCGACGACAGCAGCTTCATGCGCCTGGCCCTGCGGCAAATCATCGAGGCCGAGGGCGATCTGCGCGTGGTGGGGGAAGCGAATGACGGGATCGCCGCCATCGAGGCCGCCACCCGCCTGCGGCCGGATTTGGTGGTGATGGACCTCGCCATGCCGCGCCTGGACGGGCTGGAAGCCACGCGCCGCATCATGCGCCTGCCCGCCCCGCCCGCCGTGGTGATGGTCAGCGCCCATACGCGGGATGGCTCCGCCGACGCCCTCGCGGCGCTGGACCATGGCGCGGTGGATTATCTCTGGAAGGATTCCGACCTCGGCGGCGCCGACCTCGCCCGGCTGGACCGCGCGTTGCGGCCCTTGCTGCGTCGCTGGGCCGCCGAGCGTGGCCCGCCCCCCTCGGCGGGCCCGGTGGCCGCCCCGCCCACCCTGACCACCTTTGCCCCGCCGCAGTTGCTGGTGGTCGGCGCCTCCACCGGCGGGCCGGACGCGGTCGGTGCCTTCCTGGAGGCCTGCGGGGCGCTGCCCATCCCCTGTGTGGTAGCGCAGCACATGCCAGTCGGCCTGGCACCTTCCCTGGCCGAGGCGCTGGGGCGCCGGCTGGGCCGCCGGGCCGCCGTGGCCACCGATGGCATGGCGCTGCCACCCGGCCTGGTGGCGGTGCTGCCGGGCGGGTGGGACGGCGTCCTGGTACGCCGCGCCAGCGGGCTGGCGCTGCGGCTGCTGGAAACCGGCACCACCATGCACCCCTCGGTGGACGCGCTGTTCCGCTCCGCCGCCGCGGTGGCGACCGGCGCGGTCGGCGTGGTGCTCAGCGGCATGGGGCGGGATGGAGCGGAGGGTGCCGCCGCCATGGCGGCACGGCAGATGCCCATCCTGGCCCAGGCGCCCGCCAGCTGCGTCGTCGCCGGCATGCCCGGCGCCGTCATCGCCGCCGGGCTGGCACTGGCGGTCGGCACCCCGGCCGAGCTGGGTGCCAGGGTGGCCTCCATGCTGGTTTCCATGCCACGCTAGTGGAATGACCGCCCCGCCTGTCGACCGCGAGTTGCTGGAAGCCTTCGTACCGGAATTCCTCGCCGGGTTGGGGCGGCTGGACGGCGCGGCCACGCCCCAGCTCGCCGGGCGTGTGCTGGACGGGCTGCGGGCGATGGCCACCGCCCTGGGCCTCGATGCCCTGTCACCGGGGCTGGACGCCGCCGCCGACGCCATCGATCCATTCGACCCCGCCGCCCTGCAAGCCGCCGCCGCGCAGTTGCGGCAGGCGATGGCCCGCCTGAACGGGGACGCACCGGCACCGGAGGCCGCAGCGCCCTGGCGCGTGCTGGTGGTGGATGACTCGCCTACCATGCGCAGCGTCGTGCGTGGCATCGTCGCCGCCGACCCCGCCTTCACCGTTGTCGGGGAGGCGCCGAATGGCGCCGAGGCGCTGGCGGCGCTGGAACCTCTCGACCCGGCATTGATCCTGCTGGATCTGGAGATGCCGGTACTGGACGGAATTGGCTTCCTGCACCGTTGGGCGCTGGCCGGGCGCGGCCAGGTGGTGGTGGTCTCCTCCGCCGCGCCACCGGGCACGCCGGAGGCGCGGCAATTGCGCCGGCTGGGCGTCGCCGCGATCGTCGGCAAGCCGGCCGGCGCGCTCTCCTTCGACCTGGCGGAACGGCGCGGCAGCGCCATCCTGGCTGCCGCCCGCGGTGCCCTCGGCCTGCCGGCATCGCCAGCGCAGGAAGAGCCAACCCGGCCACCCCACGAGACGCCTCCGCCTCTCAGCCAGTTCCCGCCTATTCCGGCGACGGCCTCGCCCAACATCCTGGCGTCACCTGTGGCCATCACCCACGCCGCGCCGCCAGCCAGCCGGGCGGCGCCACCGCCATGCTGAACGACGACGCCCTGTGGGACGAATTCGGCGCCGAGAGCGAGGAGCATTGCGATACCGCCGAACGCCTGCTGGCCACCACGCCCGACGCCGGCGGGGTGGCGGCGCTGTTCCGTGCCTTCCACTCGCTGAAAGGCATGAGCGCGGCGCTGGGCGCCGCCGGCATGGCCCAGGTAGCGCATCACTGCGAGGACCTGCTGGGGCAGGCGCGCCAGGGCCGCCGGGCCATGACGCCACCGGTGATGGCGGCGCTGCTGGCGGCGGTGGATGCCCTGCGGGCGCAACGCAGCAGCGTGCTGGCAACCCGGCGCGACGCGAAGCCGCCGCCCGGCCTGCTGCACCGGCTGGAGACGCTGGAGGCCGTGCCCACCGCCGGAGCCACCACTGGAGTCACCCCGGCCAGAGCCGCTCCGCCTGCAGCCCAGATGCCGGGCGCCCACCAACCCGCCGACGATCAGGCCGTCGACCATCGGGCGGCTGACGAACAAGCCGCCCTGGCCCCGCTGGCCGCCATGCTGCGCGACAGCGCCGTCGAACTGGCCGCCGCCGCGCATGAAGGCGCCTCACCCCTCTCCGGCGCACTGGCGGAGGAGGCACGGCGCGCCGGCCAGACCCGCCTCGCCGCCCGGCTGGCCGAGTTGGACGCTCAGCCGCCCCTGCCGCTGCTGGGCGCCCTGCGCCGCCAACTCGGCAGCCTCGCCCTGCTGGCCAGCGTAGATGCAGGTGCCGATGCGCTGGCAGCGGCCACGGCGGCGTTGGACGATGGCGGTTGGCTACCCCGCCTCGCCGCCCTCGCGCCCCTGCTGGCCGGTAACCCGGCGGCCCTGGTGCCCGAGGCCCGCGCGCTGGGCGAAATCGCCGCCGCCCTGGGCCTGGACGCGCTGGAAGACTGGCTGCTGCTGACGGAGGACCTCGCCGGCCGCGCCGCCACCGATGACGATGCGGCCGCGCTGCTGGCCGCGCTGGGCCCGGACCTGGCGGCGCAACTCGGCCGCCGCACCGATGCCGCTGCCCTGCGCGCCATGCCGCCCCCCGGCGTGGCCCCCGCCTCCGCCCTCTCCCCCGCCACGGCTTCGGTGCCGGAGGAACTGGCGCATCTGCTCAGCGCGGAGGGCCATCGCCGGGTCGAGGAAGGCCTCGCCGCCGGCCGCAGCCTGTACCGGGCCCGCCTCGGCGTCCCCTCCGACGCGGTGGAGGAAGCCGCGGTGCAAAGCTGGCTGGAGGCGCAGAACGCCGAGCCGCTGACCAGCCGCACTCTGCTGGATACCGTGCCGCCGACGCTGGACATGCTGTTCCTGGCGCCCGCCGAGCCGGAAGCGCTGGCCGCCGCCCGCGCCGCCTTCGACCCCGCCGGCCGGCTGGTGCTGGCCATGACGCCGCTGCGCGCCGCCACCCAGCCCAGCGGCGAGGCCAACGCCGCCCCGGTTGCCAGCCTGCGGGTGAGGCAGGAAGCGGTGGACGGCATCATCGGCCTGGAGGCCGAGTTGCACGCCGCCGTCCTCTCCCTGGACGGCCTGCTGGCGCAGGAGGAGGCCGATTCACTGCCTGCCACCCTGGCCGCCCTTGCCCGCCGCGCCGGCGGCAGCGCCGGGCGGGAACTGGCAGCGCTGGCTGCCCGGCTGGGCCATGCCCGCGCGCCGCGCGAGCGGGCACGCTCCCACCTCGCCCTGGCGCTGCGGCGGCTGGACGACGCGGTGATGGAGTTGCGCGTCGTGCCCATCGGCACGCTGTTCAACCGGCTGCCCCGCATCGTCCGCAGCGTGGCGCAGAGCGCCGCCAAGGACGTGGCGCTGGAGATGGAGGGCCAGGATGTCCGCATCGACCGCGCGCTGATCGAGCTGCTGGCCGACCCGCTGCTGCACCTGGCCCGCAACGCCGTGGACCATGGCGTGGAGGAACCGGATGCCCGCCGCGCCGCCGGCAAGCCCCCCCGCGCCACCCTGCGCGTGCGCGCCGAGCGCCGCACAGGCATGGTGCGCGTCGAGGTCTCGGATGACGGGCGCGGCATCGACCGCCAGGCCGTGCTGCGCGCCGCGCTGACCCGTGGGCTGGTCAGCGAGGCCGAGGCCGCGGCGATGGACGACCACGACGCCCGCCGCCTGCTGTTCCGCCCCGGCTTCTCGACGCGGGAGCGCGTCAGCGAGACCTCCGGCCGCGGCGTCGGCCTGGATGTGGTGCAGGAGGCGGTGCGCCGCGCCGGCGGTACGCTGGACCTCTCCAGCACCCCCGGCCGGGGTACCACCTTCGTGCTGAACCTGCCGCTCTCGGCCGCCATGGCGGCGGTGCTGCTGGTGGAGGTGGAAGGCCACACCTACGCTTTCCCCACCGCGCGGGTGGAGGCGGTGCTGCCCGCCGATACGCCCGCCATGCCGCTGGCCCGCCTGCTCGGCCTGCGCCCCACCCGCCCGCCCGGCGCCGTGGTGCTGCTGCGCCAGACCATGGGCGGCCAGGTGGCGCTGGCGGTGGACCAGGTGCGGCAGCGGACCGACCTGCTGCTGCGCCCGTTGCCCCCGGCCCTGGCCACGCTGCCCGCGCTCGGCGGTGCCGGCATCCTCGGCAATGGCGAGGCCGTGGTGATTCTCGAACCTGACGGCATCGCGATGCCATCCACGCATGAGGAACTGGCATGAACGATGTCACGCTGCTGATCGTCGATGACAGCCCGTTCAACCGTCTGCTGCTGACCAAGCGGCTGGCCGAGCTGGGCTACACCAACGTCGTCACCGCCCAGAACGGCATCGAGGGCCTGGCCGCCATCGCCGCGCAGGATTTCGACGTCGTGCTGCTGGATATCGAGATGCCGGAGCTGGACGGCATCGGCGTGCTGGAACGCCTGCATGCTTCCGGCCGGGCGGAGCCGCCGGTCATCGTCATCTCCGCGCTGACCGAGATGTCGGCGGTGGTGCGCTGCATCGAGCTGGGGGCCGAGGACTACCTGCCCAAGACCTTCGACCCGCCGCTGCTGCGTGCGCGCCTCTCCGCCGTGCTGGAGAAGAAGCGGCTGCGCGATCTTGCCGCCCAGCGCCTCAACCTCCTGGAAGCGGAGCTGGAGAGCGCGCGGCTGGCGCAGCTGGCGCTGGTGCCGCGCGATTTCGCCGCCATCGCCGGCCACCGCGTCAGCCTGCATGCCGCCATGGTGCCGGCCCGGCAGGTGGGCGGCGACCTGTACGACGCCGTGCGGCTGGACGATGCCACCTTGCTGTTCACCGTCGCCGATGTTGCCGGCAAGGGCGCACCGGCGGGGCTGACCATGGCGCGCACGCTGGGGCTGGTGCGCGCCGCCGCCCGGCTGCTGGCGCTGCGCGGCACGCCCGATCCGGCGGAGATCCTCACCCTCGCCAATGACGATCTGGCGCGGGAGAACGAGGACGCCACCTTCGTCACCGTCGCGCTCGGCGTGCTGGATATGCGCACGGGCCGGGGCCGAATCGCCGTGGCGGCGCACGAGACGCCGTTGCTCTACGGCGCTGGCCTGCCACCCCGCCCACTGCCCGGACTGCCACGCCAGCCGCCGCTGGGCGCGATGGAGGACATCGCCTACCGCAGCGGTGACTTCGCCCTCTCCCCCGGCGAAGGCCTGCTGCTCTACTCCGATGGCGTGACCGAGGCCGAGGATCGTGACGAAGCCTTCTTCGGCCGGGAGCGCCTGCTGGCCGAGCTGAACCGGCTGGAGCGGCAGGACGGCAGCGCGCGCGCCGTGGTGGAGGGCCTGTTCGGCAGCGTCACCGCCTTCGCCGACGGCGCGCCCCAGGCGGACGACATCACCGCGCTGGGCCTGCGCTTCGACTAGAGCGTGGTGGCTTAAGGTGGAATCACCGAAGATCCCGAATCACGCGATCAAACACAAGCAGAGAGCAGGGTATGTGAACGGCTGTGAACGCGCCGTGCTGTGACCCGCGCGGGCTGACACCCCGGCGCATCCCGGCCATAGTGTCGCCCTGGACTGATCAGGGAGTAGGATGATGGCCTGGAAACGACCCGTCGTGGCGGCACTGCTGCTGGGCTGCACCGCACTGATGCCGGCCCGGGCCGCCGACCTCACCATCGGTGCCAGCGCCTTCCCGCTCTCCGCCGACCCGCATTTCTACAACGGCATCGGCGACCGCAATCTCTCGCTGCACCTGTTCAGCCGGCTGGTCGAGCAGAAGGGCGACATGTCGCTGACGCCCGGCCTGGCCACCAGCTGGAAACTGGTCTCCGACACCGAATGGGAGTTCACGCTGCGCGAGGGCGTGCGCTGGTCCGACGGCCGACCCCTGACGCCGGAGGACGTGGCGTTCTCCATCAGCCGCTCGGCCAATATCCCGAACAGCCCGCTCGGCTACGCACCCTTCACGCGGGATATCGCGCGGGTCGAGGTGGCGGGGCCGAACAGCATCCGCATCGTCACCCGGCAGCCCTCGCCCATCCTGCCGGTCAATCTCAGCGCCATCTCCATCGTGGCGAAGCATGTGGTGGAGGGGGCGGAGAGTTCCGACTTCGATGGCGGCCGCGCCGCCGTCGGCACCGGGCCCTACCGCGTCACCCGCTTCGCCAAGAACGAGCGCGTCGAGATGGAGCGCAACCCGCAATGGTGGGGCGAACGGGCGGAGTGGGACCGCGTCTCCTTCCGCTTCATCGCCAATGAGGGCGCCCGCAGCGCCGCCCTGCTCTCCGGCGATGTCGACATGATCGACAGCCCTTCCCGCAACGACCTGCCGCGGCTGCGCCAGGACCCGCGCTTCCGCGTCACCTCCACCCCTGGCAACCGTTCCATCCTGCTCCTGCCCAGCTTCCTGGAGGAGAGCAGCCCCCAGGCCGCCGACAATGACGGCAAGCCCCTGGCGACCAACCCGCTGCGCGACCTGCGCGTACGCCAGGCACTCTCCCACGCCATCGACCGCAAGGCCCTGGCCGAGCGCGTGCTGGAAGGCACCGCCCAGGCCGCCGGCCAGTTCATGTGGCCCGGCGCCTATTCCTACACGCCGGATATCAGCATGCCCGAGCATGACCAGGTCCGTGCCCGCGCCCTGTTGGCCGAGGCCGGCTTCCCCAACGGCTTCCGCCTGACCATCAGCGCCTTCGCCGACCGGCCGGATTTCCGCACCGTGGCCCAGGCCATCGCCCAGATGTGGACGCGGGTGGGCGTGCGCACCCAGGTCGATGCCATCCCCGCCTCCTCCTATCTCAGCCGCGGTGCACGGCATGAATTCGCCATGCCGTTCTTCAGCTGGGGCATCAGCACCGGCGAGGCCGGCTACGCCCTGACCAACATGTTCACCACCATGGATGCCCGCACCGGCCGCGGCCCGGCCAATTGGGGCGCCTATTCCAACCCCACCCTGGACGCGCTGATCGACCGTGCCCAATCCACCATGGATGACAGCGTCCGCGAGCAGCTGCTGATCCAGGGCCAGAAGATCGTCGCCGAGGACGTGGCAGGCATCCCGCTCTACCAGCTGGTGAACTTCTGGGCCTCCCGCGCCGGCATTACCTACGAACCGCGCCAGGACCAGCGGACGGTGGCGACGGGGGCGCGCAGCACGCCTTAAGGGGGGGAAGCGAAGGCCGGGGAAAGAATTCCCCGGGCCCCATCTTTTCTTTTTTCGAATTTTCCGTGCGTGGCTGTTGATGGGTCAAGCCTAAGAGCCGGCTCGGTGCGCCGGAGGTCTAGGACCTCCGGCGACTGAGGGTTCAGCCCGCGTAGTCCATTAAAATCATCAAGCAGCGTCTGCTCTCAGTCCTGAGGCACAACGGCAAACTTGAAAAAGAAGAAGGGGTCCGGGGAATTCTTTCCCCGGCCTTCCTTCATCCGACACCAGCAGCCACGCCCAGGCTTCACACCGCCGGCGGGTCCCACGCCCGGATCGGCGGCAGGTTGCCGGTGAACAGCTCCACCTGCACGGTGGTCAACTGGCCTGTGCAGCCCTGGGCCAGGCGGGACGTCCCGGCGTCCCGCGTCAGCACGTTCGGGTTGCCGTGGACGCAGAGCGGCTTGTCCTCCTCCGGGTCCGCCGGGTCGTACCAGGCGCCGGTGGCCAATTGCACCACCCCTGGCGCCACCGCGTCGCTCAGCGCGGCGGCGGCCAGGCAGGCGCCGCGTCCGTTGAACAGGCGCACCACGTCGCCCTCGGCGATGCCGCGTGCGGCGGCGTCGGCGGGGTGCATCCGCATTACCTCCCGCCCCCGGCGCTTGCTGTTGGCGCTGGTGCCGCCGAAATCCAACTGGCTGTGCAGGCGCGTCGCCGGCTGGTTGGCAACGATCCAGAGTGGGGCAGCGTCGTTCGGTACGTCCACTGGCTCCAGCCAGGTCGGGTGGCCGGGGCAGTCGTCATAGCCAAAGGCGTCGATGGTGGCGGAGAAAATCTCTACCTTGCCACTCGGCGTCGGCAGCGGGTGGGCGTCCGGGTCGCGGCGGAAGGCGCCGAGAATGCCGCCGGTATCCTGCTCCAGCGGCATCTCCAGCTCGCCGGCCGCCCAGAAGGTGTCGAAATCCGGGGCGGGGGCACCATGCTCCGCCATGGAGACGCGGGTGATCTCGTACAGGTGCCTCAGCCAGCCACGTGCGTCGCGGCCTTCGGTGAAGGCGTCCTCCTTGCCCAGGCGGGCGGCGAGCGCGGCGAAGATGCTGTAATCGTCGCGCGCCTCGCCATAGGGGGCGGAGACCGGGTGCATCGCCACCATCAGCGGGTCGGTGGTGGCGGCGGCGATGTCCTCGCGCTCCAGCGTCATGGTGCAGGGCAGGATGATGTCTGCATGGCGCGCCGTGGCGGTCCAGGCCGTCTCATGCACCACCAGCGTATCGACGCGATAGAACGCCTCGCGCAGCCGGTTGATGTCCTGGTGGTGGTGGAACGGGTTGCCGCCGGCCCAGTAGACCAGCTTGATGTCCGGGTAGGTCAGCTTTTGCCCGTCGTAGTCGAAGGGCGCGCCCGGGTTCAGCAGCATGTCGGAAATGCGCGCCACCGGGATGAAGTCCCGCACCGTGTTGCGCCCCTGCGGCAATCCGGCGACCGCCACGGCGACCTTGCGCTTGCCGTAATGCGCGATAGAGCCCAGCGCATAGTTGAAGCCGCCCCCCGGCAGGCCGATCTGCCCCAGCATGGCCGCCAGCACGGCCCCCATCCACACCGGCTGCTCGCCATGCTCCGCGCGCTGCAGGGAATGCGCCATCGTCACCAGCACGCGCTTGCCGGCGGCATCGCGCGCCAGCTGGGCGATGCTCTCCGCCTTCACGCCGCTGATGGCGGCGGCCCAGGCGGCATCCTTCGGCGTACCGTCCTTGTGGCCCAGCAGATACGCTTCGAATTCCGGCCAGCCGACGCAGAAACGGTCCAGGAAGTCGCGGTCATGCAGGTTCTCGGTAGCCAGGGTATGCGCCATGCCCAGCATCAGCGCCGTGTCGGTGCCAGGGGTCAGCGGCAGCCACTCCGCGCCCGCCTCCTCCGGTAGGTCGTCCCGCAGCGGCGCGATCAGCACGAAGCGGCAGCCCCGTGCATGGGCGGCACCCATGGCGCCACGCTCGATATGCTTGCTGACGCCGCCGCCGCCAACGGCGCTGTTCTTCACCGCCATGCCGCCGAAGGCCAGCACCAGCTCGGTATGCTCCACCACCTGGTCCCAGGTCACGCTGTGGCGCGTCACCGGCTCGAACGGCCCCAGCACATGCGGGATAATGACGTTGGACGCCCCCGCGCTATAGCTGTTGATGGAGCGGACATAGCCGCCGAGCGTGGTGTTCAGGAACCGGTGCACCTGGCTCTGCGCATGGTGGAACCGCCCGGCGGAGGACCAGCCATACGACCCGCCGAAGATGGACCGCACCCCGTGCTGGTCCCGCACCCGTGCCAATTCACCCGCCAGCAGGTCCAGCGCCTGGTCCCACGACACCGGCACCAGCTCGTCCCGCCCGCGGCGGTCGCTGGGGCCGGGGCCGTTCTCCAGCCAGCCGCGCCGCACCATGGGCTGGGCAATCCGCGCCCGGTGCCGCAGGGCTTCCGGGAAGTTCTGCAGGATGGGGGACGGGTCCGGGTCGCCCGGATGTGGCTCCACCACCAGGGTGCCATCCCGCCAACCGGCCCGGAATACGCCCCAATGCGCGGCGTGTGGCTTCAGGTCCTTCGGATCGGTCGGGGCATTCATGCGGGGCGGAACCTTCCTGCGGCATGGAGAGGCAATGCGCCTCCAATCCGCTGATTGAAGCCGCCTTATCCCTGTGGATCAAGCAGGAGGACCAGGGCTGGCGGAAGCTGACGCGTTGGGGAAGGGACAAGGCCGGGGAAAGAATTCCCCGGGCCCCTTCTTTTCTTTTTTCGAGTTTTGCCGGCGTGGCCGTTGAAAGGTCTGGCCTGAGAGACGACTGGGCGCGCCTAAGGTCCTAAACCTCCGGCGACTGATGGTTCAGCCCGCGTGGCCCAATTGAGATATCATAGAAGAGCGTCCGCACTCAGTCCGACAGCACCACGCTAAACTCGAAGAAAAAAGAGGGCCCCCGGGGAATTCTTTCCCCGGCCTTGCCTGATCTTCAAGTGCCCGATCAACCCGAACCAGACCCTTCCATGGCCACCATGCTGCGCCGCCGCATGGAACTGTGCCAATGATTTGGGGACAAACTGTCCCTGTTGGCCGCCCTGCGGATGGGACAATCTGAGCGGATAAAGAAGACCAAAACAGGAAACGCCCTCATGAATCGTCGCACCCTGCTCGGGGCCGGCCTTGCCCTGCCCGGCCTGCTGCTCGCACGTCCCACCCTGGCACAGACGGACCCGAATGCCTGGCCGAACCGCCCCGTTACGCTGGTGGAGGGCTACCCGCCTGGTGGCGTGACCGACCTGGCGTCCCGCGCCGTGGCCGAGCCGATGTCGCGCAATCTCGGCGTGCCGGTGGTCATCGACAACCGCCCCGGCGCCGCCACCTCGGTCGCCGCCACCTACGCCGCCCGGGCGCGGCCGGATGGCTATACGCTGGTAATGGGCACCACCACCCTGGCCATCAACCAGACGCTGCAGCCGCAACTGACGCCGAAGGACCCGGCGGCGGAGCTGGACGCGATCGGCATGGTGTTCCGCACGCCCTTCATCCTGCACGTGCATCCGTCCCTGCCCGTCACGGACACAGCCAGCCTGATCGCTTATTGCAAGGCCAACCCGGGCAAGGTGCTGTTCGGCTCGCCGGGCACCGGCTCGGTCAGCCATCTGTGCCTGGAGATGTTCCGCGCCCGGGCGGGCATCGACATCGTTCACGTGCCCTATCGCGGCGGTGCGCCGGCGGCGCTGGACCTGCGGCAGGGCCGCATCCATGTCGTGTTCCAGGCCATCCAGGAAGCCGCGACCACCCTGGCGGACGGCGGCACGCGCGGCTTGGCCGTGACGGCGAGCGCGCCGATCCAGGGCTATCCCAGCCTGCCGCCGGTCTCCAACACGCTGCCAGGCTTCGAGGTGTTCTTCTGGCAGGGCCTGTTCGCCCCCGCCGGGACCCCGGCCGCCATTCTGGCCCGCGCCGCCACCGCGCTGCGGTCCGCCACCGACAATCCCACCATCCGCACCCGCATGGCGGAACAGGGCGTCGAGTTGGTCACTGGCGACGCCGCGATGCTGCGCGCCGCCCTGCGGGACGATACCCGCAAGTGGGGGGACGTGATCCGCGAGGGCAATATCCGCCTCGAATAACCGCACCAACCCGCGTCCGCTTCTCCCGTCCCGCTGCCTCCTTACGGAATGCTCATGTCCATCCAGAACCTCACGTCCCGTATCTCCGGTTTCCACCGCATGAGCACCGCGGAGCGGCTGGACGCCGTGGCGGCGTTCTCCGACCTCGATGACGCCACGCGGGCGCAGCTCGCCGCGCCCGGCAATATCAACACGCACCTGGCCGACCACATGATCGAGAACGTGGTCGCCACCCTCTCCATCCCCATCGGCGTCGCCACCAACATGCGCGTCGATGGCCAGGATGTGCTGGTGCCGATGGCCACGGAGGAATCCTCCGTCGTCGCTGCCGTCTGCAACTCCGCCCGGCAGTGCTACGATTCCGGCGGCTTCATCACCTCCGTCTCCGGCACGCTGATGATCGCGCAGGTGCAGCTGGTAGGTCTGACCGATCCGGAGAATGCCCGCCTCAGCATCCTGGAGCACCGCGAGGAGATCGCCGCCATCTGCGATGGCTGCGACCCGCTGCTGGTGCAACTTGGCGGCGGCTTCCGCGACCTGGAAGTGCGCATCGTCAACTCCCGTGGCGGCGCCATGGTCATCACGCACCTGATCATCGACACGCGGGATGCGATGGGCGCCAACACCGTCAACACCATGGCCGAGACGCTGGCGCCGAAGATCGAGGCCTGGACCGGCGGCAAGGTTTTCCTGCGCATCCTCTCCAACCTCGCCGACCGCCGCCTGGCCCGCGCCCGGGCCATCTGGCCGGTGGAGGCCATCGGCGGCGAGGCGGTGCGGGACGGCATGATCTCCGCCTACCACTTCGCCGAGGCCGACCCCTATCGCGCCGCCACGCACAACAAGGGCATCATGAACGGCGTCTCCGCCGTCGTGCTGGCCACCGGCAACGACACCCGCGCGGTGGAGGCTGGCGCCCACGCCTATGCCGCCCGCAACGGCCGCTACAGCAGCCTGACCAACTGGGAAGTCACCGCCGATGGCAGCCTCGCCGGCTCCATCGAACTGCCAATGCCGGTCGGGCTGGTGGGCGGCGCCACCAAGATCCACCCGACCGCGCGGGCCTGCCTGAAGATCCTCGGCGTCACCAGCGCGGCGGGACTGGCACGCATCATCGCCGCCGTCGGCCTGGCGCAGAATTTTGGTGCCATGAAGGCCCTGGCGACGACCGGCATCCAGAAGGGGCACATGGCGCTGCACGCCAACAACGTCGCCATCGCCGCCGGCGCGGTGGGTGACGAAGTGGCGAAGCTGGCCGCGCTGCTGGTGGAGCGCCGCCAGGTGCGCCAGGATGTCGCCATCGCGGAGCTGGAGCGGATGCGTGGTGGCTGAACCCAGCAGGACGACGCTGCCCCGTTCCGTCCGCATCGTCGAGGTCGGCCCGCGCGACGGGCTGCAGAACGAGGCCGTCACCGTCCCCGTGGCCACGCGGATCGCGCTGATCCAAGCCCTGGCGGCGTCCGGCCTGCGCGATATCGAGGCCGGCAGCTTCGTCTCGCCCCGCTGGGTGCCGCAGATGGACGGCACGGCCGCGGTGCTGGCGGCGCTGACGCCCGATGCCGGCATCCGCTACCCCGTGCTGGTGCCCAACCTGAAAGGGTTGGACGCCGCCCTGGCCGCCGGCGCACGGGAGATCGCGGTCTTCGGCGCCGCGTCCGAGAGCTTCTCCCACAAGAACATCAACTGCTCCATCGCCGAGAGTCTGGACCGCTTCGCCCCCGTCGTCGCCCAGGCCGTCTCGGCAGGGCTGCGTGTGCGTGGCTACGTCTCCTGCGTCCTCGGCTGCCCCTATGAGGGCGAGGTGGCGCCGGATGTCGTGGCCACAGTCGCGGCCGCCCTCTCCGCCATGGGCTGCTACGAAATCTCGCTCGGCGACACCATCGGCACCGGTACGCCACTGCAAGCCCAGAACATGCTCGCCACCGTCGCCGCCCGGGTGCCGGTCGGGCAGCTCGCCCTGCACTTCCACGACACCTACGGCCAGGCCCTGGCCAATATCCTGGCCTGCCTGCAACTCGGCGTCTCGGTCGTGGACAGTGCCGTCGCCGGCCTTGGCGGCTGCCCCTACGCCAAGGGCGCCTCCGGCAACGTCGCCACCGAGGACCTCGTCTACATGCTGCACGGCATGGGCATCGAAACCGGCGTGGATCTGGACCAGCTACTGGCCGCCACCGCCCTGATCTCCCGCCACCTGAACCGGCGGCCCGCCTCCCGCCTCGCACAGGCCCGGGGCGTCTTCGGTGCTTAAGCCCGGCGTCTGACCGTAGACGCACGATTTCGGTTTTCGTTCATCCGCAGCGAAAGGGGAAGCGAAGTGAAGGAAGGCCGGGGAAAGAATTCCCCGGACCCCATCTTCTTTTTTCGCGTTTGGCGTCACGCTTCAGGACTGAGTGCGAACGCTTCTGATGATGTTTAAAATGGGCCACGCGGGCTGGGCCGTCAGTCACCGGAGGTCTAGGACCTCCGGCGCGCCCAGCCGTCTCTCAAGACCGCACCCTCACCAGCCGCTCCGGAAAACTCGAAAAAAGAAAAGAAGGGGCCCGGGGAATTCTTTCCCCGGCCTTCCTTCCACTATGGACCAAAATCTTTCAGTTCTTCCCAACAGATCAGGGTAAATCGACCTCCACACCCAAGCCTGCTTCGCCATACCCACTTGCGAACCACCTAAATGGCTTATGCGTCCGTGCTTGCGCCGCCCGCAGAGTGAAACGGCACGCCCATCGCATCCGCCAGGAATTCCAGGAAGCGAGGGTCGCTCGCATGGGCAACGTTGATGCGGAGGGCGGGCACGCCCTGGCCGCGGTCGGGGCTGAAGACGGCGCCGGGTGCCAGGAAGATGCCGCGCGCGGCGGCGCTGCGGCAGAGAGGTTCCTCCTCCAGCCCGGCGGGCAGCTTGGCCCATAGGTAGAAGCCGCCGGTGGGGCGGGACAGGGTGAGGCCCAGCGCGCCGAGATCCAGCGTGGCCTGTGCCGTGGCGGCCTCGACACGGCGCGCCAGGCGGCGCAGGTGGCGGCGGTAGTGCCCGGCCTCGATCAACTGCGCTACCAGCCGCTCCGCGTACTGAGAAGTGGAGACGACGGTCAGCAGCTTCAGGTCGTTCAGCGCCTCCACCACCGGCGCCGCCCCGGCCACGAAGCCGACGCGGAGCGAGGCCGACAGGGTCTTGGAGAAAGTGCCGACATACAGCACCCGCCCCAGCCCGCCGATCGCGGCCAGGCGGGGGCTGGCGGCGGGCAGCAGGTCGGCGAAGGGGTCGTCCTCCACCAGCTGGCATCCGTGCTGCTCGGCCAGTTGCAACACCGCCGCCGCAACGCTTGGGCTGAGGGTGCCCCCGGTGGGATTATGCCCCAGGGACTGGGTGAAGAAGGCGCGCGCCGGGCGCTGCGCCAGTTTGGCGCGCAAGTCGTCGATGTCTGGCCCGTCAGGGTTGCGACGGATGCCGACGATCTCCGCCTGCGCCAGGCGCAGCTTGGCAAAGAGCGGGTAGTAGCCTGGGTCATCGACCAGCACGCGGTCCCCGGGCGCGACCATGTTGCGAATGACCAGGTCCAGGGCATGGTTGGCCCCCTGGGTCAGCAGCACGTGGCCTGGCGTGCAATGGATGGCGCGTTCGGACAGCGACTGCGCGATCCGCTCGCGCAGCGGTTCATAGCCCCAGGAACTGCCGTAGCTATGCGCCTCGCCCCGGTACTGGTCGCGGCTGGCCTGGGTCAGGCAGCGGGCCAGCTCGGACTCTTCCATCCAGGAGGGGGGCGGGCGGCCCTCGCCGGGGCGGACCACGTAGTGTTCCTCGGTCTGCTCACGCAGCAGGGAGACGAGGCTCAGCGCTTCCACCACCTCCTGTCGCCGCGGCGGCGGGCGGCAGGGCTGATTGGCAACGAAGTAGCCGGCGCCGCGCCGTGCCTCCAGATGGCCGGAAGCCACCAGCCGCTCATAGGCCTCGGCCACGGTGTTCTTGGACAGGCCCTGTTCCCGCGCGGCGGCGCGGACAGAGGCGACGCGGAGGCCCGGACGTAGCAGCCCACCCTCCACGGCGGCCGCCAGCCGGGCAACGATCTGGTCCGCCTTGGAGGCACCCCTCATGCCGGCAACCACGCCACACAAGGTTGCTTGCCGCCCCGCATATCCGTCACGCCCCCCATGCCACGCTGCAGCGTAATCTGTTCGCACAGCCCGGCATGTTTCGCGCGATAAAGGCGGAGATCACCGAACCGCTGGCCAGCAGGTCCGCATCCGTCCGCAGCGCGGCCTCGGGCTCCACCTGCGCCTCCGCGATGAAGAACTGGTGGTAGCCCGCCATCAACATACCTTCGAATGGCGGCTTCATCGTTCTATTCCCCTCGCATCCACGGCCTTGCGGCGGTTCATGCAGGCTGCGTGTCCGGCTGCGCCAGCAGCCAGTCGCGGAACGCCGACATCGCTGCCGTCTCCTCGCGCGATTTCAACCGGGTCAGCCAGTAGCTGCCCAGCGTCACCTCCGCGCCGAAGGGGCGTGCCAGCCGGCCCTGGCGGATGTCATGCTCGAACATCCGCACCGGCAGCAGAGCCACGCCCGTGCCTTGCACAGCTGCCTCCGCCATGGTCAACGACGAGTCGAACACGTAGCCGCGCGTCGTGCGCGGTGGCAGGTCCACCACGGCGAACCAGCGGGACCATTCATCCACGCGGTAGGAGCGCAGCAGCGTCTCCCGCGCCAGATCGGCCGGCTGCCGCAGCCGCCGCGCCAGCGCGGGCGCGCAGAGCGGCGAAAGCGGCGCGGAGAACAGACGCAACGCCTCCGTGCCATGCCAGGCGCCGTCCCCAAAGCGGATGGCATAGTCCAGCCCCTCCCCCGCCAGGTCGACGCGGTTGTTGTTGGTCATCAGCCGCACATCGACGAAAGGCTGCGCGGCACGGAACTCCGCCAGCCGCGGCAGCAGCCAGCCGGTGACGAAGGTGCCGACCGCGCCGAGCGTCAGCACCTCCCGCACCCGCCCGCCCTCGAACCGGTCCAGCGTGCCGGCGATGCGGCGGAAGGCGTCGGTCAGCACCGGCAGCAACGCCTCCCCCTCCTCGGTCAGCGCCAGGCCGCGCGGCAGCCGCCGGAACAGCGGCACACCCAAGATTTCCTCCAGGGTCTTCACCTGCTGGCTCACCGCCGCCTGGGTCACGCGCAGCTCCAGCCCCGCCCGGGTGAAGCTTAACTGCCGCGCGGAGACCTCAAAGGCTCTCAAGGCATTCAGGGGGACGCGGTTCAGGCTCATGCCTGGTGACATTAGATAATCTTGGGTCTCCGGCAAGGGATCATCGTTTGTCCGGACGCCGCCGGCTGCGCCATCTCGGCGCCCACAGAAGGAGACACAGCATGATCAGCAGACGGTCCTGGATGGGCGGTACGGCGGCCCTGAGCGCCCTGGCCATGGGCTTCGGCGCGCCACGCCTGGCCCACGCCGCCGGCGGCTTCGCCGCCCTGCCCGCCACTTTCGCACGCATCGAGGCCACGCGCGGCGGCCGCCTCGGCGTCGCGGTGCTGGATACCGGCAACGGCCAGCAGGCCGGCCACCGCCAGGACGAGCGCTTCGTGCTGTGCAGCACCTTCAAGCTGTTGGCCGCCGCCGCCGTCCTGGCCCGCGCCGATGCGGGGCAGGTCCGCATGGACCAGCGCATCCGCTACACGCGGCAGGACCTCGTCGCCTACTCCCCGACGACGGAAAAGCACATCGGCGGCAACGGCATGACGCTGGCCGCCCTGTGCGAGGCCACTATGGTCCTCAGCGACAATGGCGCCGCCAACCTGCTGCTGCGGGACGTGCTGGACGGCCCGGCAGGCCTGACCGCCTGGCTGCGGCGGATCGGTGATCCCACCACCCGCCTGGACCGCAACGAACCCGCCCTGAACGAATCCGTCGGCGACGATCACCGCGACACCAGCACCCCCGCTGCCCTCATCGCCACGCTCCATAAGCTGGCGCTCGGCGACACCCTCGCCCCCGCCAGCCGGGCCCAACTGCTGGGATGGCTGCGCGGCAACCTGACCGGCGACAAGCGCCTGAAGGCCCGCCTCCCCCCCGGTTGGCAGGCGGGTGAGAAAACCGGCACCTATAACGAATCCCGCACCAGCAACGACATCGGCCTGTTCTGGCCCCCCGGCGGCGCCGCCCCTATCCTGGTCGCCGCCTACCTGACCGAAGGCGCCGCCGACGGCGCCATCCGCGACGCCGCCCTGGCCGATGTGGGCGCCGCCGTCGCCGCCGCCTGGTCCCCGTGACGCGCTTGGCGGCATCTGCCGGCCAGGCGCCGCCACTGGCAGCGACGGCAGACATCGTCTCCCCGCCGTCTCACGTCCTATGGGTGCCGATGAACGAACTGGCACAGGGCGCGCGATGGCCTTTAGGAGCCATCTTGAGCGAGGGCTGCCTTCGTCATCCAGGACGATAACCTTGTTGGGCGCCTGGGCAGTGTCGAGAAAGGGAAAGGCCGGTGAAAGAATTCCCCGGACCCCATCTTCTTTTTTCGAGTTTTTCCGGGTGTGGCCGCTGAGAGGTTGGGCCTGAGAGAAGGCTGGGTGTGCCGGAGGTCGTAGACCTCCGGCGACTGACGGTTCAGCCCCTGTGGCCCATGATTAAAATCATCAAGCAGCGTCCGCTCTCAGTCCTGAAGCGCCACGCCAAACTCGCAGAAATAAAAGAAGGGGTCCGGGGAATTCTTTCCCCGGCCTTCTCCACACCCAAAACTCCCAAGCCCTGCGCCGTCCAAGGCACCTCTACTCCCGCGTCGCAGCCCGCACGCGGACGCGCTCTTCCGGCAGCGGGATGAATTCCTGGTCGTCGCCAGGCACGCGGTCGAAGCGCCCGGCTTTCCAGTCGGCCTTGGCGTGCTCGATCCGTTCGCGCGAGGAGGAGACGAAGTTCCAGAAGATGTGGCGCGGCCCGTCCATGGTGGCGCCGCCCAGCAGCAGCAGGCGGGCGCCCAGGGGTCCGGCCAGCAGGGACATGTGGTCCCCGGCGCGGAAGACCAGCATGCGGCCGGCGGTGAAGCGGTCCCCGGCGATGCTGACCTCGCCTTCCAGCACGTAAGCGGCACGTTCGTCATGCCCGTCGGGAATCGGCAGGGCGGCTCCGGCGGCGAGGATGGCATCGGCGTAGAAGAGGGGCGAATGCGTGACGACGGGCGCCCGGGCACCGAAGGCCTCGCCGGCGATCAACCGCACGCGGGCGCCGCCGTCTTCCAACACCGGCAGGGTGGCGGCACCGTGGTGCACGAAGGCCGGGGCATCTTCCTCCGCCGCCTTCGGCAGGGCGACCCAGGACTGGATGCCGGAGAGCTTGCCGCCAATCGGCCGCAGTGCCTGGGCTGTGCGCTCGGAATGCGCGATGCCGCGCCCGGCGGTCATCCAGTTGACGTCCCCCGGCACGATCGGCTGGTCGGAGCCCAGGCTGTCCCGGTGCTGGATGGCGCCCTCGAACAGGTAGGTCACGGTGGAGAGCCCGATATGCGGATGCGGGCGGACATCGAGCCCGTGGCCGGAAAGGAACTCGCCGGGACCCATCTGATCAAAGAAGATGAATGGGCCGACCATCTGTCGTTCACGCGCCGGCAGGGCGCGCCGCACCTCGAAGCCACCGATATCATGGGCGCGGGGGATGATGACGTGATCGATGCCCGCTGGCAGCGCCAGGGAGGCGCCGGGGTCCTGTTCCACGCTCATGCCGATCTCCCGCGCTGCTGTGCTGGCGGATAGATTAAGCCCTGGGGGCCGGGCGCTTCCAGGGTTTCCGCTAGGCGCTGCGTTGGTTGCCGCGCTGCACAATGGGCAGCCATCCGCACGTCGAACTATAATCTGGCTGAATGGTAAGCGACGATTTTATATCAAGTGCATGATTGCACTGCGTTCTTATTATGCGATTGTTGCCAGCGCCGGGCGGTGCCCGGCCGCATCAAGAAGCAAGAGAACGCCTGCCATGCCCCGTATCCTTCGCCTTGCCGCCGCCCAGATGGGCCCCACCCAGCGGGCCGAGCCGCGGGACGTGACGCTGGCCCGCCTGATCGCGCTGCTGGAACAGGCCGCCAGCCAGGGCGCCCAGCTCGTGGTGTTCCCCGAGCTGGCCTTCACCACCTTCTTCCCCCGCTGGCTGCTGAGCGGCGAGGAACTGGAATCCTACTACGAAGCCAGCATGCCGAACCCGCAGGTGCAGGAGCTGTTCGACCGCGCCCGTGAACTCGGCATCGGCTTCTATGTCGGCTATGCCGAACGCACGCCGGAAGGCCTGCACTACAACAGCGCCATCACCGTGGGTCCGGACGGCAGCATCCTCGGCAAGTACCGCAAGGTGCACCTGCCGGGCAGCGTCGAGCCGCGCGAGGGCGCTCGCTTCCAGCAGCTGGAGAAGCGCTACTTCGAGTATGGCGACACCGGTTTCCCCGCCTTCCGCGGCGCCGAATCCTGGCACCGCCCCATCATGGGCATGCTGATCTGCAATGACCGCCGCTGGCCCGAGGCCTGGCGCGAATACGGCCTGCAGGACGTGGAGCTGATGGTGATGGGCTACAACTCGGCGGCCTACGACCCGAATGGCGGCACCACCGAGAACGAAGAAATCCGCACCTTCCACTCCAACATCGCCGTGCAGGCCAATGCCTACATGAACGCCACCTGGGCGGTCAGCGTCGCCAAGGCCGGCAACGAGGATGGCTCCGGCCTGATCGGCAGCTCCGTCATCGTCGACCCGAACGGCGTCATCGTCGGCCAAGCCAAGACGCTGGAGGACGAGGTGGTGGTGGCGGATGCCGACCTCGATGCCGTGCGCCAGGGCAAGGACAAGATGTTCAACTTCGCCCAGCACCGCCGGCCGGAACACTACCGCCGCATCGTCGACCAGGTCGGCGCGCAGCCCCCGGCCTGATACCCGTACCGAACACCCCGGACCCCCTACAGGAGGCCCCGCGCCCATGACGCAACCTGTCCAGGCACGCAGCGCGCTGCCGGATATCTCCGGCTACCGCCTGGTGCCGGAGCGGCACTGGGGCCGCTGGGCCGCCGTGGCGCTCATCGCGCTGCTGCTGGCCGGCCTGGCCCGCGCCTTCGCCGTCGGCGATATCGAGTGGACCTATGTCGGCCAGTTCCTGACCGCGCCGGCCATCATGCAGGGCCTGGTCAACACCATCTGGATGTCCATCGCCGCCATGGCGCTGGGCATCACGCTCGGCGTCGGCACGGCGGTGATGCGGATGTCGCCCAACCCGGTGCTGCAGGGCGTCGCCATGGGCTACACCTGGCTGTTCCGCGGCACCCCCATCATCCTGCAGCTGCTGCTGTGGTTCAACCTGGCGCTGGTGTTCCCGAAGCTAGGCTGGGGCGACTACTCGCTGCGGACCGTCGATGTCATGACGCCGATGCTGGCGGCGCTGCTCGGCCTCGGCATCAACCAGGGCGCCTATACCTCGGAAGTCGTCCGCGCCGGCATGCTTTCGGTCGATACCGGGCAGTATGAGGCGGCGAAGTCCATCGGCATGACGCGCCTGACCGCGCTGCGCCGCATCGTCTTCCCGCAGGCCATGCGCGTCATCATCCCGCCTTTGGGCAACGAGTTCATCGGCATGGTGAAGCTGACCTCGCTGGCCAGCGTCATCCAGTTCGCCGAGATCCTGCACAACGCGCAGAACATCTACTACGCCAATTCCCGCGTGATCGAGCTGCTGATCGTCGCCGCCATCTGGTACCTGGTCATCGTCTCCATCCTGACGCCGGCGCAGATGCTGCTGGAACGCCGCTTCTCGCGCGGTGCCGGAGGTTCCCGATGAGTGGTCGTCCTCTCGTCTCCATCGTCAATGTCGAGAAGCATTTCGGCAGCTTCCATGCGCTGAAGGGCGTGTCGCTGGATGTCCAGGCGGGCGAGGTGCTGTGCATCATCGGAGCCTCCGGCTCCGGCAAGACCACGCTGCTCCGCTGCATCAACCAACTGGTGCATACCGATAGCGGCGCCATCTGGGTGGATGGGGAGCTGACCGGCCACCGCATCCAGGGCCACAGCCTGCACCCGCTGTCGGAGGCCGAGATCGCGCGCCAGCGCCTCTCCACCGGCATGGTGTTCCAGCGCTTCAACCTGTTCCCGCACATGACGGCGCTGGAGAACATCGTCGAGGGCCCGGTGCAGGTGCAGGGCCGCCCGCGCCGCGAATGCGAGGCCGAGGCCCGGACGCTGCTGGAGCGCGTGGGCCTGGCGCACAAGGCCGATGCCTATCCCGCCAATCTCTCCGGCGGCCAGCAGCAGCGCGTCGCCATCGCCCGCGCCCTGGCGATGAAGCCGAAGCTGATGCTGTTCGACGAGCCGACCAGCGCGCTGGACCCCGAGCTGGTGGGCGATGTGCTGGCGGTGATGAAGGAACTCGCCCGCTCCGGCATGACGATGATCGTCGTCACGCACGAGCTCGGCTTCGCCAAGGAAGTCGCCGACCGGGTGGTCTTCATGGACCATGGCAGCATCGTCGAATCCGGTTCCGCAAGTGAAGTCCTGGGCAACCCGCGCGAGGCGCGGACCCAGGCCTTCCTCTCCGCCGTTCTGTCCTGAGGACACGTCCATGAAGAAGACCATCGCCCTGGCCGCCGCATTGCTGGCCGGCACCGCCTCCCTACCCGTCGCCGCCGCCGAGCTGCCGTCGCGCATCACGTCGCGTGGCGCCATCATCGCCGCCGTGGTGCCGAACTACCCGCCGCTGGAACTGCGCGACCCCAAGACCAACGAGCTGACCGGCTTCGATATCGAGCTGGGCAACGCGCTGGCCGCCAAGCTGGGCGTGCGGATGCAGTGGCAGGAGACCAATTTCGAGCAGATGCTGACCTCCGTCCGCACCGGCCGCGTCGACATCGTCATGTCCGGCATGAGCGACCTGGCGAGCCGGCAGGAAACGGCGACCTTCATCGACTACCTCCGCAGCGGCTCGCAATTCTTCACCCAGGCCAGCCGCGCCGCCGAGTTCGCCACGCCGGAAGCCCTGTGCGGCAAGCGCGTCGGCGCCAGCCGCCGCACCTCGCTGCCGAACGACATCAAGGCGTTCAGCGATGCGGAATGCGTCGCCAAGGGCCGCCCGGCCATCGAATACGTGCCAACCGAAGGCTCCGCCGACGCCCGGACGCAGCTGCGCCAGGGCCGCATCGATGCCGCCATGCAGGGCGGCGAAACCCTCCCCTACATCATGGGCCTGGAGCCCAACACCTACGCACCGGTCGGCGAGCCGGTCCGCTTCACGCTGATGGGCATCGCCGTCGGCAAGGAAGAGGCCGGGCTGCAGCAGGCCCTGGCCGATGGCATGCGCGCGCTGATCGCCGACGGCACCTATGCCCGCCTGCTGGAGAAGTGGCAGCTGACGCCCTCCGCCATCCCGGAGGTGCAGATCAATGGCGGCCGCTGATTCTGCCGGGCTGAACGCCATTCCCCTGCTGCCCGCAAACCGGGCGCCGCTGGCGCCCGAGTACCTCTGGCCGGCAGGCAACAAGGCGGCGATGTTCCTCTCCTTCGACGTCGATGCCGAGACGGCCTGGACAGCGAAGGACCCTGCCCGCTACGGCGAGCTCGTCACCATGTCCTTCGGTGGCTACGAGGCACGCGTCGGCACCGCCAAGCTGCTGGAGATGCTGCGGCAGCAGGAGCTGAAGGCCACCTTCTTCATCACCGGCTGGTCGGTCGAGGCGCACCCCGCCATGTGCGAGGCGATCCTCAAGGACGGGCACGAGATCGGCCACCACGGCTTCCACCACGTCATGCCCATGCCGGGCGACCCGATGCTGGTGGAAGAGATAGACCGCGGCCTGGATTCGCTGAAGCGCCGCCTGGGCGTCTTGCCCAAGGGCTACCGCGCGCCCTCCGGCGAGTTCTGCGAGGAACTGCGCGTGCTGCTGAAGGCACGCGGGCTGACCTATACCTCCTCCTTCCGCGACGACGTGCGGCCATATCGCCACCTGCTGGCCGACAACACCCCCGGGCTGATCGAGCTGCCAGTGACGGCCAGCTACGACGACTGGCTGCTCGGCCTCTCCCAGCGCTACAGCCGTCACACGCTGCTGACGCGCGAGCAGGTGCTGTCGCTCTGGACCGACGAGCTGGCCGAGCTGCGGGACTGGGGCGCCATGGCCACCACCGTGCTGCACCCGCAATGCAGCGGCCGCCCGATGCGCCTGCGTCTGCTGCGCGAGTTCCTCGAACACGCCCGCGCTTACGGCGATGTCTGGATCACCACGGGTGAACAGATCGCCGCGCATTTCGCCGCCTGCGAAGCCGCAGGCTGAACCCGCTCAACTGAGAAGAAGGTAGGCTTCATGAAGACCGTGTTGTTCGCTGCCGGCATCGCCGCCCTGTCCGCCATGGCGCCTGCCTTCGCTAACGCCCAGACTCAGCCAGCGCCCCTGCCGGATGCTATCCGGCAGCAGGGCTTTGTCCGTGTGGGGGTGGAGACCACCTACCCGCCGATGTCCTACAAGGACCCGGCGACCAATGAACGCCGTGGCGTGAACACGGATCTGCTCGCCGCACTCTCCAAGGAGATGGGCATCGAGTTCCGCTACGAGGAAATGGCCTTCGCGCAGCTCATCCCCGCCGTCACCACCGGCCGGGTCGAGTTCAACGGTACCTCCATGACGGATACGCCGGCGCGGCGGGACCGCCTGACCTTCGTCAACTATGCCAGCACCGGCGCGCAGATCTTCACCACCGTGGCGCAGCAGCGCGGCGCCACCCAGGCCGCCGACTTCTGCGGCCGCAGCGTCTCCGCCCCCCGCACCACCAACTACCCGCGCCAGGTGGAGGAGTGGAGCAATGCCAACTGCGTCGCCGCCGGCAAGCCGCCCATCCGCGTGATCCCGAGCGAGGGCGCGACCGCCACCCGCACCGACCTGCGCCAGGGCCGGGCCGATGGCGCCGTGCTGGGCGCCGAGTTCGTCGTCTACCTGTCGCAGCAGGAACCGGGCACCTACGCCGCCGTCGGCACGCCGCTGACCCGCGGCCTGTTCGGCTTCTCCTTCGACAAGGCGCAGGCGCCCCTGCGTGACGCGGTTGCCGCTGGACTCACGCGGCTGATCGCCAACGGCACCTATGCGGAGATCCTGAAGAAGCATGGCCTGGAGCACCAGGCCCTGGCCACCGTCACGATCGACGCCGGCGAATGAGCCCGTCGCCCGCCGCCATGCGCGCCATCCTGTTCGACCGGACAGGCGGGCCGGAGGTGCTGCGCCTCGGCGAACAGCCGGTGCCGGTACCGGCGGCGGGCGAAGTGCTGATCCGCGTTGCCGCCACGGCGTTGAACCTGGCCGATGTGCGGCAGCGCCAGGGTGCCTACATCATGTCGTCCGGCCCGCGCGTCCTCGGGCTGGAATGCTCCGGCACCATCGCCGCCCTTGGCGATGGCGTCACGGACTGGGCGATCGGCCAGCGGGTCTGTGCGCTGCTCGGCAAGGGCGGCTATGCCGAATACGCCACGGCGCACCAATCCCAGTTGCTGGCGGTACCGGATGGCCTGGACCTCGCCGATGCCGCCGCGATGCCGGAAGCCGCCGCCACCATCTGGTCCAATGTCTTCGATCTCGGCGGGCTGCAGCCGGGCGGCATCCTGCTGGTGCATGGCGGGGCCGGTGGCATCGGCAGCCTGGCGCTGCAATTCGGCCGGGCGCTGGGCGCACGTGTCTTCTGCACCGCCAGCGCCACCCGCCGCGCATTCTGCGAATCCCTCGGCGCCGAGCGCAGCTTCGACTATCGCGACGAGACTGCCGCCGCTGCCTTCCTCGCCGCCACCAATGGCCATGGCGCCGATGTCATCCTGGACAATATGGGCGCCTCCCACCTTGCCCAGAACATCGAGTGCCTGGCGCTGGATGGCCGCATCATGTCCATCGGCCTGCAAGGCGGCCGGGTGGCAGAGATCAACCTGGCGGCACTGATGAAGAAGCGCGGCAGCCTGTGCTCCACCTCGCTCAGCGACCGCTCGCCCGCCGCCAAGGCGCGCATCATGGCCGGCGTGCGCAGGCTACTCTGGCCGCATGTGGCCAGCGGCGCCGTGCGCCCGGTCATCGACCGTTCCTTCGCCCTGGCCGATGCCGCCGAGGCGCATCGCGCCATGGAAGCCGGCGGCCGTGCCGGCAAGCTGCTGCTGCGCGTCGCATCCGCCACGCCCGGCCAATCCTGACCGTGTCATGCCAGCGCGCCCCGTCCACCCGCGTGGTCGCTCCGCGTGGCCGCCAGTGATCGTCACGCCCTAGGGCCAGTCCGCCGCCAGAAGATGCGGCGGCCTTGCCCCACACTTTGTCCGTTCGCGCGATCCCTGTCCCCGGTTGATGCAGCCGGCGACGATCGTGCTCCAGCCTGGAGAAGCTCCCTATGCTCCGTCGCTCCCTGTTGCAGGCCGCCGCAGCTGCGCCGCTGGCCGGCCTCGCCGCACCGCGTTCCGCCCGTGCCGCCTCCGCCACCACGCTGCGCTTCGTGCCGGTCATCGACCTCGCCTTCGTGGACCCGATCTATTCCACCGCGCAGGTGTCGCGGAACCACGGCTTCATGGTGTTCGACACGCTGTACGGCATGAACAGCAAGCTGGAAGCCACGCCGCAGATGGTCGAGGGCCATCGCGTTGAAGATGACGGCCGCCGCTGGGACCTGACGTTGCGCGAAGGCCTCACCTGGCACGATGGCGAGAAGGTCACGGCGCGCGACTGCGTCGCCTCCATCCGCCGCTGGTCGAAGCGCGACCCGTTCGGCGATGCGCTGATGGCCGCGACGGACGAGCTCTCCGCCCCTAACGATCGCACCATCCGCTTCCGCCTGAAGCGCCCCTTCCCGCTGCTGCCGCAGGCACTCGGCAAGGCCGCCGTGCCCGCCTGCTTCATGATGCCGGAGCGGCTGGCCAATACCGATCCGTTCAAGGTAATGCCAGAGGTGATCGGCAGCGGCCCGTTCCGCTTCGTGGCCAATGAGCGCGTGCCGGGTGCCCGCAACGTCTACCAGCGCTTCGAAGGCTACAAGCCGCGCGAGAACGGCGTCAGCGACTGGACCTCCGGCCCCAAGGTCGTGCACTACGACCGCGTCGAGTGGACCACGATGCCGGATGCCGCGACAGGCGCCGCCGCCCTGCAATCGGGCGAGCAGGACTGGCAGGAAACCACCCCGCATGACCTGCTGCCGCTGCTCCGCCGCAACCGCAACATTTCCGTCGATGTGCTGGACCCGCTGGGCTTTACCTGCCTGATGCGCGTCAACCATCTGCAGCCGCCCTTCAACAACCCCGCCATCCGCCGCGCGCTGCTCGGCGCCATCGACCAGCGGGACTTCATGACCGCGGTGGCCGGCGACGATGCCGAGTTCCAGCACACCCCCATCGGCTTCTTCTGCCCGAACACGCCGATGGCCAGTGATGTCGGCCTCGACATCTTCCGTGGCCCGCGCGATTTCGCCAAGGTGAAGCGCGACCTGGCCGCCGCCGGCTACAACGGCGAGAAGGTTGTGGTGCTGATCCCGGCGGACTCCCTGGCGCAGAAGCCGCTGGGCGACGTCGCCTTCGGCACGCTGCAGCAGGCCGGCATGAACGTCGAGTATGTCGGCATCGACTTCGGCTCCGTGCTGACGCGCCGCAATCGCAAGACCCCGGTGGAGGATGGTGGCTGGAGCGCCTTCGTCGCCAACTGGCAAGGCATGGACTGGCTGAACCCGGCGGCGCACCTGACCCTGCGTGGCAATGCCAGCTACCCCGGCTGGTCCGAAAGCCCGCGCACCGAGGCGCTGCGCCAGACATGGCTGGAAGCCACGACGGTGCAGGAGCAGCAGGCCATTTGCGCCGAGATCCAGCGCCTCTCGTTCGAGGAAGTGCCCTACTACCCGCTCGGCCAGTACAAGCAGCCGACCGCCTATCGCAAGGCCATCACCGGCATCGGCCGCGGCACCGCCACCTTCTGGAACGTGCGCCCGGCCTGAGGAAGATTGGGGAAGGAAGGCTGGGGAAGGAATTCCCCAGACCCCATCTTTTTTCTGGAGTTTTTTGGGTGTGGCTGAGGGGGCGTCTGGCTTTGTTAGCCTAGGCCGGGTTCGTGCCGCACGACTCTCTTAGAGAGGCTAGCAGTGAATTCTCCGCCTTTAAGGCCGAACCCAAATGATCAGAAAAAAGATGGGGTTCCAGGGGAATTCTTTCCCCTGGCCTTCCCTTTTCCTCTCGCGCGTATCGAAAGACCCCAGGCATGTCTGCCGCAGGC
The DNA here is from genome assembly GCF_014490485.1 of Teichococcus aerophilus. Classification (GTDB taxonomy): domain Bacteria; phylum Pseudomonadota; class Alphaproteobacteria; order Acetobacterales; family Acetobacteraceae; genus Pseudoroseomonas; species Pseudoroseomonas aerophila. The sequence continues at coordinate 32,028 of NZ_JACTVA010000025.1, read as the reverse complement.
AGACAAAGCCGACATGCCCCGCCCTTTTGTTGAATGGCGTGATTCACATCTCAGGATGGCAAAACCTGCGAGGATCACGCCCTGGCCGCCGCAGGATAAAAGGAAACGACCATGACCGAGCCCGCGACCACTGCCATCTTCGGCTCCTACGTCCTCACCGAACGGGATGGGGAGCAGGTGGTGCTGCGTGACCACTGGGTGGTGACCAAGGGGCGGCACATCGCCGCCATCACCACGGAGCGGCCGCGGGCCGATATCGTGCTGGACCAGCCGGGCCGCTTCGTGCTGCCCGGCCTGATGAACCTGCACAACCATTGCTTCAGCGAGGCCGTCGCCCGCACCCACACGGAAGACGGTGCCGGCCGCAAGAACAACGAGAGCATCGTCTACACGGTGCTGCTGCCGCTGACCAAGCGGGGCATCGACATCCTCTCGCGCGAGGAGCGGCTGGCCATCGCGCGGATGGGCATCCTGCAATTGTTGAAGGGCGGCGCCACCACGGTGATGGAGCCCTTCCGCAACGGCATCCCCGAGATGTTCGACGCGGCGCTGGAAATGGGCCTGCGCTTCTACGGCGCGCCCTACCTGTTCTCCACCGCCGACGCGAAGGCCGATGCTTCCGGCCGGGTCATCTACAGGGGCGATGACGGCGCCGCCGACTTGGAAGCCTGGAACCGCATCCACGCCACCTGGGAAGGCCGCGACAACGGCCGCATCCGCGTGGCGATGAGCCCGCACGCCACCGACACCTGCGGCCCCGACCTGCTGCGCGCCGCCGCCGCCCGCGCGCGGGAAGTCGGCGCACCGATCACCATCCACCTGGCGCAGAGCCAGGGCGAGGTGAAGACCATCGCCGAGCGCTACGAAGGCCGTACCCCGGCCGAGTATCTGGACTGGCTCGGCGTCCTCGGCCCCGACGTGCTGGCCGCCCATTGCATCGACTGCACGCCGGATGACCTGAGGCTGATGGCGGCGCGCGGCGCCACGGTGCTGAACTGCCCGCGCGTCTTCGCCCGCGCCGGCAAGACCGCCTCCTTCGCCTATTTCGCCGAGCACGGCGTCCGCACCGTCGTCGGCACCGACGGCTACAACATGGATCTGGTGGGCGAGGTCAATGCCGCCGCCATCATCTCCAAGGTCAGCACCGGCGATGCCGAGGTCGCGACCGCGCCGCAGCTCCTGGCCGCCATCACCCGCGATGCGGCGGCGGCCATCGGGCGGGAAGATCTCGGCGTCATCCGCCCCGGCGCGGCAGCGGATTTGACGGTGATGGACATGACCCACCCGCACATGCAGCCGTTGCACGACCCGCGCCGAGCCCTGGTCTGGCTCGGCCATCGCGGCAACCTGGATGCGCTGATGGTCGATGGCCGGCTGCTGCTGCGCGGCGGCCGCTACCTGGCTGGCGACGAGGCCGCCATCACCGCCGCCGGCACCGCCGCCATCCAGAAGATCTGGGACCTGCCGGAGGCACGCGCTGCGTTCGAGAGCTGAGCAAGGGGAAGCAAGGCCGGGGAAGGAATTCCCCGGACCCCATCTTTTCTTTTTGAATTTCAGGTGTCCTGGCGGCCGAGGCGCACCGCCAACGCGCAGAAAAAAGAAGGGGTCCTGGGGGAATTCCTTCCCCCAGCCTTCCCTTACTTACCCACAGATTCCGGGGACAGAGCTGTGAACACCCCTGTGGACGATCTGTGACCGTTCCATTCCCCGGTGCGGCTCAGCCCGCCCGCGTCACCATCGTCGCCGTGGTGCGGTCGCTGGTCAGCGGCGTCACTGTCAGGCCGCGCTTCGCCGCCCACAAATTCTGGTAGTGGAACAGCGGGATGATGCCCGCATCCTCCGCCACCACCCGCGCCGCCGATTGCAGAATGGCCTCTCGCTTACCGTCGTCGAAGGCGCCCATCGCATCCTCCAGCGCCTGGTCCACGGCTGGATTCTTGTAGCGGCCCCAGTTGGAGACGCCGCGCCCCTGCTTCGGGTCCACGCTGCCCAACACGTTGATCAGCGCATAGCTCCCCTCGCCCGTGCCGTTGCCCCAGGCCAGCGTGGTCATGGCGTATTCGCCGGTCTTCACCTGGGCGGAATAGACCGACCACGGCACCGCCTCCACCTGCGTGCGGACGCCGATGCGCGCCCACATCTGCGCGATGGCCTGCGCCGTCTGCGGGCCCAGCACGTAGCGGTCGTTGGGCAGGTGGATGGTCAACTGGAAGCCGTTGGGGAAGCCGGCCTCGGCCAGCAGCGCCTTGGCCTGGTCAGGCTGGAAGGCAGGCGGCTTGACGGTGGGGTCGTAGCCGAAGCTGCCCTCGGGCATCCACTGGCCGGTGGAGGTGGCGGTGCCCAGCAGCAGCCGGTCGCACAGCGCATCGCGGTTGATGGCGATGGAGAGCGCCCGGCGCACCCGCACGTCCAGGAACGGATTGCGGGAAAGCGGCTGCCCGTCATGGGACAGTGTGTAGCGGCTGGGGGTCTCGGAGAAGCTCGGCTGCAGCAACAGCATGCGCAGCCCGGGATAGGCGAAGACCTTCACGTCCTCCCGCGCCCGCAGTTGCGCGAGGTCGGAGACCGAGACCTTGTCGATCACGTCCACGTCGCCGGCCAGCAGCGCCGCGGTGCGGGTAGCGGCGTTGGGGATGTAGCGGTAGTCCACATCTTCCCACACCGGCTGGCCGGCCCAGTAATCCGGCCGCGCTTTCATGATGACGCGATCCCCCGGCGTGTAGGACACCAGCCGGTAAGGCCCGGTACCGATCAACGCCTTGCCGCTGTTGAAATCGGCGCTGGTCGCGCCCTCCGTCCCATGCCGGCTGACGATGTGCACCGAGGCCAGGTTCAGCGGCAGCAGAGGGTTGGCTTCCTTGGTGGTGATGCGCAGCAGATGCGGCCCGGCGGCCTCGGTCTTCTCCACCGTCCGCAGGTAGCCGGCGAAGCTGGCGGTGCTGCCCTGCACATCCGGCGCCCGGCCGTAGGAGAACACGACGTCATCGGCAGTGAAGGGCTTGGCGTCGGACCAGGTGACGCCTTCGCGCAGGGTGAATTCCCACACGCGGTCATCCACCGCGCGCCAGGCGGTGGCCAGGCCAGGCTTCAGGCCGTCCGCCCGGTTCTCGATCAGCAGGTCGAAGAAGTGCAGGTCCACCGAGCGGTCGCCGGCGAAGTTGTTCAGCTGCGGGTCGAGCGAGGAGACCGGGTCGCCAAAGCCGATGGTCAGCTTGCGCGCGGCGGCCCCCTGGGCGTGCGAAGGGCAGATGGCGGGCAGCAGGCCCAGTCCGGCAAGGGCGGGCAGGATGTCACGACGCTTCATGGCAGCTTGTCCTTCAGGGGAGCGGCGCACCAGCCAAGAATGTCAGGCGCCGCAGGCTCCATCATGCAGAATTCGCAATATGAACGCATCACTATGACATAATGGCAAGCGCAATCCGCAGATCTGCGGGGAAACTTCGGGGAATTCCCCGCGCTCCGCGCCAGGTCCGATACGTCCTGCCTAAACGGTCAGCGCGGCCCCACCGCGTCCTCCTCCACCCCTAGTGACCGCAGGCCGCGAATGGTGGCGGCCGATACGACCGCGATCTCCGCCATCAGGCTGCGGATGGCCGCCGGCACAGGGCGGCCCATGGCGGTGACCATGCCCCAGGCGAACGGGATATCCGCATCCACGGGCCGGTACACCACGCCTTCCAGCGGGAAGCTGGCTGGCGTCACCGGCTCAATCAACGCAACGCCCAGCCCGGCCCGCACCGCCCCCATGGCGGCCAGCGAGGTGTTGGCGTCGATCACCGCCTGCGGTGCCACGCCCGCCTCCCGCAACGCATCGTCCACCCGGCGGCGCAGCCGGTAGGGGTTGCCGGTGGCGATCAGGCGGCGGCCCGTCAGTTGGCGCAGCTGCACCACGCCCTCCGCCGCCAGCGGGTCGTCCTGGCGCAGCACCGCCACGCAGGGCGCCTCCGCCGACCAATGCAGCGTCAGCTCGGGGCTGCTGACCGGCAGGCTGGAGACACCCAGATCCGCCGTGCGCGCCGCCACCGACTGTGCCAGCTGCTCGGCCGAGGCGCTGCGCAGATGCACCTGGCGCGGCATCTCGCCCTCCGCCAGCCGTGCCAGGGCCTGTGGCAGGATACCGACCGCCAGCGCCGCGATGGCCACCACCTCGATCGCCGGGCGCTCGTCGCGCCCGATGGCCTCCGCGCGGTCCCGCAGGTGGCGCAGGCCGACCAGATGGCGCTCCACTTCGACATGGAACAGCACGCCGCGCTCGGTCGGCGTGATGCGCGGGCCGTTCCGGTGCAGCAGCTTGTAGCCCAGCTCGGCCTCCAGCTCCTGGATCAGCCGCGTGACGGCGGATTGGGAGCGGTCCAGCATCTGCGCCGCCTCGGTGATGGTGCCGGCGGCGATGACCGCCGCGAAGGCCTCGATCTGGCGCAGGTTCAGGGAACGGGGCATCCATCCATCCATGTCGGGGGTGGGCAGAATGTCATGCGCGCGGCCTGCCGCCTACGCCCGGCGGGACGACGCGGCCGCACTACCCGCCCCGTGCCTGGCAAGCCTGCGATACCTGGCTGGCAGGCCTGACCATGCGACCCGAATGATATTGCATATTATTGATGATGGTGATTTCATCATGCAGTTATATCATAGTAAGCCGCAAGGAGGCCCCCGGTGCTGCAAGACCGCCGCGACCCGATCGGCCTGGACGCCCTGGAAGCCCGCCTGCGCCAGGACCTGGAATGGCTGGAACTCCCCGGCAAGCCCTGGGTGCCCCGCCGCGAAGCCAACGGTCAGACAGTGGTCGACGTCGTCATCCTCGGCGCCGGCATGTGCGGGCTGGCCGCCGCGGCCTCCCTGCGGCTGCTAGGCATCGATAACCTGCGGGTGCTGGACCGTGCCCCCGCCGGCCAGGAAGGCCCCTGGCTGACCTATGCCCGCATGGAAACCCTGCGCTCTCCCAAGACCCTGGCCGGCCCGGCGCTGGGCCTGCCGGCGCTGACCTTCCGTGCCTGGTTCGAGGCCCGCTTCGGCCAGGCCGCGTGGGAAAGCCTGGGCAAGATCCCCCGCGCCCAATGGATGGAGTACCTCGTCTGGTACCGCCAGGTCATGGGCATCACCGTGGAGAACGGCGTCACCGCCAGCAACCTCGTCCCCGCCAGCGACGACCTGATCGCCGTCCAGACCGACAATGCCGGCAGCCTGCTGGCACGGCATGTGGTGCTGGCCACCGGGCGGGACGGGCTGGGCGGCGCCTTCGTCCCGGCCATGGCCGCCGGCATCGACCGGCGTTTCTGGGCCCATTCCCGCGATGCCATCGACTTCGCCGCCCTGGCCGGCAAGCGCGTCGGCGTCGTCGGCGCCGGTGCCTCGGCCATGGACAACGCCGCCTCGGCGCTGGAAGCCGGTGCCGCCAGCCTGGACCTGTTCGTCCGCCGCACCACGCTGCCGCGCGTCAACAAGTTCACCGGCATCGCCAGCGCCGGCGTGGTGCATGGCTTCGAGGCCTTGCCGGACGCGTGGAAGTGGCGCTTCCTGCACCACGTATTCGGCGAGCAGACGCCGCCACCCCGCGACAGCACCCTGCGCGTCTCCCGCCACAAGCAGGCGCGCCTGCATCTCGGCAGTCCGGTGCAGGCGTTGCGGGAGCAGGACGACGCCCTCGTCGTCACCACGCCGCAGGGCGAGCATGTCCTGGACTTTTTGGTCTTCGGCACTGGCTTCCAGGTCGACCTTTCGCTGCGGCCGGAACTGGCGACCGTCGGCCCGCATATCCGCTTCTGGCGGGACCGCTTCACGCCAGACGCCGGGCAGGAACAGCCGGAGCTGGCGGCCTCACCGGACCTCGCACCTGACTTCGCCTTCCAGGAAAAGCAGCCCGGCCTGTGCCCGGCCCTCTCCCGCATCCACTGCTTCAACTATCCATCGACGCTGAGCCACGGCAAGCTGACCGGCGACATCCCCGCCGTCAGCGCCGGCGCAAGGCGCCTGGCGGAGGGTATCGCCCGCCGGCTGTTCGTGGCCGACAGCGCATTGCACTTCGCCCGCCTGCAGGCCTTCGACACGCCCGAATTACAGGGCGACGAATGGCCTGCCACGCCCGCCCCCGCTACGTCTGACCAGAACGCCGCCTGAGGGAGGAGATTGCCGCCATGGCCGATACCGAAGACCTCGCCGAACGCCTGCTGGGCATCGCCCCCGACTCACCCCTGGCGGTGCTGCGGACGGAACGCGCCAGCATCCGCCAGCACAGCGAAGGCGCCTACCGGGAGCTGGTGCTGCCCGCCGAGCCCGGCGGCGTCAGCCTGGCCGAACGGGCAGCCCTCGCCCTGCGCGTCGCGTTGATCGAGCGCCACGAAGGCCTTGCCGCGCATTTCCGCGCGTTGCTGCAGCAGCATGGCGATGCCGCCTTGCTGGCGGCGGCGCAGCACTTCCCCGCCCCCGCCGGCGCGGACCGTACAGCCCTGCTGTTGCGCTACGCGGACATGGTGGCAGTGCAACCCGAATGCTGCGGCCAGGAGGATATCGACGCCCTGGCCGCACAGGGCCTCTCGCCGCAGGATATCGTCGCGGTGACGCAGCTGATCGCCTTCGTACCCTACCAGACCCGGCTACTCGCCGGCTTGCGCGCCCTGCAGGAGGAAGCCTCTTCATGAGCCACTTCACCATGGAGACTGTCGGCTGGGAGCCGCGTATCCCCCCCGTCGATGCCGAGACCGCCACGCCACAGCAACTGGCGGCGCTCGAAGCCTGCCCGCCGGCGCAGCGCCGCTCCACCTACTTCCTCACTCTCGCCAACGATCCCGGCTCGCTCGGCGAACGCGGCGCGCTGTTCAACGCGGTGATGTACGCACCCCGCGGCCTACCGCGCGCGGAGCGCGAACTGGCAACCGCCGCCGTTTCCATCGTCAATGGCTGCATCTACTGCACATCCGTCCACGCCCGCCGCTTCGCCGAGCTGACGAAGGAACCGGAGGTGATGCAGCGCCTGCTGGACGAAGGCTTCAGCACCGAACTCTCGCCACGCCGCCGCGCCATCGTCGAATTCTCCGCCAAGCTGACAGCGACACCAGGCGAACTGTCCGGTCCCGATCTGAAGCCACTGCGCGAAGCAGGGCTGACCGATCTGGAAGTGCTGGACCTGATCCACTCCATCGCCATGTTCGCTAACGCCAACCGGCTGATGCAATCGCTCGGCAAGTCTGTACCGCCGCCCTCGGAGTGAGGGCTTTCTTTGTTGGGGTGGACATGAATGGAAGACGGGAGAAGGCTGGGGAAAGAATTCCCCAGACCCCTTCTTTTTTCTGCAAGTTTGGCGAAGCGCTTCAGGACTGAGAGCCAGCGCTGCTTGATGATATTTAAAATGGGCCACGCGGGCTGAACCCTCAGTCGCCGGAGGTCCAAGACCTCCGGCGCACCCAGCCTCATCTCAAGCCCAACCTTTCAACGGCCACGCCCGAAAACTCGAAAAAAGAAGATGGGGTCCGGGGAATTCGTTCCCCGGCCTTCCCTTCAACAATCCTCAGCGCAACTCGTTCAGGTAGCAAAGCCCTTCCGTCACCACCCGGTGCTGGCTGGCGATGATGGGTGCGCCGGCCTGGTCGTAGGCGGTTTCCTGGATGGCCAGCAGCGCGGCCGGGCCTTCCAGTTGCAGCAGGGTCAGGTCTTCTTCCGTCGCCAGGCTGGCCGTCACGCTTTCCCGCACGGCGGAGACGCGGATGCCGTAGCGGTCCACCAGGAAGCGGTACAACAGCGGCGGCGGCACTTCGGGGAAGTCGGGCAGCCGCGCTGCGGGCAGCATCATCCATTCATGCATCACCGGTCGGCCTTTGACGTGGCGCAGGCGGTGCAGGCGCAGCATGCCGGCATCGGCATCCGGGAACAGCGCGATCTCGGCCAGGGTGGGCGCCTCCCGGCGGAGCGCCAGCACCTCCGTCTCGGAATGCAGCAGGCCGCCATCGGCGCCGTGCAGGCGGAAATACTGGAAGAAGTTGCGCAGGTTGTGCATCGGCACCCGGCCGGTGACGACGGTGCCGGTCTTGCGCCGCCGCATCAGCTGGCCGTCGCTGACCAGGTCCGCCAGCGCCCGGCGCACCGTGCCCACAGCCACGCCGAAATGCGCCGCAAGCGCCACCTCCCCCGGCAGCACCGCGCCGGGCGGCCAGGTGCCCACCAGGATACCGTCCAGGATCAGCTGCTTCACGTGCTCGTAGAGCGGCAGCGGCAGCCCTCCCTGCTGGCCAGGCGGCGTCATCGTCGGGAGATCGCTCTTGACAGGAGGCATGCTTCGTCCGCTCAATTATGTATAGAATATAGAAATCCATCGGCCTGGAACAGATGCAGCCAACCTCAACCGCTCCAGCATCACTCCGTTCTGCCTTCGACCGCATCGCGCGGGATGTCGAGGGCGCGGTGGCCGACCTCGCGCGGATGCTAACGGTGGACACGGCCTTTCCGCCCGGTACCGGCTACGCTGGCTTCGCGGATCTGCTGGAGGAATTGCTGGCCCCGTTCGCGCTGGAAACCCGGCGTGTGAGCGTGCCGGAGGCGCTCTGGCACGTCCCCGGCGGCCCGGCGGTGGGCGAGCGGGTGAATCTGATCGCGACCCGCCGGACCGGCCGCCCGGTGCTGGGCCTGTATTTCCATACCGATACCGTGCCCCCCGCCCGGGGCTGGACCCGCGACCCCTTCGCCCTGACGCGGGAGGGTGACCGCCTGCACGGCCTGGGCGCCGCCGACATGAAGGGCAGCATCGCCGCCGCCATGCTGGCGCTGCGCGCCGCCGATGCCTGCGGCGTCGAGCTGGCCTACGACCCGATGTTCCTGCTGTGCACGGATGAAGAGGGCGGCCTCTACCCCGGCGTGCGCTACCTGGCGGAGCAGGGGCTGCTGGAAGGCCATGTGCTGAACTTCAACGGCACGGCCGCGGCGCGCATCTGGGCCGGCTGCTTCGGCGTGATCAACCTGCAGCTGCGCCTGACCGGCCGCACCGCCCATGCCGGCGACCCCGGCGCCGCGGTGAACGCGGTGGAGGCCGCGCTGCCGGTGATGCAGGCGCTGGCGGCGCTGAAGCCGGTGGTCGCCGCGCGCACGTCCGACCTGCCGGCACCGCCGTGGTGGAACGGCCGCAAGCTGGCCGCCAGTCTCTCCATCGTCGCGGCGCAGGGCGGCACCGGCAGTGGCGGCCAGGTACCGGATGCGCTGACCCTGACGCTGAACCGCCGCTACACGCCGGAGGAAGATGCTGCCGAGGCGCGCGCCGAGATCGAGGCCGCCATCCGCGCCGCAGTGCCGCCCGGCGTGACGGCAGAGCTCGACCTCGTCGGCCACCTGATGCCCACCGCCGACCCGCGTGGCCCGCACTGGCCGCGCTGGCAGGCGGCGCTCTCCGCTGGCTTCGGCTACGACCCTGCCGAATTCCGCGCCTGGGGTGCGTCCAGCTGCTCCGATTTCGGCTGGGTCCAGCAGGCCACCGGCCAGCAGGAAGTGCTGCTCACCGGCCTCGGCCGCGAGGGCAACAACATCCACGGCCCGGACGAACACACCACCACCGCCGACCTCGTCGCCCTGGCACAGAGTGTGCTGGCCTATCTGGCTGCGGATTTCGCGCCCGCCCTCCGCCCCGCCCCCGACCGCGCGCCCTGAAGGAACCCACCTGCATGACCCGCCTGCCCTTCTCCCGCCGCCACCTGCTGGCCGGCGTCGCCGGCATCGCCACACTGCCGGCGGGCGCGCTGCCCGTGCTGGCCCAATCCTCCACCAGCCCGGCCTCCACCAGCCCGGCCTCCACCATCCCGGCCCCGGCGGCCGGCGCGCCGCGCCGCGGCGGCGTGCTGCGCGTCTCGGTCGACCAGGCCGCCAGCGTCATCCACCCGCTGCGCAGCCGGGTGAACCCCGAGTACCTCGTCACCGAGTTGCTCTACAGCAACCTGACCCGGCTGAAGCCGGACATGACGCCGGAGCCTGACCTCGCCACCGCCTGGACGCCCAATGCCGACCTGACCGAGTGGCGCTTCACGCTGCGTCAGGGCGTCGTGTTCCACGACGGCACGCCCTGCACCGCCACCGACGTCGCCGCCACCTTCAAGGCGATCCTGGACCCCAAGACCGCCTCCCCCGCGCGCACCAATGTCGGCCCCATCGCGAGTGTCGAGGCGGTGGATGCGCAGACGGTACTGTTCCGTCTCTCCGCCCCCTATGCCGACCTGCCGGTGGCGGTCGCCTACACCTCCGCCCGCATCATCCCGGCCCGCTTTGCAGAAGGGGACCTCGACGCACTGGCCCGCCAGGCGGTCGGCACCGGCCCCTTCAAGCTGGTGTCCTACGAGCCGGACCGCCGCATCATCGTCACGCGCAACGAGCAATATTACGACCCGGCCCGCCCCTATCTGGACCGGGTCGAGGTCATGGTCTTCCCAGACTCGACCGCGGAAGCCTCGGCGCTGATCTCGGGCGATACGGACCTGATGAGCAATGCCGGCCAGGGCGAGTTCCCGCGCCTGTCCTCGGCCCGCGGCGTCAAGGCGCTGCGCGTGCCATCCGGCCAGTTCCTCAACGTGAACATGGATTGCGCGCAGCCGCCCTTCAACGATGTCCGCGTGCGGCGGGCGCTGGCGCTGGCGATGGACCGGGAGGCGATGGTCGGCTTCGTCGCCCAGGGCTACGGCACGCCGGGCAACGACGTGCCGATGAACGCCGCCTACCATTTCCACAAGGAATTCCCGCTGAAGAAGCCGGACATCGCCGCCGCCAAGCGGCTGCTGGCGGAAGCCGGGCACCCGAATGGGCTGGATGTCACCCTCGTCGCCTCGGAGAACCCGGGCACGCGCGCGCAGCTCGCGGTGGCGATGCGGGAGATGGCGCGGCCGGCCGGCTTCCGCATCAACGTGCAGACCATGCCGCACGCCACCTACCTGGACCAGGTGTGGAAGAAGGGCAGCTTCTATGTCGGCTTCTACAACATGCAGGCGACAGCCGACGCCATCTTCTCCCTGCTCTACACCTCCGATTCCGCCTGGAACGAAACCCGCTGGAACAACGCCGACTTCGACAAGCTGGTACGCGAGGCACGCGTGACGGCGGACGAGGCGAAGCGGCGCGGCCTGTACGATGCTGCGCAGAAGCTGATGCATGAGGAAGTCCCCTCCGTCATCCCCGCCTTCTTCGACCTGCTGGCGGCCCAGCGCAGCTACGTGCAGGGCTACACGCTGCACCCGCGCGGCGCCGTGTTCCGGCTGGACCAGGTCTGGATGGGCGACGGCGCCCCGCGGCGGGGCTGAGCGCCTTGAGCACGGGCTGGCTTCTCCGGCGGCTGTTCCTGGTCGCCTATACCGTCCTGGTCGTCTCGGTGCTGGTCTTCGCCATCACCCAGGTGCTGCCGGCGGATGCGGCGGTGACGCTGCTGGGCGAGAACGCGACGCCGGAGGCGCTGGCCGCCGTGCGCGACCGGCTGGGGCTGAACGACCCCATCTGGCTGCAATACTGGCACTGGCTGACCGCCGCGCTGACCGGCGATTTCGGCCATTCCATGCGCACCGGCCAGCCGGTGGCGCCGATGATGCTGACAGCGCTCTCCCGCTCCCTGCTGCTGGCGCTGCTCAGCATCCTGCTGATGCTGGCGGTCGCCGTGCCGCTCGGCCTCTGGGCGGCACTGCGGCAGGGCAAGGCGGCGGATCTCGTCACCGGCTTCATCTCCTATATCGGCGTCTCGCTGCCGGAATTCGTCACCGCGACGCTGCTGCTGATCGTGCTGGCGGATTGGCTGCAATGGCTGCCCGCCACCGGCTACGTGCCGCCGGGCGAGGATTTCTGGGACTCCATGGCGCATCTCGTGCTGCCGGTGCTGACCGTCTCGGTCATCATGGTCGCGCACGTGTCCCGCATGGTGCGGTCCGAGACAATCGACGTCCTGCACAGCGACTATATCCGCGCCGCCAGGCTGAAGGGCCTCGCGCCCCGCTCGGTCCTGCTGCGGCACGTGCTGCGCAACGCGTTGCTGCCGGTCATCACCATCGTCGCGCTGGATGTCGGCTACCTGCTCGGCGGCATCATCGTGGTGGAGGAGATATTCGCCCTGCCCGGCATCGGGCGGCAGTTGATCGTCGCCATCACGGCGCGGGACCTTCCCGCCATCCAGGCCGGCGCGCTGGTCATGGCCGTGACCTATGCGGTGGCCAGCACCCTGGCCGACATCGCCTATGCCCTTCTCGACCGGCGGATCCGCTATGACTGACCTGCTCCGCCGCCTGTTGCGCACGCCGCAGGGCGCCATCGGCAGCGCGCTGCTGGTGTTGCTGGCCCTGCTCTGCCTGCTGGGCCCCGAGCTGGCGCCGCGTGACCCGGAGGCGATCGACTTCCTCGGCCGCTTCCGCCCGCCCGGCGCGCAGAACTGGCTGGGCGCCGACCAGCTGGGCCGCGACGTGCTGAGCCGGCTGATGACCGGCGCCCGCTCCACCATCCCGCTCGCCCTGCTGGCCACGTTGCTCGGCACGCTGGCGGGTGCGGTGATCGGCACGCTCTCCGCCTATCTCGGCGGGCGGTGGGACGAGGCGATCATGCGCAATGTCGATGCGGTGATGGCCATTCCCGGCCTGTTGCTGGCGCTGCTGCTGGTCAGCAGCCTCGGCAAGGGCAGCCTGAACGCCACGCTGGCCATCGCCATCGCCTTCACCCCCGGCATGGCGCGCGTCACCCGCTCCGTCGCCCTCAACGTGAGGGCGCAGGACTACGTGAAGGCCGCGCTGGCACGCGGCGAGCGCGCCAGCTTCATCGTGTTGCGGGAGATGCTGCCGAACGTCGTCGGCCCCGTGGTGGTGGAGACCACCATCCGCGTCGCCTTCGCGGTGATGCTGTTCGCGACGCTCAGTTTCCTCGGCCTCGGCGCGCAGCCGCCGGCGCCGGAATGGGGACTGATGGTGGCGGAGGCACGCCGCTTCGTGCACCAGGCGCCGTGGATCATCCTGGCGCCGGCACTGGCCATCGGCGTCACCGCCATCGCCTTCAACCTGTTGGGGGACGGGCTGCGCGACGCGCTGAACCCGCGGGACGAACGATGACCGCCGCACCCCCCGCCAGCCCCGTGCTGGCCATCGAGAACTACAGCCTGGATTACACGCTGCGCCACGGCACGGCGCGGGTGCTGGACGGCGTGAACCTTGCCATCGGCAAGGGCGAGGTGGTTGGGCTGGTGGGCGAATCCGGCTCCGGCAAGTCCTCGCTGGCCTGGGCCATCATGCGCCACCTGCCGCGCAATGCGGTGGAGGCCAGCGGCCGGCTGAGCCTGGGCGGGCTGGACCTGCGCGGGCTGGATGCCAAGGGCCTGCAGGCGGTGCGCGGCAAGCGCATCGGCATGGTCTTCCAGGACCCCTCCACCGCGCTGAACCCGACGCTGCGCCTGGGCGAGCAGGTGATCGAGGTGCTGATGCGCCATCGCGGCCTCGGCCGTGCCGAGGCGCGCGACGCCGCCGAGGCCGCGCTGGCCGAGGTGGAGCTGCGCAACCCCACGGCACTGATGCGGCGCTACCCGCACGAGGCCAGCGGCGGCGAGAAGCAACGCGTCGTCATCGCCACCGCCTTCGCCACGGCGCCCGAGCTGATCCTGTTCGACGAGCCGACCACGGCGCTCGACGTCATCACCGGCGCGCGCATCCTGGAGTTGTTCGCGCGGCTGCGGGAACGCACGGGCGTGGCGGCCCTGTACATCTCGCACGACCTCGGCCTCGTCTCCCGCGTCGCGGACCGGGTCAGCGTGCTGCGCCAGGGCCGCATCGTCGAGGAAGGCGCGCCGGAAGCGGTGTTCCTCGACCCACGGCATGACTACACGCGCCGCCTGGTGGCCGCCGTGCCCCGGCCGCATCGCCGGCTGGTGGACGACGCCGCCGGCGGCGACACGGTGCTGGCCGCCAATGGCCTGAGCGTCCGCTACGGCCGCCGCCGCCTGTTCCGCCCGCCGCCGCCGCCCGCCACCAAGGCCGTGTCGCTGGAGGTGCGCGCGGGCGAGATCCTCGGTGTGGTGGGCGAATCCGGTTCCGGAAAATCCTCGCTTGCGCGTGGCCTGACCGGCCTCGCCGAGTTCGACGGCGGCATCCACGCCACCGGCCGCCGGCTGGACCACGCGCGGCAAATGGACAAGGCCTATCGCCGCGCCGTGCAGATCGTGTTCCAGCACCCGGACTCCTCGCTGAACCCTCGCATGCGCATCGGCGACATCCTGGCCCGGCCGCTGAAGCTGTATGGCGGCGCGCTGTCGGATATCCCCGCCCTGTTGGAACAGGTCCGGCTGCCCGCCGACTATGCGCGGAAATACCCGCACCAGCTCTCGGGTGGGGAGAAGCAGCGCGTCGCCATCGCCCGCGCCTTCGCCGCCCGCCCCAGCCTGGTCATCTGCGACGAGATCACCGCCGCCCTCGACGTCTCGGTCCAGGCGCAGGTGGTCGAGTTGCTGCTGGCGCTGCGGCGGCAGCACGGCACCGCCTATCTGTTCATCACCCACGACCTGAACCTGATCCGGCAGATCGCCCACCGCATCGCCGTGATGCAGCAGGGCGAGCTGGTGGATCTGCGTGACGCCGCGGCGATCGATGCGCCGGATGCGCATCCCTATACCCGCGCGCTCATCGCCGCCTCGCCGGCGCCCGTCGGCTGAATTGGAGCGTTTCATGACCCCGCAGGACATCCTGGCGCAGATCGACACGCAGGACTGCCTCGACACACTCGCCGCCATGGTGCGGCACAAGAGCTACAGCCAGACCGAAGGCGAGAAGCTGCTGGCGACCGAGATGATGCGGCAGATGCAGGCGCTGGGCCTGGAGGCCGAGCTGACGCCGGTGCCGGGCGATCGCGTCAACGCCGTCGGCCGCCTGCGCGGCAACGGCGGCGGCAAGAGCCTGCTGTTCAACGGCCATGTCGACACCAACCCGGTGAGCGAGGGTTGGACCGTCGACCCCTGGGGCGGCAAGATCGACAAGGACTTCATCTACGGCATCGGCGTCTCCAACATGAAGGCCGGGGATGCCGCCTATCTCTGCGCCGTCAAGACGCTGGTGAAGGCCGGTGTGAAGCTGAAGGGCGACGTCATACTCACCTTCGTGGTGGGCGAATTGCAGGGCGGCGTCGGCACCCGCTCCCTGATGGAGCAGGGGCTGCGCGCAGACTACTTCGTCAACAGCGAGCCGACCGACCTGGCCGCCATGACCATGCATGCGGCCGCCTTCGTCTTCGTCATCGAGCTGACCGGCGTCACCCGCCATCTCTCCAAGCGGGAGGAAGCGGTGGATGCCATCGTCGCCGCCACCGACCTGATCCCCCGGCTGAACGCGATGCGCTTCACCGGCGCCGCATCCCCGGACCATGCCGCGATCAACCGCGTCAATGTCGGCGTCGTGCACGGCGCGCTGGGGCGGGACCTGCAAGAGTGGCGCGCGCCGCAGGTGGCCGATTTCGTCCGCATCAAGGGCTCCGGCCGCTACGCCCCCGGCCAGACGCAGGAGGGCGCGGTGGCCGACATGCAGCGGGAACTACAGGCGCTGGAGGCACGCTTCCCCGGCCTGAAGGCGGAGATCAAGGTCGAGAATGCCGGCGGCCACCAGCCCATGCCGGCCTTCGAGGTGCGGCGCGACAGCCCCATCGTGCAAGCCATCAACGCCGCCTACCTGGCCGTGCGGGGCGAGACGCAGCCCACTGGCGCCATCACGCCCCCCGCCTATTACGGCACGGATGCCGGGCATCTCTGCACGTTGGGCGGCATGGAAGGCATCGTCTGCGGCCCCGGCGGCCGCTACAACACCATGCCGGATGAGCGCGTGGACATCCCCGACTTCCTGGACATGGTGCGCGTCTACCTACTGACGATCCTGACGATCTGCGAACAGGACTGAGCCGGGTTTATCAAGCGTGGAGCAGAAGGCTGGGGAAGGAATTCCCCAGGCCCCTTCTTTCTTTTCTTCGAGTTTGTGTTGGTTCCTCTGAATGCAGCGCGGAAGTCAGTGATCCAAAAAGCCCAATCTTCCGACCCCAGATAGGCAGTCGTTTGACGTCACAAGTGCCCAGTATGTCTTTCAGAGCACCGCGATAATTCGACCACCCTGGCAATACGCCAAACTCGCAAAAACAAAAGAAGGGGGCCCGGGGGAATTCCTTCCCCCGGCCTTCCCTCCCTACCAAGTCTCCCCATCAAGGGCGCTCAATCGCAATCGCCGTCGCTTCCCCGCCGCCGATGCACAAGGCGGCGACGCCGCGCTTCGCGCCCTGGCGTTGCAACGCATGCAGCAGCGTGACGATCAGCCGCGCACCGGTTGCGCCGATCGGGTGGCCCAGGGCGCAGGCGCCGCCGTGGACGTTGAGTTTGCCGCGCGCGATGTCCAGTTCCTTCGCGGCGGCCATGGCGACGACGGCGAAGGCCTCGTTGATTTCGAACAGGTCTACATCGGCGACGGACCAGCCGGCCTTGTCCAGCAGCTTGCGAATGGCGGGGATTGGCGCGGTGGTGTACCAGCCCGGTTCCTGGCTGTGGGTGGCGTGTGCCTTGATCTCGGCCAGCACCGTCAAGCCCGCCTGCAACGCGGCGGAGCGCCGCATCAGCACCAGTGCCGCCGCGCCGTCGGCATTGGCCGAGGCGCTGGCGGCGGTGATGGTGCCATCGGCGCTGAAGGCCGGCTTCAGCTTCGGGATCTTCTCCGGCGAGACCTTCATCGGGTGCTCGTCCTGGCTGACGAGCTGCGTGCCGCCTTTGACCGGCACGGCGACCGGCTCGATCTCCGCCTGGAAGGCGCCGCCCTCGATGGCCTGCCGGGCACGCGTCAGGGTCTCGACCGCGTAGTCGTCCTGGTCCTGGCGGGTGAAGCCGTAGCGCTGCGCTGCCACTTCGCCGAACTCGCCCATGGCGCGGCCCTGCTCATAGGCATCTTCCAGCCCGTCCAGCATCATGTGGTCAAAGATGCGGTCGTGGCCGACGCGGTAGCCGCCGCGCGCCTTGGCGAGCAAGTACGGGGCGTTGGACATCGATTCCATGCCGCCGGAGACGACGATGCCGGCCGAGCCGGCCAGGATCAGGTCGTGCGCCAGCATCGTCGCCTTCATGCCGGAACCACAGACCTTGTTGACCGTGGTGGCGCCTACCGCGTCCGGCAGGCCGGCACCGCGCGCGGCCTGCCGCGCCGGCGCCTGCCCCTGGCCGGCGGGCAGGACGCAGCCCATCAGCACCTCGTCCACCTGCCCGCCTTCCAGACCAGCCCGGGCCAGCGCGGACCTGATGGCATGGCTGCCGAGGGCGTGGGCCGAAACTCCGGCCAGCTCGCCCTGGAAGCGGCCAAGCGGCGTGCGCACCGCGGCGACGATGACGACGGGATCAGCGTGAGTCATGAAACCTCCATTGGCGTTTGCGGGGAAGTCCCGCATGCAGCGTGAGCCCTCGATTCAGTCGCAGCCTGCGGATTTCGCAGCGGCGTGGTGGCGTGTGCCCGCGCACGGCCATGGCGTGGCACGGACGCACGCATGCCGCTATGCCTTCCCGATGGCGGGACCGGGGATGGCAGCCGGCACCCGATACCCCGCGAACGCCGCCAGGGCCGCCAGCGATCCACCGACGAGAATGACCCCCAGCGCCGCCATCGTCGGTAGCGGCAGGCTGGTACTCAGCCAGGTTCCCAGTGCAGCGCAGCCCATCTGGAAAAACCCCAGCAACGCGGAGGCCAGGCCGGCCTGCTGGCCGAAGGGTTGCAGCGCCATGGCCGTCCCGATCGGGTTCACCAGCCCCATGCCGAACAGGAACACCGTTACCCCGGTCGTGAAGAGCGGCAGGTTGGGCGTACCGGACGACGCCAGCAGGATGCTGCCGCCGCCCAGCGCGATGACGATGCCCGCCAGCGCCACGCGCCGTGCCCCGAAGCGGCGGGCCAGCCGGGGCGCCAGCAACCCGGCGGCGAAGACGACGACCACCGTCGCCGCGAAGAGCAGGCCGAGATGCAGCGGCGTCAGGCCAAACACTCCCAGCAGCACCGCCGGGCTCGCACCGAAGAAGGCGTAGAGCCCGCCGATGATGCAGCTGACGGCCAGTGCCGGCATCAGGAAGATGCGGTTTGTCGCCAGCTGGCCATAGGCGGCGGCGATGGATCTTGGCGCATGGGCGGAACGGCGGTCCGGCGGATGCGTCTCGCCCAGGGCAGCGAGATACCGCAGGCCCAGCAGCAACCCCGCCGCGCCCACCAGCAGGAACGTCCAGCGCCAACCGAAGGCGACGTCCAGCCCGCTGCCCAACAGCGGCGAGAAGCCCGGCGCCGCCGCCATGGCGATCATGGTGAGGGACAGCGCGCGGGCCAGCGCCTCGCCCTCGAACAGGTCCCGTGCGATGGCTCGGGAGAGCACGGAGGCGGCGCAGACGCCGAGCGCCTGCACCACCCGGCCGAGGATGAGCACGGCGAAGGACGGTGCCAGCGCGCACACCACGCAGCCCGCCGCGAACACCATCAGCCCGCCCAGCACCAGCCACCGCCGGCCAAAACGGTCCGACAGCGGGCCAATGAGCAGCTGGCCGATGGCGAAGGCGACGAAGAAGCTGGAAAGCGCCAGGCCCAGTTGCCGCGTCGTCACGTCGAAATCCCGTGCCATGGCCGGGAAGGATGGCAGGATGATCGTGGTCGACAGCGTACCGATGGCCGAGAGCCCGGCCAGCAGGGCCAGCGTGCCGCCGGTCAGCCGGCGCGCTGGCGCCGTGCCGTCCTGGGCCGAAGCCGTCTCATGGGTTGCGGGCAACAGCGAGGTTCCTCTGGCGCGAGTGGCAGCGTCACCGGCTGCACGGGAATTCGGGAAGGCGGTCGTTCAGCCCGCCGCGTCCGGCAGGCGCGCCGTCGCCACCCGCGCTTGCAGGTCGCGCAGGCAGGATTGGCGGATCTCCGCCGCAAGGTCAGGGTCGCCCACGGCACGGGAAAGGGTGAGCGCGCCCACCATGGCGGCGAAGGCAGCCATGGCATCCGGACGGCGGGACGCGGCGGTTCCGCCCGCCTGAGCGGCGATCGCCTCGGCCAGCAGCGTCACATAGCCTTCCACCCCGGCCTCGAAGGCCGCCTGCACCGCGCCGCCGGCTCGTGCCGCATCGGCGCCCAGGGCGGGCACCGGGCAACCGCGCGCCGGGTTCTGGCTCGGCTTGCCGGACAGGTAGAATTCCACGATGGCATCGAAGCCCCGCGCGCCTGCCTGGGCGGCGACCTGCGCCAGCATCAGCCGGGTCTTCTCCAGCGCCGCCTTGCTCGCCTCGGCCGCCAGATGCTGCTTGGACTGGAACTGGCCGTAGAAGCCGCCATGGGTCAGCCCGGCGGCCTTCATGATGTCAGCGATGCCGACGCCGTCGAAGCCCCGCTCGCGGAACAGCTGGCTGGCGACGGCAATGACGTCCTCGCGGTTCTTCCCCGCCTGCTCCCGGCTGACGCGCATGACGGCCCTCTCGATGCTCCGGGCCCTTATTTATGACGCTCAACATTTAACTGCAAGCCCGCAAAGCCGGCGCACCTGAAAGCACAGCTCCACAAATTATTCCGACTTGAAAACGAAATGCCTGACGGCGCAGATTACGCTCCACGCCCGGCGGCACCGCGCCACCCCCACCACGACGACGTGGCGCACGCACGCCCTTCGGGCGTGGCGGCCCCGCGGCCAACGTGCCTCCCGACATTTCCTGATGCGCCATCCATGACAACCCGGACATCGCCCACGCCGTACCGGGCAACGGCAGGAGGACACGGCCTTGACCCAGCGCCTCACCCTGGTGGCGGCTTCCCTCGTCGCACTCGCCAGCTTCGGCTGCGCCAGCCGCCTGCCCGACGACCAGCCGGACGAGGTCATCCACATCGCGGCGCAGAACTGGAGCGCCGGGCAGCGCGCCTGGTTCCACCATACCTCCCAGGGCACCAAGCTGATGCCCTACGCCTGGCTGCTGGCGCTGGAACAGCCGGTACTGAGCTGGCCCGCGGCAGCGCCGGCCTTCATCGCCCCGGCGCACATGGCCCGCTTCGGCTTCCTGCCCTCCGCGCCTTCCCCCCTCAACCCGGACACGCTCCCCATCGGCTTCGCGCGAGACGAGTTCGGCGTGCAGGAAGGCTCGGACACGCCGGAAGTCGTGGTGGGCCTGACCTGCGCCGCCTGCCACACCGGGCAGGTCGAGCTCGGCCGCAAAGCCATCCGCATCGAGGGCGGGCCTTCCATGGTCGATATCGGCGCCTTCCAGGACGCCATCGGCATCGCGATGTTCCTCACCTACGGCTCCGAACCGCGCTTCGACCGCTTCGCCTCCCGCGTCCTCGCCGCCGCCAACCAGCCCGATACGCCGCAAGCGCGCGACGCGCTGCACACCCGCCTGGGCCTGGCACTGGACCGGGGCCGCACCGAAGCCGGGCTGGCCGAGCGGCGCCACATCTATCCCGTCACCGAAGGCTTCGGCCGGCTGGACGCACTGGGCCGCGGCGGCAACTTCGTCTTCGCCACCCTGCCGAACCGGCCGGAGAACCTGGCCGTGGCCGATGGCCCGGTCAGCTACCCCGCGCTGTGGGACGCCCCCTGGTTCGACTGGGTGCAGTATAACGGCGCCATCCGCCAGCCCCTGGCCCGCAACGTCGCCGAAGCGCTGGGCGTGCGCGCCATCGTCAAGCAGGGCGGCACGCCGGAGCAGATCCACCGCAGCTCCGTCCGCATCCAGAATATCTTCGACATGGAAAGCCTGCTGGCCGGCCCTGCCCCCGGCGCCGGCCTGCGCGCGCCCCCCTGGCCGGAAGACATCCTCGGCCCGATCGACCGTGCCGCCGCAGCGCGCGGCCAGACATACTTCGCGCAGCTCTGCTCCGGCTGCCACCAGGCCTGGGACCCCGCCGCGCCCAGTGCGGCGGCATCCACCCCGCAGGTCACCATGGTGCCGCTGCAGCGCATCGGTACTGACCCCCGCACCGCCATGAATTTCCGCCAGCGCATGGCCACCCTGCCCGATGGCCGCCGCGTCTCCGCCGCCGCCGGGCTGCAGGAAGCCACCACAGCCGTCATCGAAGGCTTCTTCGAATTCTACCAGGTGCCGGCACAAGGCCCGTGGACCGACACCGCCGGCGTCGTCCGCCCCGGCCGCGCCGCGATGAGCGGCAACCGCCCGAACGAATGGCGCGCCCCCGCCGCCTACCGCGCCCGCCCCCTCAACGGCATCTGGGCCACCGCGCCCTACCTGCACAACGGCGCCGTCCCCAGCCTCTACCAGATGCTGCTACCCGGCGAGCAACGCGACGCCGTATTCCAGGTCGGCAGCCGGCAATTCAACCCGCGCGACGTCGGCTTCTCCACCGTCACACGCCCCGGCACCTTCCGGTTCGATACCGCCCTGCCCGGCAACTCCAACCGCGGCCACGAATTCCGCAACGGAGGCCCAGGGCCCGGCATCATCGGGCCGGAACTGGGCGAGGGGCAGCGCCGCGATATCGTCGAGTATCTGAAGACGCTGTAGGGAACTTGGTTCTTTCTATCGCTTCTACCTGGAGATGCAGCAAGGCTGGGGAAAGAATTCCCCAGACCCCTTCTTTTTTCTGCGAGTTTGGCGTCCACGCTTCAGACTGAGAGCGGACGCTTCGTGATGTTTTAATGGGGCTACGCGGGCTGGGCCGTCAGTCGCCGGAGGTCCAAGACCTCCGGCGCACCCAGCCGTCATCCTTGTACAACCGTTCCACAGCCACGCCCCAGAACTCGAAAAAGAAAAGAAGGGGTCCGGGGAATTCCTTCCCCGGCCTTCCCTGCCGACTACGCTGACGGCATTCCACCCGCCTGTGGCAGCGTCCGCAGCCCATCCATCAGCAGGGTCAGCACCCGGCCGGCGCGGCGGCGCCAATCGGGCCCGACCGGTGCGGAGTACAGACCGGCCAGGGCTTGCAGCACGTCCTCCGCCTCGGCGTCCGGGCGGATGCGGCCGGCGGCGATGCCCTCCTGCACAAGGCGGGAGACGGTGCCGGGGAAGCTCGCCTGCGCCGCCTCCAGCAATTCCGGCCTGGCCTGCATCAGCTGGCGCAGGCTGTCGCCCAGGCCGCGCTTGGTGGCCATGTAGTCCAGGCTGTGGTGCATGAACTGGGCCAGCGCCTCGTCCGGCGGCAGGGTGGCGGACAGGCGGGTGGAAGCCTCCAGCAGCGCGTCCAGCTCATCGCGGTACAGGGCCTCGACCAAGGCTTCCCGCGTCGGGAAGTGGCGGTAGAGCGTGCCGATGCCGACGCCGGCCTGGCGGGCAACCGCTTCCAGCGAGGCGGCCATGCCCTGCTCGGCCAACAGGTGGCGGGCGGCGGCCAGCAGGCGTTCCCGGTTGCGCCGGGCATCGGCCCGCTTCGCCCCGGAATGTTGAGGGCGATTCACCGCGTCATTCACGCCACCAGCTCCCACGGGCGCAATTCTCCCCTTGACCGGACCGCCATAGATCCCGATTGTAAACGGAGGCACCCTCCGTTTGTGCCCCGCCCCCCATTATCTGTCCATCGGGAGCCTCTGTCATGCCCCCTACCGCCCATGCAGCCGCCCCCGCGGCTGCGCCTCCGGCCGCGCTGCCGCAAGGATCGCCCGTGCCGAACCGTCCGATCACGCTTTTCATCAACGGCCACGACCATGTGGTGATGGTGGAGGACCGTACCACCCTGCTCGATGCGCTGCGCGAGCGTCTGCACCTCACCGGCACCAAGAAGGGCTGCGACCAGGGCCAGTGCGGCGCCTGCACCGTGCATCTGGACGGCCAGCGCGTGCTGGCCTGCCTGACCCTGGCCCGCCAGGCCGAGGGCAGCGCTATCGCCACCATCGAGGGCCTGGCCGGCGCCGACGGCACGCTGCACGCCGTGCAGGCCGCCTTCCTGGCGGAAGATGCCTTCCAGTGCGGCTTCTGCACGCCGGGCCAGATCATGTCCGCCGTCGCCTGCATCCGCGAGGGCCATGCCGGCTCGGAGGCCGAGATCCGCGAATACATGTCCGGCAATCTCTGCCGGTGCGGCGCCTATCCCCACATCGTCGCCGCGGTGCAACGCGCCGCCGCCGCCCTGCCGTCGGAGGCTTCATCATGAGGGACTTCGCCTACCATCGCGCCACCACGCTGGAACAGGCCGGGCCGCTGGCCGCGCGCGCGGAAAGCGCCATCCTGGCCGGCGGCACCACGCTGCTGGACCTTGCCAAGTGCGACGTCGTCCGGCCCGCAGAGGTGGTCGACATCACCCACCTGCCCGGCCTCGCCGATATCCGTGCCGATGCGGAATCGCTCCATCTCGGCGCCCTGGTACGGATGGCGGCGGCCATGCGACACGTGGCCGTGCGCGCCGCCTGCCCGGCCGTCGCCCAGGCGCTGGCGCTCTCCGCCTCGGCGCAGATCCGCAACATGGCGACGCTGGGCGGCAACCTGCTGCAACGCACCCGCTGCGCCTATTACCGGGACCCCGCTTCCTTCCCCGCCTGCAACCGCCGTACCCCCGGCAGCGGCTGCGCGGCAGCGGGCGGCGTCACCCACCATCACGCCCTGCTCGGTACCAGCGAGGCCTGCATCGCCACCTATCCAGGCGATCTCGCCGTGGCCCTGGTGGCCGTCGGCGCTGTCATCGAGATCGGCACGCGCTGGATGCCGGCGGAGGACTTCTTCCTGCTGCCCGGCGAGACGCCCCACCGCGAATTCGCCCTCGAACCCGGCGAGATCGTCACCGCCCTCTGCATCCCCGCCAGCGCCGCGTCCCGCCGCTCCGCCTATCTCAAGCTACGGGACCGCGCTTCCTACGAATTCGCCAGCGTCAGCGTCGCGGCGGGGCTGGAACTGGCCGCGGATGGCACCATTGCCGATGTGCGACTGGCCCTCGGTGGGGTCGCCACCATCCCGTGGCGGCTGCACGCGGTGGAAGCCGCGCTGACCGGCCGGCATCCGACCCCGGCGACGCTGCGGGAGGCCAGCCTGCTCGCCATGCAGGGTGCCACGCCACGCCCGGATAACCGCCACAAGCTCGACCTCGCCCCCCGCCTGGTGCACCGCGCGCTGGAGCAATTGCTGCAGGGAGACGCCGCATGAGCCCGCTCGACATCTCGCCCCAACGTGGCGATGCCGGCGATGGCATCGGCGGCCGCCCGCCGCGCATCGACGGCCTGGCCAAGATCCGTGGCGAGGCCGCCTACGCCATGGACCAGCCGGTGGAGGGGCTGGCGCATGCCGTGCTCGTCACCGCCACCATCGCCGCCGGATGGGTGCGCGGCATCGACCGCACGGCGGCGGAGGCCGCGCCCGGCGTGCTGCTGGTGCTGACGCCGGGCAACACGCCACCGCTGCACGCCGCCTCCACCTGGACCGGCGAAGCGCCGCCGACCTCCGAGTACCGGCCGCTGGAGCCCGAGATCCGCCATGTCGGCCAACAGATCGCCCTGGTGGTGGCGGAAAGCCTGGAACAGGCGACCGAGGCCGCCACGCTGCTGCGCGTGGACTACGAGGCCGCGCCCTTCCTGGCCGATTTCACCGTGCCCGACGCCGGGGAAGGCCAGGACCTGCCGCCCCTGACCATCGAGCGCGGCGATGCGGACACGGCGCTGGCCAGCGCCGATATCCGCATCAGCGCCGAGTACGGCACGCCGCGCGAATACAACGTGCCGATCGAGCCGCACGGCCTGACCGCACGCTGGGACGGCGATGCCCTGACCCTGTGGGAGCCCAGCCAGTGGCTGGACGGCATGGCGCGCAACTACGCCGAATGGTTCGGCATCGGGTTCGAGCAGGTGCGGCTGATCTCGCCCTATATTGGCGGTGGCTTCGGCAGCAAGGCGCTGGCGCTGCCGCACGGCGCCATCGCGGCCCAGGCGGCGCGGATGCTCGGCCGGCCGGTGAAGCTGGTGCTGACCCGGCCGCAGACCTTCACCGCCTTCGGCGGGCGCGCGGCCACACGACAGCTTCTCGAGCTGGGCGCCGACGCGGACGGCCACTTGCTCGCCATCCGCCATCGCGGCTGGCAGGAGACCTCCCGCAACGGCCTGTGGGTGGAGCCGCTGAACGCCGCCACCGCCCTGATGTACGAGGTACCGCATCTCAGCAGCCGGCAGCGCGTGGTGCCGGTCAATACCGTCACCCCTTCCGCCAAGCGCGCACCGGGCGAAAACCCCTCCGCCTTCGCGCTGGAATGCGCGATGGACGAGCTGGCCTACGCGCTGGGCCAGGACCCGCTGGCGCTCCGCCTGCGCAACGAGCCGGGGCGGGACCCGCATTCCGGCAAGCTGTGGTCCAGCCGCCGGATGCGGGAAGCCTATGCAGCCGGCGCCGATTCCTTCGGCTGGGCCCGCCGGAACCCGACCCCGGGCGCGATGCGGGACGGCCCCCTGCGCCTTGGCTGGGGCATGGCCGCCGGCACCTACCCGGTGCGGCGCAGCGCGGGCGAGGCCATGGTGCGCATTCTGGCCGATGGCGGCGTCGAGGTCGCCAGCAGCACCAGCGACATGGGCACCGGCGCCTACACCATCCTGGCGCAGACCGCCGCCTCCGTCTTCGGCCTGCCGCTCGCCCGCGTGCGGGTGACGCTGGGGGATTCCACCCTCCCCCGCGCCCCCGTCTCCGGCGGCTCGCAGATGGCCGGGCTGATGACCGGCGCGGTGGACAAGGCCGCCCGCGCCGCGCGGGAGGAGCTGATCGGCCTGGCGCTCAACGACCCGCGCTCACCGCTGCGCGGGGTGGCTAATACCCTGGCCGTGGCCGAGGGCCGGCTGATTGCACCGCGTGGCGAGGCCCCGCCCCTGCCGATCGCCGAGTTGCTCACCGCCATCGGCCGGGACCGCGTGGAGGCGTTGCGGGACACCCTGGCGGAAAACGGCCTGAAGCCGGAGGACCGCTACCGCGCCTTCACCACCGTCTCCACCATGCGTGCGCCCACCGATGGCGAATACTCGATGCACAGCTGGTGCGCCCATTTCGTCGAGCTGGCGGTGGACGAGGCCCTGGGCAGCGTGCGCCTGCGCCGCATCGTCACCGCCTTCGATGCCGGGCTGCTCTACAACCCACGGCTGGCGGAAAGCCAGATCAAGGGCGGCATCGTCATGGGCATCGGCCAGGCACTGCTGGAAGGCGGCATCGTCGACCGCCGCCACGCCCGGGTGCTGAACAACAACCTGGCCGACTACCTGCTGCCGACCCATGCCGACATCCCGCCCATCGAGGTCATCTCGGTCGGCGAGCCGGACCCGCATGCCTCCGCGCTCGGCGGCAAGGGGGTGGGGGAGCTGGGCATCGTCGGCCTGGCGGCGGCCATCGCCAACGCGGTGTTCCACGCCACCGGCAAGCGGGTGCGCGACCTGCCGATCACCCTGGCCGATCTCTGCTGAAGCCTGCCAGGCCGGGCGGCCCGGGCGCTCCACCCGCCCGGACCGCCGGCCGCCCCCGGCCGCCTGCCCCCGAGTTATCCCCAAATTCTGGGGATCAATCTGTGTATGGAATCTGGAACAACGGCGATGTTACGCCTCGCCATCCGGCCGCTGCCTGGCTAAGGAAGGGGGGACAGACCATGCCGGACACCCCATCGGACATCCCGGAGCCCAGCGACAGCCCGCGGGCTTCCATCAATTTGGCGGGGCTGGCCTACCGTTCCATCTCGGACATGATCCGCGACCGGCGCCTGCGCGGCGGAGAGACGGTAGTGGAGCAACGCCTGGCCGAGGCACTCGGCATATCCCGCACCCCGCTCCGCGAAGCGCTGCAGCGGCTGGAAGGGGAAGGACTGGTGGTCAAGACCGCCAACCGCTCCTTTGTCGTCCGTCATGTCGACCTCGGCGAATACCTGCATAGCCTGAAGGCGCGCGAAATTCTGGAACCGGAGGCCGCCGCCCTGGCCGCCGGGCACATCCCGCTCGGCCGGCTCCGCACGGTGCGCGCCGAAGCGGTGGAACTGCAAGGCGCCAATACCCACACCGCCGCCCACTGGCTCTCGGACGACAACGTCCACCGCATCTATGCCGAACATTGCGGCAACGACGTCATGGCCCGGCTGATCGAAGGCCTGCGCACCACCACACGGCTGTTCGAAATCGCCCGCCTGTCCGACCGCGTGGCACCCGATTCCTCCGAACACATCGCCATCCTGGACGCATTGATCGCCGGCGATGCCAAGGCCGCACGGCGCGCGGTGCAGATCCACTTGCGCTCCCTCTCCCGCTTCACGCTGGCGACGGTGAAGTGAAAGGGGCAGGCCAGGGGGCAGGATTCCCCCAGGGCTCCATCTTTCTCTGCGCGTTTGGCTTCGGCGTTGGGTGACGCAGCCTGGATGATGGCGGACGGCGACAAAGGCTGAACCGCCAGCTACCCTTTGTTGTCGGCCTTCCGCGCCGCCGGCTTGACGCGAGACTGTACTCGGCTCGAGCGCATCCGAAGAGAGAAGGCCGGGGAAAAAATTCCCCGGCCCCCTTCTTTTTTTCTTCGAGTTGGCGTCGCGGTTCAGGGCTGAGAGGACGCTTCTCGATGAATTTAAATAGGGGCCACGCGGCGGAAACCCTAGTCGCCGAAGGTCATAGACCTCCGGCGCACCCAGCCGGATCTCAGACCCGAACCATCAAAAGCCACGCCAGAAAACTCGAAAAAGCAAAAGAAGGAGCCCGGGGAATTCTTTCCCGGCCTTCTCCCATGTCAGTCAGTGCCGGATGATCTTCGCCGTGAAGTCGCGCAGCCGCTCCGTGCGCGGCGCGTCCAGCATGGACGGCGGCCCTTCTTCCACCACGCGGCCGCGGTCCATGAACACGACGCGGCTGGAGACTTCGCGGACGAAGCCCATTTCGTGGCTGACGATCACCATGGTCATGCCGTCGGCCGCCAGGGTGCGGATGGCGTCCAGCACCTCGTTGACCAGCTCGGGGTCGAGGGCGGAGGTCACTTCGTCCAGCAGCAACACGTCGGGCTTCAGCGCCAGGGCGCGGGCCAGGGCCACGCGCTGCTGCTGGCCGCCGGAGAGTTCGTCCGGATAGGCGTGCAGCTTGTGGCCGAGCCCTATTTTTTCCAGCAGCGCGAGGGCGGTGGCCTCGACGTCCTTCTTGTCGCGCTTCTTCACCAGGGTCGGCGCGATGCAGACGTTGCGCAGCACGGTCATGTTCTGGAACAGGTTGTATTGCTGGAACACGATGGCGAAGCGGTCCCTCGCCCGGCGGAGCGAGGCCGCGTCCGCATAGTCCAGCGTATTGCCGGCCAGGCGCACCGTGCCGCCATACGGCTTCAGCAGGCCGACAAAGGCGCGCAGCAGCGTGCTCTTGCCAGAGCCGGAGGGGCCGATCAGCGCCACCACCTCCCCCTTCTCGACGGAGAGGGAGATATCGGACAGAACGTCGAGGCTGCCGTAGCGGGCGGAGAGTCGGTCGATGGACAGGTAGCTCACGTCAACCCCTTTGCTCATGCCGGCAGAAATGCGGCCTTGCGCGGTGGCGCGGGCCGTCGCTACTCTGCGGCCTCTCCCGTAATTGTGCAAGCATTGTGCACAATCGGCCTCCCGGATAAGGTCGTCGCCCATGCCCGAACCCCGTCACGGCCGCCGCGCCGCCCTCTCTCTCCTCGCCGCCGGCACGGCCCTCGCCGCCCTGCCCCGCGGCAGCGCGCAGGCCAGGCCGCTGGAGCAGGTTCTCTCCACCAAGAAGCTGCGCGTTGGCATCAACCCGACCCTGCCACCCTTCGGCGTGTTCAACGACCGCAATCAGATCGACGGCTTCGACGCGGACATCGCGCGGGAACTGGCACGGCTGCTGAAGGCGGAGCTGGAGATCGTCCAGGTCGGCTCGCCCGACCGCGTGCCCTTCGTGCAGTCCGACCGGGTGGACCTCGTGATGGGCTCCATCACCCGCACGGTGGACCGCGCCCTGGTGATCGACTTCACCATGCCGCTGCATTCGCAGAGCATGGTGGTGCTGGCGCGAGAAGGCACGGCCGTGCCGCTGTCCAAGCCGGCTGACCTGAACAACAAGGACGTGAAGTTGGTGCAGGTGCGCGGCACCACCGGTATTCCCTGGATCCAGGCCAACGCGCCCCAGGCGCAGGTGACGCTGCTGGACAACTACCCGGATGTGTTCCGCGCCCTCGCCCAGGGCCGCGCCGATGCGCTGGTGGACGTGTACGAATCCGTCGCCATCCCGATGAAGAACCAGCCCAATGTACGCTGGCGCGTGCTGGATGAGGTGCTGGCCACGATGTGGACCGGCATCGGCGTGCAGAAGGGCAACAGCACGTTGCGGGACGCGGTGAACGTCGCGCTATTCGACATGCATTCCCGCGGCTTCGTCAACGCCGCGTGGGAAAAATGGTTCGGCGGGCCGATGCGCACCCCGGTGCCGCTGAACCCGATGTTCTGAAGGACCATCGCGCCGTGCAGCTGCAATTCGGACAGATCCTGCCCTACGTGCCGGATTTCCTGCGCGGCGCGCTGCTGTCGCTCCAGATCGCCTTCCTGGCCTTCGCCATGGGGCTCGGCATCGGGCTGCTCGGCGCCTCGGTGCTGCGCTTCGGGCCGCGCGCGGCGCGGCTGCCGGTGCGGGCCTATGTCGGCTTCTTCACCAACACGCCGCAGCTCGTGCAGGTGTTCTTCCTGTTCTACGCGTTGCCCGAGGCCGGCATCCTGCTGACGCCGTTCCAGGCCGTGCTGCTGGGCATGACGCTGAATGCCGGCGCCTACCTGACGGAAATCCAGCGGGCCGGCTTCGATTCCGTGCGTCGGGAGGAGATCGAGGCCGCCGAGACGCTCGGCTTCAGCCGGGTGCAGATGGTGTGGTACGTCATCGCGCCGCATGTGGTGCGCACGCTCTACCCCGCGCTGTCCTCGCAATACATCATCATGACGCTGGGCACGTCGATGGCGGCCATCTTCGGCGTGGAGGAACTGACCGGGCGGGCGCTGAACGCCAACGCCATCAGCTTCCGCTCCATCGAGATCTTCTCCATCACCGCCATCCTCTATGTCGGCATCACCGTCGTCGCCTCGGCCGTGCTGTTCGCGTTGGGCCGCTGGCTGTTCCGTGTCCGCCGGGGGGTTTTCTGATGCTGGCGCAGTTGCTGGAGGAGGCGCCGCGCTTCTACACCTATTGGAACCTGCTGTTCCTCGGCCAGGCGGCGCTGAACACCTTGCTGGTGTCCTTCGCCGGCTGCGGCATCGGCTATGCGGCGGGCTTCGTGCTGGCGCTGCTGCGGCAACGCCACGTTGTCACTTGGCGCCTGCCGCGCTGGCTCTCCCTGCTCTGGACGGAATGGTTCCGCCGCATCCCGTTCCTGGTGCTGCTGATGTGCGTGTTCTTCGGCTTCCAGATGGCGGGGGCCGATAGCAGCCTGTTCACCGTAGCGCTGGTCGCCGTGGCGTTGCGCATGTCCGCCCTGGCCGCCGAGAATATCCGCGCGGGTCTGGAATCGGTGCCGGAACGCCAGTGGGAAGCCGCGCTGACGATGAACATGGGTGCGCTCTCCACCCTGTTCCGCGTGGTACTGCCACAGGCCTGGCGGGTCATCCTGCCGCCTTCCACCATCCATGCAGTCAGCATGGTGAAGGAGACCGCGCTGGTATCGCAGATCGGCTTCCTGGAGCTGACCTTCGCCGCGCGCATGCTCAACCAGCGCGGCTTCTCCGCCTTCCTCTGCTACGGCACCATCCTCGTCATCTACTTCGTCATTTCCTACAGCTTCTCCCGCATCGGCAAGCGGGCCGAGCGCAAGCTGGTACACGAGGCCCGCCGTCGCCCGGCGCCGGAGCTGACGGTGCAGGGCGCGGCGGCATGACATCCCGCCGCATACCTGGCGCCACCCGCCCGGCCGAGGTCGCCTTCACCTATGCCGGCACGCCGCAGCGCGCCCCGGTGGGGGAAGCATTGGCGACGGCACTGGCCTGCGCCGGCGTGCTGGGCCTGCGCCGCAGCCCGGCTGCCGGCACGCCGCGCGGCGCCTTCTGCTTCATGGGCAGCTGCCAGGAATGCCTGGTGCTGGTGGATGGCGTGCCGCGCCAGGCCTGCCTGGTGCCCGTGCGCCCCGGCCTCGACGTACAGCCGGTGCCGGACGCCATGCCATGAGGCAGACCGACCTCATCGTGCTGGGCGCCGGCCCGGCCGGAACGGAAGCCGCCCTGGCCGCCAGCGCAGCGGGGCTGGATGTCGTGCTGGTCGAGGAAGCCCAGGCCGCGGGCGGGCAGGTCTGGCGGGCGCCCTATCCCGGCCTCGCTTTGCCCAAGCCGGACGAGGATGCCACGGCTGGCGCCGCTCTGCGCGATCGCCTCGTTGCTTCCCGTGTCGAAACGCATTTCAACGCCCGCGCCTGGTCGGTCAACACATTGCCGGAGGGGGGCTTCCGCCTGGATGCGGCCACCGAATCCGGGCCGCTCAACCTCGCCGCGCCCCGGCTGGTGGCGGCCACCGGCGCGGTGGAGCGCGTGATCCCCTTCCCAGGCTGGACCCTGCCCGGCGTGGTTGGCCTCGCCGCCGCTACCGTCATGTTGAAGGCGCAGGCGGTGCTGCCGGGCCAGCGCGTGGTGGTCGCCGGTTGCGGCCCGCTCCTGGCCGCCGTCGCCGCCAAGATCCTGGCCAGCGGCGGCGAGGTCGTGGCCGTGGTGGACCGTGCCAGCCGGGCCGAGTGGCTGGCCGCCACCCGCCACCTCGCTACCCGGCCGCGCCTGCTGGCACGCGGGCTCGGCTGGGCGCTACGCATCGCCGGGCGACGGGTGCCGGTGCTGTTTGGTCACGCCATCCACGCCGCCGAGGGCCAGGACGTGCTGGAAGCCGTGCAGGTGGCCCCACTGGCCACCGACGGCAGCTTTGCCGCCGCGCCGCCCCGCCGCTTCATGGCCGACGCGCTTTGCGTCGGCGACGGGCTGGTCCCTGGCGCCGAGATACCCCGCCTGCTGCGCGCCCCGATGCGGTTCGACCGTACCCTCGGCGGCTGGGTGCCGCAGGTGGATGCCGAAGGCCGCACCAGCATCCCCGGCCTGTTCGCCGTGGGCGATGGCGCCTTGCTGCGCGGCCAGGCCCCCGCGGTGCATGCCGGCCGCCTGGCCGGCCTGGCCGCCGCCCACGACGCCGGCCGGTCGGACGCCGCCGCCTTCGCCCAGG
>NZ_JACTVA010000024.1:25196-78342 GCF_014490485.1 Teichococcus aerophilus | reverse complement strand
GCCACCCCGGCCGCCGCGGCACTGCGCGAGGCCGGCCTGCCCGAGCAGGTCGCCCGGCTGGCGGCCGCGGCGCCGACGCTGGAGGACGCGCCCGCCGTGGTGCGCCTCTCCACCGTCGCCAATGTCTCGCCCGCCCAGGCCGGGCAGGCGTGGCAACAGGCGGGCGAGGCCTTCCACCTGCCGGCGCTGCGCCTGGCGGCGCTGCAGGCCGACGTCTCGGGGCCCTTCGGCACCCGCGCCAAGGCGGCCCTGCTGGACGATATCGCCGCCCTGCACGCCAAGCTGGCCGCCGCCCACCTGCGTGGCGCCAGCCTGCCGGACGCCGAAGCCGCCGCTCGCACGGCCCAGGAAGCCGCCCTGCGGCCAGACCTGGCCGCGGTGACGGTGGCGGTGCGGGAACTGGGGCGGGTGGTCCAGTAAGGACCGCCTTGCCGGGCTTTAGAAGAAGGGAAGGCCGGGGAAGGAATTCCCCGGGCCCTTCTTTTCTTTCTTCGAGTTTTGGGCGTGGCCGTTGGCTGGGTGTTCTCGAGGACCGGCTTGGTGCGCCGGAGGTCTTCGACCTCCGGCGACTGAGGGTTCAGTCGGCGCGGCACGTTTGATGAATCAAGGTGCGTCGCTCTCGTCCTGAGGCGTGGCGCCCAGGGGGCCTCGCCGTAGTCACGGGGCGCGGCGCCAAACTTCCCGGAAAGACGGATCAAACCTGATAGGTTTGATGGGGAATCCGTTCCCCCACCTTCCCCCTTGCTTCCCCCAAGCCTCCGCCCCCCTTTGGCCCAGGCCCGAACCGGGGCACACTCCGCCCCGATATGGATCGGAGGCGAGTGGGATGAACCGGAAGGCCTGGGCCTGGGCGTTGTATGACTGGGCCAATAGTGCCTTCCCCACCGTGGTTTCCACCTTCGTCATCGCGGCGTATTTCGCCCAGGGCGTGGCGCCGGACGCGGCCACCGGGCAGGCCATGTGGGGCTGGATGCAGACGGCGGCGGGGCTGGCCATTGCCTTCCTCTCCCCCGTGCTGGGCGCGGTGGCGGATGTGGGCGGGCGGCGGCGGCTGATGCTGCTGGTCTGTACCCTGGTCACATCGCTGTTCACCGGCCTGATCTGGTTCGCGACGCCGCAGCCGGAGTCGATGCTGTGGGCGCTGGCCTGCGTCGGCGTGGCGACGGTGGGGTTCGAGCTGGGGACGGTGTTCTACAACTCGATGCTGCCCCAGGTGGCGCCGCCGGAGCGGCTGGGGCGGATTTCCGGCCTGGCCTGGGGGCTGGGCTATGCGGGTGGCTTGGCCTGCCTGGGGGTCTGCCTGTTGCTGCTGGTGCAGCCGGACCCGTCCCCGCTGGGGCTGGACCGCGGCAATGCCGAGCATGTGCGCGCCACCGCCATCCTGGTGGCAGTGTGGATGCTGGGCTTCGGCTGGCCGGTCCTGCTGGCCTTGCCGGACCCGCCTGGGGCGCGCCCCGGCTGGAAGGCGGCAGCCAGCCAGGGCCTGGCGGAGATCCTCTCCGTCCTGCGCGGGCTGCCGAAGCGGCCGGCGATGGCGCGCTTCCTGGTGGCGCGGCTGTTCTACACGGACGGGCTGAACACGCTGTTCGCCTTCGGCGCCATCTTCGCCGCCGGCGTGTTCGGCATGACGTTCGAGGAGATCCTGCTCTTCGGCATCGCGCTGAACGTGACCGCCGGGCTTGGCGCGGCCGGGTTCGGGTTGCTGGAGGACCGGCTGGGCTCCCGCCAGACCATTTTGGTGGCGCTGGCGGCGATGATCGTCATCGGCTTCGGCCTGGTGATCGTGGAGAGCAAGACGGTGTTCTGGGCCCTGGCCATGACGCTGGGGCTGTTCATGGGGCCGGCCCAGTCGGCCTCCCGCAGCTACATGGCGGCCATGGCGCCGCCGGGGGAGGTCTCGGCGCATTTCGGCCTGTTCGCGCTGTCCGGGCGGATCACCGGCTTCCTGGGGCCGGCCGCCCTGGCGCTGGTCACGGGCATCAGCGGCAGCCAGCGGATGGGCATGGCCACGGTGCTGGTGTTCCTGGCCATCGGCGCCGCCGTCATGCTGACGGTCCGTCCGGGAGGAGATGCGCGTCCCCGGGTCGGGTAGGCGTCTTCGTTTGAAGGGGGGCTGAAGGCCGGGGAAGGAATTCCCCGGGCCCCTTCTTTTCTTTTTTCGAGTTTCCGAGCCGGGCTGTTGAGAGGACGGGCTTAAAGGACGGCTGGGTGCGCCGGAGGTCTTAGATCTCCGGCGACTACGCGTTCAGCCTGCGCGGCCGGTATTCGAAATCATCAAAAGCGCTCGCACTCAGCCCTGAAGCCTGACGCCAAACTCGAAAAAAGAAGATGGGGTCCGGGGAATTCTTTCCCCAGCCTTTCCTCCCCACTCCACCACCCGCATTTCCCACCGGCCGACGTCCATCCAGCCGCGCAAAAGCGAAGGGCCCGTTCGCCAAGGAACATGGATTCGGCGCCATGTTCCTCAACCGCGTGTGCGGTGCGGCAGTGGCGGTTGACATCGGAACGCCGGAAGCTAATGTCCCGCGTCTGAGAATGCTTTTCATTTGCATGGTTTGCGGGCCGCCTCGCCCCTGCCGGCGGCGCCTTCCCCTTCGATCGGCTGGAAGACGCACCCCGGCAAGGGATGGAAGGCCCGTCAGGCCTTGCGATGCAAGGATGCATCGATGCCCTCCTTCCCCATGATGTCCCGCGCGGTCACGCCGTGGACGAACATGGCCGGTGCGCGGACCAGGCCGGGCCTGGCCTGGCAGGGGTGTCGCCAGGCTGGGGCGCGCGGCCCTGGCGCGGGACTCAATCTTCGATCGCGGCCAGATCGCTGCCCGCGGCATACGACATGGAGACTTTGATGCACCCGACGATGTTGCCGGCCCTTTCGCGCCGCCATGCCTTCGGCCTGGTGGCCGGCCTGCTTTGCGCCAGCCGGGTCAGCCCCGCCATGGCCGCCGCCACGGTGGGCAAGAGCGTGCGGCTGGTGCCGCCCGGCGGGCTGTACGAGCTGGTGGTGAGCACGACCACCGGCCTGTTGCATGTCGCGGCCGCCGGCCCGCGTGGCGCCACCGAGGCCTCCATCCTGGGCCTGGACCCGCAGAGCCTGGAAGTGAAGAGCACGCTCTCCCTGCCCGAGCCCGCTTTCGGCCTGGCGGTGAACGACCGCACCGGCACGCTCTACACCACCAACACCCGCTCCGGCAGCGTCTCGGCCATCGACCTGAAGGCGGGGCGCGTGCTGACCAAGATCGCCCATGGCGAGAAGGCGCATGTCCGCCAGGTGCTGGTGGATGAGGAGGCGAACCGCGTCTATGTCTCCGTCCCCGGCTTCCAGGGCGTCCAGAGCCAGATCTGGGTGATCGACGGCGCCAAGAACGAGATGCTGCACGTGATCTCGGACGGCCTGGGCGAGGCGATGAGCGGCATGACGCTCGACCGCGCCGGCAACCGCCTGTTCGCCGCCCGCCTGCAGACGAACGAGATCATCGAGGTGGACCTGGCGACCCGCGCGGTGAAGCGCGCCTTCCCCTCGGGTGGCGAGGGGCCGATCAACGCGGCCTATGACGCCGCCGGCAAGCGGCTGTTCGTCACCAACCAGAAGTCCGGCACCCTGGCGGTGCTGGATGCCGGCAGCGGCGCGCTGGTGAAGTCGGTGGAGACGGGCGCGGGCGCGCTGGGCGTGACGCTGCACCCGACCAACGGCACCGTGCTGGTGGCCAACCGGGGCGCCGGCACCGTCAGCGTCCTGGATGGCGCGAAGCTGGAAGTGCAGGCCAGCCTGGCCACCGGGTCCCATCCCAACACCATCGCGGTCGATCCCCGCAGCGGCCTGGCCTACGTCACCAACAAGGCGCGCAGCGCCGGCCGTGGCCAGCCGCCCGTGGACGACCCGAATGGCGACACCGTCAGCCTGATCCGCTTCTGAGGGAGGAAGGCCGCGCATGAGTACCCTGGCCAGCGAGACGCACATCATGCGGCAGGATGGCATGGAGGCACCGCTCTTCGCCTTCCGCTCCGCCCGTGGGGTGGTGCAGGGCCAGGGGCTGGGCGCGGCCTTGCCGCGCGGGCCGGCGGAGACGCTGGGTGCGCGGGTGGCGGCGTTCTTCCGCCTGGCGGGGCGGGATGCCCTGCTGGCGGGGGCGCTGCCCTTCGCGCGGGAGGCGGAGGACTACCTGGTGCAGCCGCGCACCGTCTCCCGCACCGTGCAGGAGGTGGCCGCCGCGCCGCGCCCGGACGCGCGTTGGCAACTGGCGCATGAGCCGGATGCGGCGGGCTATGCCGCCTCCGTCCAGCGCGCGCTGGGCATCATGCGGCAGGAGGCGGCGCAGGGCGCCGGGCGGCGGGAGGTGCTGACGAAGATCGTGCTCTCCCGCAGCCTGCTGGCGCGGGCGGATGCGCCGATCGATTTGCAGGGGCTGTTGCGGCGCCTCTCGGCCGACCCGTCGGTCACCGGCTTCCTGGTGCCGTTGCCGCCGCGTGGCGGCGCGCCGCGCGTGCTGGCGGGGGCGACGCCGGAATTGCTGCTCTCCAAGACCGGGGCGCGCATCCTGTCCCACCCCCTGGCCGGCTCGGCGCGGCGGGAGGTCGATGCGGCGGCGGACAGCGCCAATGCCGCCGCCCTGGCGCGGTCCGACAAGGACCGGCGGGAACACGCCATCGTCGCCGACTTCATCCTGGATACGCTGGCGCCCTACTGCCGGCAGCTCTCCGCCCCGCAGGGCACGACGCTGACCAGCACCAACAGCATGTGGCACCTGGGCACCCGCATCGAGGGCGAGTTGAAGGATGCCTCCATCTCCTC
Organism: Teichococcus aerophilus; assembly: GCF_014490485.1. Lineage (GTDB taxonomy): Bacteria > Pseudomonadota > Alphaproteobacteria > Acetobacterales > Acetobacteraceae > Pseudoroseomonas > Pseudoroseomonas aerophila. The sequence continues at coordinate 73,550 of NZ_JACTVA010000024.1, read as the reverse complement.
CGCCGAGCTGGCGGCGGCGCTGCACCCGACGCCGGCCGTCTGCGGCCTGCCGCGGGCCCATGCCGCCCGGCTGATCGGCGAGATCGAGGCCTATGACCGGGACTTCTACGCCGGAGCGGTGGGCTGGTGCGATGCGGCGGGCGACGGCGCCTGGTATGTGTCGATCCGCTGCGCCGAGATTGCCGGGAATACCGCGCGGCTTTATGCCGGTGCGGGCATCGTGCCCGGCTCCGACCCCTGGGCCGAGGCGGCGGAGACCGGCGCCAAGTATGGTGCCCTGCTGGCCGCGCTCGGCATTGAACTGGAAGAGACCCGCCTGTGACTCCGCTTCGCCAGACCTGGCCCGACGACCTCGCCCGCCGCTACCGCGAGAAGGGCTACTGGCGTGGCGAGACGTTCTCCGGCTTCCTGCGCCAGCGGGCGGCGGAGCGGCCGGACGCCATCGCCATCGTCGACCGGGACCGAAGCTGGAGCTATGCGGAACTGTTGGCGCGGGCCGAGGCGGCGGCGGCCGGCTACCTGCGCGCCGGGCTGAAGCCGGGGGACCGGGTGGTGGTCCAGCTGCCCAACATCGCCGAGTTCTTCTCCGCCGTATTCGGGTTGTTCCGTGCCGGGATGATCCCGCTCTACGCGCTGCCGGCGCATCGCATCACCGAGATCGCGCATTTCGCGCGGAAGGCCGAGGCGGTGGGCTACGTCATCGCCGAGCGGCATGACGGCTTCGACTACCGGGACCAGGCGCGCGCCTTGCAGGCCGAGGTACCGGCGGTGGCGCATGTCGTCGTCGTCGCGGGCGATGCGGCGGAGTTCACGAAGCTGGCGACTGAGCGGGGCGAAGGCGTGGCATTGCCGCCCGATGTTTCCTCCTCCGACGTCGCCTTCATCCAGATATCGGGCGGCAGCACGGGACTCTCGAAACTGATCCCGCGCACACATGACGATTACCTCTACAGCTGCTGGGCCAGCAACGAGATCTGCGGCGTGACGGCGGAGAGCGTGTTCCTGGTGGCGCTGCCGGCGGCGCACAACTTCCCGATGAGCTCGCCCGGGCATATCGGCGCGCTGTATGCGGGGGCGAAGGTGGTGCTCAGCCTCTCCGCCAGCCCCGATGCCGCCTTTCCGTTGATCGAGCGGGAGCGCGTGAGCATCACCGGGCTGGTGCCGCCGCTGGCGCTGCTGTGGCTGCAGGCGGCGCCGAGCAAGCAGAACGACATCTCCAGCCTGCAGGTGCTGCTGGTCGGCGGCGCCAAGTTCACCCGGGAAGTGGCGAAGCGGGTGCGGCCGGTGCTGGGCTGCACGCTGCAGCAGGTGTTCGGCATGGCCGAGGGGCTGGTGAACTACACCCGGCTGGATGACCCGGAGGAGACCATCGTCTCCACCCAGGGCCGCCCGATCAGCCCCGATGACGAGGTGCTGGTGGTGGACGACCTCGGCAACCCGGTGCCGGAAGGCGAGCCTGGCTACCTGCTGGCGCGGGGGCCCTACACCATCCGCGGCTATCATAACGACCCGGCCGCCAATGCGCGTTCCTTCACCAGTGACGGCTTCTACCGCACGGGGGACATCGTGCGGCGCTTTCCCGGCGGCTACCTGGAAGTGCAGGGGCGGGCGGGGGACCATATCAACCGCGCCGGCGAGAAGATCTCCGCCGAAGAGATCGAGGACCACCTGCTGGCGCATCCGAATGTCTTCGATGTCGCCATCGTCTCCATCCCGGATGAGTTCCTGGGCGAGCGTTCCTGCGCTTTCGTCATTGCCCAGGGCGAGAAGCCGAAGGGGTCGGCGCTGAAGGCCTGGATGCGCACGCGCGGCATCGCCGAGTTCAAGGTGCCGGACCAGATCGTCTTCGTCGAGCATTTCGCCACCACCGCCGCCGGCAAGGTCAGCCGGAAGGAACTGCGCGCCCGCCTGCGCGCCGAGTTCCTGCAACACCAGTAAGAGTTCGTGCCAGCATGACCGCCAAGGGTTTGCCCACCATCGCCCCCTACGACCTGCCGGGCGCCAACGAACTGCCGGTGCCGCGCGCGCCCTGGAGCGTGGAGCGCGACCGCGCCGCGCTGCTGGTGCACGACATGCAGCATTACTTCGTGCGGCCCTACACGCGCGATGCCGCGCCCATGCTGGTGGTGGTGCGCAACATCGCCCGGTTGATCGTGCAGGCACGCGCCCATGGCATCCCGGTATTCTACACGGCGCAGCACGGCAACCAGGACCGACGGGACCGTGGCCTGCAGGCCGACCTCTGGGGCCCCGGCATGTCGGGCGCGCCGGAGCACCAGCCGATCCTGGAAGAACTGGCGCCGGAACAGGGCGACTTCGTCCTGACGAAGCACCGCTACAGCGCCTTCCAGCGCAGCAACCTGGAGACGCTGATGCGCGTGCGGGGGCGGGACCAGCTGGTGGTCTGCGGCATCTACGCGCATATCGGCTGCACCCTGACGGCGGCCGAGGCGTTCCAGCGCGATATCGAGCCGTTCTTCGCCGCCGATGCGGTGGCCGATTTCTCGCGCGAGAAGCACATGATGGCGCTGAATTACGTCGCCGCCACCTGCGCCGTGCCGATGACCACCGACCAGCTGCTGGCCGCGCTGTGATGCTGACGCGCGAGCGCATGCGCGCCGACATCGCCGCCCTGATCCACGAGGACCCGGAGGAGATCGGCGGCGAAGACAACCTGATCGACCTCGGCCTGGATTCCATGCGGGCGATGACGCTGCTGGTGCGCTGGAACGAGACCGGGCTCGGTCTCGATTTCTCCGAATTCGCCGAGCGGCTGACGCTGGATGCCTGGTGGGCCATCGTGCGGCGGCACCTCGCCGGCCGATGAACGCGCCGCTCGCCGTGCCGCCGCATGATCCGCGCATGCCGCAGCCACTGACCGAGGCGCAGGCGGGTCTGTGGTACGCGCAGCGGCTGGACGCGGCCAACCCGATCTTCAACACCGGCCAGTACCTGGACCTGCGCGGGCCGCTGGACCTGGTGGCCTTCGCCGATGCCGTGAACGGCATGGTGGCCGAAGCCGATGCGCTGGCGCTGCGCATCGACGATGCCGGCGGCGCCCCGGTGCAGTGGCTGGACGAGGCACGCCGCCCCTGGCTGGCCGTGATCGACCTGACCAACGAGCCGGATGCCGAGCAGGCCGCCCTGGCCGACATGGCGCGGGACATGGCGGCGCCGCTGGACCCGGCCCGGCACGCCCTGGCGGCGGAACGGCTCTACGTGCTGGGCCCGCGCCGGCATCTCTGGTACCAGCGCGCGCACCATTTGGTGGTGGATGCCTTCGGCACCGACCTGCTGGTGCGGCGCGTGGCCAATCTCTACGCCGCCGCGCTGGGCCAGGGCATGCCCGGACCCTCCCTGACCCGGCCTTCCGTGGTGCTGGCCGAAGACGCCGCCTATCGCGCCGACCCGCGCCGGGAAAAGGACGCCGCCTTCTGGCGGGAGACGATGCAGGGCGCACCCGAGGTGGTGGGGCTGGCTCCTGGCCTGGCCATGACCGGCCACCGGGCGCTGCGCCATGCCGAACCGCTGGACGATGCCTTCGCGGACGCGCTGCGCGCCGCCGCCGCCACGCACAACCTGCCGTGGCCGGATATTCTGGCGGCGCTGGTGGCCGCCTATGTGCGCCGGCATGCCGGCACGCCGGAGGTCAGCCTTGGCGTGGCCTTCATGGGCCGGCTGGGCAGCCCGGCGGCGCGGGTGCCCTGCACGTTGATGAACGTGCTGCCGCTGCGCCTGGCCCCGGACGAGGCGGCGCCGCTGGGGGCGGTGCTGGCCGACGCCGCGAAGGCGCTGCTGCGCGGCCGGCGCCACGGGCGCTATCGCGGCGAGCAGTTGCGGCGGGACCTCGGCCTGCTGGGCGCCGGGCGGCGGCTGCACGGGCCGCTGGTGAACCTGTTGCCGTTCGACCGCCTGCCCGAATTCGCCGGGCTGGAAGCCAGCCAGCACGTGCTGGGCACCGGGCCCGTGGACGATATCACCCTCAGCTTCCGCGGCGGCCCCGATGCCGCCGGGCTGCGGCTGGAGATCGAGGCCAATCCCGGCCTGTACGACGCGGCCGATGTCGCGGCCCATGCCGCGCGGCTGCGGCATTTCATTCATGCCGCGTTGGGCGCGCCAAGGCTGGCCGACGTGCCGACGGCGACGCCGGACGAAGCGCGCTGGGCGCTGCAGGACCTGAACGCCACCACGCACCATGTGCCGGACACGACGCTGGCGGCGCTGATCGCCGCCCGCATGCAGGCGCATCCGGAGGCGCCGGCACTGGAATTCGCTGGCACGGTGCTGAGCTACGCGGCACTGGATGCGCGCAGCGGCGCCCTGGCGGCGGCGCTGCGTGCCCGTGGCGTCGGCCCAGGCAGCATCGTCGCCGTGGCGCTGGAGCGATCGGTGGAGCTGGTGGTGGCGCTGCTGGCGGTGATCCGCGCCGGCGGTGCCTACCTGCCGCTGGACCTGGAACACCCGGAGGCGCGCATCGCGCGGATTCTGGATAATGCCAAGCCGGTACTGGCGCTTTCCGCGCGCCCCCTGCCGGGCCAGGTGCCGGTGCTGGCGCCGCAGGACTGGCCGTTGGCGGGGGAGGCCCCCACCCAGGGCCCGGCGCCCGGCGATGCGGCCTATGTGCTCTACACCTCCGGCTCCACCGGGGAGCCGAAGGGCGTGGTGGTCGAGCACCGGGCCATCGTCAACCGGCTGGAATGGATGCGGCAGTATTACCGCTTCGGCACGGCCGACCGCATTCTGCAGAAGACGCCGGCGACCTTCGATGTCTCGGTCTGGGAATTCTTCCTGCCGTTCCTGGCCGGTGCCACGCTGGTGGTGGCGCCGCCCGGCGTGCACAAGGACCCGGTGGCCCTGGCGGCGCTGCTGCGGGACGGCTGTATCACCACCGCGCATTTCGTCCCCTCCATGCTCGCCGCCTTCCTGGCCGAGCCGGCCTCGGCCGGCCTGCGACTGGCGCGCGTGTTCTGCAGTGGCGAGGAACTGACAGCGGAGTTGCGCGACCGCTTCCACGCGCGCATCGAGGCCGGGCTGCACAATCTGTATGGCCCGACCGAGGCCGCCGTCGATGTCAGCTACTGGCCGGCCTCGGCCACCGACCGCAGCCAGCCGGTGCCGATCGGCCACCCTGTGTGGAACACCCAGCTCTATGTGCTGGACGAGGCGATGCGGCCGGTGCCGCCGGGCGTGACCGGGCATCTGTTCCTTGGCGGCGTGCAGCTGGCGCGGGAATATCTCGGCCGGCCGGACCTGACGGAACGCGCCTTCATCCCCAACCCATTCCGCCCGGGCGAGCGCATGTACCGCACCGGGGACGTAGCGCGGCTGCGGCCGGATGGCGCCGTGGTCTTCCTCGGCCGGTCCGACCATCAGGTGAAGATCCGTGGCCAGCGCATCGAACTCGGCGAGGTGGAGGCGGCGCTGGCCAGCTACAAGGCGCTGCGCCAGGCGCGGGTGATCGCGCGGGAGGACAAGGCGGGCGACAGGCGGCTGGTGGCCTATGTGGTGCCGGCGGAGGGCTTCGACGCCGCCGCGCTGCGCGCCCATGCGGCGGCACGGTTGCCCGATGCCATGCTGCCCGCCGCTTTCGTGACCCTGGCGGCGCTGCCGGTGAACAGCAGCGGCAAGCTGGACCGCGCCGCTCTGCCGGCACCGGACTACGTGACCGTGGAAGGCCGGGCGCCCGCCACCGAGGCGGAGCGGCGCATCGCGGCGCTGTACGGCCAGGTGCTGCACATCGAAGGCGTGGGCGCGAAAGATGATTTCTTCGCCCTCGGCGGCCATTCGCTGCTGGCGGTGGAGCTGATGCTGCGGGTGCGCGAGGATTTCGGCTGGGACCCCGGCCTGGGCGCGTTGTTCGAGCACCCGACGGTGGAGCGGCTGGCGGCGCTGCTTGAGGAGAAACCTGTCAGCGACAGCGGGCTTGGCCCGGTGGTGCGCCTGCAGCAGGGCGATGAGGCACTGCCGCCGCTCTTCGTCGTGCATCCGGCTGGCGGCATTTCCTGGTGCTATGGCGGGCTGGCGCGGGCACTGGCGCCGCGCCGCACCGTCTATGGCATCCAGGCGCCCGCCCTTGCCGCGGGGGTGGAGACGCCGCCAAGCCTGGACGCCCTGGCCGCTGATTATGTGGAACGCATCCGCGCTGTGCGGCCGCGGGGCGTGGTGCATCTGCTGGGCTGGTCCGTCGGCGGCATCATCGCCCACGCCATGGCGGTGCGGCTGGCACAGCGCGTTGGCGTGCTGGCGATGCTGGATTCCTACCCCAGCGAGGTCTGGCGCAGCCAGGAGGAGCCGGAGGAGAACGCCCCCTTCCGTGCCCTGCTGGCCATCGCCGGCTACGACCCCGACAACCTGCCGGATGGGCTGGAGCTGACACGCGAGGCCGTGGTGGCCTATCTGCGCGCCGGGGACAGCCCGCTCGGCCGCCTGCCCGAAGCGGCGCTGGATGGCGTGGTGCGCGTGGTGCGTGGCAACAACCGGCTGGTGCGGCAGCATGAGCAGGGATACTTTCCCGGCCGCATCATCCATTTCCACGCCGCCGCGCAGCATGCCGGCAGCGCCATCTCCCCCGATCTCTGGCGCCCCTATGCCGGGGACGTGGAGGTGATCGACATCGCCGCCCAGCATGCCGAGCTGACCGGGCCCGAGGCCACGGTGCAGATCGCGCCGCCGCTGGCCGCGCGTCTGGCTGCCTGCGACAAGAAGGACACCGCCTGATGCGACCGAGTGGACTCTCCGGCAAGCTGGCCCTGGTGACCGGCGCCGCCGGCGGCATTGGCCAGGCAGTGCTGCGGCTGCTGGTGGAAGAGGGCGCGCGCGTCGTCGCCACCGACCTCGACCCCGCCGCCATTCCCGCCATTCCGGGCGTGCGGGCGGAGCGGCTGGACGTGACGGACGGCGCCGCCGTCGATGCGCTGGTGGCGCGGATCGAGGCGGAGGAAGGGCCGATCCACTACGGCGTCAGCCTGGCCGGCATCCTCGGCAATAACCTTGTTGTCGACACCAGCGATGCCGAATGGCGCCGTGTCTTCGCCGTTAACACCGATGGGGTGTTCCATCTCGGCCGGGCACTGGCGCGGGTGATGCAGCCGCGCCAGGCGGGGGCCATCGTCGTCGTCAGCTCCAACGCCGCCGGCATCCCGCGCCACGCCATGGCGGCCTATGCGGCGTCCAAGGCCGCGACCACCATGTTCACCCGTTGCCTGGGGCTGGAACTGGCGCCCAGCGGCATCCGCTGCAACATCATCGCCCCCGGTTCCACCCTGACGCCGATGCAGACCGGCATGTGGGCGGACGAAAACGGCGCGGCACGCGTCATCGCTGGGCTGCCGGAGCAGTACAAGACCGGCATCCCGCTGAAGAAGCTGGCGACGCCGGAGGATATCGCCGACGCGGTGGTGTTCCTGCTCTCCGACCGCGCCGGGCACATCACCATGGCGGATTTGTATATCGACGGCGGCGCCACCCTGCGTGGCTGAGGTGCCGCCCGTCATTCCCCCCGTCTTCCTGGCCGGGACCGAGGCGCATGGGCTGCACGCCGCGGCCGGTGAGTACCGGCTGTGGCTGGCCATCCCCCAGGTGCCGCCACCACCCGGCGGCTTCCCCGTGCTGACCCTGCTGGACGCCAATGCCAGCTTCGCCACCGTGACCGAAATCGCCCGCCAGGGCGCGGTGCGCGCCGGCGCCACCGGCATCGGCGCCACCGTGGTGGCCGGCATCGCCTACCCGGGCGAGGCCCCCTACCACCGCGCCCGGCGCGGCCTGGACTACACTCCCGGCCCGCCGGCGGAGGAGACCGTCGCGCATGCCAGCGGCGGCCGCGACGCCTTCCTGGCCCTGCTGCGCGGCCCGGTGGCCGAGCTGGTGGCCGCCCGCTGCCCGGTGGACACCACGCGGCAAGTGCTGGCCGGGCATTCCCTGGCCGGCTTCTTCACCCTGGACGTGCTGGCGCACGACCCGGATGCCTTCACCGACTACATCGCCATCAGCCCCTCCATCTGGTGGGACCAGCCGCGGCTGCTGGCCGGACTGCGGCAGGCGCGCCAACCCGCCCGTGCGCCCCGCGTGGCCATCGGCGTCGGCGAATGGGAACAGGGGCTGACGCCCTGGGAAGCCGGCGCCCCCGAAGCCGCCCGCACCGCCGAGCGCCGTGGCCGCCGCGCCATGGTGGACAACGCCCGCGCCATGGCCGAGCGGATCGCCTCCACCAACGCGGAGGTCAGTTTCCGCGTCTATCCGGAGGAAAACCACGGCTCGGTCCTGCCTGTCGCCATCAGCCGGGCCCTGCGCTTCGTGCTGGGGCAGGGCGGAGGGGCATCCGCGCCTGGGGTCTGACGGTTCGGGCACGCCTGCTGGTTGTTGTGATCTGTCGTGGCGCCTGATGGCTTGAGAGGGGCGCTGCCCCTCTCAAACTCTCCCCGCCAAAGGCCTGAGGCCTTTGGAAACCCATCAGGGGGCGGGTGGCTGCTTTGACCACATGCTTCTGGCGATGTCTCGGTAGCGTCTTTGCACATGGCGGCTGACTGTGTGGAATTGCCATGCTGCGTGACTTGGGCGCACCGCCTGCTGAATGCTGGTGGCTACGCCACCAAAGAAGCAAATATAAAAATCTTTGCGACGGCACCGCCAGACGACGAAGGCTCTATCAGGGAGATGATGGACTGAACGCGCCTATACGGCAAAATGAGGCGACGGCTGCATCAGGCGATTCAAGCCTTCGGCGATGTCACTTCAGGCGGGCAAGCTTTGCATATGGCGGCAGCTTAGATTTTAAAAGCAGCGGCCCCCGCATCGACAGGCAGAAGCACAGCTACCTGACCTACATTCCCATGCTGGTGCAAACACCGCAGCCCCGCACCCCAAACTCGAAAAAAGAAAAGAAGAGGGGTCTCAGGGGAGAATTCATTCTCCCCTGTCTTCCACAGCCCCCGCCTCCGAACGATATCAGCGAATATCCAGCGGCGTCGGCTGGCGTTGCTGGATGGCGTTCCACACTTGCTCGAAGGCCGGGTTGGCCAGGCCGCGCGGGGCGGTCTCGATCAGGATGGTGGCGGCGCAGCCGGTTTCGCCGTTGACGGCTTCGGTCGAGATCTCGGCCGGCACGGCGCCGTTGAAGGCGGGGGTGTCCCAGAAGGCGCGGACCTTGGCGGCGGCGGTCTCGGCGGTGCCGCAATCGGGGTAGGTGAGGGAGACTAGCAGGGCCGGGCGCTGTTCGCCGGCGATGTCCACCATCAGGCCACGGCGATAAGGCGGCAGGCCCTGGCCGATGGTCTCGGCATCCCGGCGCAGGCGCTCCCGCGCGGCATTGGCGCCGCCACGCAGCACCGCGGCCGGGTCCTGCTGGGCGAGGGTGAGGGTGGGGGCGAACAGCACGGCCTGGACGATACGCCCGCTGCCCAGCCGGGCCTCCACGCCTTCCAGCGCCGCCCGCACCGTGGGCTCGGCCTCCGCGCTCCCGGCCGCCGGAACCTGAGCGAAGCGGCGCACGCCCTCCGGGCTGGCGGATTGCACCACGGCATCGCCATCGGCCATGACGCTGGAGGGGCCAAGGCGCAGCACGCGCCAGGGGTCGCGCATCCGCTCCATCAGCGAGATGGGGCCAGGGTCGGTCAGCAGGCCGTCAGGGCCCTGGGTGAAGCCGCGCTGGCGCAGGTGATCCAGCAGGCGGGCCTGCGCGCCGGCATCGGCCAGGCGCCAGACGACGGCGATATCGCCCACCGAGGCCAGGCTGCGGACCTGCTGCAGGGACAGCCCGGCGGCATCGTTCCAGGCCTGGATGCCACCGCCTTGCATCGCGCGGATCGGGGGCATATCGGCCGCGGCAGAAATGCGGCGCAGCGCTTCCGGCGGCCAGCCCTCCGCCTGCCCGGCGACGCGGGAGAGCGCGGACGGGTCCAGGAACAACGCCTGCACCGGCTCCGGATTCTCGGTGATGATGGCGGGCAGGCCGGACAAAGCCTGGCGCAAGGGGCTTCCCTCCGCCCTGGCCAGGCCGGTGGAGGCCATCAGGCAGCCAAGAGCGGCAAGGACGGTCCTGCGGATCATGCGGGCAGTCTCCATGCGGTCAGAGGACAGCGACGTCAGCGCGTCTGGTCCCTGACTGGAAGCAGCTTTGCGGGATGGAGGGGAGTCGGCGGGAGGAAAAAAGGCCGTGAGGTGGCTTTGGGGAAGAAAGGCCGGGGAAGGAATTCCCCGGACCCCTTCTTTTTTCCCAAGTTTTTCGGGTTGGGCCTGAGAGACGGCTGGGTATGCCGAAGGTTATAGACACCGCCGACTGACGGTTCAGCCCGCGGGGGCCATTTATAAAATCATCAAGCAGCGTCGACTCTGAGGCGCTTCGCCAAACTCGCAGAATGAAAAGAAGGGGTCCGGGGAATTACTTCCCCGGCCTTCCCTTCCCATCCGAACACTCGGCGCCCGTCTTCAGAAATCGATGCTGGCGCGGAGGGAGATGCCTTGGACGCCCTGTTCACCATGCAGGTAGGAAACGCCGATCCGGGCCGGCCGTTCGCGGCCCAGGGTGATGAGGGCCCCGTATTCCTGCCACGCGTTCACCGCCAGTTTCGTGCCGCTGAAGCGGCTGTCGATGATGCTGCCGGTCAGTGCCGCATCCATCCCAAAGATCGGCGCGATGGCCTGGCTCACGGAGACGCCGTTGCGGAAGCCGGTGCTGGAGACTTCGTACTTGGCCGAATATGGCCCGTAGGCGATGGGCAACGCGCCGTAATGGGCGACGGTGGAGGCCCCGCTGAGGGTCAGCCCCGGCCGTAGCTGGTAGGAAACCTCGGACGTCACCGCGCCGCCGAGCAGCCCGCCGACCGTTTCCGCCTCGGAGGAGCCGGCGACGCCGCCGCGGGCGGAGGCACCGGCGCGCCAGCGTAGCCCGTCGCTGTCGAGCAGGGTGTAGTGGAAGCCGGTGCCGAGCATGGAGCTGTAGACTGGCCGGCCGTCGATCTGCTGCACCGCCGGCACGGCCTCGGCGTAGAGCTCCCACCGTTCGGCGAAGCGGTGGCCGAGGGTCAGGGGCACCGCCAGCGTGTTGACCGTGGCGTTGCCGCCGAACTGGTGCCAGCCGATGACGCTGGCCGAGCCCCAGTCGCCGAGGGACAGGCGCGCCATCTCGCCGACCGAGGCGAAGGATTCGGCGCCGGCCCGGAAATCCATCGCCAGCATGCGGCCGAGCAGGGAAGCCGGGTTGCCGGCAACAGGGTCGTCCGTGGTGTGGCCGACCACGGCGCGCATCAGCTTCTGGATCAGGTGGCTGTCCTCCGCCGCGACGTAGCGGCCGACGCCGAGGAGGGAGAGGTCGCGGCTGCGCTCCGCCACCGTCCGGTCGATGCCGGCATCGGGCACCTGCAGGCGCATCGCGGTGGAGTTCGCCGGCGAGGAGACGAGAATCTTGATGCCGCGGTAATCCAGCTCCGCCCGCAGCGGCGTGCTGGCGGCATACCCCGCCACGCTGACACGCAGGTTGCGAGAGGCCAGGCGCGAGATGAACGGCTCGATCTCCCGTAGGGAACGAGTGGAGCGGCGGATCTCGTAGGGCTCGGAGCGGCCGGGCGGATTGGCGGCCTGTGCGACCAGCACGTTGCTGCGCGGGAGCCCGGGAGTGGGCTCCGCCGAGCCGGACGCGGCGGTACCGGCTGCCGCCGTGCCGGATGCCGTGCCCGGTGTCGTCACGCCGGGCGCCGTCGTGGCCGGCGGCGTGCTTGTCGGTATCGCCGGGCTGCCGGTGGCACCTTGCTTCAGGAAGGACTGGTAATAGGTATCCGCTTGCGCGTCCGTCATGGAAGCGACCTGGCCGAGGATCGCCTGCCGTTCGGACGCCGCCATGCCGGCGGTTGCGGCATCGAGCATGGCCAGCTGATCGGCGCTCAGCGTGGCCGCTATCGCCGGTTGCCACGCCAGCGCACCCAGCAACGCCAGGGATGCGGCGAGGCCGCCGCCGGCACGATGGCCTGGAATACGCCCACGGGCATTTTGCACGCGCATGATGACCTCCTGTCGGAAGCCACGCTAGCGATCGGAAATGTTTGCTTGGTTAAGCCGGGCCGATTCAGGTCAGTCCGCCTCACCTTTCGCTGGATGGGGCGGGGAAATCCGCCCGCGCGCGGGTGAAGCGGTCCCGCAGCCAGGCGGCGGCGGGGCCGCAGGGGCGCTGCTTGTGCCACACCATCTCCAGCGCCACCGGCCAGTCATGCCCGTCGAACCGCAGCTCCGGCGTGACCAGATGCGGCGCGGCCGGGGAGGCGGCGATGACGTGGTCGGAGACGAAGGCCCAGCCGATGCCGTGCTTGACCATCTCCAGGATCACCCAGTGGCTTTCCACCCACCAAACCTCGGCGGCGACGCGCATGCGCTGCTTCTCCGGCCCATCGCTACGGGCGGCGACCAGGATCTGCCGGTGGCGCTTCAACTCCTCCCACTCGACGCGGGTCTTTGCCAGCGGGTGGTCCCGGCCACAGACCAGCTTCAGCGGCACCCAGCCGATGGTCTGGAAGCCCAGCTCCGTCGGCAGCACTTCCTGCCGCCACATGATGCCGAGATGCGCGCTGCCATCCTGCACCAGCCGGCTGACATCCTCCATCAGCGGGAACAGGATCTCCAGCTCCACGAAGGGGAAGGCGAGGGCGAATTCGGCGAACAGCGCGCCGAGTGCATGCTCCGGGTACAGCTCGTCGATGGCGATGACCAGGCGGTTCTCCACGCCGTGCTCCAGGCTGCGGGCGACGCCCACCAGGTGCTCCCGCCGCTCCAGTACGACGCGGGCTTCCAGCAGCAGGCGTTGCCCGGCGGCGGTCAGCACCGGCAGGCGGGCGGCGCGGTCGAACAGCACCAGGCCAAGGTCCGTCTCCAGGTTGGCGACCTGGGTGCTGACGGCGGATTGCGCCTTCCGCAGCCGGCGCGCGGCGGCGGAGAAGGAGCCGGTCTCAGCCGCCGCGACGAAAGCCTGGAGCTGGTCGAGCGATACCGTCATGGCGACCATCCTATCTGGTTTTCAGATAGTATCTAACTTGAGGGGCGCATATAAATGGATAGAAGACGGGTCGACCGAAACTGATCGAGTATCGACCATGCGTACCGTAAGCGACCGTATCCGCCACGCCCTGGCCTTCGAAATCGTGGGCCTCGCCATCATGATCCCGTTCGGAACCTGGCTGTTCGGCCTGCACCTGTCGCAGATGGGGCTGATCGGCATCGGCAGCGCCACGGCGGCTACGGTGTGGAACTATTTCTACAATCTGGGCTTCGACCACGCCATGCAGCGGTTGCGCGGCCATACGCGCAAGGGCCTGTGGCTGCGCGTCGGCCACGCCATCCTGTTCGAGGCCGGGTTGCTGGTCATCCTGCTGCCGCCGATCGCTTGGTATCTCGGGATCGGGCTGATGCAGGCCTTCGTGATGGACCTGGCGATCGCCGCCTTCTACGTGGCCTACGCCTTCCTGTTCAACCTGGCCTATGACCGCGTCTTCCCCGTGCCCTTGCGGGAGCAGGCTGCGACTTGACCGTGCATTGCCCGCATCCTTCACTGGCCTGACCAGGAAGGATGCGGGCGCCACGCGGTGGCACGACGCTTGCAGCTAACCTTCCGGTTTTTCCAGGAGGTGCGGGCGTGAAGAGATTGTACGGGATGCTGGCGGCAGGTGCCGTGGCACTGGCTACCAGCCTGGGCGCCGCCCGGGCGGAACCGCTGAAGGTGGTGCTGGAAGCGGAGATCGTCACGCTCGATCCGCATTTCACCGGCGCCTACATCACCCGTACCTTCGGCTACATGGTCTTCGATACGCTGTTCGCGCCCGACGCGGCCGGCACCATGAAGCCGCAGATGGTGGACAAGTGGACCACCTCGGATGACGGGCTGACCTGGGCCTTCACGCTGCGGGACGGGCTGGCCTTCCATGACGGTAGCCCCGTCACCGCCGCCGACGTCGTCGCCTCCCTGCAGCGCTGGTCCACCCGCAATGCGCTGGGCGGGCGGCTGCTGGCCAATACCGCGTCCCTGACCGCGACGGATGCGCGCACCGTCACCCTGGTGCTGAAATCTCCCTACGGTCTGGTGCTGGATACGCTGGGCACCACCTCCTCCCCCAGCCCGTTCATCATGCCGGCGCGCATCGCCGCCACGCCGGGCACTACCCAGGTCAGCGAGATCGTCGGCTCCGGCCCCTTCGTCTACAACCGCGCGCAGCACCGCCCGGGCGACCGCATGCTGCTGCGCCGCAACGACAACTACCGCCCGCGCGCCGAGCCGGTGGACTTCCTCGCCGGCGGCAAGGTGCCGAAGGTGGAGGCGCTGGACATCCGCGTCATCCCCGACAGCGGCACGGCCGCGGCGGCGCTGCAGTCGGGCGAGATCGACTACATGCAGTACGCGCCGTTCGACTTCCTGGCGGCGATGGAGCGGGACCGGAACCTGCGCGTGCTGAACTTCACCGGCGCGCACATGTTCACCGGCCACTACCGCATCAACACCGCCTCCAAGCCCTTCGACGACCCGGCCATCCGCCGCGTGCTGCTGAAGCTGGTGGACCAGCCGGAAGTGATGGCGGGCCTCGGCCTCGATACGCGCTATTCGCGCGACTGCGCCGCCTTCTTCATCTGCGGCTCCCCCAACGAGACCGACGTGGGCACCGCGCCGCTGGCCGACCCCTCGATCGAGGCCGCGGCGGCGATGCTACGCCAGACCAGCTACGCGGGTGAGCCGGTGATCGTGCTGGTGGCGTCCGACCTGGAAGCGCCGAAAGTCTCCAGCCAGATCCTGGCGGACCGCCTGCAACGCGCCGGCTTCAAGGTGGACGTGCAGGTGATGGACTGGGCCTCCGTGCTCGCCCGCCGCGGCCAGCGCCAGGGCTGGAGCGTCTATGGCGTGCACGCGCTGGGTCTCGACCTCGCCTCGCCGCTGACCAACTCCGTCATCAACTTCAACTGCACCACGGCGACCACCGCCGGCTTCATGTGCGAGCAGCGCCTGGTGCCGCTGTTCGACGCCTTCGCCCGCGCGCCGGACCGCGCAGCCCAGCGCGAGGTGGCGGGGCAGATCCAGACCATCGTGTACGAACAGGGCCTCGGCATCCCCTTCGGCCAGTTCGCCCAGCCGGCGGCGATGCGCGCTTCCGTCACCGGGCTGATCCCCTCCGCTGTCCCATTGTTCTGGAACGCTGAGAAGAAGTGACGATCGGCGGTTAGGCTGGGGGAATGAATTCCCCCAGGCCCCCTTCTTTCTTTTGCGAGTTTTGCGTTTGGGCTTTGAGGGTGGGATCGGGCGCGGGAGAAGCAGCCTTTTGTTGGATCAATAAGGCAGCGCAGGCTGAACCCGTCGTCTTTGAGGTCAGCCTCCCAATACCATTCGTCGCTTCGCGAAGCGCCCCGACTCAACAGCCACATCCGCAAACACCGCAGAAGGAAAAAAAGAAGTGGGGGCGGGGGGGAGAATTCCTTCTCCCCCGCTTCCACGCGAACACATTCAAGGCCACGCTCCGCCCACGGAGTGAGATCGAGGGACGTTGCTATGTATGACGTGATTGTTGTCGGGGCCGGCTCCGCCGGTGCACCGCTCGCGGCCCGCCTGTCGGAGGACCCGTCCCGCCGCGTGCTGTTGCTGGAAGCGGGGCGGGACTGGCGCGCGGCGGAGGCACCGCACGCGCTGCGCAGCGCCAACATCATTCCCTTCATGCGCTCCCCCACCCATCAGGCGGAGTGGCAGTGGCCGGGGCTGGAGACACGCCGCACCAAGGCGCAGGCCCCGCGCTTCTACTGGCGCGGCAAGGCGCTGGGCGGGTCCTCCACCGTGAATGCGCAGATCGCCATCCGCGGCGTACCGGCGGCCTTCGACCAGTGGGCGGAAATGGGCTGCGAGGGCTGGGCGGCCGACGACGTGCTGCCGGTCTTCGACGCCATCGAGGACGATGCCGAGACCGGCACCGCCCCCGGCATCCGCCAGGGCGGCCCGCTGCCGATCTACCGCGCGCCGGAAGCGCAGTGGGGCGCGGTGGACAAGGCACTGAAAGGCGCCGCGCTGCAACTCGGCTATCCCTGGAAGGCCGACCTGAATGCGCCGGAGGGGGAAGGCGTCTCCTGCTACCCCATCAACAGCCGCAACGGCCACCGCGTCACCACCAATGACGGCTACCTGGAGCCGGCGCGTGGCCGCGCCAACCTGGAGATCCGCGGCGGCGCGCATGTGGACCGGGTGCTGTTCACCGAGGGTCGCGCCAGCGGCGTGCGCGTGCGCTTCGAGGGCAGCGGTGAGTGGCAGGACATCCCGGCGCGGGAAGTGGTGCTCTCGGCCGGCGCCATCCATAGCCCGGCCATCCTGATGCGCTCCGGCGTCGGCCCGGCGGCGAAGCTGGCGGCGCTGGGCATCCCGGTGGTCAGCGACCTGCCGGCGGTGGGGCAGGGGCTGATGGATCACCCGATCGTCCGCGCCAGCCTGGCGCTGAAGCCGGGGCAGCGGGCGCTGGACGTTGATTCCCGCCACACCAATTGCTGCCTGACCTACAGCTCCCGCCTCGGCGGTGGGGGGGAGCGCGACATGATCATGATCGCCTTCAACCACACCGGCTACACGGAGGGCGCGCCCTCCCCCGTCGGCTCCATCGGCGTGTCGCTCTACGACGCGTTCTCGCGCGGCGAGGTACGGCTGACCGCCGCCGACCCAATGGCGAACCCCGAGGTGGACGAGAACATGCTGGACGATCCGCGCGACCTGCTGCGGCTGCGGGATGGCGTGCGGCGGCTGGCGGCCATCGCCGCGCATCCCTCCGTCGCCGGCATCGCCGACGGCGTCACCTTCGGCGATACGCCGCTGCCCTACGCCGAAGTGGCGGCCATGGCCGACGACCGGCTGGACGCCCTGCTGCTGGCCGAGGCCGGCGACATCCAGCACGCCGCCGGCACCTGCCGCATGACCGCGCATGAAGACCCCCGCGGCGTGGTGGACCCGGAGCTGAAGGTGCGCGGCGTGACCGGGCTGCGCGTCGCCGACGCCTCCATCATGCCGACGGATTGCCGCGCCAACCTGCACTTCACCTGCGTCATGATCGGCGAAGCCCTGGCCCGCCGGATGCGCGCCGAAGGCTGAGGGGGGTCTCCGCCAGTCAGGTTATTGGGTGGGAAGGAAGGCCGGGGAAAGAAATCCCCGGAGCCCTTCTTTTTTCTGCGAGTTTGGCGTGACGCTTCAGGACTGGGAGCGGACGCTTCTTGATGATTTTGATAATGGGCCACGCGGGCTGAAGCCTCAGTCGCCGGAGGTCCAGGACCTCCGGCGCACCCAGCCGTCTCCCAAGACCGCGCCCTCAACAGCCTCGCCCCGGAAACTCGGAAAAAGAAGAGAAGGGGTTCGGGGAATTCTTTCCCCGACCTTCGTTCTCCCACGGCGGGGCGGGGGCAGCGGGCATGGCCGGCATGCGGCCCTGTATCGTGGCGTTTCCGTGTCGCCCGCCCGTTGTATAAGCCTGTGGGGGAAGGGGCAGGACGCGGCCTTTCCCTGGCGCCCGCCGCACCACTGCCGCATCAGGATGAGTTGCTCATGGATCAGGAAGCCCTTCGCGCCTATGCGCATTACGCTCTGCGCGATGCGACCATCCCGGAACTGCCCAACCATTATCGCGGCAAGGTGCGGGACAATTACGACCTGCCCAATGGCCACCGCATCATCATCGCCAGCGACCGGATCAGTGCGTTCGACCGCATCCTGGCTGCCATCCCCCTGAAGGGCCAGTTGCTGACCCAGACGGCGCGGCACTGGTTCGAGCACACGGCCGACATCTGCCCCAACCATGTCGTCTCCTACCCCGACCCGAATGTGGTGGTCGGGCAGCGGCTGGATATCCTGCCGGTGGAGATCGTGGTGCGGGGCTACCTGGCCGGTACCACCAGCACTTCGATCCTGCCGCGCTACAAGGCGGGGCAGCGCACCCTGTACGGCATCACTTTGCCGGAGGGGCTGCGGGACAACCAGGTGCTGCCCACCCCGATCATCACCCCGACCTCTAAGGCCTTCGATGGGGCGCATGACGAGCCGCTGACGGCGGATGAGATCCTGGCGCAGAAGCTGCTGACGCCGGCGCAGTGGGAGCAGCTGAGCGCCTATGCCCTGGCGTTGTTCTCGCGCGGGCAGCAGATGGCGGCGCAGCGCGGGCTGATCCTGGCCGATACGAAGTACGAGTTCGGCACCGATGCCGAGGGCCGCATCATCCTGGCCGACGAGATCCATACGCCGGACAGCAGCCGCTACTGGCGCGCCGACAGCTACGAGGCGCGCTTCGAAGCCGGCGAGAAGCCGGAGAGCTTCGACAAGGACTTCGTGCGCAACTGGGTCGTCGCCCGCTGCGATCCGTACAAGGACGAGATTCCGGAGATTCCGGAGGATTTCATCCTGGCCACCACCGCTGTCTACATCCAGGCCTTCGAGACCATCACCGGCCAGCGCTTCACCCCGCCGGGGACCGGGGAGCCGGTGCTGGAGCGCGTCCGCCGCAACCTGGCGCCATACTTCCAGGATGCCCCCCGGGGCTGAGGCGACCGGCCCGGCGCCCCTCCTGCCAAGCGGCATGTGGGGAGCCGGGAAGGGCTGAGACATGCTGGCGTGGCGAGTGGAGGGGGCCGTCTCTCCACGATGCCTGCGGGCACCGGGTGCGTGAGGCGGTTGACCGTGGAGTCATCTCCAGGCGCTTCGGCGAGCGCGGGATGGAGGAATTTCCGACGCAGAGGCAGGCGAGGACCGGCGCATTGGGAGCCGGTCCAGACGTGGCAAGCTCCCGCCGCGCAGGCGCTGGCAAACACCGATGCTGAGGCATTTCCACCAAGACCCCGGCAGGCGCTTCA
Organism: Teichococcus aerophilus; assembly: GCF_014490485.1. Taxonomy (GTDB): domain Bacteria; phylum Pseudomonadota; class Alphaproteobacteria; order Acetobacterales; family Acetobacteraceae; genus Pseudoroseomonas; species Pseudoroseomonas aerophila. The sequence continues at coordinate 54,725 of NZ_JACTVA010000024.1, read as the reverse complement.
GCTTTCCTGAAGCGACAGCCGCAAGCCCATTTGCGTCAGGTAGTGGCTGGCCTCCCGAAGGCCTTGCAGACGTGTCTTCAGAATGAGGCCGATCGGCTTGGCGCCCCCGAACGGTGCCGGGCGGAGCGGCGCCTGGAGCCACTGTGCGGGGTCGAGGCCCAGTTGCTCCAACGTCTCATCGAGGGAGCGCATCGCGGCCACGGCCTCGGCCTCCGCTTCGGTCAGCTTGAAGCGTGGCCTGGTGCCTTTCTTGGTCAGGCCGCCGGCATGGCCGATCAGCCGCAGCGCATCGAGATCCACCAGCTTCCACCGGTCCACCAGCGCCCAAAAGCTGCCGGAGGACAGGCCGGCATGCGAACGCGCGGCAGGCGGCGGGCTGGCCGTCTTCGCAGGCCGGGCGGCGGGCCTGGCGCGTGCCGCAGCCTTGGCCGGGGGTGAAGCATTATCCGCCTTCCGCCGCTCCGCGCCAGGTTGCGGCTTTGCGGCAGGCGGTGGCGGGGGTTCAGGCTGAGATGGGCGGGGCGGGTCGGCCGTACGGGCCTGGCCACTGCCCTCCAGGTCCACGCCGAAATGCCGCTTGAGCCGGTCCAGCATCTTAGCGACATCACGCAGCGGGCCAATGAGGAACGTCGTCGAAGGCGGCTTCGCCAACCGCCCGTCCTGCTGCATGGCGGGCGCAAGGCCGGGGAACTTATCCAGCCGCAGCAGATCCGCCTTTAGCGGGTTTTCCTCACTGATCCGGGAGGTGTCGGCAGGGCCGGTATAGCCCTGTTCGGAGGCGACGACGGCCTCGATCAGTCCGGTCACGGCATGGCGCAGCAGGCGCGCGGTGTTGCGGGTGCTGCCGGCATCCAGCAGCGTCTGCGCATCCTGCACGTCGCCATTGGCCAGCCGCAGCAGGCTGGCGACCGACTGCCGCAGCGCCGCGCGCGTCATCTCCGGCCCCGTCACCGGCGCGGCTTCCGGAGCGCCGGGCTTCGGCGGGCAGGCGGGGGTGCCGGCCATGCGGTGCTCGTGGCCGCTTCCCGACAGATCGCTGTGGTGCCCGCCATTCCCGCTACCTCCTCTCCCTGCCGCCTGCGCCGCCTGCGCCTCCTGCGCCGCCTGCGCCGCCTGCGCCGCCTGCGCCGCCTGCGCCGCCTGCGCCGCCTGCGCCGCCTGCGCCGCCTATGGCGCCTAACGCACGATGATCGCGGCCAGCTGCTGCCGGGTGCGGCATGTCAGCATGGCGGCGCATCCTTCAGCATGTGCAGAATCTGCTCCATCAGGTCCCGCGCCGCCGGGGCCAGCACGCGGTCGCGCCGGCGCAGCAGGCCGATGCGGCGGGTCAGCGCCGGGTCCACCAGCTTCACGGCGGCCACTGCATGCCCGGCCTGCCCGGCCACGGCGGAGGCCGGTAGCGCCGTCAGCCCCGCCCCTGCCGCCACCAGGGCCACGGCGGTGGAGAGATGCCGCACCTCCACTCGCCAGCGGGCGGTGACGCGCGCGCCTTTCAGTGCCGCCTCGATGATGCGGCGGTTCTCGCTGAGCGGGCCGATGGAGATCAGCGGTTCCTTCGCCAACTCGTCCCACGCCACCGTTTCCCGCCGCGCCAGGCGGTGGTCCCGTGGGCAGACCAGGAAGAACGGCTCCTCCAGCAGCGGGATGCTCTCCACCTCCCAGTGCTCCGGCCCCAGCGCGGCCAGGGCGAAATCCAGCCGCCCTTCCTCCAGCATGCTGCGGATCTCGGCGCCGGAGAGGTCGTAGACCACCACTTCACCGCCCTGCCAGTGGCGGCGGTGGCGGGCCAGCAGCGGGCCCAGGTAGCGTACCGCCAGCGTCGGCAGGCACCCCACCGTCACGTGCTGCGATTCCGGCTTGTCGCCGACACGGCGCATCGCATCCGCCAACCGCGCCATGGCGCCCTGGGCTTCCGGCAGCAACGCGGCCCCGGCCGGGCTGAGCCGGATGGGGCGGGAACGGCGGAGCAGCAATTCCCGCCCGACGATCTGTTCCAGCCGTTGCAGCCGCCGGGTCAGCGCCGGCTGGCTGATGCCCAGCCGCGCCGCCGCGCGCTGGAAGGAGCCCAGGTCCGCCACCGCGATGAAGGCTTCCAGCCCGGGAAGGTCGAGGTGCATCCAGGCATGATGCACAGCGTGCATCGACCTGTCATCTCATTGCATTGGACGCATCCTCCAGCGTCTCGCCAGATATCCGGCAAGGGAGACAACGATGCCGGATACGCTCGTCGAGACGGACGCGCTGCAGGGCTGGGTCGGCCGCAGCGAGACCACCGAGGATGAAGCCTCGCTGACCATCGTGCGCCGCCTGGCCGCGCTGCTGGACCGGGATGCCAACAGCCTGCGGCGGGGCGATGCGCTGCCGGAAGGCTGGCACGCGGTGTTATTCGCGCCCACCACGCCGCAATCGCAGCTGGGGCCGGATGGCCACCCGCGAAAGGGCGACTTCCTGCCGCCGGTGCCGCTGCCGCGCCGCATGTTCGCCGGGCGGCGCATCCGCTTCCTGGCCCCGGTGCCGATCGGCGCGGAGCTGCGCCGTACCTCCACCATCGCCGCCATCACGCCGAAGACCGGGCGCAGCGGCCGCATGGTGTTCGTGCGCGTCGACCACCGCATCGAGGCCGATGGCGTGCCCGCGATCACGGAGGAACACGACATCGTCTACCGGGAGGAAGCCGCCCCCGGCGCCACCCCGCCGCCCGCCACCCCGCCGCCAGCGGCGCCGCTGCCCCCCGCCACGGCCACCGAGCCCTATGCGCCGGACAGTGTCACCCTGTTCCGCTATTCCGCCGTGACCTTCAACGGCCACCGCATCCACTACGACCTGCCCTACACCCAGGGGGAGGAGCGCTATCCCGCGCTGATCGTGAACGGTGGCCTGACGGCGCTGCGGCTGTGTGAGCTGGCGAAGCGCCAGCTGCCCGGCGGGCGCATCGGCTATCTGGCGGTGCGCAACGTGCGGCCGTTCTTCGTCGGCCGGCAGGGGCAGTTGCATTGCCATGCGCAAGCCGATGGCACGTTGCGGCTCTGGGCGCTGGACGAGGCTGGCCGCCCGATCGCGGAGGCCGAGGCCAGCGGAGTGCCGGCATGAGCGCGCCGGGAACAAGTGCATCGGGAACGGGCACGTCGGGAATGGGCGGCCCGCTGCGCGGCATCCGCGTGCTGGATGCCACCGGCGTCATCGTCGGCCCCACCGCCACGCTGCTGCTGGCGGAGCAGGGCGCCGACGTCATCAAGGTGGAGCCGCCGGAGGGCGACCTGATGCGACGGCTCGGCGGCCGCGCCCCGGCCGGCGCGGCCGGCCTCTCGCCAAAGTTCCTGCATTTCAACCGCAACAAGCGCTCCATCGTGCTCGACCTCAAGACCGAGGCAGGGAAGGACGTGATGCGGCGGCTGGCCGGGACCGCGGACGTCTTCATCAGCAACATGCGGGCGAAGGCCCTGGCCTCGCTGGGGCTGGACGCGGCCTCGATGGCGGCGCTGAACCCCCGCCTGATCCACTGCACCATCTCGGGCTTCGCCAGCGGCGGGCCGTATGATGGCGCACCGGCCTACGACACCATCATCCAGGGCCTCTCCGGCGTTTCCGCCTGCTTCCAGCAGCAGACCGGCGAACCCCGCTTCGCGCCCTTCGTGCTGACCGACCATATCGTCGGCATCATCGCTGCCCAGGCCATCTGCGCCGCGCTGGTCGGCCGTGGCGCGGACGGGCCGGGCCAGGCGATCGAGGTGCCGATGTTCGAGAACGCCGCCGCCTTCGTGCTGTCCGAGCATCTGGGCCAGCGTACTTTCGGCCCCGGCGGCGCCTTCGGCGACCCGCGCATCATGACGCCGGATGCACGGCCGCTGGCGACGCTCGACGGCTATATCTGCGTCTCCGCTAACACGGATGCGCAGGCGCGCGGCTTCTTCGACGCCATCGGCCGGCCGGAGCTGAAGGAGGACCCGCGCTTCCGGAGCGTCGCCGCGCGGCTGGAGAACGTGGCGGATTACTTCCGCCTGCGGGCGGAGGCGATGGCCGCCCGCACCACCGCCGAATGGCTGCCGCTGCTGCGCCGCCACGACGTACCCGCGATGCCCTGCCACACGCTGGACAGCCTGCTGGATGATCCGCAACTCCGCGGCTCCGGCACGCTGGTCGAGGAAGATGCCCGACTGAACGAGGAGGATGCGATGCTGGGCCTGCGCCACGCCAACCGGTATTCCCGCAGCGGCAGCGCGCCGCCCCGCCTCGCCCCCCGCCTGGACGAGCATGCCGAGGAGATCCTGCGCGAGCTGGGCTACGACGCCGCGCAACGCGCCGGGCTGCGCCAGGATGCCGGGGTGCTGTCATGAAGCGCCGCCATCTGCTGGCAGGCGGAGCCCTGCTGGCGCTGCCGGGGCTTCCCGTACGCGCCGCCGGCCCCTGGCCGAACCAGACGCTGCGGCTGGTCGTGCCCTTCCCGCCCGGTGCCGCCAACGACACGCTGGGCCGCGCCATCGCCGACCAGCTGACCACGCGGCTGGGACAGACCGTGGTGGTGGAGAACCGCGCCGGCGCCGGCGGTGCCGTGGGCTCGGAAGCTGTCGCCCGCTCGGCGCCGGATGGCTACACGCTGCTGCTCGGCCATATCGGCACGCTGGCGGTGAACCCGGCCATCTACCCTTCGCTGCCCTATAACGTGCAGAAGGACTTCGCGCCGGTCGCCATGATCGCGCTGGTGCCCAACGTGCTGGTGGTGAACCCCAGGCTGCCCTTCCAGGACATCCAGGGCCTGGTGACGCATGTGCGGGCGAACCCGGGCCAGTTGCGCTACTGCTCCGCCGGCAATGGCAGCGCCGGGCATATCGTCATGCTCGCCTTCCTCAACGCGCTGAAGCTGGAGATGGAACACGTCCCCTATCGCGGCCTCGGCCCCGCGTTGAACGACCTGGTGGCCGGCCGGGTGGACGTGACGCTGGGGGGCGCGCCGACAGTGATGCCCCTGGTCAAGCAAGGCCTGCTCAAGGCCCTCGCTGTCTCCAGCGCCGAACGCGTCGGCAGCCTGCCGGACGTGCCGACCGTGGCCGAGACCGTCTCCCCCGGCTTCAACGTGGTGCCCTGGTACGGCATCGCCGCGCCCGCCAACACGCCCGCGGCCGTGATCCTGCGCCTGAATACCGAGATCAACGCCAGCCTCAACACTCCGGCGGTGAGGGAACGGCTGGAACAGGAAGGCGCGGTCCCGGCCCCGATGTCGCCGGACCAATTCGCCACGCTGATCGGCAGTGAGCTGCAGCGCTGGGCGCGCCTGATTCGCGAAGCGGGCGTGACGGCGAATTGAGGGGGCGGGAAGGCTGGGGAAGGAATTCCCCAGGCCCCTTCTTTTCTTTCTGGGAGTTTGGCGGCGGGCTTCAGGTTGAGATCTGGCGCTGCCTGATGACCTAGTCACGGGCCAAGGGCTGAACCCTCCGTCGCCGGGAATCCTGGATTTTCCGGCCCACGCAGCTGTCCTTCAAGCACACGGCTTGAACAGCCCCGCCGAAACTCGAAGAAACAAGATGGGGTCCGGGAATGCCGTCCCCGGCCTTCCCACGCCAAACACCATCAGTGCTGCAGCAGCCGCACCAGCGCCTCGATCATGAAGGGCTTGGGCAGGAAGGCCCGGTGGTTCCTGTCGGCTTTCAGTTCAGGCCGCAGGCGGCCGGAGATCAGCACCACCCGCAGGCCCGGGTGGGTATCGGCCAGGCGCTCGGCCAGTTCGATGCCGTTGCAGCCCTGGCCCAGGTCGATATCGGACACCACGGCCATGGGTTGCAGGCCGCGTTCCAGCAGGACCATCGCAGCTTCGCCGGTGGCGGCTTCGGTGACGTCGTAGCCTTTGTCCTGCAGGCCCATTGTCAGCACCATCCGGACCAGCGGGTCATCGTCCACCAAAAGCAGGCAGGGCGCAGAAGGGGAAGGCATGGCACTCTCGTCGAAGGATTCCCTGCTACAACGCCGGGGCGCGGCGTTTGGCGGCGTCATGTCACGGCAATGGCAAGTCGACGACAATGCGGCTGGTGCCGCCGCTGCGGTCCACATGCACGCCGTCCGCCCCATTGGCCATGGAAGTGACCAGCCGCATGCCCAGCCCGTGGCTACGCCCCGGGTCGAACCCGTCGGGAAAGCCCGGGCCTTCGTCCTCGACCGAGATGCGCACGGCGGCATCGGCCATCTGCACCGTCACCTTGACCTGGCCGACGCCGTATTTCAGCGCGTTCGTCACCAGCTCGGCCACAATCAGGCCGAGTGAGGTCAGGCAATCCGGCGGCAGCTGCATCGCGTCGGCCGTCCAGGTGATGCGGCGGCCGTTGACCTGATCGGTGAGCGAGACGCTAAGATCCGCCAGCAGCCCTTCCAGGTAGGGCTGCAGCTCCACCTCCTTCACCGATTGGCCGACATAGAGCTGCTTGTGCACGGCCGCGACGGTCATGACCCGCTGCCCCGCTTCCTCCAGCGCCTCGCGCGCCGCGGGGTCGGTGATGGTCAGCACCTGCAGCTGCAGCAGGGTGCGCACCAACTGCAGGCTGTTGCGGACGCGGTGATGGACCTCCTGCATCAGCAGGTCCTTCTGCTCCAGCAGCTGGTCCTTCACCGCCATGTCGTGCCGCCGCTGGGTGATGTCGCGGGAGACGGAGACGAGGCTTTCGATCCGCCCGCTTTCGCTCATCACCGGGCCCACGGTCACGTCCCACCATTTCGGCGTGCCCTTGGCGGTGGGGCAGAAGGCCTCGAACCGCCCGCTGCGGCCGGCGCGGGCGGCCTCGATCATGGCGCGGATCTGCTCCCGCTCCGCCGCCGGCCACAGCGTTTCCCAGGGCTGGCCGGCCAGGGTGCTGAAATCGTCGATCTCCAGCAGTCCGAGGCCGTTGACGTTCATGCGCTGCAGGTACCCGTCCGGGTCCATCACCTTCACGCAATCGGGGCTGCTCTCGAACAGCTGGCGGGTCATGGCCTCGCTGCGCTGGAGGGCTTCCTGGCGCTCAGTCCGCTCCACCGCGGCGGCGACGATGTTGGCCAGGCCTTGCAGGAAGGCGGTGTCGCGGCTCTCGAAGTCGCTGCGCTCGCCGCTATCCACCTCCAGCACGCCGAAGGCGGGGGTGTCGCCGCCGCCGATCAGCACGTTGATGGCCCGCTGGATGTTGTGCTCCATCAGGATGTCCGGCGTGCGGAAGCGGTCATCCGCATCGAGGTGGTTGGAGATGAGCGGCTTGCCGGTACGGAAGGCGTAGCCGGCGGGGCTGGCCAGGTCCGCGCCCAGCCGGGCATGGCCGACCACGCCGGGGCGCCAGCCCACGCCGGCCACGACCAGGAAGTCGCCCTCGGCCGGCTGGTAGCGCAGGACCTTGGCGAACTGGCTGGCCAGGCCCCTGGAAGCCACCCGGCAGGCCTCATCCAGCACCGGCTGCAAGGTCAGGCCGCGCAGGGCGAACAGGCCGAAATCGGCCAGCAGCTCCTGCTGCTGCAGCCGCTGGGCAAGCTCGGCGAAGGCGGGCGCGAAGGCTGCGGGGTCCATCAGCGGAGCCTGACACCGACTGGGCGCCCCGGCGTAGCGATAAGAACCGGGCCAGTCATCGTGGCGGGCGGGCAGGGGCGGCCGGCACTATGTCGGGTACTGCCGATGCTTCCGCCTTCCTCCGCCGTAATCTTCGCGCCGGGAGGGGAGATCACGGCCGCATCGCCCTGCGTCAGGGCCTTCCAGGCCGGCCAGCACGCGGCGGGCGTCACAGCAGGCGCATCCGGCCGCGCCCGTCGGGCAGGCTCATCTGCCCGGGCGGGATGGGCACGATGCGCCCGTCCGGCCCCTCCGCCGGCAGGTAGCCGAGGGGGACGGCGACCATGCGGCCGTCGCGGCCCTGAAAGGGCGAGTGCATGTCCGGAATCTCGACCGGCACGCCGTCACGTCCCACCGCATCCATGGCGTGCCCCGCGTTCTGCTGCGAGCGAAAGCGCGGCGGGACCGGCAGAGTTGCCTGTATGCGCGGAGAATATGGCGAAGCGTGGCCGCGCCGCTTCAGCCCAGGACGAGCACCTTATGCCAGGCACGGCTCTGCCTGGGCTGCTCCTGCCGGGTCCAGAAGGTGCGGGCGGGGGGAAGGCTGATGATCAGCTGCGGCCCGCGGATGGTCGCATGCGCGGTCACATCGGCGGGAAGGGGGTGCCCTTCCAGGTGGCGCTGCCAGAGTTCATCCAGTTCAGCATCGCTGAGCTCTGCCTGCATACGCTTCATCCTCGCTACGCACTGTCTCGGCCGGGCGCCCGGGCCGGCTGCCGGTTGGGGGCACACCGGTCGGCGGCATGCCGGGACGGCGGCGGGGCCAGCCGGTTCGGTCTCAATCCCGGTACCTGTCCCGCTTGCTCAGATGCGGGTGGAACAGACGGTCGGAGGCGCGGCGGGCGATGCCGTAGCATTCGCAGGAGGCCGCCTCTAACCCCGGGCGGTCGGTGATGGCGATGCGGCCGCGCTCATAGCTGATCAGCCCGGCCTTCTGCAGCACGCTGGCCGCGACGCTGACGCCGGCGCGGCGCACGCCCAGCATCAGCGAGAGGAATTCATGCGTCATCGGGAACTCATCCGACTCGGCGCGGTCGTGGGACATCAGCAGCCAGCGGGCCAGCCGCTGTTCGGTGACATGGTGGCCGTTGCAGGCGGCGGTGCGGGCGATCTGGCCGAGATGCACCAGCGCGTAGCGCAGCAGCAGGGACATCAGCGGCGGGTTGGCCGCCAGCTCCGCCCGGAAGGCATTGGCCTCGGCGCTGAGCGCCGTGCCGGCGCATTGCACGATGGCCTCCACATCCTCCCGGTCCGCGCCCAGCACGACTGGCAGGCCGACCATGCCCTCGCGCCCGGTCAGCCCGACCTCGGCGCAATCGCCATCCTCCAGTACCGCCAGCATGGACACCCAGCCGGTCTCCGGAAAGTAGACGCGCTCGATCGGCTCGTCCGGCGAGTGCAGGACCTGGCGCAGCGGCATCTCCACCGAGGTCAGCAACGGCTTCAGCCGTTCCAGGCTGGCGGGGGGCAGCGCGGCCAGAAGGTGGTTGCGGGGCTTCAGCGAAGCGATGGAAGTGTCGGGCACGGTCAACTCCTGCTGCGAGCTTGAGGGCGTGGATGCGGCCCCGATGGCTGGCGCAAGGTCAGGCGGGTCATGTTCCCCCGCTACACCAACCGGACGTGGCTGTTTGTACGGTATCGTACCTTGGTCTGAACTATTTTTACGGGCGGTGTGGCCCGTGGCTTGCCTGGCTCGTTGTCCGGGCCGCCGGGGCCTGGCGGGGGGCACGCACGGAAACCGGGGCCGGATGCGGCGGTTCATTCCCCCAGAGGAGGAAGTACCCTGCAAAACACAACATCCCTTGGCAATCCACTACAGAAATGCATGCACCTGTGCGTGGATATGCAGAACCTGTTCCTGCCTGGTTCGTCCTGGGCGACGCCCTGGATGGAACGCGTCCTGCCGACGGTGACGAGGCTGGCGGCGGCGCGGCCGGACCGCACCATCTTCACCCGCTTCATCCCGGCGGAACGGCCGGGCCAGGGGCGCGGGCGCTGGAAACCCTACTACGAACGCTGGGCCGACATGACGCTGGAAGCCCTGCCAGATCATGCCATCGAACTGGTGGACCCGCTGCGCAGCTTCGTGCCGCCGGCGGAGGTCATCGACAAATGGGTGTACAATCCGTGGTCCCAGCCGCAGCTGGAGCGTATTCTGGTGGCACGCGGGGTCGAGGACCTGATCATCAGCGGGGCGGAAACCGATGTCTGCGTGCTGGCCGCCGTGCTGGGCGGGGTGGACCGGGGCTACCGGGTGATCCTGGCCAAGGATGCCGTCTGTTCCTCGACCGATGCGACGCATGACGCGGTGCTGTCGCTGTTCGGGCGCCGTTACAACCAGCAGGTCGAGGTGCTGTGCGTGGAGGAAATCCTCAGCCGCTGGATGATCGACGAGCCCATCGGGTGAACGGGAAAGCCTGGCCCCCGGCGGAACCGCCAGGGGCCAGGAAGCTTTTAGCGCGACGCCTTGTAGAGCTTGGTCGCGATCTCGAACATCTCTTCCGGCGCGTAGTCCGGCGTGAAGGCGGAGGGGACGCCGCTCAGCTGGTGGATCTTGCCGCCTTCCGGCATGCCGTCGACCAGCTGCAACTCGCCCGGCGGGTCACCCGGCAGCGCCTGCTCGCCATTGCCCCAGATGCCGGCCATCGACTTGTAGTCGGCCGGGCTGAAGGTATAGAGCCGGCGGTGCGAGCCTTCCTGCAGGTACTTTTGGCACTCGGGGATCTTGTCGAGCGGAATGTTCGGCGTCGGCAGGAACTTCTCCAGCTCCACGCCGGTGATCTGCTTCAGCGCCAGCGCGTAGGCATGCGCGTGGACCGAGCCGCGCACCAGCAGATAGCCGCAGACCTCGCGCCCGGTCGGGTCGGTCAGCGTCTCGTATACCCGCAGCTTGTGCAGGCGGGCACCGCATTCCAGGTGGAAATTATGCAGCAGGTCGACGACGACGTTGCCCGTGCTGGTCACCATGTCCGCGTTCCAGGACATGGAGTTGCTGTTCACCGGCATCGCGCCACCGCCATTGGAGGCGAAGCTGGCGAAGGAGCGGATGTCCTTCATCGCCTCGAACGGTGCCTGGGAGATGTCGCCGCCGGCTTCCATGTCCCCATCGTTGTCGGGGCCGTTGGCCAGCATGGCGACGCCGTTGCTCACCAGCTCGACATGGCCCAACTCCTCCGCGGTGATGGCGGCGACCAGGCTGTAGAACGGCTTCAGCTTGTCCTTGCTAAGGAAGTTGAAGCTCTGGAACATGTAGTTCCCGAGCGTGGACATCTCGCCGTACTTGCCGCCGAGCAGTTCCTGCAACGCGGCGGCGGCGTTGGGGTCCTTCCGCTTCGGCGCGGGCAGTTCAGCCTGCAGCTTGTCTACGCGCATGAACATTGGGACGTCTCCTGATACGAACAGAGAGTCGAACCCCTCACCGCGCCGAAGGTTATAGGCGCGCCCAAGTCTGACGCCGTTGTGTAGCTAGGGCGCGGCTTGTGGAAACGCCAGTATGGAGCGCGATCTTCGCCGTTCATACCGATGCGGCGTGCCGCACCGCGCCGGGACTATAGCCCCCGCAGGCAGGCCTGGAGGGTCAGCGCATCCGCGGCGAAGACCGGCTTGGCCCGGGGCTTGACCATGACGCCGGACTGCACCGCCGCGCGCACCTCCGTCGGCGTCACGCCGAATTCCCGGCGGAAGGAACGGCTGAAGGTGGAAGCGTCGGCGAAGCCATGCGCCGCCGCGATCGTGGCGATGGTGCAGGACACGCCGGTATCGCTGAGCCTGGCGAAGGCCTCGTTCAGCCGGAACTGCAGGATGTAGCGCGCCACGCCGCCCTCACTCTCCAGGATGCGGTAGAGCTGGGAGCGGGAGATGCCGACCTCCCGGCACAGCATCGCCGGGCCGAGGCGTGAGGACGCCATACGCTGCCGCACCGCCACGCGGATACGCTCCATCTGCGTCAGCCGCGTCAGCATCTGCGCTTCGGCCAGGCGCTCCCCCGTCGGCGCGATGCAGGCGGCGAGCATCGCGCGCAAGGCCTCGCTAAGGCGTGGCTGATCCTCGGCGGAGATCTCCGGCAGGTTGCGCTCCAGCAGCTTCATGAAATCCGCCAGCAGCAGGCCGAGCGGCGTGTTCAGCGGATGGCCGCTGGCCATGTCCAGCGTCGCATTGAGGCTGGGGAACTGGTCGCGCGAGAAATACAGCTGCAGCCGTTCGTCGGCCGCCCGCTCACTGCTGAGGGGGTTGCCGAGGGAGATGATGAAGGGCACGCCGGAGGGCACGGTGTGGTTGCGTGGGCCGGATTCCAGCCCGGTGGCCGCACCGCCCAAGCCGATGGCGATGTTCCAGTGGTCCAGATGGTCCCGCCGGATCATGCCGCTGTCCCGCTTCACCTTGATCGGCGGTGTCGCCACGCGGCAGAGCAGGGCGGAATCCAGTGTCCAGGTGGTGCTGCTTGCCAGGAAGCCGGCCGCCTCCTGCCCGTTGGGCTGGACGGCGAAGACCCCTTGGAACCAGGCGCACCAGGCGTCGAACTGCTCCCGCGCGGCGAAGGCACCCGTTGCAACGACCGATGGCTTCATCTTGCTTCCCAACCGAATGACAGCCGCGTTGCTTTATAGTCCTGCTTCCGCTGCCAGGGCCTGGATTCTTGTTGCATGTCTGCAATGTACCGGCTGCGCGGGTTCTGCCTGCGCGGTCTGGCGCCTGTCATCAGTGCTTGGCCGATGCGCCGGCACCGTCATGGCCGCAGCCGGATGCGGCATAGAGTACTGTCGTTCGCTGTTCCTGCCGTCGCGCCTCAGCCCTGCGGCGCGTGGCGCTTGCGGATGAAATCGACCAGGGCCCGCAGCTTGGGCGGCAGCAGCCGGCGGCTGGAGAAATACAGGTAGAAGCCTGGGAAGCGCGGGCTGTACGCCTCCAGCAACGGCACCAGCTCGCCGCGTTCCAGCCAGGGCCGGAAGCTCTCTTCCATGCCGAAGGTGATGCCGGCGCCGCCACGGGCCAGGCGGATCATCAGCGCCATGTCGTTCGTCGTGACCTCGGGCTGGACGGCGACGTCGAATTCCCACCCGTCCTCGGCGAATTCCCAGCGATAGGGGGCGACGCCCGGCGCCGGGCGCCAGCCGATGCAGCGGTGATGCACCAGGTCGCGCGGGTGCAGCGGCGCCGCGGCCCGTTCCAGATAGGCCGGCGCGCAAACCGCCAGCTGCCGCTGGTCGGCCGAGACCGGCACCGCCACCATGTCCTGCTCAATAACCTCGCCCAGCCGGACCCCGGCATCGAAGCCCTCGGCCACGATGTCGTATTCCGCATCGGTGACGGAGACGTCGAGCCGGATCTCCGGGAACGCCGCCAGGAAGCCGGCCAGCAGCGGGCCGGTCAGGAATTCCTCGGCGATCGAGGAGACCGCCAGCCGCAGCAGGCCGCGCGGCCGCTCCATCCGGTCCGCCGTCGTCTGCAGCGCGGCGACGATGTCGGACATCGCCGGGGCGGTGGCTTGGTAGAGTTGCAGCCCCGCTTCCGTCAGGCCGACGCTGCGGGTGGTGCGGTTGAACAGCGCCACGCCCAGCCCGGCCTCCATCCCGCCCACCGCCTGGCTGACGGCGGAGCGCGTGACCCCCAGCCGGTCCGCCGCCGCGCGGAAGCTGCGCGCCTCCGCCACGGCGATGAAGACAGAGAGGGCGCGAAGGTCTGTGGTCATTGGTGAGTCCAGCTTACCAGTGCATCACGGAATCACCTGATAGTAGCGCAAATACGCCGCAGATAGTCTCCCCCTCGTCCAATCCAGAGGGAGAACAAGGATGGCAATCGACAAAGTCGTGGTGGTCACTGGCGCTTCCAGTGGGATCGGTGAGGCGATCGCGCGGGAACTGGCCGCGCAGGGCGCGCGGGTCATGCTCGGCGCACGCCGGACGGACCGGCTGGAGGCCATTGCGCGCGAACTGACAGCGGCGGGCGGCACCGTGCTGACCCATGCGGTGGATGTCACCAGCCGTGCCGATGTGCAGGCCCTGGCGGATGCCGCCCGCGCCGCCTGGGGGCGCGTCGACGTCATGGTCAACAATGCCGGCATCATGCCGCTCTCGCTCATGGCCTCCCTGAAGGTGGAAGAGTGGGACCGGATGATCGACGTGAACATCAAGGGCGTGCTCTACGGCATCGCCGCCGTGCTGCCGGAGATGACGGCGCGCCGGTCCGGCCAGATCATCAACATCGCCTCGATCGGCGCGCTCGCCGTCTCCCCGACCGCGGCGGTCTATTGCGCGACGAAGTTCGCGGTGCGCGCCATCTCGGACGGGTTGCGGCAGGAGAACGATGCGCTGCGCGTCACCTGCATCCATCCCGGCGTGGTGGAGAGTGAGCTGGCATCGACCATCACCGATCCCGTCGCGGTGGAAGCGATGAAGAGCTACCGCGCCATCGCCCTTTCCCCCACCGCCATCGCCCGCGCCGTGCGCTACGCGATCGAGCAGCCGGAGGATGTCGACGTCAACGAGATCGTCCTGCGCCCGACGGCCACGCGCTGATCCGGCGGACGGCGATGTGGCGGCCCGCGCCACCCATGAAGGGCCGGGCCAGCCCTCCGCCAACGCATCCACCATCCGCTGGCCGGCCGCCGCGCCGCCAGCCAGACCCGAGGAGATGACCATGCCACGACTTTCGACGATGGCGGCCTCCATGCTCGCGCTCGGCACGAGCCTGGCCGAGGCCCAGACGAACCCCGGGCGGGAGACCCCACCCACCGGCGCCGCGACGGAACAGCACCACCCCTATGCCGGCATGTGGGTCACCGCCGATGGCCGCGTGCGGCACCGCCTGCTACCCGGCGGGCGGTACGAGGAAGCGCGGGGGCAGCGCGAATGCGCCTATCTGGGCCGCTACGAGATCACCGGCGACCACATCGAATACTGGGACGATACCGGCTTCACCGCCGATGGCGACTTCATTGGCGGCGTGCTGCACCACGGCGGCATGATCCTGTATCGGCGGCCGGAGATGGAAGCGGCCGCCCGGCGCTGCTGAGGCCTGGCTCGCGCACCAGCCTGCCCGGCCTCAGCCCCGCGCGGCGGGGCGGGCGAGGCGGGCGGGGGGACGCGGCGTGACCGGCAGCGCCTCGGCCCGACGCGGCTTTTCGTGCAGGCTGGCCGAGAGCTGGACGGTGCGCTGCAGGCGCTTGTCCGTCTCCCCCCGCAGCCGGTTGCCTTCGCGGCGGCTATGGCATTCGGCCGCCTGCAGGCGGTCCAGCGTTTCGTGCGCACGGTCGCTGGCGTTCTGGGCCCGGATCAGCGTCTGGCGGAACTTCTCAATTGTCTCTTGGCAATCCATGGCCTTTTTCCTTGCCGGAGGCCGGGTGCTGCGGCGCAGTCCGGAGGCAGTCGCCTGAGGAACGAAGGCACGGGGAGTGAGGGTGCGAGCTGCGACACTAGGCCAGTTCAGCCATCGGTGCGAACGCTAGAACATGATGTGTTCACATTCGTTCACGCAGCATGTTCTACGCCTTTGTTTGGTCGCGTGATTCAGGTTTTCGGCGATTCCACCTCAAGCCATCACGCTCTCAGGCCAGATGCGCCGATCCTGCCCGCCGCCGGCGTCAGGCTGCCGCGCGCACGCGGCTCAGCACCAGCTGGCTGCGCGGCGCTGCCGGCATGTTCGACAGGCTGATGCTGAGATCCTGGGGCGGCACGTCGTAATGCATGCCACGCAGCAGCCGGACCGCGCGCCCGATCAGGGCGATGGTCATGCGCTCGCCCGGGCAGCGATGCCCCGCCATGGGGTCCCCCGCACCCTGGGGAATGAAGGTGTAGGGGTCGCCCGGCCAGTCCTTGAACCGTTCGGGCCGGAACTGCTCCGGCTCCGGCCACAGGCGGCTGTCGTGGTTGGTGCCATAGAGGTCGAGGATCACCCAGTCCCGCGCGGCGAAGCGGTGGCCAGCCCATTCGAAGCCCCGGCGCACCCGGCCGCCGACCAGGGGGAAGAACGGGTAGAAGCGCCGCACCTCCTGCACGAACGGCTCCAGCCAGGCTTCGTCGTCGGCCAGGCGCTGCCGCCATTCGGAGTGCTGGTGCAATGCCAGCGCGGCGAAGATGATGAAGCGGTTCACCGCGACGACGGGCCGCAGCAGGTTGATCAGCTCCACCGCCGCCGCGTTGCTGCCCAGGGGCGTGCCGTCCGGCTCCCGGTGCCGGGCGACGGCCGCCAGCGCGCTGCCCTCCGGTGGCGTGACGCGGCCGGCGCGGACATCCTCCACCAGCCACCGCATCCGCCGCTCGGTGCGGCGGCGCAGCGCCAGGGCGTAGAGCGTGCCGGGGCGCACATGGCCGGCTTCCCGGATCATCGCCTGCAATTCGCGCGACAGCGTGGGCATGTCCCGCTCCGGCACCGGCACGCCGGCCCAGTCGCAGGCGGTGCGGGTCAGGACATCGCCGATCGCCGGCAGCAACCTGACCTCGGCCATCGAGGTCCAGCGCGGCAGCGCCTCCCGCCAGTGATGCTCCAGCAGCCCGGCGATGCGGGCGATGCCGTCGGGTGACATCAGGGACATGAACAGCGCCTTGCGGTGGCGGTGCGCGGCGCCGTCCAGCCCCTGCACGCTGCCCTTGTCCTGCAACAGCCGCAGCACGGTCTGCGGCATGGCGCCCTGGCGGGTGAAGCGGTCCCCGTCATAGAACACCCGCGCGGCCTCTGCCCCCCGCATGCACAGCACCGGGGTCAGCATGATGCGTGTGGTGAACAGGTCCGACCCCAACCGCTCGCAGCGCCGGGAGACGAAGGTATAGGCCTCGCGCAGGAACGGGATGGTGTTGTCGATTCCGGCGGCGTGCGGGATCGCGGGCATGAAGGTCTCCTTCCTGCGGGCTGAGCCACGGTGCTGGTGCGGTTTCAACCGGAGCGGCGTGGGGATGGTTGCCGCACCGCCCGTCGGGCGTGGCCCGGGGCAGGGGGGACGGCGCCGCGCGAATACGGCGGAAGGGCGCTGCCGCCCCCTGGTGCCGCCCGCAGGCCGCACCTACGATCCGTCCCTCTGCGGGGACGGAGGCGAGCGTGTTCATATTCTGGGAAGGCCGGGGCTGGTGGGTCACCTGGCTGCTGGCGCTCGGCATGTTCCTGCCGATGATCGTGCTGCGCCAGATCGACGGCCCGGCGGTCGACCGGGGCGTGGGCCTGGCCGTGGGCGTCGCGGCCGTCCTGGTCTTCTGGCTGGGCCTGCGCTGGAACCGTGGCGGTCACCCTGGGGAGCGGGCGCGGCACTCCTTCTGGGGCCTGCCGCTGCAATACTGGGCCATCCCGATGCTGGTCTTCGCCATCCTGCTGGGAACGCGCGTGATCACGACCGAGGAAGAGCCGCGCCAGTCCGCGCCACGCGGCCCGGCTGCGTATGACAGCGGGCGCAAGTAATACCCGGCGCCACGGGCAACGCGGCATCCAGGCGCGGGACGGATCGAAGCCGATGTGGATCTTGATGGGTTGGGCATTGCAGGCGGTCCTGTGGGGCTGGGCCGCCGTGACCTTCGTGCTGGATAATCTGGGCGAGGAGGAGAGCGCCTCACAGGCTTTGCAGGGGTCTGGCGTGGCGGCATCCCTGGCTGCCGGGCTGGTGTCGGTGCCGTGGCTGCTGCCCTTCGTGCTGGCCCTGCTGGCCACGCTGGCCTACCTGTACGCCACGCTGCGCCGGGCGGGCCCGCCCGAGCACCCGATCAACGTCATATCGAAATCCCTGCCGTCGTCGCATGCGGGCGAGCCCGCCGCATGCCGGGGTGTCGTGGCGTTCGATGGCGCCACCCATAGCGGACAGATCGAGATCGGGGCCGGCGAGCGTGCCTTCAATCTCCGGTTCAGCAAGAAGGCTGGTGGCAGAATCCATGTTGGCAGGCAGGGGACGGATCTGAAGCGCCTGGCCCGGGTCAGGGCGCCCCAGCGCGACTTTCCGGTCCACCCGGATCAGGTCGATGCGTCGTCCGATACCTGCACGCCGGAGGTCGGCGACTACCTCTATGCGGAAAACGCGTTTGGGCGCCACGCCCTCATCCGCATCGTCGGCATTGGCGACGATGCCGGCAACGAGGTTGGGCACCACGGCATTCGGTTCGAATATCGCATCTACGAAGCGGCGCACGCCCTTCCCGTCACCTGGTAGTTTCGCTGCGGGGCGATTGCGGAATGCTGGTTCATTCGCGAGGGTAAATTTGTATTTCTGCAGTAATGGGCAGCGTGGAGAGAAACCAGCCTCCATTGTCTGCCGCCCTCGACCGCGTAACGGACTCCCGCTGCACAGGGCATGATGCCTGAACAACCCTGTACTACGGGGACGGGCAGGCTTCACTGCTACCATCATGCGTTGCCAGTCCCTGGCTCAAGGCAACGCGCCACGGCCTGGCTGCATCTTTGCTGCCCCTCAGTTCTGAAGCCACGTCAGGATGGGATCATGCCGGGGCGTACCGTCTTCGTGCCACGAAGTCTCCCGCTGCATGTCGCCGAACAGGCATCAAGTAAAATTGACAATAGAGCGGCTCTGGTCAATGGCGATTGCAGAACGTCCCACCCTCTCCGGAACGTGTTTATTGCAGAACTATGCAGGAATGCCGCTTCAGACCACAATCGACTACTGCTTATCTGGAGGAATTGAATGATCCGTCTCTTGGCGTCTACCGCTGTTGTTGCCCTGGTTGCCGTGCCCGCCCTGGCCCAGCCCGCGAATGTGCGGCCGACGCGTGACGTCTCGGTGACCTATCGCATGAGCGGCTTCGCGGGCGCCCCGCCGCAGGACATGCGGATGGCGTTCTCGCCCTCGACCAACAAGCAGCGTGTCGACCCGCCGGGCGGCATGGGCTGGATGCTGATCGACCGCGGGGCGAACACGGCCGTCATGGTGATGGACGCCCAGCGCGCGATCATGACGATGCCGCCCGCCACCGTGGCCGCGATGTCGCAGGAGATTCCCCCCGGCGCCACCTTCACCCGCAAGGGCAACGCGACAATCGCCGGCAACACCTGCACGGAATGGGAAATGGTGGCCGGCCAGGCCCGCGGCACGTCCTGCTTCACCGATGACGGCGTGCTGCTGCGCACCGTGACCAGCGCGCCCAACGGCGCCGCGGTGACCATGGAAGCCACGCAGGTGACCTACGGGACGATCGAGCCCGCGCAGCTGACCGTCCCCCAGGGCTACACCGCCATGCCGATGCCGGGTGGTGCGGCCCCTGGGGCGCCGCCGGCCCGCTGATGCGGTTGCGGGAAGGGTGAAGCACCGTCCCGCGCATGCAGGCCAATGACAGAAGGTGGCGCAGGTCTCAGCCTGCGCCACCTTTTCTTATGGTGGTTCCAGAAGCTGCGGGGCGCGCCGGACCTCCGCCCGCCCTCAGGCGGGCTGCTTGCCCCGTTGCTCGATCCACGCCCGCGTCTCCGCCAGTATTTCGTCGGACAGCGCCGGGTCGACGACAGCGCGGGCCAGGATCACCGCGCCGACCATGGCCGCCCAACTGCCGATCGCGGCGCGCCGCTGCTCGGCCGCATCCGTACCCGGCACGGCGCTGGCAAGCCGGTCCAGCTGCCCGCGCAGCCCCTCGGTCAGCGCCGCCCGGGCGCCTGGCGACTGGTGCCGCAGCAGACTGGCCAGGCTGGCGGTGGGGCACCCGGTCGCGGCACGGTCACGGTGATGCGGGGAGAGATACGCATCCATCCATGCGGCGAGGTCAGTCCCCTCGCTCCCCGAAGGGGCCAGGGCATGGGCGACTGTCTGCGCGATGAGATCGTCCTTCGAGGCGAAGTGGCCATAGAAGGCGCCATGCGTCAGGCCTGCCGCCCTCATCACTTCCGAGACCGTGACGCCATCGAAGCCGCGCTCCCGGAACAGCCGGCTGGCCGCATCCAATATGCGTGCGCGGTTTTCTGCCATCTGCTCGCGACTAACCTTCATCACAAAACCCCCGGTAGCGGCATTGACAGTTTTCAGGACCGCTATCATGTTTAACTAATCATGACGTCTGTCATATTTAATGGCTGATGGAGAGAGAGCAAGTCCCATGGTCCGCCCAGCCGACCTCACCGCTGATGCCTCGGCCGGATCTGGCGCGACCCAACCTGGCCATTTCGTGCGGCGTGCGGCCTGCCTGACGCCGGAGCCAGGCGTTCCGGCCGCTGCCCTGGTGGCAGGGCTGGCCGCTCTCCACACCCATCGCCATAGCCACGGCTGATCGCCCTCCACCGTGCCCATCGCCGAAACCCCATATCCTGCCGAGAGAGTCTCAATGACCGACCAGACGCTGTTCCAACCCTACACGCTGGGTTCCGTGACGCTGGCCAACCGGGTCGTCATGGCCCCGTTGACCCGCAACCGGGCCGGCAAGGGCTTCGTGCCGACCGACCTGACCGTGCAGTACTACGCCCAGCGGGCCTCGGCCGGCCTGCTGATCTCCGAGGCCACGCAGATCTCGCAGCAGGGCCAAGGGTATCAGGATACGCCAGGCATCTACACGCAGGCGCAGGTCGAGGCCTGGCGCAAGGTGACCGACGCGGTGCACGCAAAGGGCGGGGTGATCTACCTGCAGCTCTGGCATGTCGGCCGCATCAGCCATGTCGACCTGCAGGCCGGTGGCGTCGCCCCGGTGGCGCCGTCTCCCATCCGCGCCCAGGCCAAGACCTTCGTCAATAACGGCTTCGCCGACGTGTCCGAGCCCCGGGCGCTCGAACTGGGCGAGATCCCCGGCATCATCGACGACTTCCGCCAAGCGGCCGCCAATGCCATCGCGGCCGGCTTCGATGGCGTCGAGATCCACGCGGCGAACGGCTACCTGCTCGATCAATTCGCCAAGGACGGCGCCAATACCCGCACCGACGCCTATGGTGGCTCGGTCGAGAACCGCGCGCGGCTGATCCTGGAGGTCACGCAGGCCGTCGCCGCCGAGATCGGTGCGGAGCGCACGGGTATCCGCCTCTCGCCCGCCTCGCCCGCCAACGGCATCTCCGCCAGCGATCCGCAGAGCCAGTTCGACTTCATCGTCGAGCGGCTGGACGCCCTTGGCATCGTCTATATCCATGTCGTCGAAGGGGCGACGGGCGGCCCGCGCGACGTGGCGCCGTTCGACTACGAGAAGCTTCGCCGCAGCTTCTCCAACACCTACATCGCCAATAACGGGTACGACCAGGCGCTGGCCACCCGCCGCATCGCCGAAGGCAAGGCCGATCTCGTCGCCTTCGGCCGGCCGTTCATCGCCAACCCCGACCTGGTCGGCCGCTTCCGGCATGGCACGCCGCTGGCCGCGCTGAACCCGGCGACGCTCTATGGCGGCGGGGCGGAAGGCTACACCGACTACCCTGCCGCCAACGGCTGACACGTTGCCCGACCACCCCTGGCGCCGGCGCTGTCCCGGCGCCAGGGGTGGCAACGCCTTGCGGAGACGCCGCCGTGATGAAAGCCTACCTCCTCGACGCCTACGGCAAGGGCAGGGGCCTGCGCCTCGCCGACGTGTCGGAACCGGCCATCGGCCCGGATGATGTCCTGATCGAGATCCACGCCGCCGGCGTCAACCTGCTCGATACCAAGATCCGCGACGGCGCGTTCAAGCCGATCCTGCCCTACAAGCCGCCCGTCATTCTGGGCCATGACGTCGCCGGCTTGGTGGCGGGCGTCGGCGCTCATGTGACGCGCTTCCAGATCGGCGACGCCGTCTATGCGCGCCCGCGGGACGGGCGGATCGGCACCTTCGCGGAGTTCATCGCCGTCGATCAGGCCGATGTCGCCCGAAAGCCCGCCAATCTCTCGATGCAGGAAGCCGCTTCCATCCCGCTGGTCGGCCTGACGGCGTGGCAGGTGTTGGTGGAGCAGGCGAAGGTGGCGCCAGGTCAGAAGGTGCTGATCCATGCCGGATCAGGCGGCGTGGGCACCTTCGCCATCCAGCTCGCCCGCCATCTGGGCGCGCATGTGGCGACGACAGCCGGCACAGCCAATCTCGGCCTGGTGCGCGACCTCGGCGCGGAGATAGTCGTGGACTACAGGAAGCAGGATTTCTCCGAGGAACTGACCGGCTACGACGTGGTGCTCAACAGCCTCGATGCCAGGACGCTACGGAAGTCGCTGAAGGTGCTGAAGCCGGGCGGTGCGCTGGTTTCGATCTCAGGCCCGCCCGATCCGGCCTTCGCCAGCAAGCAGGGCCTGAGCTGGATCTTTCGCCAGGCGATCCGTGTCCTCAGCGCCGGGATACGCCGCAAGGCGAAGCGCCAGGGCGTCAGCTACGCGTTTCTCTTCATGCACGCGAGCGGCGAGCAACTGGCCGCCATCACGGCGCTGATCGAGAGCGGCGCCATCCGCCCGGTGATCGACCGAGTCTTCCCGTTCGACCGCTTGAACGAGGCACTTGCCTATGCCGAAGCCGGCCGCGCCAAGGGCAAGATCGTCGTCTCATTGATCTCTTCCAACGTGGCTCCAAGCTTGGTCACGTCGAAGCGGGCAGGGGCGCCGACCGCCACACCAAAATTGCGGCCGGCGACCTTGCCATCGAAGGTGGTGCGCTAGAGTTAGAGGAAGCGCGCCGCGCGCTCCAGATCGGTCAATGTATCCGCGTTAGTCCCAAGGCGCTTGCTAATGGGTTGGGTCGAGAAAGGGGGTACCAGGGTCGCTGACATAGAAGATAACAACCTGCATGGGATCCACGCCGCGGTTGTATCCCGTCATTCTAACGCTCGGTGGCTCCACCATGGCCCCTCCTGCCCGAATAGTCACCGGCTCGCGCCCCTCCATCTCCAGCGTGAAGGCGCCTTCCAGCACATAGACTGCAACGGGAAAGCGGTGCGTATGGAATTGTGTCGCCTGGCCAGGCTGGATCGTTGCAGTGAGGATGCGCACCTCCTGCTGCTCGCCATGAGGCATGCCTTGCACAATCTCGCGGAGCAATAGGTTTGGCCGCGCAGGCTCCTGCGCCATGGCGATGCTGGATATAGCGATGGCTGCCGCCCCGAGCGTAACACTTAAGCCCCGCATGCCATGCATGGGTTGCTCCTGTCACTGAGAACGGGAGGAGGCTACGCCTTGGGAAGCTGGAAGTGTTGATTTATCTGCCAGTGGCCGCGTTGGAGGCCCATTTGGGACTCATCGATGTGTCAGATCTCCGCCGGCCTGGCCCATCCCGTTGCCAACAGGGATAATCAAGCCCGTTGAAAATCATGACAGGAATGGTCGCCACCAATGCCAGCGTGGCGCGGGGCGTCGCAGATGCTAGCACTGGCATTGCACGGAGACGGACGACGAAGGCGCAGCGGCTTTTGCTGCGTACATCATTGCTGAGAGAATATCTTCCAGCTGGAACTTATTAATACTTTGCAGCCCGGCGCCTATTGCGGCGTTATTCCCGGAAATCAGCAGGTTGGCGCAATACTGTCTAGCTTTTAAGGTGGCCCGAGAAAAGTAACGAGATCCTGCGCGAGCATCAGTGATCAGGGGATCATGCAGAAAGTCGTTCCACCATGGGTCGAGATCAACGAGCAGATGCAGCTGATCCGGGAACAGCTGCTCACTCGCCTGAGCAAATCCCGAGAACTTCGTATCAGGGCCTGCGAAACTGTAGCGCGCTCACAGCATACTCGTTTCGAGGCACAGGAGGCGCGTGAGCGAGCGCAAGAACTGCTGCACAAACTGCGAGCAGGCGGCCTCTAAGGTCTAAACCTCGCCGTCCCCGACTATCAGCGCCGTTGCTGCTTCCGCCAGCCCACGGCCGGACCGGACGGGGATCAGCCCAAAGGCCCCGGCACGCGGCCCGGGCCTCGACTTACAGCAGCGCCAGCGCCGGGTCGCGGTTTGAGCGGGTGTAGACCCAGGCCATGCCCCGCCGCACCATCTCCGCATTGACGTCGACCGGCGCTGCATAGACCCGGCCGATAGTCTGGCCGTAGCGGTCGGTGTCGCGCACTTCCACCCGTGTTTCGCGCTGAAACGCCATACCAGACAGCCTGGCGTGCCCGAGTTCCCCAGGCCTCTCGGCTTTCGGGGGCGTCGATGCCGTGCAGCCTGACCTTCACCTGCTAGTTGGACGCCGTCGGCAGCGTCAGGGCATCGCCATCGGCAATCGCGACCACGCGGCCAGCCAGGGTCTTGGCCCAGGCGGGTAGCGCAGTCAGCAGCAGGGTCAGCAGGGCTTGGCGAAGCAGGATCATCCCGGGTCTGAAGCACGACAAGGCGTAGCGCCCGATGACCAACCGACTGGCTATCAGCTGCCCAGAGCTCGCTGGCGAGCTCCCTGGCCGTGCAGCGGTGAATGCCAGCAATGTTCCGTGTGGGCGCGCTGCGGGGTGGCCAGCACCGGCATCGCGTGGAAGCAGTCGACGAAGGCACAGCGCCTGTCACCACGCTATGTCAGGCGGTGGAAGGATATCCTCCAGGTGAACAATCGACGTGTATAGTATCGTCAGAAACATCCATTCTCGCAGGGGTAGGGTCTGCATCATGTCAAGCCAACCACCCGGACGCCTTGATCGCCGCGATTTCGTGATCGCTTCCCTCACGACGATCGGCACATCGGCTGTGCTCCTGGCCAATACTGGTTCTGCAGAAGCCCAGGGTTTAGCGAATCCCTCTGTCAGTCCGGCGCCTGATGCGCCATCTGCGACGGTCTATACCGGGGATGAAATCCAGGGGAAGAAGGTCGTCAGCACACTTGACGTTAACGATCTGGCCGCTGGGAAGAAGCATTTTCTATATTTTCAGGGCGTTCAGATGCCCACCGGCCAACACTGGTATGTCTCGGTGACGGTGGCCAGGGGGGCCAGGCCTGGCAAGCGCGTCGTTCTAGTCAGCGGTGTGCATGGCGACGAGATGAGTTCCGTGCACGCGGTTCAATCCGTGATGAATCAGCTTGACCCGGCAGAGATGTCAGGCACGGTGATGGCTGTCACAGACGTATCCCGACCAGCCATAGAGGGCATGCAGCGCAGATGGCCAAATTCTGGCAGAGGCGCTGATCTGATCGACATGAATCGGGAATGGCCAGGGAACGAAAACGGTGTGACCGCGCCCAGCAGGCATGCTGGGCTGCTGTTCAACCGGCTGCTACGACCGAATGCCGACGCCGCCATCGACTTCCACACTGGAACAACCGGCTTCGATGTGACTGCCTTCAATCTGGCTAGCATGGACGTGCCCGAGGTCAGGGCGATGGTCGAACTTTACCCTGTCGGCCAGATCTTCGACAATCATGTGTATCCAGGCGTGCTGCATAACGCGTTTGTCGATGCTGGCATCCCGTCCTTCACACCGGAGATCGGTGCTGCGCGCGTCTTGAATCTCGAAATGACCTCGCTGTTCGTCGAAGGCACGATGAACGTTCTCAAGCATCACGGCATCCTGGCCGGCCCAATGGGGCGCACAGGCAAGGATGTTGGTGTCTATATTGGCAATAGCGCGCTGCCGATCATTGCAACCCAGGGCGGCCTCGTCGAGCATCTGGTCAAGCTCAATGATAAGGTCGAAGTCGGGCAGAAGGTGGCCATCCAGCGGAATAGCTTCGGCCAAGTGGTGGCGGAGTATACCAGCAGTGTGGCTGGAGAGGTGACGGGCCAGCGCAGTGATGCGATGTCCGAGCCTGGCAATCCGCTGGCATTCATTCTTTTCAACAACACCACGCCGGATAGTCGTGAGACTTACCCTGAATAGCCGAGGTCCTGGAGACCAGGCCTGACGAGCGCTTTACCAGCCGCGGTGCCGGGCGCCGGTCTCGTTGTGCGCCAGGATCTGCCGCGCCGTCCCGTCCGTCAGGGTGTCGGCGCGGCGGACCAGGATCGGCTGCCAGCGCCGCAGACATCAATCCCGGCTCCGCCGCTCGCGCACCTGGCCAGCGACGGCTCGCTGCCCCGCATTTCAATACGCGGACGGTGGAGCACGCTCAAAGTCTCGAATCAGTTTGATCGACGGGGTGCTGGCTCTGGAAGATTCACTAAAGTCGCGATGATCCGGTCGGTGCTTGCTCCAGAGGCGCACATCAAGTTAGCGGTTTCGCCGAAATCCACGAGATCGTGGTGCCGGCTATCTCGTGCCCGCTCGAGAGGGATAAGCCATGCGGCATGCCCCCGCTGTATAAGGCCCTGAAAGTAGAGCTGTTGAGCGGAGAAAGGAACATTGGTTTCGCGCGGGTCGCCGATGACGAACACCCGACGCGTCTGGCTTGCCGGTACCCTGTCGAGGGAGTCATACGGATCGAATCGGGAAAGGGCTCCGCCAGGCTGAAGCAGGCCGCGTGCTTCCAAGTACGCACGGTAGGCTGATGCCCCGGAGGAAATAACCGCGCATTGCAGATCGTCACGGCGCGCCAGCATCTCTGCGACCAACGTTCCGCCGCCGCTGTGCCCTCCAAGGGCGTAGGCTTGGATACTGTAGCGTCGTTTGATTCCGTCCAGAGCCGCATTGATGAGCTGTGCCTCGATAGGGCGGCCTCTCGTCGTGTAATGCTTGCCGGAGCTTCCGTAGGTTCCAGGACGGCCCAGATAGATCGAAGGCACCTCGAAGCGGCCCGATAACTGTTGTTCGAGTTCGATCATGTGCTGCGGGCCGAATCCGCTCTGTCGTCTGTCAGCGTTCCTGCCACTTGGGCCGAGGACGTCCCCGTTCATCCAAATTGCGGCCACCTTGTTGGAAACGGGAGCGGGATTCAGACCTGCCGCGTAGTAACGGATGCAGGCTGTCCGACCGCCAACATCAACCCAGATAGCCGTATTGTCGGCTTCGAGTTTGGCACAGTCAGCACGGCTGATCTCGCTGCCGTCGACAACTGCCACAGGGTCGAAGTCACCCTCGCTCGACAGCGATTGAGCGAGTGGAAGAGCGGACCTGAACAGCAGACAGGCGCCAGCGACCAGACACAACAACAACAGTCTGGGGTGGGTCATGATGCGGGTGTCCGAGAAGGAACGACGTCATCAAAACTATGCCGCCGGCGATGTGGGGCGGCAATGAGGGGGCTGAAGCTGGATGCGCCGGTGACAGGACTTTCACATTGGCTCCGTCTTGGCCTTCCGACTACCAGTCGCAGAGCCGGGCGTCGGTCTCGTTGTGCGCCAGGATCTGCCGCGCCGTCCCGTCCGCCAGGGTGCTGGTGCGGCTGACCAGGATCGGCCGCCAGGCGCCGCAGCCATCAATCCGGCTCCACCGCTGGCGCAGCTGGCCAGCTGCGTCAGGTAGGCGAGCCACATCGCGCTCCACCGCATCACGGGTCTCCCTGGTTCGGCTCTCGGCTTCCAGCGCACGGGTGCGGGCGCTGGTGGTTGGTGGTGCTGGCACGCCGCCCGGCCCATCAGGCGGCGGCCAGGGCCGCCAGCACGGCGCCAACAGCCGCTAGCCAGCCCGAGGCGCGCGCCCCGAGGGCGGCGATCACGCCGGCAGGTCCTGCCGGTGGGTCAGCACCACCGCCAGGACCACGGCGGCGACCGAGACCACCAGCGCCAAGCCAGCCCACTGTGGCAGACCGGAGACGGCCTCCACGGCCGGCACGGCGGCCCCGGCGGCGGTGACCAGACCGGCCAGCTCAGCGCCGCCTTGCCTTCCGTGGTACTGGCGGCGGCGGCCAGGGTGGCGGCGGGCGTCCTGGCGCGTGCAGCACTGACGGCCGAGGCGCTGGGCAGGAAGCGTGGACGGATCCGGAACGAGGCGAAGGCTCGCATTTCAGGCGCAGCTACTGGACAGTCAGAGGCGGGATTTGCGGCGCACCGGTATGGTGCAGATGGCTTTGGCTTGAGTGACCCCAGTCAGATTGCGGCGGTGTCCGGTCACTCGATCAACGAAGCGATGAAGATCCTCGACACCTACATTCCGCGTCGCGGAGATGTCGCGGCCGGAGCCATCAATGCGTGGGAAGCCACCAACCCTACCGGCGAAGTTTTCGCACCCGTTCTGGGACTGCCCGGAAACCAGAGGCGGATGCGCCTCATAAGTGGTTGAAAGGCATGTCCCCGGCGGGATTCGAACCCACGGCCCCCAGATTAGGAATCTGGTGCTCTATCCGGCTGAGCTACGGAGACGCCGGGGCATGGTTTACCGTTCCTGCGCGCACCGGTCCACACGCCTTTGACGCCCGGCCCCGCCTTTATCCCCGGCGCCGGAAGCGCTCCACCGCCGCCACCAGCGCCGTCCGCACGCCCGGCTCCAACGCCGAGTGCCCGGCATCCGACACCACCGTCAGCCGGGCGCGGGACCATGCAGCGGCCAGGTCGAAGGCGCTTTCCGCCGGGCAGATCATGTCGTAGCGGCCCTGGATGATCTCGGCCGGGATGTGGTCGATCGCCGCCATGCCGGCCAGCAGCCCGTCCGGCCGCAGGAACAGGTCGTGCGCGAAGTAATAGGCCTCGATCCGCGCCAGCCCCAGCGCAGTCCGGTCCTGGGCGAAATGGGCCACCGTATCCGGGTTCGGCAGCAGCGTGCTGCACAGCCCCTCATACTGGCTCCATGCATAGGCAGCCGGCAGGTGGATCGCGGGGTCCGGGTTGCACAGGCGGGCCAGGTAGGCGGTCAGCAGGTCCTCCTGCTCCCCCACCGGCACGTGGCTGGCGAAATGGCCCCACGCATCGGGGAAGACGCGGCGCAGGCCGTAGAGGAACCACTCCACCTCCTGCCGCCGGCCCAGGAACACGCCACGCAGCACGCAGCCCGTCACCCGCTCCGGATGCGCCTGGGCGTAGGCCAGCGCCAGGGTGGAGCCCCAGGAACCGCCGAACAGCAGCCATTGCTCGATGCCGAGGAAGCGGCGCAGCAGCTCGATATCCGCCACCAGGTGCGGCGTGGTGTTGTCCCGCAGGTCGCCCAGCGGGCGGGACCGGCCGGCGCCGCGCTGATCGAAGATGATGATGCGCCAATGGTGCGGGTCGAAGAACCGGCGGTGCACCGCGCCGGCCCCGGCGCCGGGGCCGCCATGCAGGAACAGCACCGGCTGGCCGCGCGGATTGCCCACCTGCTCCCAATACATCACGTGGCCGGAGGAGAGCGGCAGCAAGCCGGTCTCGTACGGCGCGATATCGGGGAAGAGGTCTCCGCGGGGCATGGCGGAGTTTGGCCCGGCCATGCCCAGGCATGCAACAGCGGCAACAGGCGTGATTATTGCGCGCGGATGACTTCTCTTCCCCTTCGCGCCCGGCGATTTCATCCTTACCTTAGGGCAATGGCGAGTTCCTCTTCCTCAACCGGCTCCAAAGCGGGCCATTCGGCCGGGCCGCTGCGCTGCGCCGTCTGCGGCAGTGAGAGCCGTCAGCCCCCCTTCCGCCCCGGCCCGCCGGAACAGCCGCCCGATCTGGACCTGCGCCCGGGCGAGCCGCTGCGCGGCACCATGGCGCGCTGGCTGCAGCAATGCCCGCATTGTGCCTACGCCGCCCCCGACATCGCCCGTGCCCACCCCGCGGCGGCCGAGGCCGTGGCCGCCGGCCCGTTCCGCGCCCTGGTGACGGAAGCCACATACCCGCCGCTGGCCCGCCGCTTCCTGGCCTGGGCGCATGTGCTGGAGGAAACCGGCGCGCTACACGCGGCGGCCGAAGCAACGCTGCACGCCGCCTGGGTGGCCGACGACCTGCAATTGCCCGAGCTGGCCGCGGAATGGCGCCTGGACGCCGTGGCCCTGTGGCGCAGCGGCCCGGCCCTGGATGCCGAGCAGACGGTGCGGGTGACCGACGCCCTGCGCCGCGCCGGCGCGTGGGACGACGCGGCCGCGACGGCGGATGGCCTGGCCTCGACCGCGCCCTCCGCCCACGTGGCGCAGGTTCTGGCGCTGGAGCTGCGCCTGGTTGCCGCGCGCGATGACGGGCGGCACACCATCGCCTCTGCCCTGCCGCCGACCTTTCCGCGCCCGCATGTGGCGCAGCAGCGCGTCGGCCGTGACACCACGCCCCGGCGCAAGGGCGGCGGCGTCTGGAGCTGGCTGACGTCGCTGTTCCGCCGCCGCTGAGACGAAGCTGCCCGAACGGGGAAAAGCCCCGCTTCCGGCCGCTTGCGTGACAAAAGCGGCCCCACCGCCCCCGCCGCCGCG
>NZ_JACTVA010000024.1:0-25074 GCF_014490485.1 Teichococcus aerophilus | reverse complement strand
CCCGGACACGCTCGCAACCCGGACACGCTCGCAACCCGGACACGCTCGCAACCCGGACACGCTCGCAACCCGGACACCATCGAACCCCTCGGCCGCGAGACAACCCCGCGTTCAGGCCAGGCTAACCTCCAGCACCGGCGCCGCCCGGCCACGTATGTCTGCGTCCGCCGTCAGGCGGCGGGAAAGGTCGCGCAGGGCAGGGGCGATCCCGGCTTCCGCCAAGGCGGCCAATGTGGCCTCCAGCGCCGTGGCCGCGTTGCTGCCGCCGTCCTCCAGCGCCGCCCGCGCCTGGCTCATCTGCCGCCCGGCGGTGCTCAGGCTGTCCATGGCGCCGCCCATGACGCCGTCCAGCCCCTCCAGCTCGACCTCCTCGGCCAGCCGGCCGCGCTGGGCATGCTCCTGCGCCAGCGCCGTCACGCTGCTGAGGTCGCGGGTGATCTGGCTGACGATCTGCGTGGTCTGGTCGGCACAGGTGCGCAATTCCCGCGCGATGGTATGCAGGGTGCGCCCGGCATCGTGCAGCCGGCCGGATTTCAGCGTCATGTTCAGGCTCATCAGCCGCAGGTCAGTCTCCAGCCCGCGTACCGTGCTGATATGCGCCACCAGCTGCGCCACGGCGGTGGCGATGCCGCGTGCCACGCCCTCCACCTCCGCCTGCGCCGCACGGAAATCCCGCAGCAGCACCGCCGCCTGGCGCACCTGCGGCTCCAGCATCCCCAGCACGCCGCCGCGCCGCTCCGCCGCGCCACAGGCCTCCGCACCGGCGGCGGCCACGCGGCGCAACTCGGCCGGCAGTTCGCGCAGGCTCTCGGTCAACCGCAGCCACCACGCCTCCTGCGCCTCGGCCACGCCAAGCAGCCGGGCGGCCTGATTCCGGCCGGCCGCCCCGCCCTCCGGCGGCAGGGCCTGCAGCGCCTGGCCGGCCTGCTCCAGCGTGTCCGCCACGCCATCCTCGCTCCGCAGCAGCAGCATGGCCTCCGCCGTCCGCCGCCCCAACCCTTCCGCCTGCTGCCGCAACGCGCCGGCGGCCTCCGCCCCCGCCCCCAGGCGGCGGGAGAGCGCGGACACACCCTCCGCCAGCGCGGCTGGCACCGACTGGATCGCATCCGCCTGCTGCCGGGCGAAGCCGGCCTGGCGCGCCAGCCCGCCTTGCAGATCCTCCTGCAACCGCACCACCGCCTGTTGGAAACCCTCCAGGCTGCGGCGGGACAGATCGAACAACCGGGCGATCTCGCTGGTGAAGGCCGAGAAATCCTCGCCCATCGCGCCCAGGCCGGAAGCGCAGACCTTCGCGGTCACCGTCAGCATGCCCACCGCGCGCACCGTGGCGTCCAACTGCCCCAGGCTGCCGCCGATCGCCAGCAACTGCCCCTGCATCTGCTCCAGCGCCTGCCGCTCCGCCCGGATCAGGCCGTCAATGCCACGCAGCGCCGTCGCCGCGTGCTCCAACTGGCCGATCGCGGCCGCATGGCCCGTGCCGCGCAACTCCGCCTCCAGCGCCTCGAAGCAACCTCCCAGGCCGTCCAGCGCCTGGATGGCCTGTTCCAGCTGCTGGCCGGCCCGGCCCACGCCACGCTCCAGCGGCGCGCGCAAACCGCGCAGGGTCGTGGCCATCATGGCCATATTGGCCGGGGTGGGGAACGTCGTCACAGCACCATGTCCTCCTGCCGATCCGCGCGGCAGTCTGGGATGTGACACGGCAAAGATGCAGATTTGCTGAAGCCCGCGCCGGAAAACACCGCGGCCAGGCTGCAACGCCGCGCCTTCCATGCGACGATGCGCGCATGCTCCTGCCGCTGACCGAGGCCGATGGCCTGCTGTTCGATCTCCGCTACGCCACGCCGGACAACCTGACCGGCCAGCCCATCTACCGCCGCCCCGTGGCCCTGCTGCTGCCCGAAGGCCGCGCCCGCCTGCTGGCGGCGCGGGACCAGGCCGCCGCCCTGGGCCTGCGCCTCAAGATCTTCGATGCTTTCCGGCCCATCGAAGCCCAGTGGGCGCTGTGGCACGCGGTGGAGGACAAGCGCTTCGTCTCCGACCCTCGTCTCGGCGGCGTGCACCCCCGCGGCGCTGCCGTGGACCTCACCCTGTGCGATGCCGCGACCGGCGCCGAACTACCCATGGGCACCGGCTTCGATGCCACCGAAGCGGCCTCCGCCCACGGCAGCCCGGTCGTCCCGGCCTCTGACCAGCGCAACCGCGCCCTGCTGCTGGGCCTGATGGTCGCGGCGGGCTGGGAACCCTATTTGCTGGAATGGTGGCACTACCAACTGCCGGACGCCCGCCGCTTCCCCTCCCTCTCCGCCAGCGCTGTGCCGGATGGGCCGATGTAGGGACTTCCTTCGCGATGGGGAGGGAAGGCCGGGGAAGGAATTCCCCGGACCCCATCTTTTTTCTGCGAGTTGGGGTGGGGGCTTGGAGATGGAGGGCGTGGTCACCGGTTTCATCGACGATGGCCTAAGTCGGCCGACCGAACGGGCCGCCGGCGCGCCTGCCCGTTCGTAGCGAACGTACCCTCCATATTTTCTACATCCGGCGGACAAACTGTAGGTCAGTGACAGCAGGTGTTTTTACGCCATCTGTCCAGTGCCAGTGCCAGTGCCAGTGCCAGTGCCAGTGCCAGTGCCAGCAGCCCAATACCTGCTCTCCGGCCTGCGCTACCTTCAGCGCTCGCTATACGAACCGCAGCCCCCCGCCGAGACTCAGACCACCCCCTCCACCGCCACCCCCGAACAACTCGAAGAAAGAAAAGAAGGGGTCCGGGGAATTCCTTCCCCGGCCTTCCCTCCAACCCTCCAACCCTCTACCCGCAAGCCAGCGCTCCCCCCAGACCCGCCGGAAATTCATCCCGCCCCACGCCCGTCGCCCCTTTCGCAAGGCGGCGCGAAACGCCAACTACACCGCATGTTCCGACGCACGCTGCTTGCCGCCGCCCTGTTGCCCGTCCTCTCCCCGGTCTTGCCGCGCCCCGCGCTGGCGCAGGCCGTGGGCAACCGCGCCGCGGTGCTGGGGCGGATCGAGGCTTACCTGAACAGCCTCACCACCATGCGGGCGCGCTTCCTGCAGATCTCGGCCAATGGCGCCGCCGCGCAGGGCACGGCGATGATCTGGCGCCCCGGCCGCATGCGGTTCGAGTATGATCCGCCGGAGCCGTTGCTGATGGTGGCCTCGGACGGCCAGTTCCTGCACTACGACAAGGAATTGCGGCAGCCGAGCATCGTGCCCGTCTCCTCCACCCCGCTGGGCTTCCTGCTGCGGCCGCAGATCCGCTTCAGCGGCGACCTGGAGGTGACGCGGCTGGAGCAGGTGGGTGGATTGATCCAGGTCGGCATGCGCCGCAAGGACGCGCCGAACGAGGGCAACCTCGTCCTCGTCTTCGCCGATGACCCGATGGAGCTGCGCCAGTGGGTGGTGACGGACGCCCAGGGCCACCAGACGCGGGTGACGCTGACCGAGATCCAGACCGGTATGCGCTTCGACCGTGCGATCTTCACGTTCAACGATCCGCGCTTCTTTGAAGAGCAGGTGCGCTGAAAACAGGCCGTGCCGGGCCGAAATCCGGAATCCTGGACACAGGATTGCGTGATTTTGCCTTGATAACGCCATGCCCGGGCGCAACCATCCTGTCATGCGCCCCCTGATTGGTATCTCCTGCTGCGTCAAGGCGTTCGGTGCTCTGGCCATGCCGAACCACGCCGTCTCCGACCACTACATCCGTGTGGTGCTCGGGCCGATCGGTGGTGTTCCCGTGCTCATCCCCGCCGCGGGGGAGGGTGTGGTGGCTGAGCTGCTGCCGCACCTCGATGGCCTGCTGCTCACCGGCAGCCGCTCCAACGTGCAGCCCGCCCTCTATGCCGGCCCGCCACATCTGGAAGGCACGCCCGAGGATGCGGAGCGGGATTCGACCACCTTGCCGCTGATCCGCTCGGCACTTTCCGCCGGCGTGCCGCTGCTGGCCATCTGCCGCGGCTTTCAGGAACTCAACGTGGCGCTGGGCGGTACGCTGGACCAGCGCATCCAGGACCTGCCCAACCGCATGGACCACTCCACCCCGGTGGACCAGGTGCTGCCCAAGGTCCGCACCGGCAAGGCGCATGCCGTGCGCGTTGCCGCTGACGGCACGCTGGCGCGCCTCTGGTCCGGGCTGGACTGGCGGCCGGATGCCGTGCCCGTGAATTCTCTGCACAACCAGGGCGTCTGCCAGCCCGCACCCCGGCTGATCCCCGAAGGCTGGGCGCCGGATGGCACGATCGAGGCCGCGCGCGTCGAAGGTGCGCCGGGCTTCGCCTACGGCGTCCAGTGGCACCCGGAATACGACTGGCAGTCCGACCCGCTCTCCCGCCGCCTGTTTGAAGTCTTCGGCGCCGCCGCCCGCCGCCGTGCGGTCGAGAAGGATTCGATGCCGATTCCCGCGGTTGCTGCGGAATAGCCACACCGACTACCGAAATTCGTTGATCAAACGTTTTTGAGTTGCGTATGACTCCCCTTACGCGACGTGGGAAATGCCCTATGTTCGCTGCAAGGCGGTAGGTTTTTCCCCAACCGGCTCGCCCGACCATTCCGCACAGGAATGACATCCCCCAAAGGCGCCCGGTCATCCCCCCCTGACCGGGCGCCACCCCTTTCAGGCCCCTGCTTTTTTGCGCGCCCGGCTTTACCGGACCGCAAACTGCGCCGCAGCCGCGACGCCCTTCGCAGGCCGAGGCGGCGGGCAGGCTCCGGTTTTCCTGCCAGATCGCGTGGTTCACCGCTCCGACCGATCCATCGTGCGGCCGTCACGCTCCAGGCGTGTCTGGCCTGCCCCATCCCTGCATGCCAAGCTGCCCGCAGCGCCCTTCGATAAGGGTGGAAGAGGAACGCGACATGCAGAACGACACCCCCTGGCAGCCCACGGCCAATTATCCGGAAACCCGCTTCCGGGCCTTCGAGCCCGGCTTCCAGCGCTTCCGCATCATGAACACCGGCGTGGAAAAACTGGCCTCGGGCTGTCAGTGGGCCGAAGGTCCGGTCTGGTTTGGCGACCAGCGGGCGCTGCTGTGGTCCGACATCCCCAACAGCCGCATCCTGCGCTGGGATGAGGAGACCGGCACCGTCAGCACCTTCCGCAAGCCGTCCAACTACGCCAACGGCAATACGCGGGACCGCCAGGGCCGCCTTGTCACCTGCGAGCACCTGACCCGCCGCGTCACCCGCACCGAATATGACGGCAGCATCACCGTGCTGGCCGACAGCTACCAGGGCAAGCGGCTGAACTCACCCAACGACGTGGTGGTGCAATCCGATGGCAGCATCTGGTTCACCGACCCCGATTTCGGCATCAGCGGCTACTTCGAAGGCCAGAAGGCCGAGCCCGAGCTGCCGCACGCCGTCTACCGCATCGATGGCCAGACCGGCGCGCTGACCCAGGTGGTGGACGACATCCCAGGCCCCAACGGCCTGGCTTTCTCGCCCGACGAATCCATCCTCTACATTGTCGCCAGCCGGGCGGAACCGCGCGAGATCCTGGCCTACGACGTCGCCGGCAGCCGCATCGCCAACCGCCGCGTCCTCATCCGCTGCGCCGCTGGCGAGACGCCGGATGGCTTCCGCGTCGACGTGGAAGGCAACCTCTGGTGCGGCTGGGGCATGGGCAGCGACGAGACCAACGGCGTGCGCGTTTTCAACAAGGACGGTGCCGCGCTGGGCCATATCGACCTGCCGGAACGGTGCGCCAACGTCGCCTTCGGCGGCCGCTTCCGTAACCGGCTGTTCATGGCGTCCTGCCGGTCGCTTTACTCAGTCCATGTGAATACGCAGGGGGTGCTTGGAGGGTGATGGGGCGGGGGCGGGGCCAAAGGGCTCTGCCCTCTCTGGACACTCCCGCTGGGGTGGCAGCGTCACCCCAGGCCCCGCCGTCAGTTTCAGGGGCGACAAGCAAAGCCAAAGCCTGTGTGGCTCTGCAATCGCCGAAGGCTACATCAACCGAAGACGTGAGGCGCGCGGCCAGACGTGGGTCCCTAGACACGGCGACTTCGCTGTAAACGCGTCCGCATACTTACTTTGAAAGCTCTGGCTGCCAGCGCACTGCCCTGACTACAAGGCCGGGCAAAACTGGCAGCGGGGTCCGGGGTGGACTTTCCACCCCGGCGGGGGTCCAGGGGGCAGCGCCCCCTGGGAGGCGCAGTCCCCTTAGTTCCCGCGCACCGCGTGGGACAGTTCCCGCACCTGGTCCAGCACCAGCCGCACCGTGTTCGGCCGGGCGCGCCCGTTCTCGTCCAGGCTCTTCGCCAGCGTCTCGATCAGCGCGGAGGCGACGACGGCGCCGTCCGCCACCTTCGCTGCTTCGGCCGCCTGCTGCGGCGTACGCACGCCGAAGCCGATGGCGATGGGCAGGTCGGTGAACTTCCGCAGGCGGGGGATGGCCTCCACCAGCGCGCCGGCATCGGCGCTGCGCGTGCCGGTGATACCGGCGATGGCGACGTAGTAGATGAAGCCGCTGCCGCCGTTCAGCACCTTCGGCAGCCGGGCGTCATCGGTGGTCGGGGCCACCAGGCGGATGATGTCCAGCCCCTGCGCCACGGCGGGTTCCAGCACGTCAGCTTCCTCGGGCGGCACGTCCACCACGATCAGGCCATCGACGCCGGAGGCCGCGGCATCCACCGCGAAACGCTCCACCCCGTAGGACATGATGGGGTTGAAGTAGCCCATCAGGATAACCGGGGTATCGCCATCGTCCTTGCGGAAATCCCGCACCATGGCCAGGGCGCCCGCCAGGGTGCCGCCGGCCTTCAGTGCCCGCTGGCCGGCCAGCTGCACCGTCGGGCCATCGGCCATCGGGTCGCTGAACGGCACGCCGACCTCGATGAGGTCGGCGCCCGCGCCTGGCATGCCACGCAGGATGGCCAGGCTGGTGGCGGGGTCGGGGTCATAGGCCTCCAGGAAGGGCATCAGCGCGCCGCGCCCTTCCTGCTTAAGCTGCGCGAAGCGGGCGGCGATGCGCCCCTTCTGCTGCGGGTCAGCCTGGTTCTGGCTCACAGCTCCACCCCAAGGTGCTTCGCGACGGTGAAGATGTCCTTATCCCCGCGGCCGGAGAGGTTGAGGATGATGGTCTGATCCTCCCGCATCGTCGGGGCCATCTTCATCACCTGCGCCAGCCCGTGCGAGGATTCCAGCGCCGGGATGATGCCTTCGAGCTTGGAGCAGAGCTGGAACGCCTCCAGCGCCTCGGTATCCGTGGCGCCGACATAGGTGGCGCGGCCGGTCTCGTGCAGCCAGGAATGCTCCGGCCCGATGCCCGGGTAGTCCAGCCCGGCCGAGATGGAGTGCGCTTCCTGGATCTGCCCGTGCCGGTCCTGCAGCAGGTAGGTCAGGTTGCCGTGCAGCACGCCCGGGCGGCCGCGGTTGAGCGACGCCGCGTGTTCCGGCGTGTCCATGCCACGCCCGGCGGCCTCGACACCCCACAGCGCCACGTCCTTGTCGTCCAGGAACGGGTGGAACAGCCCCATGGCGGAGCTGCCGCCGCCGACGGCGCAGACCAGCGCGTCCGGCAGGCGGCCTTCCAGCTCCAGGATCTGCTCGCGCGTCTCCTCGCCGACCACGCACTGGAAGTCCCGCACCATCTGCGGGTAGGGGTGCGGCCCGGCGACGGTGCCGATGCAGTAATAGGTGTCGTGCACGTTGGCGACCCAGTCGCGCAGCGCCTCGTTCATCGCGTCCTTCAGCGTGCCGGCGCCGGAGGTGACGGGCACCACCTCGGCCCCCATCAGCTTCATGCGGAACACGTTGGGCGCCTGGCGCTCGACGTCGGTGGCGCCCATGTAGACGACGCACTGAAGGCCGAACAGCGCGCAGGCCGTGGCGGTGGCCACGCCGTGCTGGCCGGCACCGGTCTCCGCCAGGATGCGCTTGCGGCCCATCCGCTTCGCCAACAGGATCTGGCCGAGCACGGCGTTGATCTTGTGGGCGCCGGTGTGGTTCAGCTCCTCGCGCTTGAAGTACACCTTGGCGCCCATGCCGGGGCCTGCGCCCTCGCGCAGATGCTCGGTCAGGCGGCTGCAGTACCAGAGCGGGCTGGGGCGGCCGACATAATCCTTCAGCAGCCAGCGCCACTCCGCCATGAACGCCGCGTCGTTCTTCGCGGATTCATAGGCCTGCTCCACTTCGAGCAGCAGGGGCATCAGGGTCTCGGCCACATAGCGGCCTCCGAACTGGCCGAAGCGCCCACGCGCATCGGGACCCTGACGGAGCGAGTTGGTCAATGGCTGATTCACGATCCATCCCTCCGAACGGGGCATCGTGTGTAGCGCGCGGGAAGGGGCGGGGGTAGGGCCAGGGGAAAGGAAGACAGCCCAGAGGACGGAATTCGCCCGAAACCCGCCCTTTTGCCAGCCGAGCCCAGGTTCAGCCTTCTTTCCCCAGCGCCGCGTGAACGAAGGCCGCGATCAAGGCGGCATCCTTCACCCCCCGCGCCCGCTCCACGCCCGAGGATACATCCACCCCCGGCGCGCCGGTTGCGCGGATGGCCTCGGCCACATTGCCGGGCGTCAGCCCGCCCGCCAGCAGCCACGGCCGCGGGATCTCCCGCCCTGCCAGCAGGGACCAGTCGAAGCTGGCGGCATTGCCTCCCGGAAGGGTGGCGCCCGCCGGCGGCTTGGCATCCAGCAGGAAGCGGTCCACCGCCGGGGCATAAGCCTCCAGCAAACCGAGATCGGCCTCCGTCGCGATGCCCAGCGCCTTCATCACCGGCAGCCCGAACCGGGCCCGCACCGCCGCGCAACGCTCCGGGCTTTCCTCGCCATGCAATTGCAGCAGCCGCAGCGGCGCCAGTTCCAGCACGCCGGCAATGGTGTCGTCATCCGCATCGACGAACAGCCCGACGGGCGTCACAGCCTTTGGCATGCGCGCGATCAACGCCCCCGCCCATTCCGGACCGATGGCGCGGGGGGATGGCGGATAGAACACGAAGCCCAGCAGCGTCGCCCCCGCCTGGCAGGCCGCATCCGTCGCTTCGGCATCCTTGATGCCGCAGATCTTCACTTGCATGGGCTACTGTCCAAGGCCGGCGGAGCGCGATGTCGCCCCCGGCCCCCTTTCGTCTCTGTCATGATGGCCCCACAGCGTGAATGGCCCAGCACGCCAGACTTGGGAAGGCCACCATCTCCCGCCAATCCAGCCCGTAGCGGCCCAGCGGCCAAGCTGAAGGAACGCCATGCGGCACAGGAGGTTAGAAAGTTACACCTTGAGGAGAACCAGGCCGGGGAATGAATTCCCCATCAAACCTATAGGTTTGATCCTTCTTTTCTTTTTTCCGGTTTTTCTGGCGTGGCCGTCGAGGGCGTGGCCTTAAACGCCGCTGGGTGGGCCTGAAGTCCTGGACCTCCAGCGACTGACGGTTCAGTCCGCGTGGCCCATTATTAAACTCACCGAGCGGCGCTCGCTCTCAGCCTTGAGGCGCAACGCCAAACCGGCAGAAAAAAAGAAGGGGCCTGGGGAATTCTTTCCCCAGCCTTCCTCCCACTCCAAGCCTGGAAACCACCATTGCAGCGCGCCAAAGAGCCGGAAAACCCGTGCTACCCGGCCAGGGAAGCCGCGATGGCTGCCGCCGCCTGGGCTGGCGAGGCGCTGGCCGTGATCGGCCGGCCGATTACCAGCCAGTCCGCGCCGGCGGCCGCGGTGTCTTCCGGCGTGGCCACGCGGGCCTGGTCGCCCTTGTCGCTGCCGGCGGGGCGCACGCCGGGCACCACCAGCAGCGGCGACTCGCCGAAGGCGTCGCGGATCAGGCTGACCTCGTGCGGGCTGCACACCAGCCCGTCCGCCCCGGCGGAGAGTGCCAGGCGCGCCAGCCGCAGCACCTGCTGGGCAGGCCCGCCGGAGACACCCGTATCGGCCAGTTGGGCGGCGGTGAAGCTGGTCAGTACCGTCACGGCCAGGATGGCGGGGCGGCGCGGCCCGGCGGCTTCCTCGGCGGCGCGGCGTGCGGCCTCGATCATTGGCGCACCGCCGCCGCCATGCAGCGTCAGCATCGCCGGCCCGGGCGCATCGCCCACGGCGCAGACGGAGCGGACGGCACCCGCGACGGTGTTGGGAATGTCGTGGAACTTGAGGTCCAGGAAGACCGGCCGGTGCTGGGCGATCTGCCGCACCACGCCGGGGCCGGCGGCGCAGAACAGTTCCAGCCCCACCTTCACCAGCCCGACATGCGGCGCGACCGATTCGGCCCAGCCCAGCGCCTGGGCCGGGTCAGGCGTATCCAGCGCGGCGATGATGCCGCAGCGGTTCGGCTTGAAGGCGGTCATGCGTGGGTCGCTGGCACCAGGGCCGTCTGGCCGGACGCGGTATTCACCACCGGGGTGGCCTGGCGGGCGCGCAGGTCGGCCAGCTCGGCCTCCAGCAGCCGGGCGGCGCGCTGCAGCTGCTTGGCGCGCGCGCGGTGGCGCAGCCCGGTGCCCCAGGCTAGCAGGGCGCCCAGCAGGAAGGCCAGGAAGGCCGCGCCCAGCACGGCGCCCGCCAGTGGCATCTGCCAGGCAAGGTCGAACGGCCAGAAGCGCAGATCCACCGGGCCGGTGTTGGAGATGGCGAACAGGACCAGCACCAGCAGCAGCGGGGCGGCGAGCAGGATACGCAGCATCATTAATCCGCCTTGGCTGCGGCTCGGGCGGGGCGGCGCGGGGCCTGCAGGGGGCCACCGTTCACGCGCTCCCGCAATTCCTTGCCGGGCTTGAAGTAGGGGACAGCTTTACTGGCCACTTCAACCGATTCACCCGTGCGCGGGTTGCGGCCCAGCCGTGGGTCCCGCTGCTTGGCGGAGAAGGCGCCGAAGCCACGCAACTCCACCCGGTCCCCCCGTGCCAGGGCGGCGCTGATCTGGTCGAAGATGGTGCCGACGATCAGCTCGACATCCGGCTGGCGCAGATGCGGGTTCGCCGCCGCGAGCTGCGCGATCAATTCAGACTTCGTCATGGCGCGCCTGACTCCTCTCGGGGCGGGGGTATCAAGGTCACGATCAAGGCTGCCAAACGGCCCGCACGCCGTCAATCGCAAGCCATTCTGAAATCACAGTTTTTGCAATGCCGCGAAGCGCGAAGCCGAAGGTGCGCTCGGACAGGTCCCGCGTCTCCAGCTCCCGCACCGGCGTGGCGGCCGGGATGGCGCGGGCGGATTCCAGCCAGGCGCGCGCATCCTCCTCACCGCCGATGGCGTCCACCAGCTTCAGGGCGACCGCCTGACGGCCGGTATAGACGCGGCCATCGGCCAGGATGCGTACATCCTCCACCGGCATGCGGCGGCCCTCGGCCACCATGGTGACGAACTGGGCATGCAGGTCAGAGATCACGGCGCGCATGGCGGCGCGACCTTCCTCGGTCATCGGCTGGAACGGGCTGGGCTGGCCCTTGAGCGCGGCGGAGGCCAGCGTCTCCGGCCGTACGCCCAGCCGCCCCATCAGCTCCGACACATCGAAGGACTGCATGATGACGCCGATCGAGCCGGTCACCGTGCTCTCCCGCGCGAACACCCGCTCGGCCGGCATCGCAATCATGTAGGCGGCGGAGGCGGCGGTGCCGCGCATCACCGCCACCACCGGCTTCTGCGCCCGGAAG
This sequence comes from Teichococcus aerophilus, assembly GCF_014490485.1. GTDB lineage: Bacteria > Pseudomonadota > Alphaproteobacteria > Acetobacterales > Acetobacteraceae > Pseudoroseomonas > Pseudoroseomonas aerophila. The sequence continues at coordinate 13,498 of NZ_JACTVA010000024.1, read as the reverse complement.
CGGGCCACGGCGGCGTGCAGCGCCTCGCCGCCCGCCACGGTGCCGCCGGGGCTGTCGATGGAAAGGATCAAGGCGCGCACGGCGTTGTTGCGTGCGGCGGCGTCCAGCGCCTCGGTCACCTTGCGGTCGTCGGTGATGGTGCCTTCCACCTGCAGGCGCGCGACATAGGCGGCACCCGGCACGGCATCGGCGATGTTGCCGCGGAACGCCGCGAAGGCCGCCAGCGCGCCCAGCGCCACGGCGGCCACGCGCCACACCGTCAGGTGCCGCTTCAGCCGCCGGCGGTCCACCAGCAGGTCATGGTCGAGGGAGGCGGTCATGTCGCGGCATCCATGCGGGCAGGCGGCGGGCGGGGTCAAGAGGAAGGCGCAGCTCACGCCCGGCTCCGCGCCCGGCGGGGCTTTTATGCCACTCGGGGCGGTGCGAGGTCTTGCGGTTTTGCGGTGGGAGAAAAAGGCCGGGGAAGCAGGTCCCGGACCCCTTCTTTCCCTGCAGTCAGGAAGGGATGGAGGGAAGGTCAGGGGAATGAATTCCCCTGAAACCCCATCTTTCCTCTGTCAGCTGGCGTTGCGCCTGGAACCGGCAGATGCCGCTGTAAGACCACGACCACTCAAGCTGAACCCTCAGCCTTCGGCCTAACCCCGGCCCAGGCCCGGAAAGGCTGGACGCCCCCACCAGCCACGCCCAGAAGACTCACAGAAAAAAGAAGGGGTCCGGGGAATTCTTTCCCCGGCCTCCCAGCGCCGCACCCCCAAACGCAAAACGCCCCAGGTGTTTCCACCTGGGGCGCCCGCGAAGCCTTCCGGAATGCCGGAAGGATCAGTCCTCGGAGACCATCGAGTTACGGCGGCGGATGGCCGCGCCCAGGATGTCACCCAGCGAGGCGCCGGAGTCGGTCGTGCCGAATTCCTTCATCGCCTCACGCTCTTCCTCGACTTCCTTGCCCTTGATGGTCAGGGACAGGCGGCGGGCAGCGCGGTCGATCGCCACGACCTTCGCATCGACCTTCTCGCCGATGGCGAACTTGTCGGGGCGCTGGTCACCACGGTCACGGGCCAGCTCGGCGCGACGGATGAAGCCCGTCAGCACGTCGTCGACCTTCACCTCGATGCCGTTCTGCTCGACCTTCGTCACGATGCAGGTGACGATGTCGTTCTTGCGGACGCGATCCAGCACCTCGGCGGCGGGGTCCGCCTCGAGCTGCTTGATGCCGAGGGAGATGCGCTCCTTCTCGACGTCCACATCCAGCACCTTGGCCTTGACGATCTGGCCCTTCTGGTAAGCGGCCATCGCCTGCTCGCCAGCCACGTCCCACGAGAGGTCGGACATGTGGACCATGCCGTCGATCTCGGGAGCCAGACCCACGAACAGACCGAACTCGGTGATGTTGCGGATCTCGCCCTCGACGATCGAGCCGGGGCCATGGCTCTCCAGGAACAGCTCCCAGGGGTTGCCCTGGGCCTGCTTCAGGCCGAGCGAGATGCGGCGCTTCGGCTCGTCCACGTCCAGGATCAGCACGTCGACTTCCTGCGAAGTGGCGACGATCTTGCCCGGGTGGACGTTCTTCTTGGTCCAGCTCATCTCGGAGACGTGGACCAGACCCTCAACGCCCGGCTCCAGCTCCACGAAGGCGCCGTAGTCGGTGATGTTGGTCACGCGGCCGCTGAACTTCGCACCCACCGGGTACTTGATCGCGACGCCCTCCCACGGATCGGACATCAGCTGCTTCATGCCGAGCGAGATACGCTGCGTCTCGGAGTTGAAGCGGATGACCTGCACGCGGACGGCCTGACCGATGGTCAGGGCCTCGGACGGGTGGTTGATGCGGCGCCAGGCGATGTCGGTGACATGCAGCAGGCCGTCGACGCCACCCAGATCCACGAACGCGCCGTAGTCGGTGATGTTCTTGACGACGCCGTCCAGGATCATGCCTTCCTTGAGGCCCTGGATCAGCTCAGAACGCTGCTCCGCACGGGTCTCTTCGAGGACGGCACGACGCGACACGACGATGTTGCCGCGGGCGCGATCCATCTTCAGGATCTGGAACGGCTGCGGGCTGCCCATCAGGGGCCCGACATCGCGCACGGGGCGGATATCGACCTGGGAGCCGGGCAGGAAGGCCACGGCGCCGCCGAGGTCGACGGTGAAGCCACCCTTGACGCGGCCGAAGATCACGCCGTTCACGCGCTGCTGCGCGGTGAAGGCCTTCTCCAGGTTGGTCCAGGCCTCTTCACGACGGGCCTTCTCGCGGGACAGGACGATCGCGCCGTCACGGTCCTCGTAGCGCTCGACGAACAGCTCGATCACGTCGCCGGGCTGCACCTCGGCCTTCTGGCCCTGGGGTGCGAATTCCTTCAGGGGCACGCGCCCTTCGCTCTTCAGACCGACGTCGACCACAGCGTAGTCGTCGTCGATGCGGATCACCTTGCCGGTGACGACGGAGCCGGCGAAGCCGGTGTCAGCACCCAGGGTCTCATCGAGCAGTGCAGCAAAGTCTTCGGTCTCGGCGGACGCCGTGGCGAAGCTGTTGGCATTGGCCATGTAGCGGAATTATCCTGCATGCGGCCCAGGCAAGAGACCCAGGCCGTTTCCTGCGCCCCCGCTTGCGCGAGCACGACTTGGCCCGGCACCGGATCATCGCGGCGCGCACAGGCCCTGCTGATAAGGGGGAATATCGGTCCACCCTAGACCGTCCCGGCCACCGGCCAGGCACCCCACCACCCAAAGGACGGCGCGGTTCTCGGCAACCGCCTAGTCCTTCGCGGGTCGTTTCGTCAAGGAAATTCGGGATTTTGGCGGGTACGAAGGCTGTTGGGGAAAGGATGGCCGGGGAAGGAATTCCCCGGACCCCATCTTCTTTCTACGAGTCTGGCATGACGCCCCAGAACCATGTGCGGCGCCGGGGCAAGCGGCCAAACTAACCCCGACGAATGCCTAGTCACCACGGGCGACGGATTGCCGCCATGCCCCAGCCATAACTTAGACCAGAGTACCCTCTACCCCAATGCACCCAACCAAACTGACAAAAAGAAAGAAGGGGCCTGGGGAATTCTTTCCCCAGCCTTCCTTTTCGCCATCGCAGCAAAGGCCAGACACCGGCCGCAATACGTAGAGTAATAAAAGGTAGGCTTTATCAGCCCGCCCGGCCCAGCAATGTCCGCGCTCCCTGGCGCCAGGCATCCCACGCCGCGTCCGCTGCCGCGCCGCGCCGCTCCGCCTCTTCCGACGCCTGGTTCAGCCGCTGCCGGGCCTGGTCCCGCGCCGCGCCGGTGCGGTCCTCGGCTGCCGCGCGGGCGCGTTCCAGCGCCGAATCGGCGTTCAGGGAGGCGCGGCGGGCGGCCAGGAACTCCTCCAGCAGGCGCCGCTGGGTGGCCATGTCCTCGGTCAGGGTGGCCAGGGTGGCGCGGCCTTCCAGCCCTTCGGGCGCCGTCGCCAGCAGGTCCCGCAGGGTCTCCAGCGTGCCGGGGCCGCCGGGCAGGCGGCGGGCCTGCTGTTCCACATCCACATCGCGCCAGGCGATCACCGCCGGGTCGCCCAGCCCGGCATCCCAGAGCGGGATGTCGCGTTGGCGCGCGGTCTGGAACGGCAGGCGCAGAATGGTAGGCGTGCGATCCAGCACCGCCTCATGCCGCAGGCCGAAGCTGCCCTCGGCACTGACGGGGAAGTCCGGCTTGGCGCCGGGGCGGGCGGGCAGGTCCACCACCAGCCGGCCACGCGCGCCGCGCGGGTCGATGGCCATCAGCACCGTGTCCTCCACCAGGTAGGACACGCGCAGCGCGCCGCCGCGCAGGGTGATGCCGGTCGGCCGCTCCCGCCGCTCGGTATTGCGGGTGATCAGCACGTCACGGTCGCGCGCGAAGGCGACGATGCGCATGTCGCGCGGCGGCAGCGCCGTCAGCTCGGCGTCGCCCAGATAGCCACCGGCCTCGGCGCTGGTGCCGGCCATGCCGTAGACGGTGGCCAGGCCGGCCGGCAGCGTCGCCGTGCCGGTATTGACCAGCCGCACCGCCTGCAACGGGTGGCGGGAGACGGCGTCCTGCACCCACCACACCCGCTCCGCCACCAGGGCGGTATCGGCGAAGGGAAGGTTGGCGGTCTCGCCGTTCCGCAGGCTGACCGGCGTGCCCAGCGTAAATGCGACCCGGCCGGGGGAAGGCGCGGCCTGCGCCGGCTCCGGCGGCGGAGCCGGCGGGGCGGCGCGGCTGCGCTCGGCATAGGCGCGCGGGGCGGGGGCGATGGGGGCGGCCGGCATCGGCATCTGCGGCATGGCGCCGGTATCAGCGGTCACGTCCACCGGGGCGGAACCCTGCACCGGCAGCTCCGGCCGCGGCACCAGCACGGGCGTGTACAGCGCCTGGCGGAACGCCGCCGCATCGCCCGAGACGAGGCTGAGGCGGATATTCTCCCAATCCGCGCCACTGCGGTTTTCCACCACCGCCCAGCCCTGCAGCCGGGCCTCGCCCGGGCGCTCCAGCGGCGGTACCAGCAGGCGCCAGGAGGGCTTCCACAACGGCGCCCCGGCCACATAGGTCACGCCCACCTCGCGCGACGAACCGGGCCGGCCCTCGGCGGTCCCCAACTCGATGCGGATCTCCCGCTCGCTCTCGGCGCTGGCGGCGGCCAGGGCGGTGGCGGCGCGGGCGATGCGGGCATTCAGCGCCGCGTCCTCCAGCCGGATCGGCGCGCCATCCTCCACCTTCACCGTCACCGTGCCCTCCGGCGTCAGCAGAGACAGGCGCAGTACGCCCTCCTCCTCGCTGGCGGAGGCGATCAGCCCGGACTGCCCGGCCGCCGCGGCGCGTTGGCCGCGCAGGGCGTTCAGCATGGCGGCGCGGCTGGCGAAATCCTCGGCTCGCAGCGGCAGGCCGCGTAGCGCCTCGGCCGCCAGATCCTGCGCCGGCAGGCGGATGCGCGGGCTGCCACTGGCGGCATCTCGCACCACTAGGCTCTTCAGCAGGTCATCGATCGCCTCGGTGGGTGCGCGGAAGGTGATATCCTCGCCCGCCGCCAGCGGCCCCGCCCGCTCGATCTGCGCCAACCCGGCGGAAGACAACGTCACCGAACGCACCGGCAGGTCGGCCGCCATGGCCGGCGTCATCACAGGCATGGCCGGCAGGGTGAGCAGGAACAGGGCGAGGGCGCGGCGCATCGGTCGTAGGCCTCCGGTCGAAACGGGTGCGAAGCAGAGCCTGGGCCGGGCGGATTCGTCCAGTCCAGGGATGGTCAGGAATGCGTGTGCCCCTTGTCACCAGGGGGCATGGTGACGGGGCGGTGGACCGAGAGGGCTCTGCCCCCTCGGGCTCCCCCGGCAGGGGATACGATCCCCTGCACCCGCGGATCATCGGCACTGCGCGGGGTCTGGGCGCAGTACCCTTCAGAATACTATTATAATACAATACATTAGTTATATCTCGGCCTTCAACAGGACGAAGCGCTGCCGCAAGCTCATCTTATCAATGTCTGCGGCCAAACCGGCATGTCTGCAGATCAATGACATCGCAGACAGGTAAAGCCGTACCTTACGAACTCTCTCCAACGAATGGGTTTCCAAAGGCCTCAGGCCTTTGGCGGGGAGTGGTTGAGGAGGGCAGCGCCCCGCTCAACCACGCGCTCAAGCCCCGGCAAACCCACAACCAGCAAAGGCCGCGCGCATGGCGGCCGGTACCGGAGCCTCGGCGGCCAATGGCGGTTCCAGGGGCAGGCGGATGGCGCGTGCCAGCAGGTGCAGCCCGCCCGGGGCGGGCTTGCCGTAGAACGGGTCGCCCAGGATGGGCCAGCCCAGCGCGGCGCAGTGCACGCGCAATTGGTGGGTGCGGCCGGTGCGGGGGCGCAGTTCCAGCCAGCACAACCCGCCGCCGCGCCCCAGCACCCGCCATAGCGTGGTGGCGGGCTGGCCGTCCGCATGGGCTTCGATCCTCCAGCCGCGCGCGGCGCTGCTGACCTTGCGCAGCGGCAGGTCGATCCGCCCTTGATTGGCCGCCGGGCCGGGCCCGGACAGCACGGCCCAGTAGGTCTTCTCGGCCCGGCCCTCGGCGAACAGCGCGCCCAGCTCGGCCAGGGCCGGCTTGGTGCGGCCCAGCACCAGGCAGCCAGCGGTATCGGTATCCAGCCGGTGCGCCGGCTGCGGCACGCGCTTCTTGCCAAAGGCCAGTTGCGGCAACCAGTCCTCCAGGCTTGGCCCGCCGCGCGGGCCGGCATGCACCGCCAGGCCGGCCGGCTTGTCCAGCACCAGCACCGTCTCCGTCCGCAGCAGGATGCGCGCGGCGATCTCCGGCGGCGGCTCGGCCGGCAGGCGGGGCGGGGGGAGGGGCCGCGCCGGGGGGCGTCGGTGCGTTAGGCGCGGCGGCATGGGAAGCGGTGAGTCCTCGAAGGGGGGCGCAAGGTTGGGGGAGAAAGAATTCTCCCCCAAACCCCCACTTCTTCTTTTTGCGTTGTTTGCGGGTGGGGCCGCCAGGGGCGTTGCGCCACAGGGCAGCGCGCCGCCGTGCAGCTGATGGTTCAACCTTCTCGCCACCCCCCGCCCCTGCTTCAACAGGCGGCAGACTCGAAGACAAAAGAAGGGGTCCAGGGGAATTCCTTCCCCTGGCCTTCATCCCCTCAGGCCGCCTTCGGCAGCACCCGGCCGGTCGATTCCGCCCAGGCGAAGTAAAGCTCCCGCGCCTTGGTGCCAAGCGGGCCGATCGGCAGCGCACGGCCCTCGAAATTGGTGCAGTACTGCACCTTGCCGAAATTGCCGGTGGCGAAGATCTCATCCGCCTCGCGCAGCATCTGCGGCGTCACCTTCACCTCCCGCGCATCGATGCCGGCCTCGCGCAGCAGCGTCAGCACGCGGGTGCGGGTGATGCCGGCCAGGAAGGTGTTATTGGCAACCGGCGTGTACACCACGCCATCCTTGGCGAACATCAGGTTGGATGTCGCGAACTCCGCCACGTTCCCCTCGAAGTCGCACAGCACCGCGTTCTGGAACCCCTTGTCGCGCGCCGAAGCCGCGGCGCGGGAGGAATTGGGATACAGCGCGGACGCCTTGGCATTGGTCGGCGCCATGTCCGGTGCCGGGCGGCGCTCCGGCACCAGGCAGGCGGAGAAGCCGGCACGGTGGTCCGGCATCGGCGCCTCATAGACCGAGAGGACGAACTCCGTGCTCTCCGGGTCCGGGAAGGCCGCGCCGATACCCTTGCGGACAAAGAACTGCGGGCGAATGTACAGCTCGGCATCGGCCGACATCATCGCCACGCCCTCGCGGCACAGCGCCTCGATCTCGGCCGCGGTCTTGGTCGGCGCCATCGCCATGTTCCTGGCGCTCTGCACCGCACGGGCACAGTGCAGGTCCAGGTCCGGCACCAGGCCGCGAATGGCGCGGGCACCGTCGAAGATGATCGAACCCAGCCAGAAGGCGTGGTCCATCGGGCCCAGCAGCTTCGGCTCCTGGGTGGACCACCTGCCCTCATGCCAAAAGACGCCTGCCATGACCGTCACTCCCTGGATTGGTGGCCGCGCAACCTCGGCCACACGGCAAATACCCCGCCACAGTGCCACGGCCCGTCTTGGAATTGAAGGGAGGGGCTGCCAGGGGCCTCGCTTGGGGACGCCCGGCTGATGGGTGGCTGCGGGACGGTTTGAAGCGGAAGGCCGGGGAAAGAATTCCCCGGACCCCATCTTTTTTCTGCGAGTTGGGGACAGCGCTTCAGGACTGAGAGCGGGCGCTGTGTGCTGATTTTAAACATGGGGCCACGCGGGCTGAACCGTCAGTCACTGGAGATCCTGGAGCCGGTCGATATTCAACCTGAGGCGCGAGGAGGATCAGAGGAATGATTTCCCCTGAAACCCCATCTTTTTTCTAGCAATTGGCCTGGGGCTTCAGGGGACCGACGGGTGCGGTCGCAAGAAAGATCGCGGCCACCAGACAACCATCAGCTTCCGACGTAATCCTACCTCTGCCTGGAAAGGCCAACGCCGCATCGGCCACACCCGAAGAACTCGAAAAAACAAAAGAAGGGGCCCGGGGAATTCTTTCCCCGGCCTTCCTTCCTTCAGTGGGCCACAGCCCAGTTCGGCCCCTGCCCGATTTCCGCGCGCAGCGGCACGCGCAGCACCGCGACGCCTTCCATCACCTGTTTCACGATGGCGGCGGTTTGGTCCACCTCGTTCTCCGGTACTTCGAACAGCAGTTCGTCGTGCACCTGCAGCAGCATCTTCGCGTTCAGCCTGGCTTCGCGCAGGGCCTTCGGCATGCGGGCCATGGCGCGCTTGATGATCTCGGCCGCGCCGCCTTGGAAGGGGGCGTTGATGGCCGCGCGTTCCGCGTTGCCGCGCCGTGCCATGTCCTTGGAGGCGATGCCGTCGATCCACAGCTTCCGCCCGAACGGGGTCAGGACGAAGCCGTTGATGCGGGCCTCTTCCTTCAGCCGTTCCATCTCCGCCCGAATGCCGGGGTACTGGGCGAAATAGGCGTCGATGATGCCCTTCGCCTCCCCGGCGCCGATGCCCAGGCGGGCGCCCAGGCCGAAGGCGGACATGCCGTAGATGATGCCGAAATTGATGGTCTTGGCCCGGCGGCGGCTTTCCTTGTCCACCTTGCCCGGCTCCAGGTGGAAGATGTCCGCGGCCGTGCGGCTATGGATGTCCTCGTCCTTGGCGAAAGCCTCGCGCAGGCTGGGCACGTCGGCCAGGTGGGCCAGCAGCCGCAGCTCGATCTGCGAGTAGTCGGCGGCCAGCAGCACATGCCCGGGCTTGGCGACGAAGGCGCGGCGGATGCGCACGCCTTCCTCGGTGCGGATGGGAATGTTCTGCAGGTTCGGCTCGGTGGAGGAGAGCCGGCCGGTGGAGGTGATGGCCATGGAGAAATCGGTGTGGACGCGGCCATCGCGCGCGTCGATCTGCGCCGCCAGCCCTTCCACGTAGGTCGATTTCAGCTTGGACAACTGGCGCCAGTTCATCACCTCGCGCGGCAGCTCGTGCCCGCGCGCGGCGAGGTCCTCCAGCACGCTGGCATCGGTGCCCCAGGCGCCGGCCTTGCCGCGCTTGCCGCCGGGCAGCTTCTGCTCGTCGAACAGGATCTCGCCCAACTGCTTGGGGGAGCCGACATTGAAGGGCTTGCCGGCCAGTTCATGGATCCGCTGTTCCAGCGTGATCATGCGGGCGGAGAAATCCTCGCCGATGCGGGCCAGCTCGGCGCCGTCGACCTTGATGCCTTCCACCTCCATGTCGCGCAGCACGCCGATCATGCGGCGCTCGACATGCTCGTACAGCGCCAGGGCGCCGTCGGTGCGCAGGCGCGGCTTCAGCATCTGCCACAGCCGCAGCGTCACGTCGGCATCCTCGGCCGCGTAGGCGGTGGCCTTGTCCAGCTCCACCTGGCTGAACGGGATGCGGGCGCGGCCGGTGCCGGTCACCTGGTCATAGGGCACCGGGCTGTGGCCGAGGTGGCGGAGCGAGAGCTCGTCCATCCCATGGCCATGCCGGCCGGCGTCCATGCTGTAGGAGATCAGCATGGTGTCATCCACCGGCGCGACGTCGATGCCGCTATTGGCCCCCTCGGCCTGTGGGCGGCCCAGCACTTCCAGGTCGTACTTGGCGTTGTGCAGGATCTTGAGCGTGCCAGGGTCTTCCAGCATCGGCCGCAGGGCGGAGAGCACCTGCGCCAGCGGAATCTGCACCGGCGCCTCGGGCGCCGCCTCCAGCATGTCGCCCGTCCCCGGCTTGGGCCCGTGGCCGACCGGGATGTAGCAGGCCTTGCCGGGCGCGATGGCGAGCGAGATGCCGACCAACCTGGCGCGCAGCGCGTCCAGGCTGTCCGTCTCGGTATCCAGCGCCACGGTGCCGGCGGCCTGCGCCTCCTCCACCCAGCGGTTCAGGGTGTCGAGGTCGGTGACGGTCTCGTACGGGCCGAAAGCGGCGGCGTCTTCCGGCGGCGTGCCCACCGGCTCGGCGGCGGCCGCCTGGGCGGCGATGAATTGCGGCGCGTGGCGCGGCTGGCTGACGGCCGGCATGCCCTCGCCGCCTTCAAGCCCCAGCCGGTGCAGCAGGCTGCGGAAACCCTGGTCGCGCAGGAAGGCGGCCAGCCGGCCGGTCTCCGGCGGCTGGGCCAGCAGGGCGTCGATCGGGCGGGGCAGCGGCGTGTGGGTGTCCAGCTCCACCAGCCGACGGCTGATGCGCGCCAGCTCGGCATTGGCCAGCAACGCCTCACGCCGCTTCGGCTGCTTGATCTGGTCGGCGGCGGCCAGCAGGCCCTCCAGGTCGCCATATTCCAGCACCAGGGCCGCGGCGGTCTTCAGGCCGATGCCGGGCACGCCGGGCACGTTGTCCGTGCTGTCGCCCGCCAGCGCTTGCACGTCCACCACCTTGTCCGGCGTCACGCCGAACTTCTCGAACACCTCGGGCTCGCGGATCGGCTTCTGCTTGATCGGGTCCAGCAGCTGCACGCTGGGGTTCACCAGCTGCATCAGGTCCTTGTCGGAGGACACGATGGTGACCTGCCCGCCCTCCTCGGCGAAGACGCGCGCATAGGCGGCGATCAGGTCGTCCGCCTCGTAGTTCTCCAGCTCGATGCAGGCGATGCCGAAGGCGGCGGTCGCCTCCCGGATCAGCGCGAATTGCGGGATCAGCTCTGGCGGCGGGTCCGGCCGGTGGGCCTTGTAGTCGGGGTAGATCTGGTTGCGGAACGTCGTGCGCGAATGGTCGAACACCACCGCGATGTGGCTGCCGGCATGCTTGGTCAGGAAATTGCCCAGCATGCTGGTGAAGCCGAACACGGCATTCACCGGCGTGCCGTCCGGGCGCGTCATCGGCGGCAGCGCGTGGAAGGCACGGAAGATGTAGCCGGAACCATCCACCAGGATCAGGTGGGGCTGGTCCTGGCGCACCACCTCGGGCGGCAGGTCGGCCGGGCCGGTGCCCCCCTTGGCGGCGGGACCCTTAGTGATGGCCATCGTCCCCGGCGCCCTCAGCCAGCACATAGGTGCGGGAGCAATAGGGGCAGGTCACCTGCGTATCCTCGATGCGCAGATAGACCAGCGGGTGGCCCAGCGTGCCGCCACCATTGTCGCAGCCGACGACGCGGCTATGGACGATGGTGGTCTCTTCCGGCGTCACGCCGGGGGTGGCTTTGGGGGTGTAGCCCGTCAGTTTCGCGTCGCGCATCGGCCTGGGTTCCGCATGTTCGGCAGGGGTCGGGCGGACCATAGGGCGAGAGGCGCCCTGGGGCAAAGCCCGTGGCACATGGCGGGACCGCAATGTCGGGCCCCCCAGGCGGGGCCTTGGCGGGCGCCGCTGACCGGACACTGCATCGGTACGGGGGTATCCGTTACCCAATGGCCTTCCTGGTCGCCATCAAGGCGCAGCACGTTGTCGGACCCAGCCTTGTTGCCCGGCCCGGCAGCATAACGCGGGCTTCGTGGGGGGGCGGCGGCGAGGCGGCCTGTAGGGAAGGGAAGGCTGGGGAAGAATTCACCAGACCCCATCTTCTTTTTGCGCATTGTGCGACGTGGCTTTGGGAGGGTAGCCCGGCAGGCGTGCCGGGTGTGCCGGGAGCTCTGGCCGTGAGCCAAGGCTTAAAAATAGGTAAAAGCGGGAGCTTGGCTTCTGCGTCCGCTCGCGGCGGATATGGTCCGAGGGCCTTACCCTTGGATACCGAGGGCTCGCCCCGCGTGGCCTTTGAGATTCATCAGGGCTTCCGCCCTGGACCTCTATACTCAACTTGCAGCGACAGCGGTGGTACTGGCAGACGCTGCCCGGTGTCTGTCGGCGGCCCCCTCTCGGGTGGCCAGGAGGGCCCGCCGATGACACCCTGAAGGCCTGTCACCCCAGGACCAACATCCGCGCCGCAGGGCTCCCACCCCGCCAGCGCACCCCCAACGCGCAGAAAAAGATGAGGGAGGCCTGGAGGGAGAATTCCTTCTTCCTCCAGCCTTTTCCCCTAGGGCAGCCTCGCCCCTGAGGGAGTGTTCAGGCCCGCATCAGCGGCCCTGTTCGATCACCTTCGGGTGCTCCTCCACCAGCTTGTCGCCGCGCGTCTTCCACAGGGAGAGCGCGATGGAGCCGGCGATGATGCTGCCCGTGGCGATCAGCGCGTACTCGACCGGGATGGCCTTGCCGCCCGCGTACCAGTTGGCCAGCATCTTCACGCCGACGATCATCAGCACGATCGACAGGCCATGCTTCAGGTACTTGAAGCGATGGATCACGCCGGCCAGGGCGAAGTACATCGCGCGCAGGCCGAGGATGGCGAAGACATTGGCGGTGTAGACGATGAACGGGTCGGTCGAGACGGCGAAGATGGCCGGGATGCTGTCCAGCGCGAAGAACAGGTCCGTCAGCTCGATCAGCACCAGCACCAGCAGCAGCGGCGTCACCATCAGCTTGCCGGCTTCCCGTACCGTGAAGGCGTTGCCGCGGTAGCCGTCCGTCACCGGCAGGCGCCGGCGCATCCAGGCCAGGATGCGGTTGTCGGTCGGGTCTTCCTCCTCGCCGGCCGAGCGCAGCATCTTCCAGCCGGACCAGATCAGGAAGGCGCCGAACAGCACCATCAGCCAGTCGAACTCGCGCAGCAGCGCGGTGCCCACCAGGATCATCACGCCGCGCATCACCAGCGCGCCCAGGATGCCCCAGAACAGCACGCGGTGCTGGTAGGCCGCCGGCACGCCAAACTTGGCGAAGAGCAACACGAAGACGAAGATATTGTCGACCGAGAGCGACCACTCGATGACGTAGCCGGTCAGGAATTCCAGGCTCTTGGTCGCGCGCTCTTCCTCGGTGGTGCCGTAGGACATGCGCAGCCAGACGAAGAACAGGCCGGCCAGGGCGATATAGGCGGCGGACTTGAACAGGGCGGTGCGCACGGGCACCGGCGTCGGGTCGCCATTGGCGTCCTTCTTGGCGAATACGCCGAGATCGAGCAGCAATAGGCCCAGCACGGCCGCGTTAAACGCGACCCAGAAAATTGGCGATGCCTCCATGCGGCAGGCTTCCTCTGTTGGGGGCCCAGCCGCACGAATCCTGGGATTCGTCGGGAAAGGTGCATGTGCCGGGCCCTGTTGCGCAGTCGTCGATCCGACATCACGGGGGCGGTTGCGCTGCGAACAGCGTCCACCCACTCGTCAGAGGGGCCCGGATCGCGGCAAAGATGGATTTTCTGTCATGGATTGGCAAGAAGAAAATGCGGGCAAGTGAGCAGCGGCGGCCCATCGCCCCGCCAGCCCCGCCAGCACCGACCACCCCGGCCGTCCCCACCCGCCACGAATGACGCCGGCCCGGCCTGCACCTTTGGCATGGACCGCTCCGCCCGCCCCCCGCTATGCCAGGCCGCATGCCGCACCGCATTCCGGTTCTCCCGTGCTGCCTGATGGCCGCCGCCCTGGCGCTGGCGGGATGCGCGCCGCAGGTGGTGCCCTCCGGCCCGCCCGCACTCGGTTTCGCGCTGGATGCCGCGCAGGCCACCGCCCCGGTGCCGCGGGACGGCGCCCCGCAGCCCGCCGCGCCCCTGGCCGAGCCCTTCCGCGCC
>NZ_JACTVA010000023.1 GCF_014490485.1 Teichococcus aerophilus | reverse complement strand
GTCGGTGGTGCGGGCGGACGGCGTGTTCGACATCGCGGCGACGACGCAGGGTGCTTCGATCACCACGCTGGCGGGCAACGGCCAGGTGGCGCTGGGCCAACAGGTGCTGACGGTGACGCAGGGCAGCACGGAGTTCGCCGGCGCCATCCACGGCACGGGCGGGCTGGCGGTGACCGGTGGCACGCAGGTGCTGACGGGGGCCAACACCTATGCCGGCGGCACCCGCGTCAGCGGCCAGGCGACGCTGCTGGTTTCCGCCGATACGGCGCTGGGCGCGGCCAATGGCGGCGTGGTACTGGCGGACGGGCGCCTGAAGGTGGCGGCGGATCTGGCTTCGCCGCGCAGCCTGGCGCTGACGGGCCGCGGTACGCTGGATACCAACCGCCACAGCATGACGATGTCCGGCGCCATCGGCGGTACCGGCGCGCTGGTGGCCGATGGCGGCGGGCGCCTGACCCTGGCCGGCGTCAACACCTATAGCGGCGGCACGCTGGTGATCGGCGGCACCACCCTCGCGGTGGCCTCCGACACGGCGCTCGGTGCGCCAGATGCGCTGCTGGTCATCGACGACGGCAAGCTGCTCGCGCTGGCGGATTTCGACTCGGCACGGCCGATCGTGGTGAACCTGCAAGGCATCATCGACTCCAATGGCCATACGCTGAACCTGACGGGGCCGATCAGCCTGCAGCGGGCCAACCAGCAGACCGCCATGTTCTCCGGCACCGCGCAGGTGCATGGGCCGCTGGTGGTGGACGCCAATGGCCTGACGGTGCTCTCCAACGCCACGTTGCGCGGCACGGGGCAGGTCTACACGCGGACCTCCGTGTCCGGCACGCTGGCGCCGGGCAACAGCCCGGGCACGCTGGTGTTCAGCGCGCCGGTCACGATGGCGGCGGGGTCCTCGCTGCAGATCGATGTCGACGGGCCCGGCACTGGCACGGGGGCCGGCAACTACAGCCGCGCCATTGTGCAAGGAGCGAACAATACCTTCACCGCGCAGGGCGGCACGCTGCGGCCGCTGCTGCGCGGCATCACCGGCAATGCCACCAACAGCTATATCCCGCCCGTGGGGCAGAGCTTCCGCATCGTGCAGGCGGAAGGCGGCGTCTTCGGCAGTTTCGCTGGCCTGGCGCAGCCTACCAGCGGCCTGCTGCCGGGCAGCCGGGTGGATGCGCTGTACACCACCAATGCCATTACCCTGTATGTCACGCCGTCCAGCTACAGGGATCTCACCTCCGCCTTCGGCGTGGCGCTGACGCCGAACCAGCGCGCGGTCGCCGCGGGCCTGGACGCCCTGCGCCCGTCGCCCGGCGTGCGCGCCAGTGCCGAGGTGACCTCCGCGCTGGAGCCGCTGTTCCTGCAGACGCCCGGCATGATGCCGACCACCATGACCTCGCTGGCCGGCACCATCTACGGCGATGCGCTGATGGTCGGGCTGGACCGCAGCCGCGGCTTCGGCAGCGTCATTGCCGAGCAGAGCGCGGCGCGCCGTGGCCTGTCCACCGCCGCCGACAGCGCGGTGGACGGCACCCGGACGGCATGGTTCGCCGCGTTGGGCCGCAGCGCCCGCTTCGGCGCGACCGGCGACACCAACTACCGCAGCACGACGACGGGCCTCGCCGCCGGCGCGGATGCGCGCATCGGCAGCGAGTTCCTGGCCGGTGCGGCGGCTGGTGTCAGCCGTGGCCCGATCACCTCCTCCGCGACGGATAGCCGGGTGACCGGGGAGATGATGCATGTTTCCGCCTATGGCAGCTGGACGGATGGGTTCTTCTACGCCGATGCGCAGGCTGGCCTGACGCATGCGGAGATGCGGGCCCGCCGCAAGCTGGGCATGTATGAGATGTCGGCGCGGGGCAACGGGTCTGGCCTCGGCGCCAATGCCGGGGTGGAGGCCGGGACGCGGCACGATGCGGGCGGCTGGCGCCTGCAGCCGGGCATCGGCCTGCGCTTCGACCAGCTGACACGCGACCGGCTGACCGAGAGCAGCGCCCAGGCGCTCTCTCTCAACGTGGAGGACAGCCAGGCGAGCAGCCTGCGCGCCACCATCGGCCTGCGCGGCGAGACCAGCGTGGCGCTGGGCGAGGAATACCGCCTGCTGCCGAATATCCGGGCCCATTATGCCCATGAGCTCTCGGATGTCGGCGTGGGGACGACCGCCAGCTTCAGCGGCGCGGCCATGACGCCGATGGTGGTGGAGACCGCCCGTGGCGGCCGGGACGGCGTGCTGCTGGGCCTGGGCAGCAACCTGGAACTGCCGGGCGGCATCGTCGCCTTCATCGGCTACGACGCCAATCTGCGGCAGAACGTGGCGTCGCAGGCCGTCAGCGGCGGGCTGCGCTGGAACTGGTAAGCGTTCCCGACGGGTCCGGGCGCCGCTCTCGCGGTGCTCCGGGGATCGTGGCAGCCGGCCTGACCGATGAGGCGCCCTGCGCATCCTGGGGTGCCTCATCATGCGTTCAGTGGCTGCGGGATGCGTGCACGGCGCCCATGCCCGGGCGCAGGTTGTGGTCGCTCTGGGAAGGCGACATAAGGGGCCGCGCCATGCCAGGATCTTCCATGACCGACCTCCCGTTGCTCGTCACCCATAGCGGCAGTTTCCATTGCGACGAGGCCTTCGCCTATGTCGTGCTGCGCCTGTCCCTGGGTCTGAAGGAGCCGGGCGTCGACCATCGCCTGGTCCGGACCCGGGACACCGCCACCATCGCGCAGGGCGACTATGTCTGGGATGTCGGGCTGGCCTATGACCCGGCGGCCCAGCGCTTCGACCACCACCAGCGCGGCGCCCCCACGCGGGAAGACGGCACGCCCTTCAGCGCCGCTGGCTTGATCTGGCAGCACCATGGCGAGGCGGCGCTGCGCGCGCTGCTGCAGCCCGAAGGCGCCGAGGCACTGGCGCCCGCCATCGCCAAGGAACTGGACCGGGTGCTGATCCGCCGGATCGATGAGGTCGACAACGGGACCGCCAGCAGCCGGGAGCCGCTGGACCTCGCCTCGCTGGTCGGCGATTGCAACCTGACCTGGGACACGCCTTCCGAAGGCCGCCAGGCTGCCGAGGACGCGGCCTTCCTGGAAGCGGTCGCGATGCTGGACGGCGTGCTGCGCCGCCGGGTGCGGGCGCTGCGCTCGCGCCTGTCGGCCGACGCGCTGGTGGTGGCAGCGCAGGCCGCTTCGGCCGATCCGCGGGTGCTGGAGCTGGAGCGCGGCATGCCGTGGAAGAACGTCGTCTTCGCGCATGACATGCCGGTGCTGTTCGCCGTCTATCCAGTGCCGAACGGCAACTGGATGGTCGATGCCATGCCGCCCGAGCCGGGCTCCTTCGCGCAGCGCCTGCCGCTGCCGGAAGCCTGGGCGGGCTTGCAGGACGACGCGCTGGCGCAGGCCTCCGGCGTGGCGGACGCGGTGTTCGTGCATGTGCGTCGCTTCGTCGGTGCCGCCCGTTCCCGCGCCGGGGCGGTGGATATGGCGCGGCGGACGATGAAGCTGGCCGGGCTGGTGGCTGCCTGAACCGCGCCTGAGCGGCCGGCGCTGAGGTCTGGGGCGTCACCCAGGGGGCACTGCCCCCTGGCGGCCCCGGCAGGGGATATGATGCCTCACACCTGGGCCGTAGGATGACCTGCTGAGAGCCAGGCGGAAATCAAGCAAGCGGGTTCCCGAAGGCCTCAGGCCTTCGGCAGGGAAAGTTTGAGAGGGGGAGCGCCCCCTTTCAACAACGTTCGCATCTGGCCATCTTCAGCGGCGCGCCGTGCTGCGGATGCAGGCCAGGCGGGGGCGGTTGCCGGCGGGTGCCACCGGCACGGCGCGGCCGGAGCGGCGCGCCTCCGGCGTCATGAAGCGGCGGGCCTCGGCCATGCCGCCGAAGAACAGCATGGGGGTCAGCCCCGCGGCACAGATGCCCTGGATGCTGCGCGGCGGCAGCGGCACGCCGCCGCCCCCGCCATTCCAGGCGGAGCCCATCCGCGCCAGGGCGACGCGGCGGCTATAGGCCGCGCCGCGTGCTTCCTCGCCCGAATGGTAGCGGGCGATGGCCTGGCCCCAGTCGCCGTGCCGGTTGCGCAGCTCCTTCAGGAAGCGGGCGGCGTAGCGCAGGTTGGCCTGCGGGTCGAACGCCTCTTCCAGCCCCCGGAAGGCCTGTGGGTGGTGCATCAAGTTGACCTGCATGCAGCCGACATCGACTGACCGTACCCCGCGCGCCAGCAGGGCCGAGACCTCGCTCATGGCCTGCGCCTTGGTCGCGGGCGAATGGCCTTCGCCGGCCACGTTGTAGGCCCAGGGCCAGGGCGTTGGCGCCCCGGTGCGCGGGTTGCGCTGGCCGCTTTCCACCAGGGCGATGGCGCCCAGCAGGCCGGGCGGGATGCCGGAGCCGGCCTCGGCCGCGCTGATGGCCTGGCGGCAGCGGCCCCAATCGTCGGTCTCCAGGGCGGGTGCGGCCTGGGCGGTGCCGAGGCCAAGCAGGAGCAGGGCGGCGGGCAGCAGGCGGGCGAGGGCGGGGCGCATGGCCTCCATCTGGCGCAGCCGGCCCGCGCATTCCATCCCCATCCGCGTGATCTGTGCCGATCCGTCCATGAAGTACGTCTCAAAGCTGACGTACCCGTGGTCACCTCGCCAGTGAGCCTCTCGCGCGCGACGCTGGCTCGATCTCTTTTTGTTCTCACAAGGTGAAGGGAATGCTAACCTCCCCGCCCTGATGTCCACGCCCGACCAGCCCGCAAAGCCGCGACGTATCATCCATGTGGACATGGATGCCTTCTACGCCTCGGTGGAGCAGCGTGACGACCCCAGCCTGCGCGGCCTGCCCCTGGCGGTCGGCGGCTCGCGCGAACGGGGCGTGGTGGCGGCGGCCAGCTACGAGGCACGCAAGTTCGGGGTGCACTCCGCCATGCCCTCCGTCATCGCCAAGCGGAAATGCCCGGACCTGGTCTTCGTGCGGCCGCGCTTCGAGGTGTACAAGGCGGTGTCCCGCCAGATCCACGGCATCTTCGCCCGCTACACCGCGCTGATCCAGCCACTCTCGCTGGACGAGGCGTATCTCGATGTCACCGAGCCGCTGCTGGACCGCGGGTCGGCCACCGCCATCGCCGAGGATATCCGCGCCGCCATCAAGGCGGAAACCGGGCTGACTGCCTCGGCAGGCGTGTCCTACAACAAGTTCCTGGCCAAGCTGGCCTCCGATCACCGCAAGCCGGACGGGCTGTTCGTCATCACCCCGCGCATGGGCCCGGGCTTCGTCGAAGAGCTGCCGATCGGCAAATTCCACGGCGTTGGCCCGGCCACGGCCGCGAAGATGAACCGGTTGGGCATCCATACCGGCCTGGATCTGCGGCGGCAGACGCGGGATTTCCTGATCGAGCAGTTCGGCAAGGCCGGTGGCTACTACCACGGCGTCGCCCGGGGCGAGGACCACCGGCCGGTGAATCCAGACCGCACCCGCAAATCCGTCGGCGCCGAAACCACCTTTGAGCGAGACCTGATGCAATGGGAAGCGGTGCCCCCGGCCATGGCGCCGCTCTTCGCCAAGGTGTGGGACAGTTGCGCCAAGGCCGGCCGCGCCGGACGCACGGTGACCGTGAAGGTGAAATACGCCGATTTTCGCCAGATCACCCGCAGCCGGTCCTACCCTCAGCCCGTGCCCGCCCAGGAAGCGCTGGAGGATATCGGGCTGGACCTGCTGCGGCCGGTCTTCCCCCCGCCGCGCGGGGTGCGGCTGCTGGGGGTGACCATGTCAGGCTTCGAGAACGAGGCACGGGATGAGCCGGCTCAGCTGGCGCTGTTCCTAGAGAGGTGAAGGTTTGGGGGAGGAAGGCTGGGGGAAGGAATTCCCTCAGGCCCCCATCTTTTTTCTGCGAGTTTGGCGTGGGGTGGGGGTGCGCGCCTGGGGCAGGGTTCGACGACCTGTCGTTTAGCCAGGTGCTGCGCGCCTGCTTTGAAGTAAGCCAGGTGCAAACACGCGCCCGATTCTTCGATAATATTCGATCGCGTTGCTCACGTGCAGCGCCGTTTCAACGCGCGCCAATCACGCCCGCCACGATGGTTTCCAAATGGGGCCATTCAAGCTGATGCTGGGGAACGATGCGGTCATGTTCATTCATGCACCATCCTTCCTTCTATCTTTACCTGCATCATTCAGGGTTTGTGGTGATTCTACCTCAAGCAACCACGTTCCAAACCGCCACGAGCAAAGCCGCCCCGTTACCCTGCACCAAGCAGATACACACACACGCAGAAGCCATACCGCCAAAACTCGAAAAAAGAAGATGGGGTCCGGGGAATTCTTTCCCCGGCCTTGCTTCCCCAGAGCTAGCCTCCTTAGCAGCAGCCGGTGAAGCGCTCGACGACCTGGGCCACGATGCTTTCCGTCTCCTGTTGCCAGAAGCGGCTGGAGAGAATTTCCACTTCGATGCAGCCGGCATAGCCGGCGGCTTCCGCCATGCCGCGCAGGTGGCGAAAGTCGATGACGCCATCGCCCATCAGGCCGCGATCCAGCACCAGGTCCTGGGTCGGTACCAGCCAGTCCGCTACCTGAAACCCCAGCAGGCGGCTGGCGGCGGCGGGGATGGAGCGGGGCAGGGCCGGGTCCCACCAGCTGTTGTAGCAGTCGAACATGATGCCGATGTCGTCGCCAGCCTGCTCGGCCAGTTCCAGCGCCTGGGCGAGGGTGCTGATGCAGCCGCGGTCGGCGGCCACCATCGGGTGCAGCGGCTCCAGCGCCAGGGCGACGCCGACGCTGCGGGCGTGCCCGGCCAGTTGCTGCACGCCGTCCCGCAGGCGGGCGCGGGCGTCGTCCAGGCTGCGGCTGCCATCGGCCATGCCGCCGCCGATGACGGTGACGGAGCTGGCACCGAGCTCGGCGGCTTCATCCAGCACCGCGCGGCCTTCCTCGATGGCGTTGCGCCAGGCGGGCGGGGTATCGGCGCCGCCCAGCCGGGCGATGCGGCAGACGGAGCTGGCCACCATGCCGTGCCGCCGCATGGAGCGGGCGAAGGCGCTGACGCCGGCGGCCTCGTAGCTGTAGCGCCATGGGGTGATGGTTCGGATGCCGGCCCGGGCGCAGGCATCCAGCACCTCGTCCGCCGGGCGGCCCGGCCCCAGCGTGCCGAGGTTCATCGAGAGCCGGTCCAGCCCCAGGGCCGTGGGATCAGGGGCGATGGCCATGGCGCGGGTTCCTTCCTCGGGCTGCCCATGGGTTGGGCGTCTGGATGTCGTGGCCTGGCCCCGTTGCCGGGGCCAGGCTGTGTTGCCCTCAGGCGCGGAAGGCAGGGAAGCTGGAGGGCGAAAGCTGCTCGATATCCCGCCCGGCCCAGTCGCGGGCCTTCATGCCATCCCACATGGCCTGGGCGCCCGCCTGCACGGCGCGGCCCAGCTCCACCGGGTCGTAGCCGGGGACCACGCGATCCTCCATCACGACCCGGCCGTCGATGATCGAGGTCTGCAGGTCCTCGGCCGTGGCGGAGAACACCAGGTTGCGGATGGGGTCGCGCAGCGGCGTCATGAACAGGCTGTCGCTGCTCCAGATCAGCAGGTCCGCCTTGGCGCCGGCGGCGATGCGGCCGAGGTCCTCGCGGCCCAGCGCCTTGGCGCCGTTCAGCGTGGCGGCGTTGAACACATCCGCTGCCGTGGCGACCTGGGTCTGCCGATCGACGATCTTGGAGACGACAGAGGTCCAGCGCATCGCCTCGATCATGCTTTGCGGGCAGGTATCGGTCGCGATGGTCATGTTGACGCCCCGCTTCTGGTACCGCGCGAAGCTCTCCATGGCGATGCCGCGCCGGGCGAAGACCCAGACCGCATGGGCGACGTTGGCGCCGGTATCGGCGAGGATGCCGATATCGTCGGCCTGGTAGTTGGCCCAGCTGCTCTCACCGGGAATGATGCAGTGGCCGAGGATGCAGCGCTCGGAGAGGAAGTCGATTTTCTCCAGCCACTCGATCGGCGTGCAGCCGTTGCGGCGCGTCATCTCGTGGAACTCGGGCACGGACTGGGAGACGTGCAGCGCCAGCGGCACCTTCATGTCCCGCGCCGCGTCGGCGGAGCGGCGCAGCAGGGCTTCCGAGCAGGTGTCGATCTGCATCGGCGTCAGGAAGCCCTTGATGCGGCCGTTCTCCTGCCCGTCGACGCGTTCGATGAAGTCGACGGCGGCATTGAAGGCGCCGACGCCGTCATCCTCGTCCCACTCGTAATCGACCGTACGGCCATTGGCGGTGTACCAGCGGCCGGAGCGGTAGCCCTGGCCGATATAGGCACGGATGCCGCTGCGCGCGGCGTGCTCGGCCACCACGTCACCATAGCGACCGATTTCCATGATGGTCGTGGTGCCGGTGCGCAGCAGCTCCGGGATGGAATAGGCGATGCTGGCACGGCGTGCGGCATCGGTGATGGCGCCGTCGCGTGCCGAGAGGAATTCGAACAGGCCGGAGAGGTAGAATTGCCGTGGGCCGCGATCCTCCACGAAGCTCTTGTCGAGCGGCGACTCGGACAGGTGGGCGTGGGTGTTGATGAAGCCCGGCGTGACGACCTTGTCCTTGGCGTCGATGACATGGTCGGACGGCCCATCATAATCCTGGCCGACATGCACGATGGTATCGCCCTCATAGACCACCACGCCGTCTTTCAGGTGGCGGTGGCCGCCATCCTGGTAGGCGATGATGTGCGAAGCGCGGATCACGGTACGAGGCATCGGTTCCCCTTGACGCTGTTTCAACAGTGAAGCCGGCAGCAGCAAGGCACTGTCCGGCGGCGCTGGCAAGGCCGCGCGACGCGGATCGTGCCGTCAGCCGCGGCTTTCGCGCGCCTTGGCCAGGATGGCATCCACCACCTTCTGCGACGCCAGTGCTTCCTCGGCGGTGACGATCAGGCCCTGCCCGGTCTCGCAGGCGGCGAAGAAGTTCCGCAGCAGCTCGCGATGGGCGTCGTGCGGGAAGTCCATGATGTTGGCGCCGCTGCCGGTGGAGCCTTCGGCTGCCAGGACCTCGTGTTCCCCATTCGCGTAGGCGACTTCCAGGCCGCCGCCGGCCAGGGTGGCGGCGCCTTTGCCGCCGATGATCTCGATCCGCTCCGGATGCCCGGGCGGGAAGGCGGTGGTGGTCATCAGCAGGCCGGGGGCGCCGTTCGCGGTGCGCAGCATCGCGCAGGCGAAATCCTCGGTTTCCATCCGATGCAGGCTCGTGATGCGGGTTTCGGCAGCGGTGATGGCGGAGATGCCGACCAGGGAGCGGAACAGGTCCAGCGTGTGGATGGCTTGAGTCAGCAGCACGCCGCCGCCATCCCGCGCCATGGTGCCGCGCCCGGGCTCGTCGTAATAGCTTTGCGGCCGCCACCACGGCACGGTCATCGAGGCCGCCTCGATCGGGCCCAGCGCACCGGCCTCCAGCAACGCCCGCAGCCGCAGGCTGGCGGGACGGAAGCGGTGCTGCAGCATGACGCCGACCTGCCGGCCGGCGCGGTGCCCGGCGGCGACCAGTTGCTCGCCGCGCGCCACGGTCAGTTCCAGCGGCTTTTCCACCAGGATGTGGCGGCCGGCGGCAAGGCAGCGCTCGGCGGTTTCCAGATGCGCGGCCGGCGGCGTCAGCACCAGCACGGCGCCGACACGTGGGTCGTGGATGGCCTGTTCCAGGTCCGTCGTGACGGGGAAGGGGAACTGCGCGGCGAAGGCATCCGCGCGCTGCTGGCTCCGGGTGGCGGCCCAGATGACCTCCACCTGATCACCGAGGTCGAGCAGGCTGCGCGCATGCGGCAGGCAGGCGGGGCCGAGCCCGATGATGCTGACACCGATCTTTGACATGGTAGGCGTATCCTCAATCCTGCGGCGAAAGCGGCGGGCGGGCATCCCGCTGCGCTTCCAGGGCCAGGCGCGTCACGGTGAAGACGTGGCGCTGGGTCATGGCGGTTTCGGTGCGGTCCCGCACATCGGCGGCGAAGGCGTGGAAATACGTCAGGGGCTCGGTGCTGGCATCGATGTGGCGGGTGCCGCGGCCGTTCACCAGGAACAGGTGGTCGGTGCCGGGGCGGCCGTCGATATCGACGTATTTGCGCAGCTCAATCGTGCCCTCGGTGCCCAGCAGGATCAGCCTGCCGTCGCCCCAGGTGGGCAGGCCGTCGGCGGTGAACCAGTCGACCCGCACGAAGCCGCGCGCGTGCGCGCTCTCCAGCGTCAGCTCGCCCAGGTCCTGGAAGTGCGGCAGGTCCGGGTGGCCGACATTGCCGGCGGAACTGGCGACGATACGGGCATCCGCGGAGCCGGTGAAGAACAGGAACTGGTCGATCTGGTGGGATGCGATGTCGGCGAGGATGCCGCCATAGGTGGCGGCATCGAAATGCCAGGCGGGGCGGATGGCGCGGTTCAGCCGGTGCGGCCCCAGCCCGGTGGTATGCACCACCCGGCCGATGGCGCCATCGGCGATCAGCTTGGCCGCAACCAGGGTGGAGGGCACCACGAACCGCTCGGAGAAGCAGATGGAGAAGATGCGCCTCGTCTCCGCCACCACCTCCTGGACGGCGGCGAGATCCTCGAGGCTGGTGATGCCGGGCTTGTCGCACATCACGTCCTTGCCGCGCCGCATGGCGGCGATGGCGATGCCGGCGCGGTCGCGCGGGATGGCGGCGCAGAGGATGACGTCGATATCCGCCGCATCCAGCAGAGCCTGCCGGTCCCGCGCCTGCAATTGCGGGAAGCGTTCCTGGAAGCCGGCCAGGACGCGAGGGTCGGAGGTCTGCGGGCAATAGCCGGCGCATTGCGCGCCGGCTGCCAGGAGTTCCCCCACCATGTGGTAGATGTGGCGGTGGTCGAGGCCGATGGCGGCGAAGCGCATCAGCGGGTGGCCTTGGCGCCGATCTGCTCATCCCAGCGGCGGAAGGCCAGGATCAGGCGGTCGGGCGTCAGCGGCTCGGCGAAGGGCAGTTCGGCGATCAGGCGGTCGTATTCCGGGCGGCCGAATTCGCGGATGACGGCCTGGCTTTCCGCCGGTGCCATGGCGAGGGTGGCGCCGCGCACGGCCGGGCCGGGGTAGAAATAGCCGCGGTCATAGGTGGCGGCCTGTTGCTCCGGCTGCAGCAGGAAGGACATCAGCCGCAGTAGCACGGCCACCTTGTCGTCCGGCACGCCCTTGGGGATGGCCATGAACTGCGTGTCCGGCACCCAGCGCGTGCCTTCCAGCACGAACACGCCGGCATCCTTCGGCACGATGCCCAGCGCGCGGGGGTTGATGTCCCACCCGCAGGTGGAGACGATCAGGTCGCGGTTGCCGTCGCCGAATTCCTTCATCATCGCGGCGGTGCCGCCGGGATAGTGGTCAATGTTCTGGCCGAGTTCCGCCAGCCAGGCCCAGGTCTTGTCCCAGCCATTGACCGGGTCCTTCGGGTCGCGGTCGCCCAGGATGTAGGGCATGCCCATCAGGAAGGTCCAACCGGGTCCGGAATTCACTGGGCGGGCATAGGTCATGCGGTTCGGGTTGGCCTTGGCCCAGGCCAGCAGCTCGGCGGCGGTCTTGGGCACGGTGTGCAGGCGGGCCGGCGCGTATTCGAAGATCGGGCCGGAGGGTGAGTAGACCACGGCGACGCCCTGGTCCCGTCCGAAGTTGCGCTGCATCATCAGCGCGCCCTCGTGATAGATGCTGGCGGCGTCGGGCAACTGGCCTGGATGGCGCTTCCAGACATCGATCCACAGGCCCATGCCGATGCCGTCCGACATGGCGCCCGGCCCGGTCAGGACCAGGTCGATGTCCACGCGGTTGGCGGCCTGTTGCGCTCGCAGCTTGCTCGGCAGCTCCGGCGACGGCGCACGCTGGAAGCTGACACGAGAGACCAGCTGCGGATTCTGCGTGGCAAAGCGGGTGATGCTCTCCTGCGTCAGCTGGAGATTGCCGGCGACGTCCATGATGTTCAGCGCCACCGGCCGGCTGGGCAGCGGCAGGTCCTGCGCCCGCGCCCCGGTGGCCGTGGCGGCCAGCCCTGAGAGCCCGGCCAGCACATGGCGGCGGCCTATTGCGAATTCCTGCATGTCCATCCCTTTGAGTTTCTCTTTATTGACCGGGTCCGCGCAGCGCGCGCCCCTGGTAGGGCTATTCCAGAACCGTAACCTTCCCGGCGCAACAGCAAAAATGCATCGTGCGGCACCCCGTTTGTCGAATCACCGCAATGGTTCCAGGATAAGCCAGCATCACGGCTCAGGGGGGAATGAAACCATGAAGGTTCTGGTCACGGGCGGCGCGGGCTTTCTCGGCGCCTGGCTGGCGCGGCGGCTGCTGGCGGAGGGGCATACGGTGCGGGTGTTCGACCGCAGTACCGACCGCTCCCTGGTACGGTCCATCATCGGCGATGCCGCCGATACGCTGGAATGGCAGAGCGGGGACATCGCCTCCGCCGCCGATGTGGAGGCCGCGGTTGCGGGCTGCGGCGGCATCGCGCATCTGGCGGCGATGCTGACGCCCGCCTGCCAGGCCAACCCGGTGCTGGGGGCGCAGGTGAACCTGATCGGTACCCTCAACATCTTCGCGGCGGCAAAGCGCCACGGCATCCGCAGCCTGGCCTATGCCAGCAGCGCCGGCGTGTTCGGCCCGAGTGACGGCGAATTCCCGCTGCCCACCACCCTCTACGGCGCCTTCAAGCTGGCCTGCGAAGGCAGCGCCCGCGCTTACTGGCAAGATGAGCAGATCGGCAGCGTTGGCTTCCGCCCGCTGGTGATCTACGGCCCGGGGCGGGAGGTCGGCGGCTCCGCCGGGCCCACCATTGCCTGCCGCAAGGCGCTGGAAGGCGAGGCCTACACCATTCCCTTCACCGGCGAGACCGACATGATCTTCGTCGATGACGTCGCCGCCGCCTTCGCATCGGCCGCCACGCGCCCGGTCAGCGGCGCGCATGTGTTCAACCTGCGGGGCGAAGTAGTCTCTGTGCCGCGGATCATCGCGGAGATCGAGGCGCTGGTCCCCAGTGCGCGCATCAGCGCCGCGGGCGGCGGCCTGCCAGTGGCCGCCCACATCGCCGCGCACGACCCGACGCCGGTGCTGGGGCTACTGCCGCATACCTCGCTGCGGGATGGCCTGGCCCGGACGGTGAATCATTATCGGGAAGCGTTGCTCGTTTCCGGGCAAGGGTGAGTGCCGGCGTGCTGTATCCGCTCTGTTTCGTGGTCGATGGAGGGAAGGGAAGGCTGGGGAATGAATTCCCCAGACCCCTTCTTTTTTTCTGCGAGTTTGGTGTGGTGCTTCTGGACTGAGAGCGGACGCCGCTTCGATTTCAAATATGGGGCGCAAGGGCTGAACCGTCAGTCGCCGGAGGTCTAGGACCTCCGGCGCACCCAGCCGTCCTTCAGGTCCAACCCCTCAACATCCACAGCCGCAAAACTCGAAAAGTAAAAGGAGGGGTCCGGGGAATTCCTTCCCCGGCCTTCCTTCGCTTCCATCCCGGAAAAGCTCAGCAGGCAAGCCGCCAGCCCCCTCGACGCCAGCGCCGTTTCGCGATGGAATGCCCGCAGGAACATCGCCAAGCGTAAGAGGGCGAATTGAGGAGGAACCAGGCCATGGCAACATTCTACGGAACCGGGCGGTGGGTGCGTTGAGCGGGCAGGGGCCCCGGCCGT
This sequence comes from Teichococcus aerophilus, assembly GCF_014490485.1. Classification (GTDB taxonomy): domain Bacteria; phylum Pseudomonadota; class Alphaproteobacteria; order Acetobacterales; family Acetobacteraceae; genus Pseudoroseomonas; species Pseudoroseomonas aerophila. The sequence goes on along the minus strand of NZ_JACTVA010000023.1, from coordinate 69,541 downwards.
TGGATGGCAGCACGCGGGTGCATGTCATTGTCGGCGACCCGATCGCGCAGGTGAAATCGCCAGGCGGCATCACCGGGGCGTTTCAGCGGGAGGGGCTGAATGCAGTGATGGTACCGGCGCATGTGACGCCGGAGGCTCTGACGGGCTTCGTTCAGGGTCTGTCGCTGGCGCGGAATGTGGATGGCATTGTCGCCACCGTGCCGCACAAGTTTGCTGCCTATGCCTTTTGCTCCACGGCGACGGAGCGGGCGCGGCTGCTGGAGGCGGTGAACGTGCTGCGCCGCAACCCTGATGGCACCTGGCACGGCGACATGGTGGACGGGCTGGCCTGTGTCACCAGCTTGCAGAAGGGTGGCTGCGACCTGGCGGGGAAGCGCGCCTTGCTGGTCGGATCGGGCGGGGCGGGCAGCGCCATCGGGCATGCGCTGCTGGGAGCCGGCGTGGCCAGCCTGGCCATCCACGACGCGGATGCGGGGCGGCGGGACCGGTTGCTGGCCTTGCTGGGCAACCGGACCGTGGCGGGCAGCGATGATCCCGCCGGCTATGACGTGGTGGTCAACGCCACCCCGGCGGGCATGCAGGCGGAGGACCCCTTGCCGATGCAGGCAGACAGGCTGGAACCAGGCTGTTGGGTTGCCGATGTCATCACGGCGCCCGAGGTGACGCCGCTGTTGCAGGCGGCGCGGGAACGTGGCTGCGGCACCCGCACCGGGCTGGATATGTTTGCGGCGGTACGCGAGCTGATCGTGGACGTGTTGCTGGAGCGGCGCTGAGGCGGCGCTAGCCTGGCCGTCAGCGGGACGGCCAGGCGCGCAGGGCCGATTCGACGACGCGGTGCAGGCTTTCCCGGTCCGCACCGGATGCCGCCTGGACCGAGGTGCCCTGGGCAATGGTCATGACGAAGCGGGCAAGGTCCGCCGGGTCCTGGTCCGCCGGAAGGTCGCCTTGCGCCTGCGCGGCGCGCAGACGTTCCTCCAACCGGTGTTCGGCGGCGCCGCGGCGGTGGATCAGTTCCTGCCGCACTGCATCGGCGCTGACAGAACAGGCAATGGCACCATTGGTGCCGAGGCAGCCAGCCGGCGAGTTGGCATCCGTCTGCGCATCGACGAAACCGTAGAGCAGGCGAGACACCGTCTCGCGCGCGGTCGGTGCCGCAAGCGCCTCGCCGAAGAATGCCATGTGGCCAGCCGCATAGCGATCCAGCGCCTTCAGGAAGAGCTCTTCCTTGTTGCCGAAGGCGGCGTAGAGGCTGGGGCGGTTGATGCCCATGGCCTCGGTCAGGTCGTTCAGCGACGTGCCTTCATAGCCCTGCTTCCAGAACAATTGCAGGGCCTTGCAAAGGGCCTCATCGGTATCGAACTCGCGTGGGCGTCCCATGTCGGTGGCAATCGTGTTATAAATACCACTCAGTATGTATGTGCGGCCCGCCCCGATGTCGAGGGGGCGGGCGCACGTCAGCCCTGCACGCCGTACAGGGCCAGCAGGCGCTGCATGCGGGTGACGGCCTGGTCCGGGTCGTGCAGCAGGCCGGCGGCGTCGGCCATGCGGAACAGGTCGGCGAAATAGGCCAGGGGGCGCATGGATTGCTGGCCACCGACCATGATGAAATGCTCCTGGTGGCCGTTCAGCCAGGCCAGGAACACCACGCCGGTCTTGTAGTACTGGGTCGGCGCGCCGAACATGCGGCGGGAGAGCGGCACGGTGGGCGCCAGGATGGCGTGGAACCGCGTGGTGTCGCCAGCCGAGAGGGCCGCCAGGGCGCTGGCCGCCGCCGGTGCGATCGGGTCGAAGATGCCGAGTAGGGCGTGCGAATAGCCCTCGGCATCGCCTTCGATCAGATCGGGATAGTTGAAGTCATCGCCGGTATACATCCGCACGCCCGCCGGCAGCAGGCGGCGCATGGTGATTTCCTTGCCCGCATCCAGCAGCGAGATCTTGATGCCGTCGATCTTCTGCTGGTTCTCCTCGATGATCTCCAGGCAGGTGCGCATCGCGGTGTCGAAATCGTCGCTGCCCCAATAGCCGGCGAGGGCAGGGTCGAACATCTCGCCCAGCCAGTGCAGGATCACCGGCTCGGCGGTTTCGGCTAGCACGCGCCGGTAGACGGTGCGGTAATCGGCGCCGGAGCGGGCGACGCGGGCGAGGGCGCGGCTGGACATCAGGATGCTACGGCCGCCCAGGCGCTGGATGGCGTGCAACTGCTCCAGATAGGCGCGCACCACGTCGTCCAGGCTGCGCGCGTCGGCGGCGTCCAGATGGTCGGTGCCGCAGCCAGAGGCGAGATTGATGCCGGGGATGTCCCGCGTCTCGGCGATGCTGCGGCCGATCAGCTCCAGCGCTGTCGGCCAGTCCAGCCCCATGCCGCGCTGGGCGGTGTCCATCGCCTCGGCAATGCCCAGGCCCAGCCCGGCCAGGTGGCGCCGGTAGGCCATGGTGGCATCCCAGTCCACGGCGGCGCGGCCACTGGGTGGCCCTTCGGCCAGCGGGTCGGCGACGACATGCGCGGCCGAGTAGGCAGTGCGGTTGAAGGCGGTGGTGGGCAGGGCGGCGGGCAGCGGCTGCCCAACCAGGCGGTAGGGCGCCAGCGTGCCGCCCTCGGCTGGCAGGATGATCTGGGGCATCGGTCTGGTCCTTCTAGCCCTGCACCCAGCGCAGGATATGCGTGCCGGTCAGGCACAGCGTGCCGTCCTGGTTCAGCACCTCGAAGCGGGAGCGTGTGCGGGCGGGAGCCTCGTCCACCTGTTCCACGCTGTAGCGCGCGGTCAGGGAATCGCCGGCGAAGACGGGATGGGTGAAGCGGATGCGGTCATAGCCGGCGGACACCGGCGTGCCGTCGCAGCCGCGCTCGAACGCCCGGCGGGACATGAGGGAGGAGGCGGCGGAGACCAGTGCCATGACATGCGCGCCATGGGCGATGCAGCGGCCGAAGGCGGTGGTGCGGGCGAAGTCCTCGTCCACATGCACCGGGTCGTGGTCACCGCTCAACTCGGCGAACTGGGCGATGTCCGCGGCGCTGATGGCGCGGTGGAACTCCACCGTGTCCCCCACCGCGAGGCGCGTGGCGCTGGCCATGGGTTACTCCGCCGCCTGCGCCGGGGCGAAGCGCCGCAGCGCTGCGCGGGGTGCCGCGGGCGGCAGGCGGTCGGCCAGCCCCATGGCGCCATCGGCGAAGATGCGCGCATCCATCTGCCGCAGATTGGGCGAGACGCGGGGGCGGAAGGCCATGACGCCGAGCACGTCGGCCTCCAGGTCCAGCCCCGGCGCGATCTCGATCAGTTCCGGCCCATCCTCGGCCAGGCGGAACACGGCGCGTTCGGTGACATAGAGCACCGGCTGCCGCCGCTCCCGCGCGAAGCGGCCCGAGAAGGTCACCTGCTCCACCTGCCGTACCGCTTTCGGCGCGCCGTTGGCGGTGAGGGTACCGCCGAAGATGACCGCCTTGGCGCCCTGGCTGATATTGACGAAGCCGCCCGGCCCGACGATGCGGCCGCCGAAGCGGGAGACATTGACATTCCCCTCCGCGTCGAACTCGGCGAAGGAGAGGAAGGCAAGGTCCAGCCCGCCGCCATCGTAGAAATCGAACTGGTAGGGCTGGTCGATCTGCGCATCCGGGGAGCGGGCGGCGCCGGCCTCGTTGCCGCTGGCGGGCGCGCCGCCGATATTGCCCTGTTCGTTGGTCAGGCAGACCCGGCGCAGCACGCCCTCCTCCGCCGCGACATTGGCGATGCCGGTGGAGATGCCGGAACCGAGGTTGCAGATGGCGCCCTCGAACAACTCACAGGCACCGCGGCGGGCGACGATGCGGCGCGGGCCGGCCGGCAGGCGCGGAATATCTTCCAGCGCCACGCGGACATGGCCGGAATAGGCGGCGCTGTCCTGCGTCTCGAAGGTCTGCCACTGCTCGGGCTCGACCACCAGCGCATCGACCAGGATGCCAGGCACCTTCACCATCTTCGGGTGCAGCGTGCCGCGCGGCACGATGGTCTTGACCTGGGCGATGACGATGCCGCCGCTGCGCCGTGCCGCCTGGGCGATGCTGAGCATCTCCAGTGTCACCGCCTCATGCTCCATCGAGATGTTGCCGTCCTCGTCGGCGGCGGAACCGCGCACCAGCGCCACGTCGACGTTGAAGGGTCGGTAGAACAGGTATTCCTCGCCCTGGAACTTGGTCAGTTCGACCAGGTCCTCCTTGGAGCGCTGGCTCTGCCGGCCACCTTGCAGGCGTGGATCGACGAAGCTGTGCAGGCCGATTCGCGTCAGCAGGCCCGGGCGCCCCGCCGCCATTTCCCGCATCAATTGGGACATCGAGCCCTGCGGCAGCGTATAGGCCTCGATCTTCTCGTCCATCGCCATGCGGGCGACGGCGGGGCTGTTGACGAAGGTGCCGGAGACGGCGCGCTTCAACAGGCCCTCCTGCGCCAGGTGGCCAGCGCCGCGCGTCTTGCCATCGCCCAGCCCCACCGGGTGCACGGCGGTGATGTCGCGCGGGGCGCCGCTGGTGCGGAAGCGGTCGCCGATGGCGGCCAGGATCGCATCGGGCACCGCGTGGCCGCCGCCGGAACCACCGATCAGCAGCGTGTCGCCATCGCGAAGCAACAGGGCGGCCTCGGCCGCGCTCATTTGCCTCATCGCACAGTCTCCAGTCTCGACAGGGTGCGGGGCGCGAAGGCCCCGGGGAAATGGCAGGCGACCTTGCGCCCCGACGCCACCTCGGCGAGAGGCGGACGCTCCTCGCAGGCGGGCTGCGCGATCGGGCAGCGGGCGCTGAAGGCGCAGCCGCGCGGCAACCGCAGGGTGGAGGGCGGCTCGCCCCCCAGCACGACGCGTTGCCGGCCGGGCTCGGGAATGGCGCTGGTCAGCGCCACGGTATAGGGATGCAGGGGTCGGGACAGCACGTCGTCCGCCGGCCCTTCCTCCACCACGCGGCCCAGATACATCACCGCCACGCGGTCGCAGAAGGCACGCACGACGGCGAGGTCATGCGCGATGAACAGGTAGGAGAGGCCGAGGCGCTGGCGCAAATCCAGCATCAGGTTCAGCACCTGCGCCTGCACGTTCACGTCCAGCGCCGAGACCGGCTCGTCCGCCACCACCACCGAAGGGTTGAGCGCCAGCGCACGGGCGATGGAGACGCGCTGCCGCTGGCCGCCGGAGAATTCGTGCGGATAGCGGCTGGCGAAGCTGGTCTTCAGCCCGACGGTGGAGAGCAGTTCCCGCACCCGTTCATCCGCCGCCTTGCGGTTGGGCACGCGGCCATGCGCCAGCAGCGGTTCGGCCAGCGCGTCGCCGATGGTCATGCGCGGGTTCAACGAGGCGTAGGGGTCCTGGAACACCATCTGCAGCCGTGGCCGCAACGACCGCATGGCCGCCGGGGTGGCGTGGGTGATGTCCTGCCCCTCGAACGTCACGCTGCCACCGGTGGGCTCGTGCAGCCGCGTCAGCAGCCGGGCGAGGGTGGATTTGCCGCAGCCGCTCTCCCCCACCACGCCCAGGCTTTCCCGCTTATGCAGGGCGATATCGACGCCGTTCACCGCATGCACGGTCAGGCCCGGTTTCATGAAGGAGGGCCGGCGCAGCACGAAGTGCTTCTCGACGTTGCGCGCTTCCAGCAGCGGCGCTTCCGCCAGGAGCGGGATTTCGGCTTCGGCGGCGGCGGGCAGGGTTGGGCGCGGCAGGCTGCGGCCATCGGCCGTCACCCAGCACCGGGCGCGGCGTCCGGGCGCCACTTCCATCAGCGGCGGATGGTCCGTGGCGCAGCGGGCGATCTTGAACGGGCAGCGCGGCTCGAACCGGCAGCCCCTGGGCGGGTTCAGCGCGTCGGGCGGCGTGCCCTCGATGCTGGTCAGCCGGGCGCCGGTGGGCGCATCCAGCCGCGGCACGGCATTGACCAGCGCCCAAGCATAGGGGTGGCGTGGGTCGGCCAGCACCTCGGCGGTGACGGCTTCCTCCACCACCTCGCCGGCATACATCACCGCGACGCGACGGCAGACGGTGCCGATGACGCCGAGATCGTGGCTGATCAGCACGATGGCGGTACCGAACTCCTCGTTCAGCCCGCGCAGCAGGTCGAGGATCTGCGCCTGGATGGTGACGTCCAGCGCCGTGGTCGGCTCATCCGCGATCAGCAGTGCCGGGTCGTTGGCGACGCCGATGGCCATCATCACGCGCTGGCGCATGCCGCCGGAGAATTCATGCGGGAAGGAGGCCGCCGCGCGCTCCGGCGCCGCCACGCCCATGCGGCGCAGCAGCTCGATGCCGCGCGTCCTCGCCGCCGCCGGCTTCATGCGGCCGTGGGAGACGATATGCTCCGTCACCTGCTTCAGGATGCGGATGACCGGGTTCAGGCCGGTCATCGGGTCCTGGAACACCATCGCCGCGCGGTCGCCACGCCAATCGGCGAGCTCGCTGCGGGACATGGCCAGCACGTCCTTGCCCTGGAAGGTGATGGAGCCGCCGACGATCCGCGCCGGCTCCTCCAGCAGCCGCATCAGCGACAGGGCGGTGACGCTCTTGCCCGAGCCGCTCTCACCGACGATGCCGAGCGTCTCCCCCGGTCCGACGGTGAAGGAGACGCCGTCGACGGCATGGATGGGACCGTTGTCGGTCATGAAGACCGTGTGCAGGTCCTTCACCTCCAGCACCGGCACGTCGGGCACAGGCTGCAGGGCGTGGGGCGGGATAAAGCCGTCCATCCGCTTCGGGTCCTTGTCTGGCAGGCGGCTCAACGGCTGCGGCCCTTCGGGTCCAGCCAGTCGCGCAGCCCGTCGCCGCAGAAATTGAAGCCGACGACGACGGTGAGGATGGCCAGGCCCGGGAAGGCCGCGACCCACCATTGTTCGATCAGCTCTCGCCCCTCGGCCACCATGGAGCCCCATTCCGCGATCGGCGGCACGACGCCGAGGCCGAGGAAGGACAGGCCGGCGAAGGTCAGGATGGCGTTGCCGAGATCCAGCGTCACCAGCACGGCCAAGGGGCCGAGCGTATTGGGCAGAATGTGCCGCACCAGGATGCGGCGCGGCTTCAGGCCGAGCACCGTGGCGGCTTCGACATATTCCTGGCTGCGCTGCACCAGCGCCAGGGCGCGGGCGAGGCGGGCGAATTTCGGCCACCACACCACCAGCATGGCCAGGATGGTGTTGACCGGGCCGATGCCCAGCGCGGCGGCGATGGCCAACGCCAGAATGATGGGCGGGAAGCACAGCACCAGGTCGGTGAAGCGCATCAGCCCTTCATCCCACCAACCGCGCGCCCAGGCGGCGATGATGCCGATGGCGGTGCCGAGCGCCGCGCCGAGCAGCACGACGGAGAAGCCCGCCAGCAACGACAGGCGCGCCCCGTGCAACAGGCGGGAGAAGACGTCCCGCCCCAGCGTGTCCGTGCCCATCCAATGCGCCCAGCTGGGCGGCTGCAGGCGGATGGTGACATCCACCGCGTCGGGCTTATACGGCGCGATCCAGGGCGCCAGGATGGCGACGAGGATCCAGGCCAGGACGATGGCGCCGCCGATCCAGGCGGGGCCGTAGCGCTTCCAGCGGCGGCGCAGGCGGGAGCGGGTCGGCGGCAGCACGACCGGCGTGGCGGTGGTCGCGCTCATCGACGCACCCTCGGGTCCAGAATGGCGTAGGACATGTCGACCACCAGATTGACCAGCAGGTAGGTGATGGAGACGACCAGGGTGATGCCGACGATGGCCGGGAAATCCAGCGCCGCCGCCGAGCGGAAGGTGTAGCGGCCGAGGCCGGGCCAGGCGAAGACCGTCTCCGTCATCACCGCGCCGGCCAGCAGGTTGGCGTAGGCGAGGCCGCCGAGCGTCACCACCGGCACCAGGGCGTTGGGCAGGGCGTGGCGCATGACCACCGTCCAGCCGCGCAGGCCCTTGGCGCGGGAGACGCGGACGTAATCCTGTTGCAGGCTGTCCAGCATCGCGGCGCGGGTGGTGCGGGTGATCAGGCCGATCGTGGCGGCGGCAAGCACGATGGAGGGCAGCACGAGATGCGCCGCGGCATCCGTGAAGGTCTCCCAGTCACCGGCCCAGAGGCTGTCGAACAGGAACAGGCCGGTCGGGCCTTCCGGCGGGAAGGCGATGGGGTCCAGCCGCCCCGGGCCGGGCGCCCATTCCAGCCCGCCATAGAAGATGGCGAGCATGATGAAGGCGAGCCAGAAGGTGGGGGCGGAGACGCCGAGCAGCGACAGGCCGCGCGCCAGCGAATCTACCCAGCCATCCCGCCACACCGCCGCGGCGATGCCGAGCGGGATACCGATGGCGAGCGACAGCAGGAAGGCGACGGTCGCCAGTTCCAGCGTCGCCGGCGCGTACTGGATGATATCGTCCAGCACCGGGCGGCGCGTGGCGATGGACATGCCCAAGTCGCCCTGGACCAGCCCGCCGAGGAAGATGCCGTAGCGTTCCCACAGCGGCAGATCCAGGCCCCACTTCGCGCGCCAGCGCGCGACGGTCGCCGGGTCGCTGGCCGCGATGTCGCCCAGCTGCGCCAGCACCGGATCGCCCGGAACGAGGTTGGCGATCAGGAAAATGACGGCGCTGGCCAGGATCGCCATGACCGCGGCGGCGAGCAGCCGCTTGGCGATGTAGCGTGACATCGGCGCGTTCCTCCTGCTTTATCGTTGCCGGAAGTAGTGTCCGATTGGAACGTTCTCATCAAGCCCTTTGTGGGCTTCCCCGGCGTGTTATTGGAACGTTATAATCGGCCGGCCACGCAGAGGGCCTGGGGAGGAAACATATGCAGGGTGAAGTGCGCTTGACCGTCGTGGACGGGATCGCGGAGTTGCTGCTGGACCGTGCTGCAAAGCACAATGCCATGACGCCCGCGATGGCCCGCCAGCTCGCCGCCCATGCGCGCGCGGTGGACGAGGACGACGAGGTCCGCGCCGTACTGCTGCATGGGGCGGGCGAGAAGGCCTTCTGCTCCGGCAGCGACCTGAACGCGCTCGCGGCCTATCCCTCCGCCTGGCATTTCCGTAACCGCATCGAGTATGCGGCGGCGGTCAGGATGATCCGCAAGCCGGTCGTCGTCGCCCTGCAGGGCTGGACGCTGGGCGGCGGGGCGGAGACGGCGCTGGGCGCCGATATCCGCATCGCCGCCACCAATACGCGGATCGGTTTTCCTGAAGTGCAGCGCGGCTGGGTGGGCGGCGGCGGTGCCTCCCAGTTGCTGCCCCGCCTGATTGGCCATGCGGCGGCCACGCGGCTGCTGATGCTGGCCGAGCAGATCGACGCGGCGGAGGCCCTGAAGCTCGGCATGGTGCACGAGGTGGTCAGCGCGGAGGAGTTGCTGCCGCGCGCCCGTGCTGTGGCACAGCGCTTGGCGGGCTTCAGCACCGTGGCGGTGCAATCCGTCAAGGCCGCGCTGCGCGCCGCGATGGAGACGCCGCTGAGTGCCGGCCTGACCTATGAGAATGAGATGAACGTGCTGTGCTTCAGCGCGGGCGACCATCTGGAAGGCATCCGTGCCTTCAACGAGAAGCGGCAGGCGGAGTTCTCCCGGTGAAGGTGTACCTGACCCATACGGAAGAAGCCTTCGCCGGCTATTACGGTGACCGACCGCTGGCCGCCCTGCAACAGGTGGCCGAGGTGGTGCGCAACACCAGCGGCAAGGTACTGCAGGGCCAGGCGCTGGCCGAGGCCGCCGCCGGTTGCCAGGCCATCGTCGCCTTCCGCGCCACGCCCGGCACGGCGGAGACCTTCGCGCATGCGCCGGACCTGGTGGCGTTCCTGCGCGGCGCCGTCGATATCAGCACCATCGATGTCGACGCCGCCTCCGCCCACGGTGTGCTGGTAACGCGGGCGACGCCCGGCTTCACCGACGCGGTGGCCGAGCTGGGGCTGGGCATGATGATCGACCTCGCCCGGGGCATGACCCGCGCGGCGGAAGTGTTCCACGCCGGCACGGTGCCGGAGGCGGCGATGGGCCGCCAGCTGAGCGCCAGCACGCTGGGGCTGATTGGCTATGGCCGCATCGCCCGGCGGCTGGCGGAGATGGCGCGCGGCGTCGGCATGCGCATCGTCGTGCACGACCCCGGCCTGCCGGAAGGCAGCGCATCGCTGGAGGAAGTGCTGGGCGCGGCGGACTTCGTCGTCTGCCTTGCCGCATCGACGCCGGAGACGGACAAGCTGTTAAATGCGGCGCGGTTCGCGCAGATGAAGCGCGGCAGCTTCCTGGTCAATCTTTCCCGTGGGCAGTTGGTGCATGAGGCGGCGCTGGAGGAGGCGCTGGATTCCGGCCACCTGGCCGGCGCGGCGCTGGATGTCGGCATGGCGCCGGACCAGATGCCGCCGCCAAGCCTGGCCAGAAGGCGAGACGTCATCGCTACGCCGCATATTGGCGGCCTGACGCCGACGGCGACGGAGCACCAGGCGATGGACACGGTGCGGCAGATCGCCGCCCTGGCGGCGGGCCAGATGCCCGAGGGGGCGGTGAACGCCGAAGCTGCCCACCGCTTGAAGCGCCTGCTGAAAGCGTGACCGCCTCAAGTTGAAGCAACCGGGGGACGATCACGCGGCCCTGGAGAACTGAGAGGATGTCCGCTGCACGGTTATGCAGCGGACAGGCTTCAAGCCAGGGTGACGGCGCCCATGTCCAGCTGCCAGCCGGCGGCCGTCAGCGGGAAGTCCTTGATCGTCTTGCGGACACCGATCTGGTAGGTCGGCTGGAACAGGATGAAGTGGTTGGCTTGGTCCACCACACGCTTCTGCCACTCGATCCACAGCGAGGCGGCTTCATCCTGGTTCTGGCTTTCCGATGCGCGCTTGACCAGGGCGGTCATGTCCGCCGGCACGTCCCAGCCGACGCGCTTCGCCACGCGCTCGACCACCGCCGAGGCCCAGAGGTCGTTGGAAACGGCGGGCGGGTTCCAGAAGGTCAGCACGCCGCCCTGCATCTTGCCGGTGGTGTAGGTGGTGCGCAGGTTCACCTGGTCCATCGGGTTCAGCCGCACCCGGATGCCGACGCGGCCGAGATCCGCCTGGATCTTCTGCGCCAGCACCTGGTAGGACACGCCGGCCACGGCGGCATTGCCGTAGGCGATCTCCATCTCGAACCCATCAGCCAGGCCGGCGGATTGCAGCAGCTGCCTGGCCTTGTCCAGGTTGGTCTGGAACGCGACTTCCTTGGCGACTTCCGGCGTGCTGCCAGTGACGCCGATCGGCAGGAAGTGCGCCGCGCGGGTGGCGGCGCCGCCCAGCAGGCCGTTCAGGATGCCGTCATAGTCAATGGCATGGCCGATGGCGTGGCGGGCTTCCTTCTTCGCCAGCGCCGGGTTGGCCGCCGGGTTCTCGGTCACCGCCATGTAGACGTGGTCGAGGCTGGGCAGCTTGTCGATGCGCACGCTGGCTTCGGCCTGCAGCGCCGCGATGTGCTCGGGGATCAGGTTGAAGGCGGCATGCACGTCGCCACGGCGGACCGCCAGCAGCTGCGCGGCGCTGTCCGACAGGTGGCGGATCACGACGCGCTCGAACGGCGAGGGCGTGCCCCAGTAATTCGGGTTGCGCTGCAGCATGATCTGCGAATTGCGTTCCCAGCGGACGAGGCGGAACGGGCCGCTGCCGGCGCTGTTGCCGTTGAGCCAGTCGGTCGCCTTATCCTGCTCCCGCGCATCCGGGCCGCCGACGGCGCCGTTCTTGAGCAGGGCGGCTTTCTCCATGATGGCGCAGGCGGGATTGCAGAGGATAGGCAGGATCGGCGCGTTGGGCGCGTTCATGATCAGGTCGACCGTGTGGTCGTCCACCACTTCCGCCCGGTCCACCGACTTGATGTAGACCTGCGTCTGTTCCTTCATGCCGATCAGCCGGTCGAAGCTGAACTTGACGTCCTCCGCCGTCAGCGGCGCGCCACTGGCGAACTTGACGCCCTGGCGCAGGGTGAAGCGCCAACCATTGCCGCCCGGGCGCCGTTCCCACTTCGTCGCCAGCAGCGGGCGGGGATTGATGTAGTCCCCAGGCGCGAAGGTCATCAGCGTGTCGTAGCACGCAGCGAGAGTCATGGGCGGTGTGTATTGCGCCTGGCGCACCGGGTCGAAGGTCACCGTGTCGCTGGTGTCCAGGCCGATCACCAGAGTGTCGCGCCGGCTCTGGGCTTGTGCCGCGATATGGCCCAGGGGTGCGAGCGCGGCGGCGCCACCCGCCAGCAGGCGTGTCAGGTCACGACGGCTTATCGCCATAATGGTCATGTTTGTTTCCTCCACAGGGAGGACGATATCAGCAACATCGGAACGTTCCAATTATTCCGTTGTACGACGACAGAGAAATGCGGTGGCCGGTGCCGCAGCCCTCCCGGCCTCTGCTATTCAGCCGCCCTGGCCAGCCGGCGATGGATCATCATATCGTTCTCGCCCTCTTGCACCGTTTCGTCCCGCTGGTTGCGCAGAGCGAAAGCCAGGGTGACGATGCCACGCTCGGCATGCCGGGTCGGCCGCAGCTGGGTGATGTGGATCTCCGCCTGCAACCGGTCGCCGATGAAGATCGGCCCGGTAAAGCGCCAACGCCAGCCGAGGGAGACGATGGCGGCCAGCCGGGTCTCCGCCCGGTTCTTCAACCCGTCCGCCATGGCCAGCCCGAGCAGGCCGTGGGCGATGCGGCCGGGATAGCCCTGGGCGCGGGCGTATTCGTCATCCACATGGATTTCGTAAAAGTCACCGGACAGGCCGGCAAAGGCGAAGAGATGCGCTTCGGTGACCTGGACGCCGCTGGTCTGCCAGCGCATCCCCACTTCGACGTCCTCGAAGTGCAAGCGTGTATCGGGCATGGTGCTTCCTTGCGGGAGGGGCGTTACAACCGGCCGAGATGCAGGCCGCCATCGATATGCAGGGCGTCGCCGGTGCTGAAGGGCAGGTCGCCCGCTGCCAGCATGGCGATGGCGCGGCCGATATCCTCGGCTTCGCCCCAGCGGCGGATCGGTGAGAGCCCGTCCGCGATGCGGCGTGTATAGGCCTCAGCCACCGGGGCGGTCAGGTCGGTACGGATGACGCCGGGGCGGACCTCGTGCACGGCGATGCCGTGCTCCGCCAGCCGCAGCGCGAAGACCTTCACCAGCATGGAGATGGCGGCTTTGGAGGCGCAGTATTCGCCGCGGTCCGGCGAGGCCAGCACCGCATTGGCGGAGGAGACGAAGACGATGCTGCGCGGCCCCGACGCATCCCCCGCCACCATCCGGCGTGCCACTGCCTGGGTGAGGAAGAAGCTGCCACGGGCATTGACGCCCATGGCGCGGTCCCAGGATTCCGGCGTGACGTCCAGCAGGTCGCCGCGCTTCAGGGCGCCGACGCCGGCATTGTTGACCAGGCAGTCGATGCCGCCTGTCAGGCTCCAGGCATCCTCCACGAACGTCGTGTGGCTGGCCTGGTCGGCGATGTCCAGCTGGCGGAACGCGCATTCGCCACCGGCCGCACGCACTTCGGCCGCCGTCTCCGCCGCGCCATCCTCCGCGATGTCGGCGATCAGGATGTCGAAGCCCCGCCCGGCCAGGGCGACGCAGGCGGCACGGCCGATGCCGCGCCGGCCACCGGTGACCAGCGCCACCGGGCGGTGTCCGGACAAGCCGCTCATGCCAACAGGCTCCGCGCCATGATCATGCGTTGGATCTGGTTGGTGCCCTCGTAGATCTGCGTGATCTTGGCGTCCCGGAACAGCCGCTCCACCCGCACGCCACGGATGTAGCCGGAGCCGCCATGGATCTGTACCGCATCGGCGGTGCGGCTAACGGCGGCGTCCGAAGCGAAGCACTTCGCCATGCTGGCTTCCAACGTGGCGCGGCCGCCGCCATCCAGCATTTGCGCAGCGTGCAGAATCATCAACCGCGCCGCATGCGCATCCTTCGCCATGTCGGCGATCATCCACTGCACCGCCTGGAAGTCGCCGATGGCCTGGCCAAATTGCCGGCGCTGCTTGGCGTAATCGATGCTGTCCTCGAGTGCCGCCTGCAGGATGCCGAGTGCCAGCGCGCCGATGCCGACGCGGCCCTTGTCGAGCACCGACATCATCATGTGGAAGCCGCGCCCCTCCTCGCCCAGCAGCGCGTCGGCCGGCACCTGTACGTTGTCGAAGCGCAGCCCGCCGACCTGCGAGGCGCGCTGGCCCATCTTGTGTTCTTTGCGGTCGCGCGTCACGCCGGGGCTGTTCAGATCCACCAGCAGGATCGACATGCCGCGATGCCCGGCCTCCGGGTCCGTGCGGGCCAGTACGGCGGCGAAATCGGCGACGGGTGCGTTGTGGATCCACAGCTTGGCGCCATCCAGCACCCAGCCATCCGCCGTGCGGCGCGCACGCGTCTTCAGCCCGGCGAGGTCGGAGCCCGCCTCGGCCTCCGTCAGCGCATAGGCGCAGCGCAGCTCGGCCTTCAGCAGCGGGCGCAGATAGCGCTCCTGCTGCGACGGGGTGCCATGGCGGGTCAGCAGCGTGCCCAGCAGCTCCACCAGCCCGACCTGGTCGGCGACGGAGGCGTAGCCGCGCGAAAGTTCCTCCATCACCATCGCATAGGCAAGGACGTCGGCGCCGGCGCCGCCCAGTTCCTCGGGTACGCTGATGCCGAACAAACCGGCCTCGGCCAGCTTCCGGTACAGCTCCGCCGGATATTGCTCCGTCTCATCGAGCTCGACGGCGAGGGGGGCGATCTCGTCATCGGCGAAGCGGCGGGCGGCGTCGCGCAGGGCGACATGCCACTCCGACACGCCAGCCGGCATGTTGGTGTCTGGCACCGGATGTTTCTCCCGATTCTTTACTTCTTCTTGGACAGGCAAGGCACGGCAGACTTACGCGATCCGCATATTCTCCATCCTGGATGCGCCGCAGGATTCACGGATGACGAGCGAGGGCCGCAGGATTTCCCGCTGCGGCGGGCTGTCAGGATTGGTGATGCGTTGCAGCAGCACCCGCGCCGCCGCCTGCCCCAATGCCTTCAAGGAGACGCCGACGCTGGTGAGCCGCGGATACCACACCGCGGCTTCCCGGACGTCGTCGAAGCCCGTCAATGCCACGTCGCGGCCCGGCAGGCGGCCGCCGCGCAACAGGCCCAGCGTGGCGCCGAAGGCGACGGAATCGTTGAAGCAGACCAGCGCGGTCGGGCCACTGAGCGGCAGCGCCTGCGCCAGCGCGGCGGCGACGCCGATCTCGGTGGGGCAGGAGAGATGCTGCGGCGTCAGCCCCGCCTTGGCCATGGCGCGGGAATAGCCTTCAAGCCTGCCGGTGCTGACGGAGTTCTTTGCCGCACCGCCGAGGAAGGCGATTCGCCGATGCCCCAGCCGCAGCAGATGTTCGGTCGCGATCTTCGTGCCCGCACGGTTGTCCGGGCCCGCATGCGCCCCGCGGCGGAAGCCGCGCACCACCGTGGCATGCGGCAGGCCCCAGTGTTCCAGCTCGTCGATGAGGCCCGGGGGCGTGCCGGAGGCCGGCATCATGATGACGCCATCGACCGGCTGTTCCCGGAAGCGTTCCAGCATGCGGCGCTGCCGCGTCGGTGATTCTGCTGTGTTGGCCAGCATCGTCACGTAGCCGGCGGCGTCGAGCGCTTCCTCGATGCCGGCGGTCAGCTCCGCGTAGAAGGGGTTGGTGATCTCGCAGACCAGCAGGCCGATGGTGTGGGACTTGCCGGAGCGCATCATGGCGGCCGAGCGGTCATACACATAGCCAAGCCTGGCGGCGGCCTCGCGCACCACACGGCGGGTTTCCTCGCGAAGCCGCGAATCATCCCGCAGCGCCAACGCGGCCGTGGACAGGGCTACACCTGCCTCGCGCGCGACATCCTTGATTCTAACACGTTGCATCGTTCAGGTCTGGGTTTCCGACGCCGACAATGGAACGTTCTAATAGATGCGTCAAGGGAGGGTTCTGCGTATCGAGCCTGCGCGCTGCATCCAGCGAACGGTGGTAGCGATGGGTTGGAGAGGGCCGTCCTGCGGCGCAGCGCAGGAGCAGACCGACGTTCAGCACGGCCGGGCAAGCGCCATACTCTTCCAAGCCAAGCCGGGTTCATCTCGTCTTTGCGGTAGGCTGCGTGCGCCGGTCCTGGCTTCCGTTCCGCAGGAACTGCGGTGGTCTATCGGCCACCGCACCTGCTTGCAATGCGTCGATTGCATTTATGCAATCGGTTTTCGCTATCTTCCGTGTGCAGTTTGCCTATTTGCTGTGTTCAGACAAGAGCGCCCCACCGGCGCATCACAGGAGACCGAGACCATGACCCAGAACGGCATCCATCATGTGACCGCCATCGCCGGCAGCGCCCGGCGGAACCTCGACTTCTACACCCGCACCCTCGGGCTGCGTCTGGTGAAGAAGACGGTCAATTTCGACGATCCCGGCGCCTACCACCTGTATTACGGCGACGCCGCCGGCAGCCCGGGCACCATCCTCACCTTCTTCCCCTGGGAGAACGCCGCGCCCGGCCGTGCCGGCGCCGGCGAGTTGCAGGAGACGAGCTTCCGCATCCCGCAGGGTGCGATCGGCTACTGGATGCAGCGCTTGACCGCTTATGGCGTGGACCGGGTGCAGCGCTTCGGCGAGACCGTGCTGACCTTCAAGGACCCGGACGGCATGCGCCTGGCCCTGGTCGGCCTGCCCGGCGTCGAGGCCGAGCCCGCCTGGGATAATGGCGAGATCCCCGCCGAGTTCGCCCTGCGCGGCTTTCACGGCGTCAGCCTGATGCTGGACAAGACGGAGGCTACCGGCGCCATCCTCTCGGACATCTTCGGCTTCGCCGAGGCGGCGCGGGAAGACGGTACCATCCGCTACCAGGCGCCCGGCACCAAGGTGGGCGGCATCGTCGACCTGCGGGGTGTCGGTGGCTTCCTGCCGGCGCGGCTGGGGCGCGGTTCGGTGCACCACCTGGCCTTCCGCGCTGCCGATGATGCGGCGGAGGCCGAGATGGTGCGCAAGCTGGCCGCCAACCACGGCATCGAAACCACGGAGCAGAAGGACCGGAACTACTTCCGCTCCGTCTACTTCCGGGAGCCGGGCCACGTGCTGTTCGAAATCGCGACCGATATCCCCGGCTTCGCGGTGGATGAGCCGTCCGAGACGCTGGGCCAGGCGCTGAAGCTGCCGGACTTCCTGGAGCGGCACCGCGACAGCATCAAGGCGACGCTGCCCGAGCTGGCCTGACCTTCCATTCCCGGCCCCGCTGCCCGACGAGGCGGCGGGGCGCGAAGGAGAGATCCCATGACGACGACCGAAGACCTGGCCTTCATCCACCGCTTCGAACCCGCACGGGACGCCGCCCTGCCGCCGCTGCTGCTGCTGCACGGCACCGGTGGGGACGAGAACGACCTGCTGCCGCTGGGCCAGGCTGTGGCGCCGGGCGCCGCGCTGCTCTCGCCCCGCGGCCAAGTGCTGGAGAACGGCATGCCGCGCTTCTTCCGCCGTATGGCGGAGGGCGTGTTCGACGAGGACGATGTGCGCCGCCGGGCCCATGAACTGGCCGACTTCATCACCGCTGCGCGGCAGCAATACCGCCTGCCGGCCCCGGTGGCGCTCGGCTTCTCCAACGGCGCCAATATCGCGGCGGCGCTGCTGCTGCTGCGGCCGGAGGCGCTGGCCGGCGCCGTGCTGCTGCGCGCCATGCCGCCGCTGCGGCAGCCCCCGGAGGTGGCCTTGGGCGGGAAGCCGGTGCTGATGCTCTCCGGCGTAGCGGACCCGATCATCCCGCCTGCCTCCAGCCAATTGCTGGCGGAGCAACTGCGGGCCGGCGGTGCCACGGTGACGCAGAAGGAACTCCCTGCCGGCCATGGCCTGACGCAGATGGATGTGGCGCTGAGCAAGAACTGGCTGGCCGGGTTGGCCTGAACCTCCGCGGCACCGCCCGGGCGGCCACGGCCGCGAGTCCTTGCGGTGCTCTGGGACGAAAAGCGCGCCGGGGGCTATGCCTCCGGCGCGCTTCCTCATTTCCAGGCCGATCGGCCGGCCAGTCAGGCCTGGGGGACGTCCCCAGGCCGCCAGCGGCTACTTCTTCTCGACGTTCCAGAACACCGGCACGGTGGTCGGCCGCAGGCCCTCGATATTGCTGCGATAGGCGGACAGCGTACGGAACTGCGCGGCCGGGATATAGGGCAGTACCTGGAAGGCGCGGGCCTGCACCTGGTCCAGGATGACCTGGCGCTTGGCCGGGTCGCTCTCCTCCCACCAGGCGCGGCGCAGGGCTTCCAGCTGCTCGTCCTTCGGCCAGCCGGCCGGCGCGGCATCGCCCGTGCTGGCCAGGTACTGGTTGGTCAGCGGGTTCTGCCCGTCCAGCACGTTCGCCACGGTGACGAAGAGGTTCCAGCCGCCAGCCTCCGGCGCCTCCCGCCGGTTGCGGCGCTGGGTTACCGTGCCCCAGTCCATCGAGGGCACGTCCATGTTCAGCCCGGCGCGCTGCATGGCATCGGCCATCACCAGGGTGGAGGCGTTGTTCAGCGGGCTGTCCGAGGCGTTGAGGAACACCACCTTGGCGCCGTTATAGCCGGCCTCGCGCAGCAGGGCCCGCGCCTGGTCCAGGTTCGGCGCGCCGAGCCCGGTGGCACCGGCGCGGCTTTCCAGCGGCGTGCCGCAGAAGAAGAAGGCCGGGCAGTTCGCGATCTGCTCGGAAGGCCGCACGCCCATCCCGTCCAGCACGTCCTGCTGGTTGATGATATGCAGCAGCGCCTGCCGTGCGCGCGGGTCATTGAAGGGCGGCTGGGTATGGTTCAGCCGCAGCCAGACCTGGAAGCCGACCGGGTTGTACGCCATCGTCCGCACCTGGCGGTTGCGCTCCAGCGTCGGCACCACATCCGGCGTAGGCTGCTCGATGAAGTCGATCTCACCGTTCTGCAGCGCGGCGGCGGCGGTGGCCGGGTCCGGCATCGCCAGCCATTCCACCGTGCCCACCTTCACCACCTTGCCGCCGGCGAGCCCGTCCGGGGCCTCGGCCCGCGGGCGGTAGGCGGGGTTGCGGCGGTAGATGGCGCGGTCGCCGGCCCGCCAGTCGCTGGTGCTGAAGGTGAAGGGGCCGGAACCGGTCGGGTCGGTGATGGCGACGTTCGCCGGCGTGTTGGCCACGCGCTCCGGCATCACGAACAGCGCGCTGCCGGTGGGGCGTGCCAGCGCCTCCAGCACCAGGGCGAAGGGGCGGGAGAGGGTGAGGGTGAAGGTCTTGTCGTCCACCACGTCCATCGAGGCCGTGGCGGCGGCCAGGGCGCGGCCGACGATATCGCGCTGCGCCCAGCGCTTGATGGAGGCCACCGCATCCGCCGCCCGCACCGGCTGGCCGTCATGGAAGGCCAGGCCGTCGCGCAGCGTGAAGCTGTAGCGCAGGCCGTCCGGGGAGGCGGTGTAGCTGTCCACCATCTGCGGCTTCGCCTTGCCCTCACTGTCGAAGGCGAAGAGCTGGTCGTAGACGAAGAAGCCATGGTTGCGCACGAAGGCGGCCTGGGACAGCACGGGGTCGATGGCCGTCAGGTCGTTGATCAGCACCACGCGCAGGGTCTGGTTGGGGGCCGGCGCCTGGGCGGCGGCGGGGGCGGCCGCCAGGGTGGTGCCGATGGCGGCGCCCAGCGTGGCAGCGGCAGCGAGCCGCGACAGGCCGCGCCGGCCGGGCAGGGAGATACGCCCGGGCAGGGAAATACGCATGGTGAAAGCCCCTCGATTCAACGGTGACACATCCTGTCACAAGCACCGCCGCTTGCAACGGCCATGCCAGACGCCGCCTTGGCCATGGATAATCCGCCCGAAGTGTCGGATACCGGAGGCAAGAGAGACAAACAGAGGACGTCCATGCGGTCACGGACCCAGGTTGCGATCATCGGCGCGGGCCCGGCGGGCCTGCTGCTGTCGCAATTGCTGCATACACAGGGCATCGACTGCGTGGTGCTGGAACGGCAGACCCAGGCGCATGTCGAGGGCCGTATCCGCGCCGGGGTGCTGGAACCCGGCACCGTCGCGCTGCTGGAGCAAGCCGGGGTGGCCGGCCGGCTGCGGCGCGAAGGCCTGCCGCATCACGGCTTCCGCCTGGCGCTGGACGGCGCCTCCTTCCGCGTCGATATGCAGGACCTGACCGGCCGTGCGGTCACCGTCTATGGCCAGACCGAGGTGACGCACGACCTGATCGCTGCGCACCAGGCACGCGGCGCCGCCCTGGTGTTCCAGGCTGCCGACGTCGCCTTGCACGACATCGCCGGCGATACTCCCTTCGTCACCTACAGCCAGGACGGCACTGCGCACCGCGTCGACTGCGACTACATCGTCGGCTGCGACGGCTATCACGGCCCCAGCCGCGCCAGCATCCCACCCGACGTGCTGCGGGTGTTCGAGCGGGTCTATCCCTTCGGCTGGCTCGGCCTGCTGGCGGACGTGCCGCCCTGCGACGAGGAGCTGATCTACTCCAACCACCCGCGCGGCTTCGCCCTGGCCAGCATGCGCTCCCCCACCCGCAGCCGCTACTACGTGCAGGTGCCGCTCAGCGAGAAGCTGGAGGACTGGCCGGATGAGCGCCTGTGGGACGAGCTGGCGCTGCGCCTGGGTCCGGATGCCGCCGCCAACATGGTGCGTGGCCCCTCCATCGAGAAAAGCATCGTCCCCCTGCGCTCATTCGTGGCCGAGCCGATGCGCCATGGCCGGCTGTTCCTGGCCGGGGACGCCGCGCATATAGTGCCGCCGACCGGCGCCAAGGGGTTGAACCTGGCAGCGTCCGATGTCGGCCTGCTGGCCGAGGGCCTCGCCGCCTACTACCGCGAACACAATGCCAGCGGCCTGGAGCAGTACTCTGCCCGCGCGCTCTCCCGCGTCTGGATGGCGGAACGGTTCTCCTGGTGGTTCACCGGACTGACCCACCGCTTCCCGGACATGGACGACTTCGCCCGCCGCATGCAGGTGGCGGAGCTGAACTACATCCGCGCCTCCGACCACGCCCGCCGCGTGCTGGCGGAGAATTACGTGGGGCTGCCTATGGCTTATGCGCTCGGCTGAACTGCGCGGTTTGTTTGGTGAGGTTTGGGGAGCGCTTTGCTGGGCAGGGCAGAGGGAAGGCTGGGGAATGAATTCCCCAGGCCCCTTCTTTTTTCTGCAAGTTTGGCGTTGCGCCTCAGGACTGAGAGCGGACGCTGCTTGATGATATTAAAAATGAGCCGCGAGGGCTTAACCGTCAGTCGCCGGAGGTCCTAGACCTCCTGCGCACCCTGCCGTCTCTCAGGGACCATCCATTCAGCAGCCATGACCAAAACTCGAAAAAAGAAAAGAAGGGGTCCGGGGAATTCCTTCCCCGGCCTTTCTCCGGCCCTCAAAGCGAGGGTTCGCCAATCGATAGCATCAGGCGGTTCGCCCAGTTGAAGAAAGCGGCGCCATGGATGACGTCGGAGATTTCCAGTTCACTGAGGCCGGCTTCGCGCAGGCGGGTGATTTCGGCTTCGCCAAAGACTGTTGGTGTCTTCGTCAGGGCGACGGAGGCGGCGATGATGGCGTCCCAGCGCGGATCGATGGTGACGGTGACGCCTTCATCCAGCAGCCGCTGCACGTCCCCTTCGCGCTTGGAGAATTGCGTGGTGAAGCGGGCATGGACGGAGGCGCAGTAGATGCAGCCGTTGAAGCGGGAGGCCGCGGTCGCGGCTAACTCCCGCTCCGGTCGCGGCAGGCCGTCCTTGGTGTTGTAGAAGATGTCCTTGTCGGTCTTGGTGCGGGCGCCAAGGATGTCGGGGTCGCGGGCCAGCAACATGAAGTAGGGGGATTTGGCGCGCGCCTTGTCCACCAGCCCGTCCCAATGGCGCTCGGTCAGGTCGGTCTCGGCGAGGGGTTCCAGCCAGGGCAGCCAGTCCAGTTGCGCCTGGGTGAAGACCAGCGGCGGGTTCTCGGCGTGCTGGACGACGATTGTGTCGGTCATCGTGGTCTCTCCTGCTTCAAGCGCTGTGGGGCGCGGTCTTCGCCATGATGCGCAGACCGTGGATGACGCGGAGCTGGAAGGTGAGGAAGGCGACGAGCTGGGAGAGGGTGACGATGCCGGTGGCTGACCAGCCGGCCGAAAGCAGCGCCTGCAAGGCGTCGGCGCTGGCATCGCGTGGGTGGATGACCAGCATGTGGGCATGCTCCAGCGCCGCGGCCAGGCGGTTGCCCAGCCTGGCGCGAGAATCGTCCGGGATGCGGTAGGCGGTACCCTCGCTGTCCTCGGCGCTGAGCGGGCCGGCAGGGAAATGGCCGGTCGGGCCTTCGGCTTGCCCCCGCGTGATTTCAGCATCGATGGCGTCGGGGAGGGACGGGTCCCGCGCCACCTTGGCCAGGCCATCCCGATAGAAGGTGGTCTCCGGTGCCTGGGCGTGCAGGCCGGCGACGAAGCAGGCGACGGCGAAGCGCTCCTGCAACGAGGCCTCTGCGGTATCGACTGGCTCGAACAGGGCCAGGTAGCTGGCCTGGGCATTGTCCCGTGCCTGCTGTCGTGCGGCACGGATGGTATCAAGCGCCGAGCCGGGCGTGATGCCGGCCAGCAGGTCGATGACGTCAGGCGTGGAGGCCATCAGGCGGTATCCTGTGGTGGGCGTGGTGAGGGAGAGCTCAGGCGGTCGCGGCGGCGCGGGACCGTGCGGGCACCGGGGGCGCCCAGCCCAGGGCCGGGGCGACGCGGGTGGCCAGCAGCTCGATCGAGCGCAGGATGTAGGGGTGCGGCGGGTCGGCCGAATGCACCTGGAACACCAAATCGGTGGCCCTGGCCAGCGCGGTGTCGGCGGAGAGGCTGGCGATCACCTCGTCCGGCGTGCCGACATGCATGTCGTTGATGGCCATGAGCTCGGCCAGGCTGCCGGTGGGGTAGTGCTGGCCGATGCTGCGCGCGCGGGCGGCGGCGCGTTCCAGGCCGATTTCCGTCAGCCGCAGCGCCTCCTGCCGGTCATCGGCGACGAACAGGCTGCGGGAGCCGAGGATGCGCGGCGTGGCGCCGGAGGGCAACTCGTGCAGATAGGCGTCAATGATGGGGTTCTGCACGTCCCACAGCGTGGCGCCGTCCGGCTTCGGCTGGGTGCGGGAGAGCATTAGCCCATCCCCCGCCTGGCCGGCGCGGATGCCGCCGGCGACGGAAAAGGTGGCCTGCCACAGGCGCTCATGCAGCCGGGGCGCGGTGGGGTAGAGACGGGCGCCGCCTTCCAGCGGATCGCCACGCCAGGCGCGCAGCAACAGGTCCAGCTTCTCGCCATAGATGGCGCCGCGCGCGCTGCTCTCCAGCCCGAAGGCGGTATAGGCGGCGGCGGAGCCACCGGAGCCGAGGCCGATTTCCAGCCGGCCTTCGCTCAGCAGGTCCAACACGGCGGTATCCTCGGCCACCCGTAGCGCGTTCTCCAGGCTCAGGGTGATGATACCAGTGCCGAGGCGGATGCGGCTGGTGCGGGCCGCCAGCGAGGCGAGGTAGACCAGCGGCGCCGGCAGCCCGCCTTCCTCGGAGTCGAAATGGTGCTGGGCGATCCAGGCGGCATCGAAGCCCAGCCGTTCGGCATGCAGGATCTGCTCGGTCAGCAGGCGATAGCGCTCGGCCGGACCGGTCTGGTCCAGGACGCGGGAGAAAAAGCCCAGGCGCTTCGTGGTCATGCTCATGCTCGCAATGCCTCGGGGGAAGGACGTCGCAGGCAGGATACAGGCTGGGACCGGAAATCGCACGCCGGGGATCGCGGACCCTGCCCGACGCTGGAAGCACGGCGGGGCCGGGCAGGGATAGGCCACCGGAGGCCAAGACCTCCGGCGGCGCGGGCTGGATCGGCGCGGTGGCTACAGACCCTCGCAGCCCAGGCGGCGCAGAGCCGCATCGACCCAGCTGGTATCGTTCGTGCCGGCCTCGATATCGGCGATCATCTTCACCTCCGCCGCGTGCTTGGCGGCGGCGGCGGCGTGGATCGCTTCCATCTCGTCGAACGGCACGCAGAGCAGGCCGTCATCATCGCCCAGGATGAGGTCGCCGGGCGCGATGACCATGCCGTCGATGGCGATTGGCACATTGATCTCGCCGGGGCCGTCCTTGTAGGGGCCGCGATGCGTGACGCCGGCGGCATAGACCGGGAAGTCCTGCTCCCGTAGCGTGGCGCAGTCCCGGATGGCGCCGTTCAGCACAATGCCGCCGACGCGGCGCTTGACCATCTGCGCCACCATCAGCTCGCCGATCAGGGCGTTGGTCAGGTCGCCGCCGCCATCGACGACGATGACATCGCCGGGCCCGGCGAGGGACAGCGCTTTATGGATCATCAGGTTGTCGCCAGGGCGCGTCTTGACCGTCAGGGCCGGGCCGACCATGCCGCCGCCACGGTGCATCGGCCGCAGCCGCGGGCCGGCGGCGGTGATGCGGGCCATGACGTCGCTGACATTGGCCACGGGCAGCGGGCGGAACCGCTCCACCCACTCGGCGCTGGCGGCGCGCTGGCGCGGCAAGATCCTGAAGCCTGTACCCATTCGTTCCTCCTGCTCGGCAGCGGCCGATCCTGGCCGCGAGGCGGCAGGATTGCGCGGAGCGGGAGGGAACGCAACGGCATTTCAAAATGGCTGACCGCCCTGGACCGATGCGCCTGGGCAGGGCCTGGGGCCGGGCGCCCGTCGGCCAGGCGGGACGCTGCCCGTTGGCTTCAGCTTCCCGCGGCCCGCCCGCGCTTCTCCCGCGCCGCCAGCAGACGCCGCGCCAGCCGCGGGTCTTCCGGCAGCTCGGGCGGCGGCGCGTAGCGGCCGATGGCCGCCGCCAGCTCCTCGAAGCTGCGGTTGGTGCCGCCCGCGTTCAGGGTCACGTCACCCATGCCGAGCCACTTGTTCGCCGGCGCCAGAAGGCGGTGGATCGTGGTGGACCGATACTCCGATGGCTGGTGCAGCCACAGGGTCACGAACGCAATGCCCATATGCCGCTTCGCCTGCCAGCGCTGCACGGCATCCCAGCCGATCCGCTTGCGGGACCATCGGCGCCACAGTAGCCCTTCGCCATCGACTTCGATAATCGGCTTACGGAAGAAGACGAGGCGGACATTGATCGCCAGCCAGGTCAGCAACGGCGCCAGGATAACCAGCCCGATCAACCGCGCCGCCAGCGGCGCCCCCGGTAGCAGCGGCAGGGACACCGCGCCGATGACGACGAGTGGCAGCACTCCCGCCGTCACCACCAACAGCTGCAACCGGGACGAATAGGCGGTGAATGTCGCGTCCGCTGCGCGCCCGGCATTCATGCATTGATCCTCATGCTGACGGCGACGCCCAGCGCGCAGGCAGCGAGGGAGAGCAGGCATAACAGGAACACCGAGCAGACCTTCAGCCGGAACTCCGCCATCGGCGACAGCCCGAGCCACACGAATGCCCGCGTCAGCGCCCGCCGGAACACCATGTCCAGAACGATGATCGCGACGACGACGCCGGCGGCTGCCATTTCGAAATCCGCCCCGCTCTGGGCTGCCTGGGTGGACAGCAGCGCCGCCCCCATCCCGCCGAAGATCAGTGCCACCAGCCCGTAACCGACCAGGATCTGCCGCCAGCCGATCGCGTCCCGCTCGATGTCCATCCTGTGCTCTCCATCGATACGATCGTTGAAGCGCTCAATCATGGCAGCAATGGGACTGCTGGCGGATCAGTCATCACAAGCATCCGTCATTGGCGATCACACGGTCGGGATCATCGGGACATGACCGGGCGATGAACCGAGGCGCCGGCACGAACCTTCGATACTTGCCAACGCGGTACCCGGGCGCTCGCTAAGCCCGGCGCCGGTGAATAAGCAGCGGCGAAGTTGGTCTGTGCTCTGGCGCGAGCGGAATCTGGGCCGGCTTTGCCGTGAGAACTGGCCTGTACCCGCGCACCGGCCGCCCATAGGCGTGCAGCCCAGGCCTAGTCTGGACCCAACGGACACTTGACAGGGCTGGTCCCAACCATCCAGGTTAAAAACGCAACGTCATTCTGAAATGACCAGTCAGACGCCCCGGCAGAGGGCGCTGCAGGAGGAACCAGCCCACCATGCAACGTCGCCACTTTCTGGGTGGGGTCTCCGCCGCCGCCCTCGCGCCCCTCGCCATGCCGAGCCTCGCCCGTGCGCAGACGGAGAGCGTCCTCCGCTTCGTGCCCTTCGTCGATCTCTCGCTGCTCGACCCGGTGGCGACCACGGCGACGCCGACGCGCAACCACGCCTTCATGGTGTTCGATACGCTTTATGGCCTGGACGCCAATTTCCAGCCACAGCCACAGATGGTGCAGGGCCACGTCATCGAGAATGATGGAAGGCTGTGGCGGCTGACATTGCGGGACGGCCTGCGCTTCCACGATGGCAGCGCCGTCACCGCCAGGGATTGCGTCGCCAGCATCCGCCGTTGGGCTTCCCGCGATTCCTTCGGCCAGGCGCTGATGGTGGCGACGGATGAGCTGGACGCGCCGGACGACAAGACCATCCGCTTCCGCCTGAACCGCAGCTTCCCGCTATTGCCGGCGGCGCTGGCCAAGGCCTCGCCCAGCATGTGCGCCATCATGCCGGAGCGGCTGGCCAAGACGGAATCTACCAGGCAGGTGACGGAGATGGTGGGCAGCGGCCCGTTCCGCTGGCTGCCGGACCAGCACATGGCCGGCGCCCGCGCCGCCTATGCGCGCTTCGACGGTTACGTGCCGCGCGGCGACGGCACGCCGGGCGGCACCGCCGGCCCGAAGGTGGCGCATTTCGAGCGGGTGGAATGGACCACCATGCCGGACGTCTCCGCCGCCGCCAACGCGCTGCAGGTGGGCGAGGTGGATTGGTGGGAAACCCCGTCGCCGGACCTCGTTCAGATGCTGCGGCGGCACCGCCAGCTGCGCGTCGAGGTGAAGGACCGCCAGGGGCTGACGCCGATCCTGCGCTTCAACTGCATCCAGCCGCCATTCGACAACGTGGCGCTACGCCGCGCCGTGCTGCGCGCGGTGGACCAGGCGGAATTCATGCAGTCCTACAGCTCCGACCCCGATACCTGGCACGTCAAGCTCGGCATGTTCTGCCCGGGTACGCCGATGGCCAACGATGTCGGCTTCGACGAACTGTTCGGCAAGACGGATATCGAGCGCGCCAAGCAGGAGATCGCGGCCTCCGGCTACAAGGGCGAGAAGGTGGCATTCATGCTGCCGATGGATCACCCGGTCAGCGCACCGCTGGGCCAGCTGGGCATGGACCTGTTCCGCCGCATCGGCCTGAACGTCGATATCCAGGCGATGGATACCGGCACGCTGTTCCAGCGCCGCAACTCGCGTGAGCCGGTGGAGAAGGGCGGCTGGAGCGTCTTCCCCTCCATGGTCTCCGGCCTGAACATCCTGGACCCGGCGGTCACCAGCGTGGCGCGCGCCAATGGGCTGCAGGGCTGGTACGGCTGGCCGACCAGCACGGAGGCCGAGCGGCTGCGCGATGCGTGGATGGAGGAGCAGGACCCGGCCGCGCAGAAGAAGCTGGCCGAGCAGATGCAGGCCCAGGCCTGGCGGGATGCGACCTTCATCCCCACCGGGCAGATCTTCCAGCCCATGGCCTGGCGCCGCACCATCGACGGCGTGCTCGATGGCTTCGTGAAATTCTGGAACGTGCGGAGAGTATGATGACGGCGCAGCAGATCAGCATCGGGTTCATCGGCTATGGCGAGATCGGCAGCACGCTGGGCGCGGGCCTGCGGGACCGCGGGGTTGAGCAGGTTCTCAGCTATGACACCGGCGCCTTCGACGGGCCCTATGCTAGCCTGATCCAGAGCCGCGCCAAGGCGGCCGGCGTGACGCTGGTGCGCAGCCCGGCCGAGTTGGCGGAACGGGCGCAGGTCATCATCGGCGTCACGCCCGGCTCCGCCTCGGTGGCCAGCGCGCAGGCCTTCGCGCCGCATCTCTCCGCGCGGCACCTGTTCATCGACATCGCTTCCGCCACGCCGAAGGTGAAGCAGGCGATGGCGGCGGCTTTGGCCGGCAGCGGCGCCATCCTGGCCGATGGTTCCATCGTCGGCACGCCGAAAGATGGGCTAGCGCTGCCGATCCTGGCCAGCGGCCCGGCGGCGGAAGCGGTGCGCGATGCGCTGGTGCCTTGGGGCATGAAGATCGACGCGGTGGGCGAGAAGCTTGGCACCGCCTCGGCCATCAAGATCCTGCGCTCGGTGTTGATCAAGGGGATCGAGGCGCTGACGGGCGAGATGCTGCTGGGCGCGCGCCGCTACGGGCTGGAGGACGTCGTCCTGGCCTCCGCCGCCAAGACGCTGTCGCGCCCGTTCGAGGATTTCGCGGCGGGCTTGCTGACCACCGGCGTCATTCATGCCCGCCGCCGGTCCGAGGAAGCCGGCATGGCAGCCGAGGCGCTGGCCGATGTCGGCATCGAGCCGATCATGAGCCGCTCCACCGCGGCGCGGTTGCAATGGGTCGAGGCGCTGGGGCTGAAGGAGCATTTCGGCGGCAAGGTGCCGGCGACGCTGGAGGAGGCACTGGTGGCGATCGAGGCACGGATGGAGCCGGCCGAAGTCGCGTGAAGCTGGAATACCTGCGCTAAAATCTGCAGAACGCCGAATCACGCTTCCTGGCGAAAGCCGGGGAGCGTGATCGCGTAAACCGGAAGAAAATGCGCGCCGGCCTCAACGTGGCTTGCGTGGCGCGGCGGTGGGCGGCGGTGTCGGAATCTCCGGCATGCGGCCGCCCAGGCTGCGGGTGAGGGCGGTGGCCGCATCCCGCAGCAGCGGCGCGATGTTGCGGCCGGTCTCTTCCGTCAGCCGCGCCAGCGGGCCCGCCAGGGTCAGCGCGCCGGCGAATTGCGCGTCCGGCCCGAAGACCGGCGAGGCCATGCCGGCGACATGCGGATCGCTGACCCCGCCGGTATAGAGCGGGAAGTCCAGCATCGCGGCCTCCGCCGGCAGCGGCACCGTGGTGAACAGTCTCAGCACCTGCGCGATGGCAGAACTGTCCATCGGCAGCAGGTCGCCCTGGCGGACATGCAGGCGCAACCGGTGCGGCGAATCGGCGCGGAACAGGCACAGGCGCTGCTCGTCCCGCCGGATGTAGAAGGACGCGCTTTCGCCTGTCTTTTCCACCAGCTTTTCCAGCACCGGCATTACATGCGCCTCCAGCCGGAAGGATTGCTGGTAGATCATGCCGAGGCGCAGCAGCTCCGCCTCCAGCCGGTATTCGCCATCACCGGTGCGGGAGAGATAGCCGAAGGCTTCCAGTGACACCGCCAGGCGCATGATGGTGCTTTTCACCAACCCGGTGCGGGCGGAGAGCTCCGCCAGGGTCAGCGTGGCATCGCCCTTGCGGAAGGCACTGAGCAGGGCCAGCGTCCGCTCGGCGGAGGCGACGCCTTCCAGCGCGGGGACGGCCCTTGGCTTGCGTGTCATGCCACAGGTCTATCGCCTGGATGGCAGCGCCATCAAGGGCCGTTGGCGAATTCAGCCGAGCACGGCGATGCCCAGTCCGGCCGTGGCGCCAAACACGACGATCCAGAGTGGCGAGACGCGCCAGACCGTCAACAGCAGGAAGCCCGCGGCAACCAGCAGGAAATCCAGCGGCCGCAGCACGGCGCTGGTCCAGACCGGCGCGTAGAGCGCGGCGCCCAGCAGCCCGACCACGGCGGCATTGATGCCGCGCATGCCGGCCTGCGCCGCGGGGCGGGCGCGCAGCGCGGCCCAGAAGGGCAGCACGCCCAGCAACAGCAGCAACCCCGGCAGGAACACCGCCACCAGCGCCAGGGCGGCGGCCGGTACCCCCGCGCCTGCCGGCTGGATGCTGGCGCCAAGGAAAGCGGCGAAGGTGAAGAGCGGCCCCGGCATGGCCTGTGCCGCGCCATAGCCGGCCAGGAAAATATCGTCCGAGAGCCAGCCGGGTGCCACCACGCCATCCCGCAGCAGCGGCAGCACCACATGGCCGCCGCCGAAGACCAGCGCGCCGGCGCGGTAGAAGGCATCGAACATCGCCAGCGCGCCGGCCTCCCCGGCCAGCAGCGGCGGCAGCACCAGCAGGAGGCCGAACAGCGCCAGGCACAACAGCCCCGCCTTGCGGGAGAACGGCACCGCCAGCCACTCGGCCGGGGCGGCGGGCGCGCTGTCCCGGCACAGCCACCAGCCGGCCACGGCGCCAAGGACGATGGCCGCCACCTGCCCGGCCGAGACGGGGAGCAGCGTGACCACCGCCAGCGAGGCCAGTGCGATGCCCGCCCGCACCCGGTCCGGGCACAGCGCCCGGGCCATGCCCCAGACCGCTTGGGCGACGATGGCCACCGCCACCAACTTCAACCCGTGCAGCAGGCCAGCCCCCAGCGGTGAGGCGGCGAGGTCCGCCGCCCCACGGGCGAAGAGCAGCATCGCCAGGGCCGAAGGCAGGGTGAAGCCGGCCCAGGCCGCCACCGCGCCCAGCTTGCCACCCCGCAACAGACCGAGCGCGAAGCCCGCCTTGCTGGAGGCCGGTCCAGGTAGGAACTGGCACAGGCCGACCAGCTCGGCGAAGGCTTGCTCGCTCAGCCAGCGGCGCCGTTCGACGAACTCGGCCCGGAAATAGCCGAGATGCGCGACGGGTCCGCCAAAGGAGGTCAGGCCCAGCTTCAGGAAGGCCAAAAAGACTTCCCAGGGCGAGCCTGCCGGGCGGCGGGGCGGGGCGGAATCGGGGTGCTGCATCGGCATGGCTCTACCACAGGCGCCGCCAACGCGATCCCACCGCGACGATGACATCTCCATGCAGGCGGCGTTGCCCGGCGCGGCAATGCCGCCTCCGTCAGTCGGCCCCGGCCAGCAACCGCTGGGCCAGGCGCAGATGCATCCGCTCCACCATCCGCCCGTCGAGCGAGAGCACGCCGGCCTCGGGCTGCCGGGCAAAGGCATCCCGCACGGCGCGGGCCCAGGCGAGCTGCGCCGCATCCGGCGTGAAGGCGGCATTGACCGGGGCGAGCTGCGCCGGGTGGATGCACATCTTGCCGCTGAAGCCGTCGCGCGCCGCTGCCTGAGTCTCCCGCAGCAGCCCGGCTTCGTCGCGCGGGTCGGGGAAGGGGGTATCCAGCGCCGGCACCCCGGCAGCGGTCGCGGCCAGCAGCATGGCGCCACGGGCCTGGATGGCCGGTGCGGCATAGCCACCCCCGGTATCGCGCGGCAGTACGCCGAGTTCGGCCGAGAGATCCTCCGCCCCGAAGCACAGCGCCCGTAGGCGCGGGGTCACGCCCCGGTAATCGAGGTGGTGCAGGGAGGCCGCCGTCTCGGTCGCCAGCGCCAGCACGCCGATGCCTCCGTGCGGCAGCCCGGCCGCCGCCTCCAGCGCTTCCAGGTGGTGGTCCAGCGCCTGCAGGTCGGCGGGGCCGGTGCATTTCGGCAACATGACCGCCGCTGGACGCAGGGCAACGGCGGCGGCCAGGTCGTGCAGGTACCATGGCGTGCCGCGTGCGTTGACGCGCACCACGATGCCGGGGCGCCGCTGGGCCGGCAGCAGGCCCGCAAGGCCGGCGCGGGCGCCGTCCTTGGCGCTGGGCCCGACGGCGTCCTCCAGGTCCAGCACCACGGCGTCGGCGGTGCTGGCCAGCGCCTTCTCCATTTTGCGCGGCTGGTCGGCCGGCGCGAACAGCAGGCTGCGGAGCTTCATGCCGCCGGCCTCCGGCTGACGAGCGCGGCCCGCTCGCAGGTCGCCACCAGTGCATCCGCCTGGTTGAAGGCCTGGTGCAGCAGCGTGACGATGCCGGCATCGGCGCGGGAGCGGCTGGCGCGTGCCTCCTTCACCGTGGTCAGCACCCGCAGCGTATCCCCGGCGAAGACGGGGGCGGGGAAGCGCACGTCGTTCATGCCCAGATTGGCGATGGCGGTGCCGTTGGTGGTGTTGTGCACGCTCATGCCGATCATCAGCCCCAGGGTGAACAGCGAGTTCACCAGCGGGCGGCCGAACTCGGTGCCCTTCATGTATTCGGCATCCAGGTGCAGCCGGGCGACATTCATGGTCATGCCGCTGAACAGCACGTTGTCCGCCTCGGTCACCGTGCGGCGCCACTCGGCGTCGATCACGCGCCCGGGCTCGAAATCCTCGAAGTACAATCCTGGCATGGCTGGCTCCTCACTCCGCCGTTGTTGCGATGTCGGCGTGTTGCTGGATGGCGCCGGCTTCCGCCAGGCGGTCGATCTCGGCCTGGGCGTAGCCGGCCTCGGCCAGCACTTCCCGTGTGTGCTGCCCAAGCAGGGGCGCGAGGCGGGAGGGCTCCGGCTGGCTCGCACTCCAGGTGGCGGCGATCTTCATGGAGCGCACCGTGCCCTCGGCTGGATGCTGCTGCTGCTGGAAGAAGCCGACGGCGTTGAGATGCGGGTCCGCCAGCAGGCCGGGCAGGTCGTGCATGGGGGTGTAGGGAATGTCCGCCGCATCCAGCAGCGTGATCCACGCCTCGGTCGTGCGGGTGGTGAACAGGCGGGCGGCCTCGGCATAAATGGCGTCGATATGCCGGGTGCGGCTGCCATGACTGGCGAAGCGCGGGTCGGCCAGCAGGTCCTCTCGCTCTACCGCGCGCAGGAAGGACTGCCAGTGCCGGTCGTTGTAGATCAGCACGCAGAGAAAGCCGTCGGCGGTGCGGTAGGGGCGGCGGTGCGGCGTCAGTAGCCTCGGGTAGCCACCGCCATCCAGCGGCGGCTCGTGGCTGAGGCCGCCGAGATGGTCGCCGAGGACGAAGCCCGCCATCGTCTCGAACATCGGCAGGTCGATGCGCTGGCCCTCGCCGGTGCGGTCCCGGTGCCGCAACGCGCCCAGCACGGCGGTGACGGCGTGCAGCCCCACCACGCGGTCGGCGATGTTGACCGGCACGTAGCGCGGCACACCATCGCCGCTTTCCGCCATCAGAGCCGGGATGCCGGCAATGCCCTGCATCAGGTCGTCATAGGCGGGGCGCGCCGCATAGGGCCCGTCCTGACCGAAGCCGACGGCGCCGAGATAGACGATGCGCGGATTGACCGCCGCCACGTCCTCGTACCCCAGGCCCAGCCGTGCCATGGCCTGCGGCCGGATATTGTGGATCAGCACGTCCACGCCTTCGGCCAGCCGCAGCAGCACCTCCCGCCCGCCGGGGGCCTTGAGGTCGACGACGATGCCGCGCTTGCTGCGGTTGGCGTGCAGGAACATGCCGCCCATCTCGCCGCTGCGGCTGGGGCCGACCTGGCGGATGATGTCGCCCTGCGGGCTTTCCACCTTGATCACGTCGGCGCCCATGTCGCCAAGGATCGAGGTCGCGTACGGCCCCATCACCACCGAGGTAAGGTCCAACACCCGCACGCCTTCCAGCGGTCCCATCGCTCAGGCGCCTGCCGGCGGCATATGGGCGCCGACGGGCGGCGGCGTGCTCTCATACCGCGCCACCTGCGCCACCGTGGTCTGGCCGCAACTACCCTGGGCGAGGCGGGAGGTGCCGAGGTCGCGAGTCAGCACATTGGGGTTTCCATGGCGGCAGAGTGGTTGCGCCCCGGGGTCCGGCTCCGGGTCGTACCAGGCGCCGGTCGGCAGGTGGATGACGCCGGGCGCCATGGCGTCGGAGAGGCACACCGCGGCCAGGCAGGCGCCGCGATCGTTGAAGATGCGGACGACGTCGCCCTCCGCGATGCCGCGTTGCGCGGCGTCCTCCGGGTGCAGCCGCACCACTTCCCGCCCGGCGCGCTTGCCGGACTGGCTGTAGGCGCCGAAATCCAACTGGCTGTGCAGCCGTGTGGCCGGCTGGTTGGCGATCAGGCGCAGCGGATGGCGCGCATCCGGTTGCTCGGTGCTTGGCAGCCAGGCGGGATGGCCGGGGCAATCCGCATAGCCGAAGCCGGCGACGGCCTCGGAGGCGATTTCGATCCGGCCGCTCGGCGTCTGCAACGGATGTGCGGCAGGGTCGGTGCGGAAGGCGCGCAGCGGGCCGCCGTCATCGGGCTCGGAGGGGAGCGTGATCTCGCCGTGGGCCCAGAAGGTGGCGAAATCCGGTGCCTCAAGCCCGCGTGCCGCCAGCGCGTCCTGGGTGCGCCGGTAGAGGTGACGCAGCCACTGCGCGGCATCGCGGCCTTCGGTGAAGGCGTGCTCCACGCCCATGCGGGCGGCCAGCCCGGCGAAGATGGCGAAGTCATCCCGTGCCTCGCCTGCCGGCGGCGCGGCGGCGCGCATGGCCACCAGCAGCGGGTCGGTGGCCGCGGCGCCGATATCGTCACGCTCCAGCGTCATGGTGGCCGGTAGCACGATGTCGGCGTGGCGGGCGGAGGCGGTCCAGGCATTGTCCTGCACCACCAGCGTGTCCACCCGCGCGAAGGCCTCGCGCAGCCGGTTAAGGTCCTGGTGGTGGTGGAACGGATTGCCGCCGGCCCAATAGACCAGCTTGATCTCAGGATAGGTCAGGTGCTGGCCATTGTATTCGAAAGGCGCACCGGGGTTCAGCAGCATGTCGGCGATGCGCGCGACCGGGATAAAATCGCGCACGCCGTTGGTGCCCTGCGGCATCGTCGGGATCGGTACGGCATTCACCTGGCGGCCATAATGGCCCATGGCGCCCAGCGCGTAGCTGTAGCCGCCGCCCGGTAGGCCGATCTGCCCTAGCATCGCTGCCAGCACCGCCGAGGCCCAGATCGGCTGCTCGCCGAACTCGGCGCGCTGCAGCCCATGCGCCACGGTGATCAGGCTGCGCCCCGCCGCCAGCCGTCGGGCCAGGCCGGTGATGGTCTCCGCCGGGATGCCGCAGAGGGAGGCGGCCCAGGCGGCATCTTTCGCTTGGCCATCGTCCTGGCCCATCAGGTAGCGCTCGAACACCGCGTAGCCGGTGGTGTGGGTGGCCAGGAAGCCGGTGTCGTGCAGCCCTTCCACCGCCAGTGTGTGGCATAGTGCCAGCATCAGCGCGACATCGGTGCCGACAGCGGCGGGCAGCCACTCAGCCTCCGCCTGCGGTGGCAGGTCATCCCTGATCGGGCCGACCAGCACGAACTGCGTGCCGCGCGCGCGGGCGCGGCGGATGGCGTCCGGTTCCAGATGCCGGCTGACACCGCCGCTGGCGATCATGGAATTCTTCAGTGCCATGCCGCCGAAGCACAGGATGATATCGGTATGCTGCTCGATCTGCGCCCAGGTGACGTTGCGGCGGAACAGCGTCTCCAGCGAGCCCATGACATGTGGCAGGATCACCTGCGATGCGCCGGCGCTGTAGCTGTTGACCGAACGGACGTAGCCGCCCAGCGCCACGTTCATGAACCGGTGGATCTGGCTCTGCGCATGGTGGAAGCGCCCGGCGGAGGACCAGCCATAGGAGCCGCCATATACCGCCTGCGGCCCGTGCTGCGCCTTCACCCGGGTCAGCTCGGCGGCCAGACGGTCCAGCACCTCGTCCCAGGGCGGGGCGACGAAATCCTCGCGTCCGCGCCGGTTGGTCGGGCCTGGGCCGCGTTCCAGCCAGCCGCGCCGGACCGCCGGGCGCAGGATGCGCGCCTTATGGCGCAGTGTGTCGGTGAAGTTGCCAAGGATGGGGGAGGGTGCCGGGTCCGCCGGATGCGGCGTCACCGCCAGCTGCTTTCCGTCCCATTGCGCGGAGAAAGCCCCCCAATGCGCGCTGTGGGGCTGCGGTCCGGCGGGCAGGGGCTGGTCGGGCATGCGAGATCCTCCGGCCATGGAGATTGCAGCCGGGCATGCAAGCAGTCCAATATGCCTTGCGGCCATTCTCAATAAGCTGGAGTTCTGGATCGACACGATGACTGGTGGACGACGCCCTTCGCGCGGCAATCTCGAGCTCCGGCACCTGCGTTACTTCCTGGCAGTGGCCGAAGAGCTGAATTACGGCCGCGCCGCCGAGCGGCTGCGGATCGCCCAGCCCGGCCTCAGCCAGCAGATCCGCACGTTGGAGGAGATCGTCGGCACCCTGTTGTTCGATCGCTCCCGCCGCACCGTCAGCCTCACCCTGGCGGGGGAACTGTTCCTGGTGGAAGCCCGCAAGACCCTGGCGCAGGCCGATACCGCCCTGGTCGCCGCCCAGCGCGCCGGGCGGGGGGAAGTCGGGCGCATCGCCATCGGCTACGTCGCCTCCGCCGCCTATACCGGCATCCTGACCTCCCTGGTCGGCAGTTTCCGCCGCGCCCACCCGGAGGTGGAGCTGCAGATCACCGAGATGGAAATGCAGCGGCAATTGGAAGCCCTGGCCGAGGACCGGCTGGATATCGGCTTCATCCGCCCGCCCGTCAGCCTGCCGGTCGGCATCACCAGCTTTCCCCTGTTGCAGGAAGGCGTCTTGCTGGCCTTGCCGGACACCCACGCCCTGGCCGAGGCCGAGAGCGTGGAACTGGCGGCGTTGGCGGCGGATACCTTCATCACGCCGCGGCACGGCACCGGCGTCAGCTTCCACCGGCACACCGTGAAGGCTTGCCAGGCCGCTGGCTTCCACCCGCTTCTCGGTCCGCAAGGGCAGGATTTCGTCACCATCGCCAGCATGGTGGCCGTGGGACTGGGTGTCGCGCTGGTGCCGCAATCGGTCCGCTGCATCCAATTGCCGGGCATCGTCTACCGCGCGGTCGCCGGGCCGGCCATCGTGGCGGAACTGGCCCTGGGCTACCGGCGTACCGAGCCCTCGCCCGCCGCGCGCAACTTCACGCAGCATGCGCGGGGGTTCCGGGTGGGGCCGGGGTAGGCTCGGCGCAGGCGGCCCGGTCCGCCGGCTGAAGCTTCAATGTGCGGGACGGCCGGGGAAGGAATTCCCCGGACCCCATCTTTTTTCTTCGAGTCTGGGTGGGCTTGAACTGGCGAGGTTGGTGCCGGGGAGGCGGCTGCCTGCCGCTGAAGCTGTCCTTGATGTTGCCGAATGCCGGCTGTACTGCCAGGGCTGGCGCGATAAGTAATCGTCATGATAATATTTAATATTATTGTTAAATATAATCGGATTCCTCCTGACCGATAGATATTTACATATGATATATTTCAAAAATATTGTATATTTATTGACAATATCTTGAGTATTCCGCCTTATCTTCACAGATCGCCCGTTCAACGAAGCCCAACATAAAACTCGTAAAAGAAAGATGGGGGGAATTCTTTCCCCGGCCTTCTCTTCTGTCCTCGTCGCCAGAGCGAACCGCTCCCCAACCTAGACGTCCAAATGATCGAAATACCGCGAAGTGCGTATTGGACCGATCCAGCTGAGCGCATGAATACTCGTGCAGCCCCGGATGCAGGATGCGCGCATGACCCAGACTCCCTCGCACGATTGGCGCAGCCGCGCAGGCAGCGTCTTTGCCACCGAGAAGACGCCGGTAACGGCGGAGCGTGGCATGGCGGTGACGAACCATCCTCTCGCTTCGGCGGCGGCGATGGAGATGATGGCGATGGGGGGCAACGCCATCGATGCCACGGTCGCGGCGCTGTTTACCCTGACGGTGGTGGAGCCGATGATGGTCGGCTTCTTCGGCGGGGGCGTGGCCGTCATCCGGCTGGCGGATGGGCGGGAGGTGGTGATCGACAGCCTCTCCACCGCGCCGGCGGCGGCGCGGCCGGACATGTACACCCCGGTGGCCGACACCTGGCCCGATTACATGGAGACGGCGGGGCGGGCCAACCGGCGCGGTGCTTCGGCCGTGGCCGTGCCGGGCACGCTGAAAGGGTGGTGCGAGGCGCTGGAGCGTTTCGGTACGCTGCCCTTGGCGGCGGTGCTGGAGCCGGCCATCCGTCACGCCGGCAACGGCTTCAAGGTGACACCCTACCTGGCATCCTGCATCGCCGAGACGGCGATGGACCTGGAGCTGGATGAGACGATCGCCGCCCTGTTCCTGCCCGGCGGCCAGCCATTGCGCGCCGGGGACTGGCTGCGGATGCCGGACTATGCCAACACCCTGCGGGGCCTGGCGCAGCATGGCCCGGATTGGCTGTATGGCGGTGCGTTGGGCGAGAGGGTTGCGGCGTACCTCGCCTCGAAGGGTTCCACCATCGCGGCGGCGGATCTCGCCGGCTACCGCACGGTGGAGCGGGCGCCGGTTCGCGGCACCTATC
Organism: Teichococcus aerophilus; assembly: GCF_014490485.1. Lineage (GTDB taxonomy): Bacteria > Pseudomonadota > Alphaproteobacteria > Acetobacterales > Acetobacteraceae > Pseudoroseomonas > Pseudoroseomonas aerophila. Next base: position 31,698 of record NZ_JACTVA010000023.1, on the reverse strand, counting down.
GCGGCGTGGAACTGGTCGGGCCGCCGCCGCCCTGTTCCGGCGGCGTGCATGTGCTGCAGATGCTGAACCTGATGGAAGGCTTCGACATCCGCGCCAGCGGCTTCGGCACGGCGGATACGCTGCACCTGGTGCTGGAGGCGCTGAAGATCGCCGCCGCCGACCGGCGCGCCGCCACGGCGGACCCGGCCTTCGTGACGGTGCCGGTGGAGCGCCTGATCTCCAAGGCCTATGGCGACGAGCGCCGGCCCGAGATCGACCCGGCGCGCAGCCATGACTTCACGTCGCGTGTACTGAGCGTGGAATCCGCCAATACCACCCATGTCACCATCGCCGATGGCGCCGGCAACATCGTCACCTCGACCCAGACGATCAACAGCCTGTTCGGCGCGCGGATCATGATCCCCGGCACCGGCATCATTCCCAACAACTACATGTATCTGTTCGACCCGCATCCGGGGCATGCGCTGTCCTTGCAGCCGGGCAAACGGATCACCAGCGGCATCTCGGCGATGATCGGCTATCGCGAGGGCCGGCCGGCGTTCGCCGTCGGGCTGCCAGGCGCGCACCGCATTCCCTCGGCGGTGTTCCAGTTCGTGCTCAACGTGGTCGATCACGGCATGGGTTTGCAGGAAGCGGTGGAAGCGCCGCGCGTCTTCACCCACGGCCATGATGCGGAGGTGGAGCGCGGCTTCGCATCGGCGGTGCATGAGGCGCTGCGCGAGAAGGGCCATGACGTAACGCCGGTGGACCATGTGGCCGGCGGCATGGGCGCCATCGGCTTCGACGGCACGGCCATGACCGGTGCCGCCTGCTGGCGTGCCGATGGCGTGGCCATGGGCCTGGGCGGCGGGCTGGCCCGCGAGGGCACTTCCTTCTGGCCGGACCCGCGGCGCGGCAAGCCGGCCTGACTGCGACTGCCTACCCGAACGTCCCAACATCCCGGAGAACAGGACCATGACTTTGCTCAGCACACGACGCGGCATCATGCAGACCACCCTGGCCGGGATGGCGACGGCGGCCGTGGCGCCGCTGCCGCGCGCCCAGGCACAGGGTACGGGCCAGAAGCGCACGCTGAAGGCGGTGATGCATGCGACGCTGGGCGTGCTGGACCCCTACGCCACCACCGCCTACATCACCCGCAACCATGGCTACCTGGTCTACGACACGCTGTTCGCCATGGATGACCAGATGCGGCCGCAGCCGCAGATGGTGCGGGACTGGACGCTCTCCGACGACAAGCTGACCTACACGTTCCGCCTGCGCCCGGGGCTGGTGTTCCACGATGGCGCGCCGGTCACCGCCGCCGATTGCGTTGCCTCCCTGACGCGGTGGTGGAAGCGGGACCTGATGGGCACCCGGCTGATGAACGCCACCCAGACGCTGGAGGCGGTGGACGCGCAGAGCTTCCGCCTGGTGTTGAAGCATCCCTACGGGCTGGTGCTGGAGACGCTGGGCAAGCCGGGCGGCCCGGTGCCGTTCATCCTGCCGGCGCGGCTGGTGCAGATCCCAGAGGACCAGCGCATCACCGAAGTGGTTGGCTCCGGCCCGTTCCGCTTCATTGCAGGCGAGTACCGTTCCGGCGACCGTGTGGTGTACGAGAAGTTCGAGGGCTACGTGCCGCGGCAGGAACCCGCCAGCGGCCTGGCCGGCGGTAAGGTGGTGCATTTCGACCGGCTGGAATGGCTGGAGATCTCGGACGTGCAGACGGCCGCCAGCGCCCTGCAGACCGGCGAGATCCAGGTGATGGAGAATGTCTCCGCCGAGATGATGGAACTGCTTAAGCGCGACCGGCGCGTGGTGCTGCGGCCGCGCGGCATCGGCAACTCGCTGCTGATGCGGCTGAACTGGCTGAATGCGCCGTTCGACAACAAGCTGGTCCGCCAGGCCGTGCTGAATGCGGTCAGCCAGCCGGACTACCTGGCGGCGCAGGTCGGCGATGACAGCCTAACCCAGCCCTGCAAGGCCTTCTTCACCTGCGCCTCCCCCTACGCCACCGATGTCGGCGCGCCCGCCGGGCAGAATCTCGACCGTGCGCGCCAGCTTCTGAAGGAAGGCGGCTATAACGGCGAGAAGGTGGTGATCCTGCATCCGGCCGACCTTGCCTCGGGCAGCGCGCTGGCGCCGGTGACGGAGCAGCTATTGAAGAGCATCGGCATGAACGTGCAGGTGGACAGCATGGACTGGAACAGCCTGCTGGCCCGCCGCGCCCGCCCGGCGCCGATCGCCGAAGGCGGCTGGAGCATCGCCTGGGGTATCTGGAGCGACCTGGACCTGATGAGCCCCATCATCAACCTCAACGTCGATGGGCGCGGCCGGCGTGGCTATGTCGGCTGGGCCGAAAGCGCCGAGATGGAGAAGCTGCGCGACGCCTTTGCGCTGGAGCCGGACCAGGGCAAGCAGATGCAGCTGGTCGAGCAGATGCAGCGCCTGGCCTATGACGATGTCTTCGCCATTCCACTCGGTTCCTACAAGGTCGTCTCCGCGCACCGGGACAGCGTGAAGGACGTGGTGGCGCACCAGCTGATCGTCTTCTGGAATATGAAGATGACCTGAGGGTCCTGCGCACCGGGCCGTTGCTGCGGCCCGGTGCGCGAGGATCAGGGCGCGAAGCCCAGGCCGGCCGCACGGATTGCGGCGGCGTAGAGCGGCCTTTCATAGGCCAGCATCTCCTCCACCTGCTGCACCGTGCTGCCGGTAGACTGGATGCCGAGCAGGCCGAGGCGCTGCACGAAATCCGGCTCCCGCGCGATCTCCATCACGTGGCGGGAGAGCAGTGCGATGACCGGCGCCGGCACGCCGCTGGGGGCGATCAGCCCATTCCAGGCTTCGTAGACCAGGCCGGGGATCGTGTCGGTCATCACCGGCAGGTCCGGTGCCTGCGGGATGCGTTCCCGGCTGGTGATGGCCAGCAGCTTCATGGAGCCGGTTCCGGCATAGGGCAGCAGGTCGGCCACCGAGCCGAAGTGGATATGCACCCGCCCGGCGATGACATCCGAGTTCGCCGCCGCGGCACCGGCATAGGGCACGATCACCATGTCCAGCCCAGCGCGTTCCTGGAAAATGACGCCTGCGATGTGGCTGGAGGTACCGTTGCCCGCCGCCGCGCAATTGAGCTTGCCTGGATTGGCCTTGGCCCAGGCGATGACCTCGGCCGGGCTGTTCGGGCCAAAGCCGGGCGACGCGACCATGACAACGCCGTTGACGCCGACGATGCTGACGCCTTGCAGGTCCTTCGCCGGATCGAAGGACAGGCGCTGCATCAGCGGTACCGCGGCGAACAGGGAGCCGCCGGAGAATAGCAGCGTGTGCCCGTCGCGCTCCGCCTGCACCACGGCCTGGGCGCCGATGGCACCGCCCGCGCCCGCGCGGTTCTCGACGATAACATTCTGCCCAAGGCGGCGCGTCAGCCGTTCCGCCACCATGCGGGCCATGGTGTCCGTGGCGCCGCCGGCGGCATAGGGAACCACGATGCGCACGGGCCGGTTGGGCCAGGACTGCGCCGAGGCCCGCGGGGCCCAGGCGGCGCCGGGCAGCGCCAGCGCGCCGAGGCGCAGTGCGGCGCGCCGTGTAAGCCCGGGTGTTCCCATGGTCCGATTCCTTCCTGTCCTACGGGGCAGGAAACGACTTTGCTGCGTAGGGCACAAGCCGTGGTGAACCGGACGTGTCGCGCGCTCAGGCGGCGGCGCGCAGCCAGCCGTCCCAGGCGAACATCGCTCCGTCGGCGATGGCCAGCAGCCGTTCCCGTGACGCGCCGTCCTGCGCCTGGATGGAGAGGCCGACCAGGACGGTGCGGTAGAAGCCGGCCATCGCCGCCGTGCCGGTGCCCTGGGGCAGGTGACCCCGGGTGATGCCGAGTTCCAGCCTGGCGCGCAGCGCGGCCTCGCCCAGATGGCGCCGCTCGCGCAGCAGGTCCCGGATCGGCGCGCTGGCGGGGGCGAAGTTGAAGGTGGCCAGGTCCAGCATGCAGCCGCGGGGCTGGTCCGGCATGCTGTACTGCAAGGCGGCTTGCCGCAGCAGGCCGGCAATCGCCTCCCGCGTATCTTCGTTCGCCAACGCCACCGAGGCCCAGCGGCAGACACTGCCCTGGTAGAGGTCCAGCGCCTCCCGGAACAATTGCTCCTTGGAGCCGAAGGCGGCGTAGAGGCTGGGCGAGCACAGGCCGCCCATGGCTTCCTTCAGCTGGGATAGCGTCGCGGCGTCGTAGCCGACGGCCCAAAATACCTCCATGGCGCGGTGCAGGGCGGTCTCCCGATCGAAGCTGGGCGGGCGGCCACGGCGGGGGGGCGAACATTCCATACCAGACAATATAGAATTCTTGACAGGCTTGGCGATAGCCCTTACCCATTTTTATAACGGCTGATCTAGAAATCGGCCTCCCCATTTTCGCTACCAGGATATCGCATGACCACGGACAGCCTGTTTCAGCCCTTCGCGTTGAAATCCCTGCGTCTCAAGAACCGCATCGTCATGGCGCCGATGACCCGTTCCTTCTCCCCCGGGGGCGTGCCGACGGAGGGCGTGGCGGCCTATTACCGCCGCCGCGCCGCCGGCGATGTCGGGCTGATCCTGACCGAGGGCACCGTCATCGGCCGCCCGGCTTCTTCCAACGACCCGGCGATCCCGCGCATCCATGGCGACGATGCCTTGGCCGGCTGGCAGGGTGTGGTGCAGCACGTGCATGAGGCCGGTGGGCGCATCGCGCCGCAGATCTGGCACATGGGCATCGTCAAGCCGCATGCCTCCGGCTGGCTGCCGCCGACGCCGATGGAAGGCCCCGCCGGGCTGGTGCTGCCGGCGCAGGAAGGTGGCGCCGCGATGAGCGAGGCGGACATCCAGGCCACCATCGCCGCCTTCGCCCAGTCCGCCGCCGACGCCAAGCGGCTGGGCTTCGATGCGATCGAGCTGCATGGCGCGCATGGCTACCTGATCGACCAGTTCTTCTGGCCGGGCACCAACACCCGCACCGATGCCTGGGGCGGTGCCACCATTGCCGAGCGCAGCCGCTTCGCGGTCGAGGTCGTGCGGGCCGTGCGGCAGGCGGTGGGCGAGGATTTCGTTATCATCCTTCGCCTGTCCCAGTGGAAGCAGCAGGACTTCGCCGCCCGGCTGGCTGAGACGCCGGCGGAAATGGAAGCCTGGCTGGGCCCGCTGGCGGAAGCCGGCGTGGACATCTTCCACTGCTCCCAGCGCCGCTTCTGGGAAGCCGAGTTCGAGGGCTCCGACCTCAATTTCGCCGGCTGGGCCAAGAAGCTGACTGGGCGTGCGACGATCACCGTCGGTTCCGTCGGCCTCTCGGGCGAATTCATCGCGGCGTTTGGCGGCGAGAGTTCCAGTCCCGCCTCGCTGGACGAGCTGCTGCGCCGCCATGCGCGCGGTGACTTCGACTTGGTGGCGGTGGGCCGCGCGTTGATCTCCGACCCCGAGTGGGTGCGGAAGGTGCGCGATGGCCGCACGGACGAGCTGCGGGACTTCAGCCGTGCCGCGCTGGCGGAACTGGTCTGAAGCCTGGGGCGGGGCTTTTGTTCCTGCCTGACGGCGGTTGACGGCAAGGCTGCCAGGAGGGAACGGTTCCTCCTGGCATCTTTTCGTTCTGGCTCCTGCCGGTTGCGGCGAGGTTCCACTGTTGGCTCGCCTCTGGGTTTTGCGACGTGCGCAAAACTCCTGGCTTGTTCGATATCCTTTATCGGCTTCGACGGAGCTTCGCTTGGCCGGACGTCGGGCCAGGGCCGGTGAGGCCTCAAACCTCCGTAGCAGCGAACCCGCTTTACGCTGACCATCGCTCAGCCGCCGCCTTACTCGCCCCACCCAAACCCTAACTCGTAGAAAAAAGATGGGGTCCGGGGAATTCCTTCCCCGGCCTTCCTCCGCCGCTCCAAAGAATGCCACACCGGGTCGCCGTAGCCCTACCGCGGGTCTATGCTCACGCCTCGCAGCGGCACGAGGGAGTAGTGATGCGGATCGCGGTACTGCAATTCATGCACGAGACGGTGACGTTCCTGTCCTACGACACGACGCTCGAGGACTTCCGTTATCCTGGCTCGCCTGCCGCTGGCGAGGCCCTGCTGGCCAGCGACCCCAAGGGCTATATTGGCGGCTTCGTGCAGGTGGCGCGGGAATTCGACGGCGTCGAACTCGTCGGCATCGAGTCGCCGCTCTGGCCCAAGACCGGCTCCGGTTCCGGCTGGGTAACGCAGGAGGCGTACGAGACCCTGCTCGGCACCATGCTGGAAGGGCTGCGGCGGGAAGGGCCGTTCGACGGCATCTATCTTGCGTTACACGGCGCCATGGCGGTGCGCGGCGTGATGCGCCCGGAAGCCGACATCGCCCGGCGCGTGCGGGACGTCGTTGGGACCGGCATTCCCATCGCCGCCACCTTCGACCCGCATGGCAATGAGGACGAAGAGTTCCTCCGCCACGCCGACATGGCCTTCGCGGTGAAGTACTACCCGCATTACGACATGCACCTGCAAGGCCAGCGCGCCGCGCGCATGCTGGTGCGCACCATCCGCGGTGACTTCAAGCCGGCGCATGTCACGCGCAAGGTGCCCGTCATCTCCCCCACCGTGCTGCAATGGATCGGCGCTTCGCCCTGGTCCGACCTGATCCAGCGCGCGCTGACCTGGGAGGCGCGGGAGCCCGACCTGTTCGTGAACGTGTATTTCGGCTTTCCCTGGAGCGACGTGCCCGATGCCGGCATGGCCGTGCAGGTGCTGACCAACGGCAAGCCGGAGCTGGCCGAGGCCGTCGCCAGCGACATGGCCATGACCATCTGGCGCCGTCGCGCGGAGCTGCTTGGCGCGGCGCAGATCCACCGCATCGGTGCCGGGGTGGCGCTGGCCCGCCAGGCGGTGGAGGAGGGACGTACGCCCGTCGTCCTGGCCGACCATAGCGACCGGTCCGGCTTCGCCACCTGGCTGCTGCGCGAGATCCTGGAGCAGAAGCTGCGCCGCACGCTGGTCTGCACCGTGGCGGACCCGAAGGCGCTGGAAGCCCTGGTGGCGCAAGGCGCCCAGCCGGGCGATGCCTTCGACATGGAGATTGGCGGCCTGGCCGATGAATCCGCCGGCGCGCCGGTACGCATCACCGGCACCGTGCACGCCATCGTGCCCAGCACCACCGCGCGCGCCATGGGCGGCGGGCAGAGCTGGGCCTGCATCCGCTTCGGTGACGGCAACATCCTGGTGCTCAGTCCCTACCTGGCGCAGATCATCGAGACTTCCGAGCTCTGGGCACTCGGCTTCACGCCCGATGAGTTCGATGTCATTGCCATCAAGTCCCGCGTGCATTTCCGCCGCGGTTTCGACGACAGCGGCTTCGCGCCAACCATCCTGCTGGTGGAGCCGGACGAGCCCTTCCTGGGCACGGTGCGACTGGATGGGCTGCGCTACGAGAACCTCCGGCTGGGCGACTACTACCCGTATGGCGGGCCGGCGGAGTTCACGGCCTGACGCGGGCCGATGCTCGCGGGGTGGGAGGGGTAAAGGCCGGGGAAAGTATTCCCCGGACCCCTTCTTTTTTCTGCAAGTTTGGCGTGGCGCTGCAGGACTGAGAGCGGGCGCTTTGATGATATTTGAAATGGTCCAACAGGGCTGAACCGTCATTCGCCGGAGGTCTAGGACCTCCGGCGCACCCAGCCGTCCCTCAAGGCCATCGATTCGACGGCCACACCAGAATAACTCGAAAAAGAAGGGGCCCGGGGAATTCCTTCCCCGGCCTTCTCTTCCCAAGAAGGCAAGGCTCCGAAGAAATGAGAGCCTCGCAACACCAAGCCGGAAACCGAGTGGCCTTACTTCTTGGCGCCGACGCGTTCGTCCCACTGGCGGAAGGCCAGCACCATCTGGTCGGGCTTCAACGGCAGTTCGATCGGGTTGTCGGCGATCAGCGCGGCGTATTCCGGCCGGCCGAATTCGGCGATGACGTCCTGGCTGCGCTGCGGCGCGAGGGAGAGCGGGACGTTCCGCACTGCCGGGCCGGGGTAGAGGTAGCCTTCGTCGTAGGAATAAGCCTGCATCTTCGGTTGTAGCACGAAGGCCATGATGTCCAGCACCACCGCCAGGCGTTCCTCCGGCAGGCCCTTCGGCACGCACATGAAGAAGGCGTCCGAGATCCAGCGGAAGTTCCGCAGCGTGGCGATGCGCGCATCCTTCGGCACGATGCCCAGGGCACGCGGGTTGATGTCCCAGCCGGTGGTGGTGACGATGATGTCCCGCGTGCCCTGGCCGAATTCCTTCATCGTCGCGCCGGTGCCTGCCGGGTAGTACTCGATGTATTTGCCGAGTTCTTCCAGATAGGCCCAGGTCTTGTCCCAGCCCTTCACCGGGTCGCGCGGGTCGGCATCGCCCAGGATGTAGGGCAGGCCCATCATGAAGGTGCGGCCGGGGCCGGAATTGCTGGGCCGGGCGTACATGAAGCGGTTGGGGTGGGCACGGGCCCATTCCAGCAGGTCCTCGGCGCTGCCGGGCGCCTGCGGCACGCGGTCCGGCGCGTATTCCAGCAGGGGGCCGGAGGGGTAATAGTTCATCACCACGCCGAAGCCCTGGCCCTGGGCGTTGTGCAGCGCCAGCGCGGCCGGTTCGTAGTTCGCCTCGATGTTGGGGAATTTCTCGGCGTAGTCCGGCATGATGCGCTGCCACAGGTCGAAGTTCAGGCCAGCGGCCAGGCCGTCGCTGCCGGTCAGCACCAGGTCGATATCGGCGCGGTTGGCCCGCTGCTGGGCGCGTAGCTTGCCCGCCAGCTCCGGCGCCGGCGCCTTGACGAAGTTGATGCGGGAGAGGAGCTGCGGGTTGGCCGTGCGGTAATCCTCGAAGGCCTGCTGCATCAGTGCCAACGCGCCGCCCACATCCATCAGGTTGAGCGTGACGGGTGCGGTGGGCATGGCGGGCATCGCCGCGCGCGCGGCGGTCCCCCCCAGCGCCGCGGCAGCCAGCCCGCCCATCACGGCGCGACGGTTCAGCGAGATCCGGTCAAACGGCATGATCATTCTCCATGCGAGGGGCGTTGAAGGTGGCGGCGTAGTCACGCACCAGCGGGCCCAGCCGGAGCTGGCGCAGGGCCAGGCTGTCCGACCACTGCAACTCGGCGCTGGGAAGGCTGAGGCCGTGGGCTGCCAGGGCAGGGGCCAGCAGGGCGGCGGGGCGGGTGGAGGCCATTTCCAGCGCCAGGGCCGCATCGGCGATGTTCCAGGCAACGAGGTTGCGCACCGCTGTATCCAGGCACAGCGAGGAGCCGGCAAGGGTGATGCCGTCCGGCAGCCGTACTGTGCCGTCGGCTACGCGTTCCACCACCATGCCGGCGAACGGATAGCGGCCGGGCGGTGCGGCGGCGGCGGCCACCGCGTCCGTCACCAGCAGCGCGCCCTTGCCCTTGGCGCGGATCAGCACCTTCAGCGCGGCGGGGTGCAGATGGATGCCATCGGCAATCAGCCCGGCGGCCAGCCGGTCCTCCGCCAACTGGGCGAAGATGGCATTATCCAGCTTGTGCAGGATCTGCGGCAGTCCGTTGCCGAGATGGGTGGAAAGGCGGGCACCGTTCGTCGCTGCCTCGGCGATCTGGGCGAAATTGGCTGCGCTGTGGCCGATGGCCACCAGCTTGCCGGCGGCCTTGGCGCGGCGGATGCACTCCTGCGCCCCCGGCAGTTCCGGCGCCAGGGTCAGCAGCAGGATCGGGCGGCTGAGCCGGCGCTCCAGCCGTTCCACCAGCGCGTAATCCGGCGTGGTCATGGCTTCGGCGGGATGGCAGCCGGCATAGCCGCTGGCCGGGTTGAGGAACGGGCCTTCCAGGTGGAAGCCCGGGCACATCAGCGCGCCCAACGGCGTGGCGGCCAGGGCGGCGTCCAGCGCCACCAGCCGCGCTTCCAGCTGGTCCGGCGTGGCGGTGATCACGGTGGGCAGCAGGGTTGTGACGCCGGTGGCCAATATGGCCTCCAGCGCCTGTTCCATGCACCCGCCGGCAAAGGCACCGGGTGTATCCCCGGCATTGAAGTCGACGCCCGCGAAGCCGTTGACCTGCAGATCGACCAGGCCGGCCGACTTCATGCCGCTTGCGTCCCGCGCAGCAGGGATGCAGCGGGCGGGTCGAGGAACAGCACGGTATCGGCGTGCCCCTGCAGCACGGAGGCAGGGTGCAGTGGGGTCACCGGCCCCTCCAGCGCATCGCGCACGGCGGCGGCTTTCCGCTGGTCCGGCACGGAGAGGATGATGCGGCGGCTGCGCAGGATCTGCGGGATGCTCATTGAAATCGCCTGGCGTGGCACCGCCTCCAGGCTCTCGAACCAACCCTCGCCGTGCTGCTGGCGGCGGCAGGCTTCATCCAGCTCCACCACGATATAGGGCTCGGTCGCGTCGAAATCGGCCGGGGGGTCGTTAAAGGCCAAGTGGCAGTTCTCCCCAATGCCGGCGAAGCACAGGTCGATGCGCCGCTCCGCGATCAGCGCACCCAGCCGCCGCGTCTCCGCCACCGGGTCAGGCGCCGTGCCGTCCACGTCGATGAAGCGGGGCGCGTTGTGCAGCGGCGCCAGGAAGCGCTCCCGCAGATAGCGGCGGAAACTGGCCGGGTGGCTCTCCGGCAGGCCGACATACTCATCCAGGTGGAAGGCGGTCACGCAGCTCCAGTCGATATCCGGCTGAGCCACCAGGTTCTGCAGGACGGTGAACTGGCTGGCACCCGTGGCGACGATGATGCACGCCTCGCCATGGGTGGCGATCGCATCGCGGATGGCCTCCGCCCCCAGGGCGGCAGCGGCAGCGCCCATGCTGGCTGCATCAGCCGTTATCCGAACATCAATCATGCTATAGACCTATCCTATACCCAGCCGCCGTCTGTCGCAGGCGTTTCCGCATCCTACACAACTCTTTCGCATTCGTTGCAACGTGATTCTGAAAGATGCCGTTCATAAATACCCCGCCGTTGGAACAGGCCCTGGCGCTACTGGCCATGCCAGATGAGGCTCATTTCTCGGAAGCGCCCGAGAGGGACCGCGCACGGGTGCTGCGGATGGTCGCGGCCGGAGTCCGTTCCCGCCCCGAGTTGGTCGAACGGCTGGGCCTGCGCTCCACCACCGCGTCCCGCGCCGTGGCGGCGTTGCTGGAGCGGCGGCTGCTGGTCGAGGCCTCGGGGGAAAAGCAGGGGCGTGGCCGGCCTGCCGCCACGCTGGCGCTCAACCCGCATCGGTTGGGCGTCTCCGTTATCCACGCGGCTAGCCGTGCCTTCATCGGCGTGCTGCTGGGGCTGGACGGTTCGGTGGTGGCGCGGGAAATGCTGCCGGTTTCACAGGACGCGGATAACGAGGCGATCGGCGCGGCGCTGGCCGGGCTGGCAGGCCGCTTGGCGGCGCAGGCACCACCCGGGATGCTGCATGCCGGCACGGTAGCCTCCGTCTCCGGCATCGTTGACGGGCCGCGCTGGCTGATCGCCTCCCGCTGGCCGCGCATGCGCGATTTCGACATCGCAGCGGCCATCGCCCCGGTGGCCGGCCCTGTCGACGTGGTGCGGCAGCTGGATGCCGAGTTCCGCAGCCGCGCCTTGGCTGATCCGGCTGCCTATGCGGAGGCTGTGGTGCTGCTGCACTGGGGCTGGGGCATCGGCATGGCCTATGGCAAGGGCGGTGAGCCGTTCGGCGTCGGCGCCGGGCCGTTCGGCGAGATCGGCCACTGGCGCCTCGAAGGGCTGGAGGAGCGGCGGTGCGATTGCGGGCGCTCTGGCTGCCTGGAAACCTCGGCGGCGCTATGGGCCATGCTGCCCGCGTTGCGGCATCGCTGGCCGGAGTTGAGCGAGGATGAGGACGAATTGCTGCTGCAACTGCCTCGCCTCGACCTCCTGGCCTTGCCGGACATCCGCGTTGCCGCGCACCACATGGTGCGGGCCATGGCCAATCTCAGCCTGATCCTGTTTCCCGCCCGCATCGTCATCAACAGCCCGCTATTGGCCAACGCGGCGTTGTGGGCGCATGTGGAAGCGCTGTTCCGCGCGGCGGGCTCCATCAGCGGCCTGCCCATGCCAGTGCTGTGCAACGAGCCGATGCCGGCCGCACGTGGCATTGCCGGCGCGGCAGGGCCATTGATGGTGCGGGCACTGGAGCACATGCTGCGCGGTCCGGGTCAGGGCCCTTCGGGCGAGGATACGACCGCGCCGTCAGCGGATTGAGAGGGGCGCTGCCCCTCTCAAACTCTCCCCGCCAAAGGCCTGAGGCCTTTGGAAACCCACCCGTGGGGTGATCACGAGGTGGGTAGAGATCGCCCTATAGTCTGTTGATTGTAAAGATTAAGGATGCACGCGGCGCTGATGCCACGCCGAAGATCGAGGGCGGGCGCCCTCGATCCTGCGGCAAGTTTAGAACTGCGGCATGGGCGGCAGCGGGTCCATGGCGACGTTGAACCAGCGCTGGTGGATCTTACCCAGCTCGCCATTGTCGGTGATGGTCTTGATGAAGGTGTTGGACCAGTCGCGCAGCGCTTCGTCCTGCTTGCGGAAGGCCATGCCGTTGGCCTGGGCGCGCAGGGTGAATTTCGGCTCGATCTGCAGCTGGGCGTAGTTGGCCGTCAGCTGCGCCAGGATGGTGTTGCTGGCGCCGATGGCCTGGGTCTGGCCGGAGATCAGGGACTGGGTGACGGTCGCGTCGTCATCGAACCGCATCAGGCGTATTTCGCGCGGGGCGATGGCGGAGACGGCGATGTCCTGCGTGCTGGCGCGCGCCACGCCGACGCGGATGCCCTTCAGGTCCTCCGGCGTACGGATCGCCAGCGACTTCGGCGCCAGGATGTAGGTCGTCAGCGCGCTGTAGGGGTTGGAGAACAGCACCTGCTTGGCGCGTTCCTCGGTGATGCCGAAGGTGGCGATCAGCATGTCCACCTTGTTGGTCAGCAGGAACGGGATGCGGTTGGGGCCGGTAACAGGCACCAGCCGCAGCTCGACACCCAGCGCCTGCGCCGCCAGCCGGGCGACATCCACGTCGTAGCCGGCAGGGTTCTGCGAGGAGTCGATGCCGCCGAAGGGCGGATAGTCCGTCAGCACGCCGACCATGATGTGGCCGCGCTTCTTGATCTCGTCCGGCGTCGCCGCCTTGGCGGCGCGCGTCAGGCCCGGCATCAGGGTGGCGGCGCCGCCCAGGGCCAGCAAGCCGCCCAGGCTGCGGCGGCGGATCGGGTGCGAAAGGATCATGGTCCGTGTTCCTCGTTGTGTTGCGCTGCTCAGCGTGTCGCGAGAGCGAGTTTTTGTTCCATTCGCCGGCTGTAGAGCGAGAGCGGCCAGCAGACGATGAAGTAGGTGAGCGCCACCAGCCCGAAGATGGTGAAGGGCTGGAAGACGGCGTTGTTGATGACCTGCGCCGCCCGCGTCAGCTCCACGAAGCCGATGATGGAAGCCAGCGAGGTCGCCTTGATCAACTGCACAAGGAAGCCGACCGTGGGCGGGATGGCGATGCGGAAGGCCTGCGGCACGACGATGTGGCGCATCTGGTTCCAGTAGCGCAGGCCGAGGGCGGAGGAGGCCTCCCACTGCCCCTTCGGCACTACCTCGATGCATCCGCGCCAGATCTCGCCGAGGAAGGCGCTGGCGTGCAGGGAAAGGCCGAGTGCCGCGGCGCCCCAGGGGTCGACATCGATGCCGAAGATACCGGGGACAAAGAAGGCCAGGACCAGCTGCATCAGCAGCGGCGTGCCCTGGAACAGCTTGATGTAGGCAATGGCGGCCCAGCGCAGCCCCTTGAAGCGGCTGGTGCGCATCAACGCGATCAACAGGCCGCCGACGGTGCCGCCGGCGAAGGCGGCGATGGAGAGCAGAAGTGTCCAGCGGACCGCCAGAAGTATGAACCAGATTTCATTCGGGCCGAGGCTGCGCATGTCGGGTTCCTCAGCGCGTGGCCGGCTGGCGCAGGAACGTGCGCTCAACCCAGGCGAAGATGCCCCAGAACATCAGGGACAAAACAAAATACATGCCGGTGACGACGAAATAGACCTCGAAGCTGCGGAAGTTGCGCGCCTGGATGTCGTTGGCTGCCGCCGTCAGCTCGCTGGCCGCGATGGCGGAGCAGACGCTGGAATTCAGCATCAGCAGGATGAACTGGCTGGTCAGGGACGGATAGATCGCCTGCAGCGCCGGCTTCAGCACGATGTGGCGGAAGATCTGCAGCGGATGCAGCCCGAGCGCCTTGCCGGCCTCGATCTGCCCCTTCTGGATGCTTTCGATGCCGGCACGGATGATCTCGATCCCATAGGCGCCGACATTGATGACCAGCGCGAGCAGCGCCGCCTGGTCCGCCTCCAGCCGGATGCCGATTGCCGGCAGGCCGAAGAACACCATGAAGATCTGGATCAGGAACGGCGTGTTGCGGATCAGCTCGATATAGGCGTCGATCACCCAACGCAGCCAGCGCGGCCCGCTGGTCTTGCCCAGCGCACCGGCGATGGCGACGACCAGGCCGATGGCCATGGACGCGGCCGAGAGCCAGAGCGTGCGCAGCGCGCCCGCCAGCAATTCATCCCAGGCAGCGAAGACCTGCCCGAATTCAAAGACGTAATTCATCCGTCCATCCGCGTGAAGGCGAAGGCGGCATGATGCCAGGGGGCCGGGGCCGGCATGGCTTCACCTTTCTCGATCCGTTTCCCGCCAGCCTTGGGCCGTGCGTTTTCTTGAGTGGCCGTCCCCCGGAATCCCGCGGATAACCGGGCGCGACAGTCGGCGAAAGCTGGCCTGGATCGGGGCCGGTGGCAAGGGTGGATACGGGCGCTTGACCCGGCCGCCCGCATCTGCGCCGATCCTGGGATGACCGACCGCAATCCTCTCCTCGCCCCCTGGTCGACGCCCTTCGGCGTGCCGCCTTTTGCCGAGATCGAGCCCGGCCATTTCGTGCCCGCCTTCGCCCACGCCATGGCGGAGCATCTGGCCGAGATCGCCGCCATCGGCACCGACCCCGCCGCGCCCGGCTTCGCCAACACCATCGAGGCCCTGCAGCGCAGCGGCCGCGCCCTGACCCGGGTGGGCAGCGTGTTCGGCAACCTGGTGGTCAGCCAGGGCGGCGCGGCGCTGGAAGCGCTGGACCGCGAATTGTCCCCCACCTTGGCGCAGCACGGCATGCGCGTGGCGCTGGATGCCGCGGTGTTCCGCCGGGTGGCCGCCCTTTACGAGCAGCGTGACAGCCTGGGGTTGGAGGAGGACCAGATGCGGCTGCTTGAGCGCACCCATCTGGGCTTCATCCGCAGCGGCGCCGCGCTGCCGCCGGCCGAGCAGGCGCGCATGACCGCGATCTCCGAGCGGCTGGCCAGCCTGCACACCGCCTTCGGCCAGAACGTCCTGCATGACGAGAAGGCCTGGCACCTGCCGCTGACGGAGGCTGACCTCGACGGCCTGCCGGAATTCGTCCGCGCTGGCGCCGCCCAGGCCGCAGCCGAGCGTGGGCTGAGGGATTACGCCGTCACGCTCTCCCGCTCCCTGATCGAGCCGTTCCTGACCTTCTCCAGCCGCCGGGACCTGCGGGAAGTGGCCTATGCCGCCTGGATCGCGCGCGGCGCCCATGCCGGCGCGCACGACAACCGCCCCCTGATCCCGGAGATTCTGGCCCTGCGGGCGGAGCGGGCGCGGCTGCTGGCCTACCCGGACTTCGCCACCTTCCGCCTGGCCGACAGCATGGCCGGCACTCCCGCCGCCGCCGAGGCGCTGCTAGCCGAGGTGTGGGAACCCGCGAAGCGCCGCGCGGCGGAGGAGCGCAACCGCCTGCTGGCCGTGGCCCGCGCCGAGGGCTTTACCGGCGCCCTGGCCCCCTGGGACTGGCGCTACTATGCCGAGAAGGTGCGCCGTGCCGACTACGCGTTGGATGAGGCCGAGCTGAAGGCCTACTTCCAGCTGGAGAACATCCAGCGCGCGGCCTTCGATACCGCCGGGCGCCTCTTCGGCCTGAGCTTCACCCCACTGCCGGACCTGCCGGTCTACAACGCGGATGTGCGCGGCTACGAAGTCCGCGACGCGGAGGGCCATGTCGGCATCTTCCTGGCCGACAACTACGCCCGCGCGGACAAGCGCTCCGGCGCGTGGATGAGCAGCTACCGGGACCAGGAGGCGCTGGACGAGGCCGTCTCCCCCATCATCGTCAACAACAACAACTTCGCCCGCTCGGCACCGACGCTGCTGAGCTTCGACGATGCGGAGACGTTGTTCCACGAGTTCGGCCACGCCCTGCATGGGCTGCTGAGCCGCGTGCGTTACCCGTCCCAGTCCGGCACCTCGGTCCGGCGCGATTTCGTCGAGCTGCCCTCGCAGATCTACGAACACTGGGTCGCGTTGCCGGAGACGCTGCACCGCTACGCCCTGCATCACGAGACCGGCGAGGCGGTTCCGGCCGCGCTGGTGGAACGGCTGCTGGAAGCCCGCACCTTCAACCAGGGCTTCGCCACGGTGGAGTACGCGGCCTCCGCTCTGATCGACCTGGCGCTGCACCGTCATCCTGCGCCGGAAACCATCGACATCGCGGCCTTCGAGGCGGCATTCCTGGACGAGATCGGCATGCCGGCGGAAATCGGCATCCGGCATCGCCCGGCGCATTTCCAGCACCTGTTCGCCAGCGGCGGCTACGCGGCGGCCTACTACTCCTACCTCTGGTCCGAAGTGCTGGACGCGGATGGCTTCGAGACCTTCAAGGAAGCCGGCGACCCGTTCGACGCCGCGACCGCCGCCCGGCTGAAGACGCTGTTGGGCGCTGGCGATACGCGGGACCCGATGGCCCTCTACGTCGCCTTCCGTGGCCGCGCGCCGAGCACGACGGCGCTGCTGCGGGGGCGTGGGCTGGCGCCGGCTTGATGGTGGTTCTCGAGAGGGTTGCTGTTCCTCTCAGACTCTCTCCGCCAAAGTTCCGAGGCCTTTGGGAACCTATTTGGAAAGGTTCGAGGTGGAGGCGATAAGGGAAGGTCAGGGGAAAGAATTCGCCTGAAACCCCATCTTTTTTCTATCAGTTGGCGTGGGGTTTGGGGACTGGCGGATTGTGGTCCGAACTGTCCAGTGCTGGCCGGCCATGAACGCCAGGCGCGACCATGGCCAGTCCTGTGGGTATGACGCTTCCACAATCAAGTCCTGAGGACTGACAGAAAGAAAAGAAGGGGTCCGGGGAATTCCTTCCCCGGCCTTCCTGCGTCCACCTGAATGCCGATCCGTCCTAACGCTGTCGCAGGCAAGCCGGTAAATCCATCGTCAGCAAAGTCGTCCCACTGTCATTTCAGAAGCCCTGCCTCAATGCGCTGCGGCGACCACCGCGTGCTGGAAGGCCTTGCGTTCCGCTTTCATGTCGACGCCGTAGGCGGCTGCGTAGGGTGGCTGCGGCTGGCAGGACAGGGTGACGATGACCAGCTCCTCGGCCGGATGAATGAACAGCGACTGCCCGGCGAAGCCGACGGCCACCATCGCTCCGCTCTCATCCAGCCACCAGCTATAGCCATAGCCGGTCGCGCCATAGGAATTCTGCGATGGGTCGAGCGTGAAGGCCGGGCGCGCGGCATCCTGTACCCAGTTCCCGGGCAGGATGGCATCGTCGCCGATGTGGCCGCCGGCGAGGATGAATTGCCCGAACCGGCCGAAATCGCGCAGCGCCATGCCGGCGCGGCTGCCGCCGATTTCCTGGCCGCCTTCGGATTCCAGCGTGTAGTAGGCATCGAACTCCATGCCCAGCTTTGCCCAGATGCGGCGGCTCATATAGCTGGCCAGGGTCTCGCCGGTCGCCGCCGTCAGCAGGCAACCGAGCAGATAGGTGTCGCCGGTGTTGTAGCGGAACTGCGTACCCGGCGGATGCTCCGCCTGCAGCCCGCGCAGCAGGTCCAGCACACCACCCGGGACACGGGCGCCGAGGGAGCGGCTGTACTGGTTCACATGCGATTGCCGGTCCGTGTAGTCCTCGCTCCACGCCACGCCGGAGGACATGGTGATGAGGTGGCGGATGGAGACGGCATCATAGGCGGAGCCGCGGACCGCCGGCACGTAGGCGGAAACCGGGTCCTCCAGGCTGCCGATGCTGCCATCGCGCAGCGCGGCGCCGACCAGGGTGGAGGTCAGCGACTTGACCATGGACATGGAGGACCAGCGCGTCTCCTCCCGCAAGCCCAACCCGTAGCGTTCCAGCACTACCTCGCCGCGCTTGATCACCAACAGGCCGGCGACGCAGGCGCGGTGGAAGTAGTCCTCCACGCCGCGTTGTTGGCCATCGCTCTCGTAGCGCGGCGAGATCTCGGCACCGCGGGGCAGGGGGGAGGCGGCGGCGCCGCGGGCAATGGTACGGGTGGCGAACATGCGGTCCACATTCGCATAGGCATGCGGTTGCAGCGTTGGCGGCAGCAGCAGGAACTCCCCTCCATCCGGCATGTGCTGCGTGGGAAGAGATTTCGGCGGCGCCATCGCGTTCAACTCCAGGTTCGGCGCGAAGTCTACACCGATCGCGCCATCTGGCTATCGCGGCGGTTGCCGACGCGCGAGGGCAACGAGATAGATGCAGGGATTATCGGTCATGTTCTCGAACGCACAATCCTGCGGCTGGCCGAGCGCCAGGCAATCACCAGCGTCCAGGTTGTGGCGGGCGGGACCCTCGTGGAAGCGCAAATGGCCTTCCAGCACCCAGATGGTGTGTTCCCAGTCCACATAGGTGGCGGCCGGGTAGGCCACCTTCGCCTTCGGTGGCAGCTCTACCTGTATCAGCTCCAGCGCCGCGCCGGGCGGGGTGACGGCGCGGCGCAGATAGCCGGAGGCCGGGTCCCGCCACAGCTTCTGCTCGGCCTGGCGCGCCACGCGGCCACCGCGCGTGGCATCGTGCTCGGCCCGGGCCAGCAGGGTGGAGAGGGTCAGGCCGAAGGCTGCCGCCAGTCGCCCCAGCAGCGCCGCCGTCGGGCTAGCCTCGCCCCGTTCCACCTTGCTGATCATGGCGCGGGAGACGCCGGAGCGGGTGGCGAGGTCGGCGATCGACCAGCCACGCGCCTCCCGCTCCACCCGGAGGCGGGTGGCAAGGAGCAGGGTGAGATCCTGGGCCGAATCGTCTTGTATAGTAGTCATTGTTCTACGATAGTGGATGTGGCCATGTTCTAGCAGCTCGCCGTGAAGGAGTCCCGCCTATGATGGATCGGCCCCCCGCCCTTGGCCACAATGGCGGCCCGCCGCTGCAGGACGCGCCCGACCATGCGACGAGCTGGGCCCACTTCACCTGGCGCAAGGCGCACAAGAAGGCCTGGAAGACGCCGCCGCGCGAGATCGCCCTGCGCCGGCTGGCGCGGGCCGAGGAACTGGGCATGACCTACAAAGCCTACACGTTGGAAATCCTGGAACGGGGCCGCTACCTGTGACCAATCTTCGCGAAATCCGCCTCAATGCCTTCGACATGGCCTGCGTCGGGCATATCCAGCAGGGTCTGTGGCGCCACCCGCGCGACCAGGCGACGCAATACAACACGCTGGAATACTGGACCGGCATGGCCCGCACGCTGGAGCGCGGCTTGTTCGACGGCTTGTTCCTGGCCGATGTGCTCGGCGTGTACGACGTCTACGGCAACAGCCCCGACGCCGCCATCCGCGAAGCGGCGCAGGTGCCGTTGCTGGACCCGATGCTGCTGGTGCCCGCCATGGCCGCCGCCACGCAGCATCTGGGCTTCGGCATTACCTGCAACCTGGCTTACGAGACACCCTACCTGTTCGCCCGCCGCGTCTCGACGCTGGACCACCTGACCGGCGGGCGTGCCGGCTGGAACATCGTCACCGGGTATCTGGACAGTGCGGCGCGCGCCATGGGCCTGGCGGCGCAGATGGCGCATGACGATCGCTACGACCTGGCTGACGAGTACATGGAACTGGTCTACGCGCTGTGGGAAGGCAGCTGGGCCGACGATGCGTGCGCCGCCGGCGCCGCCATGGGCGCCTATGCCGACCCCGCCCGCATCCGCCGCGTGCGGCATGAGGGGCCGCAGTACCGGCTGGACGCCATCCATCTGGTGGAACCCTCGCCGCAGCGGACCCCGGTGCTGTTCCAGGCCGGGGCGTCGGACCGCGGCCGGCGCTTCGCTGCGCGCCATGCCGAATGCGTCTTCGTCAATGGCGGGCCGAAGCCCGGCGTCGCTGCCCTGGTGGCCGATCTGCGCCGGCAGGCGGCGGCGCGGCCGCTCTGCATCATGGTGGGCGCCACACTCGTCGTCGGCCGCACCGAGGCCGAGGCGCGCGACAAGCTGGAGGATTACCGCCGCCACGCCAGCGTGGAGGGCGCGCTGGCGCATGCCTCCGCCTCGCTGGGCATCGACTTCGCCCGCTATGGCATGGACGAGCCGGTGCAGGCCGGCCCGACCCAGGCTATCCAGTCCAACGTGGACGCCATGGCCCGGCAGGCGGGCCCGACCTGGACCAAGCGCAAGCTGATCGACCAGTTCGTCCTGGGCAGCCGGCAGCCACCGATCGTCGGCTCCGCCGAGCAGGTGGCGGATGCGTTGATGGGCTGGGTGACGGATGCCGATGTCGACGGCTTCAACCTCTCCCGCACCGTGGCGCCGGAGTGCCTGGAGGATGTGATTGAGCTGGTCGTGCCGATCCTGCAGGAACGTGGCGTGTACAAGCGCGCCTATGCCCCGGGCACGTATCGGGAGAAGCTGTTCGGTGCCGGCCCGCTGCTGGCGCCGCCGCACCCGGCGGCGGCGCATCGGCAGGTGGCCGAACACGCGAACGCCGCCGGTTGAGCCGGCGGCGCGTCACGAAACCATCAGGTCTGCGGTAGGCAGTGCTGCGGTTCAGCCCTGGTTGCTGCCGCCGGCCATCAGGGACGGGGTCGCGGCCGGGGCGGTGTAGACCACGTTGCCCTGGCTGCCGCCGGTGAAGCTGGGGATGCCGACGCTCTGCGAGACATTGGGGTCGGCATAGACCACGCGGGGGTTCTTGCCGGTCGTCGTCCGGACGACCTCACCGCCGCCAACGATGTTGCCGGTGTAACCCGGCGCGTACTCCACGGCGAAGTTCTCACCCTGGCTGGTGACCTGGAAAGGCTCCTGCGCCTGGGCGGCACCGGCGGCGCCGGCGATGACAAGGGCGGAAAGCAGCGTGCGAATAGCGTTCATAACCGTTAATCCTCAAGCGTTTAGATCATATCGGGTGGCGAGTGTCGCTCGCCGTTGAAGCCGATATGGGCCTCGTCTTGCCTGAGGGGAACGTCGCATTGGTGATGTCGGGTATCGGCCTGGCGGATGACATGGCTGTCATGATGTCTGGGTGGAGCTGGGCCGTTCTTGCGGGGTGCGATTGACGGAAGGAAAGCCGGGGGAAGGAATTCCCCCGGACCCCCATCTTCTTTTTAGGAGTTTGGCTTCAGGGCTGGTGGGCTCGTTCGCTGGAGGCATGAGCCTGCGGCGCATCAAGGCGGCCACATCTCAGCCCGCCCTACCCAACACTGCAGACAGAAAAGAAGGGGTCCGGGGAATTCCTTCCCCGGCCTTCACCGCCAAGCCGCGCGAAGATGCTCAGGCCAGCGCGGGGCGCGCCGCTTCCACATCGGCCAGCGCGTCCCGCAGCGTGGCTTCCTTCGTCTCGTCGAAGGAACTGCGGAGGATGGTGCCGCCGCTGCCGCGCAACTCGGCGACCACCTTGTCCGTCGTCATCTTGCGGATGAGCAGGAACAAGGCCGCGTTGCCCGAATGCAGCGAGGCGGCGGCTTCCTTCATGAAATCATCCTCGATGCCGACATCGAGCAGCTTGCCGCGCAGTGCGCCGGAGGCCGCGCCGAGTGCGGCGCCGGCAAACGGCATCAGCACCAGCATGCCGATCAGCGTGCCCCACAGGGCACCGGAGACAGCGCCGGCGGCAACCGGCTGCAGCAGCTGGTTGAGCTTCACATGCCCATCGGGCTGCTTGACGGCGACCACGGCGTCACCGAGCTCGATCAGGTACTCCTTCTGCATCCCCAGCAGCTTCTTCCGCACGTCCTCGGCCTGGGCCTCGGTGGGGAAGGAAATGACCAGAAGGTCGGACATGGTGGCTCCTTTCGGGGCGGCGTCGCCAGGGGCGCTGCCGCCGGTTGTCAGTGGTAGGCGGAGAAGGCTTCCACCAGGCCCGCGCGGTCCGGCGCGCCGCGCAGGTGCAACCCAAGCAACAGCCGGGCCTTCAGCGGGCCCAGCGTGCCGGCGGGAATCAGGCCCCGCCCGATCAGGTCGATCTCGGCGCCCGGATAGCCGTAGGTGGCGGTGAAGACCGGGCCCGTCGTGCAGCGGCTGGCCAGCACCACCGGCATCTGTTTGGCGAGGTCGCCCAACAGCGGCGCCACGCCGGCCGGCACGTGCCCGGCCCCCATTCCGGCCACCACCAGCCCGGCATAGCCAAGGCCGGGCAGGGCGGGCAGCAGGCGGCCATCCTCCCCCATCGCCCAGGTCAGCAGCGCGACGGGCGCCGGGGTGTCCTGAGCGGTGGAGAGCGTCGGCATGCGGGCCAGGCGGGTGAAGATCCGCGCGCGGCCTTCCGCCACCACGCCGATCGGCCCGGCCATGGGGGAGGCGAAGGCGGATGGCAGCGCGGTATGCGCCTTCTGCACCCAGCGGGCGGCATGGATGGTGTCGTTCAACACTACCAATGTGCCCAGGCCGCGCGCGGCGGTGGAGGCCGCCACCTGCGCCGCCGCCAGCAGGTTGGCCGGGCCGTCGGCGCCCGGCGCGTCGGCGCCGCGCATGGCGCCCGTCACCACCACCGGCTTCTCCCCACCCACCAGCAGGTCGAGCAGGAAGGCGGATTCCTCGATGGTGTCGGTGCCCTGGATCACCACCGCGCCGTCGCAGCCAGCGGCGAAGCCGGCCTCGATCCGCCGCGCGACCTCGACCAGATTGGCCGGATCGAGCGACGGGCTGGCGAGGCGGAAGGGCGATTCCATCTCGATCTCCGCCACCCCCGCCAGGGCGGGGACGGAGGCGACCAGTTCGGCCGCCCCCAGCTGTGGCGTGATGCCGCTCCCCGTGCCCTGGACCATGGTGATGGTCCCGCCGAGCGAGAGGAACAGAAGGCGTGGCTTGGTCATGTCGTCCTCGGTGCTACCGTGCCCGGGACCGGTGACGGATCGGGCAGCTCACCCGGCTTGTAACCCGGCAGGCGGCTGGCGGGCAGGATGGCCACCAGCGCCAGCCCGGCCATGATCAGCAGGCCGATCTTCAGCGCGCGCAGGCGGGCTTCGGTGTTGATGCGCATCGCCTCCTCCACCTGCACCGGCGTCGCCGTCGTCTGTTGCAGGGCGGCGTAGAGGCGGTCGTTGCTGACGAAGTTCACGCTGTCCAGGTTCACCTGGCTCTGGATGTAGGGCGGGATGACCGGGTTGGAGGCGAGGCTGCTGAAGATGCCGGCGCTCAGCAGGCCGACCAGCAGCGCCCCGGCGACCGCGGTGCCGACAGCGGCCGCCAGGTTGCCGGTGGTGCCGCGCAGCGAGCCGACATCGCCCGCCAGTTCCTTCGGCGAGGCGGTGACCAGCACGTTGAACAGCAGCGTGACCAGCGAGCCCTGGCCGATGCCAAAGACGACGAGGCCGAACAGGACGGGGATCTCGCTCCAGTCATTGCGGACGACCCAGGACAGCCAGATCAGCGCGATGGTGCACAGGCTGAAGCCGATCTGGCCGATCATGCGCGGGGAGAGCTTGTCGTAGAACCGGACGATCAGCATGGCCGAGAAGAACACGGACAGGTTGAACGGCATCATCGCGATGGCGCTGGCCAGCGGCGTGCGGCCCTGCACGATCTGGATGTAGAGCGGTACGGAGAAGTTCAGCGCCGCTTCCAGCGCCACCACGGTGAACATGGCGTAGACCGCCGCGCGCTCATACGGCGAGTCGATGACGCGCAGGTCCAGCAGCGGGGTCTTGCCGGCTTCCTGGCGCTTGCGCGTCCACATCAGGAAGGCCTGCATGATGACGATGCCGAGGACGATCATCACCGGCGCGGGAGAAAGGCCGAACAGGTTGAACGGCGCGCCCGGCGTGGCGATGCCGAGGCCCCAGCGGTTCAGGTTGTTGAAGCCGAAGCTGATCATGATGATGGCCAGCGCCGCCAGCACCACGCCGACGATGTCGATCTGCACGTCCGGCCGGCCTGCATCCGGCTTCAGGCGGAAGCTGAGCATGAACACCACGCCGGACATCACGATGAGGATGCCGAAGGCGGGCCGCCAGCCGATGAAGGTGCCAAGCACGCCGCCGATGAGGAAGGCCAGCACGCCCGCCGCGGCACGCGCCGAGCCGAGCGCGCCGAGCGCCGTGGCCTGCTGCTTGCCGCTGTAGTTATGCGCGATCAGCGCCACCAGCGATGGCACCAGCGCCGCGCCCGCCGCACCGCTGAGGCCCTGCGCGATCAGCATGGTGGTCGCAGTGGGGCTGAACGTCATCAGCACCTGCGCGACGCCGAACACGGCGACGACGACGCGGAACACCCGCAGCGCGCCGAAGCGTTGCGTCAGCTTGGCGCCGAGCATGACAAGGCCGGCCACCGCCAGCGAGTACATGACGATGCCCGTCGCCACCGTCGTCGGCGGCACGTTGAAGCTGGCGACCATGCCGCTCAGCGCCACCGGCAGCGAGGCGACGTTGAACGACATGAGGGCCTGGCCGAGCGCGATGGCGATCATCGGCGCCCAGCCAGCCTGTTCCTCCGTCAGGGAGGGAATGGCCGTGGTTGTCATGACCGGCTCTCTTTCTGGTTGCGTGTCTGGTGTGGGGTCATGCGGCGCCGCCTGCCTCAGGCCTCGGGCTTCGAGGCGAACAGGTTGAGGCCGAGGCGCTCGGAGAGGAACTTGGTCGCCAGCTGGCCGCGCACGCTGTTGCCAGCGGCATCCAGCGGCGGCGCGAAGGTGCCGAGGCCGCCCTTGCCGGGGGAAATGGTCACCAGCCCGCCGCTGACGCCGCTTTTGCCCGGCAGGCCGACCTCGTACAGCCAGTCGCCTGACTGCTCGTACAGCCCGGCGGTGGCCAGCACGGCGAGGACGCGCTTGCAGCGATCCGCATCGACCACGCGTTCCCGGGTGATCGGGTTGACGCCGCCATCGGCCAGCGTCGCGCCCATCACCGCCAGATCCTTGACGGTGATATTGAGCGAGCATTGCTTCGTATAGACGTCGGTCGCCTGCAGCGGATCGCTGTACATGCGTCCGTAGCTCTGCAGCAGGCGGGCGATGCCCTGGTTGCGCTGGTTGGTCGCGGCCTCGGACTCATAGACTTCCTGGTCCATGGTCAGCTCCCGCCCGGCGAAGCTCGACAGGCCCTCGTGGATGAAGCGCCACTGGGCGTCCGCCGTATCGCCCGGCGCCAGGCTGGTGGTGGCGATGGCGCCGGCATTCACCATCGGGTTCATGGTGCGATCCTGGTTCAGCTCGATCGCCATGACCGAGTTGAAGGGCAGGCCGGTGTTGTTGACGCCGACCTTCTGCCGCGCCTGCCCACCACCCAGTGCCTGGCAGACCAGGGCGAAGACGAAGGGCTTGGAGATGCTCTGGATGGAGAATTCCCGCGTGATGTCTCCCGCCGAGAACACATGGCCACCGACGCTGACGACACAGAGGCCGAACAGGTCCGCCGGCACCGCGGCCAGTGCCGGAATATAGTCCGCCACCTTGCCGTCCGTGACCGTGCGGTAGCGTTCATGCGCTTCCTGCACCAGCGACGTCACCATCTCGGCGGAAGGCAGGTGGCCGGTGGAGATCTCGGCCGGCCCCAGCGCTTCGTCCGCATGCAGGCGATTGTACATTCGGTGCCTCCTTGGCAGTCGCTGGTTGGAGGTTCAGGTCAGGACTGGCGCCGCGCCACGACGCCTGTGTGCTGGCGGGAAGCCGCCCGCGTCGCGGCGAGGGAGGCCACGCGCCCGGCCGCTCCCTGTTACGTCAACAGATTGCAATCGAAACGAGCGCTTCTCTGTGGTTAAGATAGCGATAGCGGCCACACGGGGAGATATGCGCTGCGTCCCGATGATGGGCGCCCGGTCCCAATTTCGCCTCGCGAACTCGTGTGCCGATTGCTGGGCGTATCCAGGCCTTTCCGCTTGGTGGAACCGGTCCCGTAACGGATGGTAGGACAAGCTAGAACGTAGCCATTATAGGTGCAGCATGGCGAGCTCTGCGAGGTTGAGCCAGGCGATCCAGGACGGCACGGAAAAGCCCGGCGCGCTCTGTCCACGGCCGTTGCCGGCGGAGGCCGCGCGGGTGGGGGAGCAGTTCCAGTTCTGGCACGACCGTAGCGGCACGGTGCTGGGCCTGCAGGGCGTGCGGGACACGCTGCAGGGCTTCCAGGCGACGAATGTGCTGTGGACCATCGGCAACATGGCTTTGAGCCACGTCATCATTCCGGCCGGTGTCAGCGTCCGTCCGCGTGTGCAGGCGAGGCGGAACGAGGCCGACCACTGGGTGATCGTCTTCCTGCTGAAAGGCTCCATGCGGCACCGCAGCGACGACACCGCCTTCACGGTGCTGCCCGGGCAGATGTTCCACGTCTCCCTGGCCGAAGCCTTTGAGGGCGAGCGGTCCGATTGCGAGTGGCTGAGCCTGTTCGTACCGCGCGATGTCCTGCGCGACCTGGCGCCAGCGCTGGACAGCATGCGCAATGCGCCGATCGAGACGCCGCTTTCCGTTCTGTTCCGCGATTACCTGCTTTCGCTGGAGCGCCGCCTGCCGTCGATGACGGAGGCGGACGTGGTGGCGGTGCAGGAGGCGACCCACGCCATGATCGCCGCCTGCATCGGCCATGGCGGCGGCGCGGCCGCGCAGCCGACGGCACGGCTGGAGGACATGCGGCTGGAGCGCATCCGGCAGATCATCGATACCCACCTGAAATCGCCGACGCTGGGACCGAAGAAACTGTGCCGGCTGGCGGGCATTTCCCGCTCCCATCTCTACAGGTTGTTCGAATCCAGCGGCGGCGTTGCCCGCTACATCCAGTCCCAGCGCCTGGCGGAAATTCATTCGGCGTTGTCAGACCCGCAGAAGCGCCAGTCCATCGCCTCGATCGCCGAGGAGTTCGGATTCTCCGATGCCTCTACCTTCGGGCGGGCGTTCCGGGCCGAATTCGGCTGCCGCCCCAGCGACGTGCGGGCGGCGGGACTATGCGGCCGGGTGATGCGCACCACCGGCCCGCGTGAAGGGGCGCGGCATGGGGATGATAGCGGTGGGATGCTACGCCAACTGCTGATCTGACCCCGCTTTGGGACGCTGCGCACAATGATGGGACGACCCGCAGATGGCCGAGCGATGGTGCACAGCGGGATAATGCGCTGCTTCCGCAAGGCGTTCCGGCGATCGATCCGCGTGATGGAACGGCATGCCGGTGGAAGCGGGGAAGGAATGCGCGGCAACGACCGGCATCGGGCTGGCCGGATGTCCGCGCCGGCTCCGCCCACGGCCGCTTCACGGTGCAGGTCCTCGCCTGGAGCGGGCGTGGCCAGGCAATGTCCCAGAATTCTGAATGTCTTTGGATTGAGCGTTGTCCGCCTGCAGCCTCCTGGAGTGCGTCGTGGGCCTTGATGGGAACCGAATGATGGATCACCGGCGAGTTGCCGCCACGCCTTCCCGCCTGGCCCTGGCTGCTGGCTTCTCGATGCTGCTGCTGGCAGGGTGCGATGGCGCGCCGCCACCTGCGGCACCCGAGGCGCGGCCTGTGCGCGTGGTGACGGTGGAGCAGCGGCCGACGGGCGAGGTGATCGCGCTCTCCGGTACGGTGCAGGCCGAGACCCAGGTGAACCTGGCCTTCCGCATCGATGGCCGGGTGGTGGAGCGCGCGGTGAATGTCGGCGACCGGGTGGTGGCCGACCAGCTGATTGCGCGGCTGGACCGCGAGAACGAGGAGAACGGCGTGCGCGCCGCGCGCGCCGCCGTCGTTGCGGCGCAAAGCGCGCTGGTCGAGGCGCGTAACAATTATGGCCGCCAGCGGGACCTGCTGCGCAGCGGCTTCACCACCCGCGTCCGCTACGACGAGGCGACGCGGACGCTGCGCACCGCCGAATCCCAGGCCGATTCCATGCAGGCGCAACTGAGCAACGCGCAGTTGCGGCTGGGCTATACCGAGCTGCGCGCCGATGCGCCCGGCATCATCACCGCGCGCGGCGTCGAGCCCGGCGAGGTGGTGCAGGCCGGCCGCATGGTGGTGCAGATTGCCCGCCAGGAAGGCCGCGACGCCGTCTTCGACGTGCCGGCGCAGATCAAGAACCTGGCGCCGGCGGAGCCGCGTATCGAGGTCTCGCTGACCATGGAGCCGGCTGTCGTCGCGCAGGGGCGGGTGCGGGAAGTGGCGCCGCAGGCGGATGCCGTGACCGGCACCTTCCAGGTGCGGGTCGGGCTGATCGATCCGCCGCCGGCGATGCGGCTGGGCTCCACCGTCACCGGCCGGCTATGGGTGCATGGCGGCCCGGGCATCGAGGTGCCGGCCACGGCGCTGACCCGGGGCGAGCGGGAGCCGGCGGTGTGGATCGTCGACGCGGCGACGCAGACGGTCTCGCTCCGCCCGGTGGAGGTGGTTCGCTTCGATCCGGGCCGGGTGCTGATCGGGCAGGGGCTGACCACGGGCGACATCGTGGTGACGGCGGGGGTCCAGGCCTTACGGCCGGGGCAGAAGGTCCGCCTGCTCGGCGCCACGCCATGATCGGGCCAAATCTGTCCGACTGGTCGATCCGTCGGCGGTCGCTGATCCTGTATTTCATGCTGGCGGCGGTGCTCGCCGGCGCGATCGCGTTCCTGACGCTGGGCCGCAACGAGGACCCGGCCTTCACCTTCCGCAGCATGGTGGTGCAGGCCGCCTGGCCGGGCGCGACGCTGGACGAGACGCTGTTGCAGGTGACCGAGCGGCTGGAGCGCACGCTGCAGGAAACGCCGAATGTCGACAGCCTGCGCAGCTTCACCAGCCCTGGCGTCACCACCATCTTCGTCAACCTGAAGGGTTCCACCCCGCCTGCCATCGTGCCCGACATGTGGTATGAGGTGCGCAAGCGGGTGGCCGATATGCGCTCCACCCTGCCGGCCGGCATCGTCGGCCCCGGCTTCAACGACGATTTCGGCGCGACCTTCGGCATCATCTACGGCTTTACCGCCGACGGCTTCACGCACCGTGAGTTGCGCGACCAGGTGGAGGCGGCACGCTCCCGCCTGTTGCGGGTGCCGGACGTCTCCAAGATCGAGATCCTCGGCGCGCAGGACGAGCAGATCGTCATCGAGTTCTCGACCGAGCGGATGGCCGGGCTGGGGCTGAACTACGGTGCGCTGATCGCCAGCCTGCAGGCGCAGAACGCCGTCCGCTCCGCCGGCATCGTGCAGACGGATGAGGAGCGGCTGTCGCTGCGCGTCTCTGGTGCCTTTACGTCGGAGCAGGACCTGCTGGCGGTCAACTTCGCCATTGGCGACCGCATCATCCGGCTGAGCGACATTGCCGATGTGCGCCGCGTCTATTCCGATCCGCCGCAGCCGATGTTCCGCGTCAACGGCAAGCCCGCCATCGGCCTGGCCATCGCCATGCGCGATGCCGGCGACATCCTGGCACTGGGGCGCAACGTCAAGGCGGAGATGGCGCGCATCACCGCCGGGTTGCCGCTGGGCATCGAGCCCACCCTGGTCGCGGACCAGGCGGCGACGGTGGACGACGCCATCAATGACTTCATGACCTCGCTGTGGCAGGCCATCCTGATCATTCTCGTGGCCAGCTTCGTCAGCCTGGGCGTGCGGCCGGGCTCCGTCGTCGCGCTCTCCATCCCGCTGACGCTGGCCATCGTCTTCCCGATCATGTCGGCGGCGGGCATCGATTTGCAGCGCATCTCGCTCGGCGCGCTGATCATCGCGCTGACGCTGCTGGTGGATGACGCGATGACCACGGTGGATGCGATGATCCGCCGCCTCGGTGCCGGCGATACCAAGCAGGAGGCAGCGACCTTCGCCTACCGCTCCCTCGCCGCGCCGATGCTGACGGGCACGCTGGTCACCATCGCCGGGTTCGTGCCGATCGGCTTCGCCAAGAGCGGCGCGGGCGAATACACCTTCTCCATCTTCGCCGTGGTCGCCATCTCGCTCATCGTGTCCTGGTTCGTCGCGGTGATCTTCGCGCCGGTCATCGGCATGAGCATCCTGAAGGCGCCGAAGCCGCGCCCTGCGGGGGAGGTGGAGAAGCCGGGCATCGTGCTACGGGTGTACACGCGGCTGCTACTGGCAGCGATGCGTGCGCGGTGGATCACCATCGCCGTTACCATCGCGGCCTTCGTGCTCTCCGTCCTCGCCGTCCGCTTCGTGCCGCAGCAGTTCTTCCCGGCATCGGACCGGCATGAGCTGGTGGTGGACCTGACCTTGCCGCAAGGCGCATCCATCCATGCCAGCGAGGCGCTGGCCGAGCGCTTCGACAAAATCCTGGCGCAGGACGCGGATATCGAGCGCTGGAGCACCTATGTCGGGCGCGGTGCCATCCGCTTCTACCTGCCGCTGAACGTGCAGCTGGCCAATCCGTTCTTCACCCAGACCGTGCTGATCGCGCGCGACCTGGCGGCGCGGGACCGCCTTCAGGTGAGGCTGGAAAAGCTGCTGGCGGAGGATTTCCCTAGCGCCGTCTCCCGCGTCTATCCGCTGGAACTGGGGCCGCCGGTCGGCTGGCCGTTGCAGTACCGCGTCAGCGGCCCGGATATCGAGCAAGTGCGGCAGATCGCGCTGCGGCTGGCGCAGACCGTCTCGACCAGCGCTGGCGCCCGGCACCTGAACTTCGACTGGATGGAGCCGGCGCGGCAGGTCCGCATCCGGGTGGACCAGGATCAGGCGCGGCAGCTCGGGCTGTCCTCCCAGGCGGTGGCCACGGTGCTGAACGCGGCGGTCAGCGGCATTCCGGTGACGCAGGTGCGGGACGACATCTACCTGATCAGCGTCATTGCCCGCGCCACGCCGGATCAGCGCATCTCGCTCTCCACCGTGCGCTCCTTGCAGGTGCCGCTGCCCAATGGCCGCACCGTGGCGCTCAGCCAGCTGGCGACGGTGGACTATGAACAGGAATATCCGCTGATCTGGCGGCGGGACCGGGTGCCGACGCTGACGGTGCTGGCCGACGTGGTGCCCGGGGTGCTGCCTGCCGCCGTGGTGGCGGAACTACAGCCCGGCATCGCGGCGCTGACCGCCACCCTGCCGCCGGACTACGCGATCGAGGTTGGCGGCATCGCCGAGGAAAGCGCGGAATCCCAGGCCTCGGTGGCCGCGGTGGTGCCGGCGATGCTGCTGATCATGCTGACCGTGCTGATGTTCCAGCTGCAGAGCTTCCGCCGGCTGGCACTGGTGGTGGGCGTGCTGCCGCTGGGGCTGATCGGCGTGGTGGCGGCGCTGCTGCTGTTCCGCCAGCCGCTGGGCTTCGTCGCCATCCTCGGCATCCTGGCGCTGCTGGGCATGATCGCGAAGAACGCCGTCATCCTCATCGTGCAGATCGAGGCCGACCGGGCGGAAGGGATGAATGTCTGGGATGCCGTCGTGGCCGCCAGCAGCTCCCGCATCCGGCCGATGATGCTGACGGCGATTTCCACGGTGCTTGGCATGATCCCGATCGCCCCCACGGTGTTCTGGGGCCCGATGGCCTTCGCCATCATGGGTGGCCTGCTGGTGGCGACGGCGCTGACGCTGGTGTTCCTGCCGACGGTGTATGTCACGGTCTTCGGCGGCCGTCCGCCCGGCGCCGCGCCGGCCGCTGGCCGGGCCGGCAAGGCCGTGGCCGGGCGGGGCTGATGGCACCGCCGGCGGCGCCGTTGGCCTGGCG
>NZ_JACTVA010000022.1 GCF_014490485.1 Teichococcus aerophilus | reverse complement strand
GGCGGCCGGTTGCTTCGAGGCGCTGGCCGAGGATCTGCGCACTGTCCTGCGCCTGGCTGCTGGCCGCAAAGCCCAGCGCTGCCATCCTGGACAGCAGGACGCTCCGCTCCACGCCGGAGAGCGGCGCGCGGGCCGGGTATGACGGCGCCAAGCGGAAGCAGGGTGCCAAGCTGCATCTGGCGGTCGACACGCTGGGCCATCTGCTGGCCTTGCACGTCACGCCTGCCAACGCGGACGAGCGCGCGGAGGTCGGGCGCCTGGCCCAGGCGGTGCAGGCCTCCACCGGGCAGAGCGTCGAGCTGGCCTATGTCGACCAGGGCTACACCGGAACAAGGGCGGCCGACGCCGCCAAGGCGCACGGCATTGAACTGGAAGTGGTCAAGTTGTCCGAAGCCAAGCGCGGCTTCGTGCTGCTGCCACGGCGCTGGGTGGTCGAGCGATCCTTTGCCTGGGCAACACGTTTTCGACGACTGGTGAAGGACTATGAGCGCTACGCCAGCACCCTTGCCGATCTCCACCTCGTCGCCTTCGTCTGCCTCATGCTCAAGCAGGCCGCTCTACTCACCCCAGGTCCATAACAGCCTCTAGGCCGACTGCCTTCAGGGAAACGGCCTGCCACAACCACCGGCACCGCAACCTGCTAAAGTGACGGAGCCACCAGATTGGATCGCCCGATGCCGCAAGACCAAACCCGCCGGGATACCTGGGCACAGCAGCCCGCCGACGGCACGCTTCCTCCGGCCGCCATCCAGTCCGTGCCGCTACGCCGCCGACACCTCGTACCGCTCATCGCCGCGCTGGCTACCCCGGCCCTGGCGCGGGCGCAGGAGGCCGTGCCCGCCACGATCCCGAGGACGACTCAGCACGATCTAGAATCCCGCAGCGGCCAGCCATTCCGGGTGTTTCTCCACATCCCGCCGGGCGAGCCGCCACCCGGTGGCTGGCCAATGATCACAGTGCTCGACGCCAACGCCGTCATGGGCATGGTCGTGGACATGGTCCGTGTCCTGTCCTTCCTGCCCCGTGAAGCCGGCGTCCGGTCCGGCGCCATCGTCGCCGGCATCGGCTACCGCACGGAGGGGCCATACGATCTGACCCGCCGGACCTTCGATCTCACGCCCCCACCTGGGCGGGACATCCCGGCGGAGGAGGGCCGTCCCGGTGCCCGGACCGGCGGTGCGGACGAGTTGCTTGAATTCATCGAGAACACCCTCAAGCCCCTGGCCGTACGGTCAGCGCCGATCGACCCGTCGCGCCACGCGCTGCTGGGCCATTCCTTCGGCGGGCTCTTCGTGCTCCACGCGCTTTTCAACCGCCCTGCCGCCTTCAGGGACTATGTCGCCGGCAGCCCCGCCATCTGGTGGGAGGACAACGCGGTATTGCGATCCGAGAATCGCTTCATCACCCGGACAGACCGTCCCTCCCCTCTCCGCCTGCTGATGACGGTCGGCGAGTACGAGCAGGCCCTCGCCCCCTGGCATGACCCGGCCTGGCAACCGCGGATGGAGATGATGAAGATGGTGGACCAGGCGCGCGACCTGGCCGGGCGGCTTCGCCCTGTCCCAGGGCTGGAACTCGACTTCCAGATCCTGCCAGGCGACGGTCACATGACCGCATTCCCCGCCATCGTCCAGCGGGGCGTCCGGTTTATCCTGGAGCGCTGAACGGCACTGCCCGGACGAACCAGGGGGACCTCAATCAGGTCCCCCTGGCGGCTGATGGAAGACGGTCAGAAGTCGAAGGAAGCGGACACCAGAATGGTGCGCGGCGAACCGACGGTGACGAAGTTGCCCGTGGTCAGCCAGTAGTTTTCGCCGAAGGCATTCTCCAGATTGGCGCGGAACGTGACAGGCTTGTTGGCAATCTCGGTCCGGTAGCGCGCACCGAAATCCACCCGCGTCCAGCCATCGAACCGCAAGGTATTGGCGGTGTTGAAGTAGGCCCCCGAGGTGTAGATAACACGGCTATTGACCGCGAGGCCGGTCACTCCCGGCACATCCCAGTCCAGGGCGCCTGAGAAGGTCCTGTCCGGCGCGCCGGCGGCGTCGTTGCCGCGCTCCGCGGCATTGGTGGGGCTGGTCAACTCGGGCTTCAGGAAGGTGACGCTGGCCAGTGCCCGAAGCCCGGGCACGACCTCGCCATAGGCGGAGAGCTCCAGGCCCCGGTTCCGCTGCTCGCCATCATAGGCAAGGTCGTTTGCCGCCGTGCGGACAGAATTCGGCCGGGCGATCTGGAAGACCGCGGCGGTAGTGGTGATCCGGCCCCAATCCACCCGCACACCGGCTTCGTACTGCTCGGATTTGTAAGGGGACAGGACGGCGCCGACATTCCTGTAGCCTGCCCCGACGATGGTGCCGCGCGTCAGGCCCTGGGCATAGTTGGCGTAGAGGGAGACGTTCTCCACCGGCTTCACCACCAGCCCAAACATCGGCGTCGTGGCATCGGCATCGTAGCGGCTCGTCCGCTCGCCGGTCGTGGTGCTGTAGCTGTTGACGGAAACGTTCTGGAATCGCACGCCACCTGTCAGCAGCACCCGCTCGTCGAAGAAGGACAGCGTATCCGCCACGGCGAAGCTGGAGAACTCCGTCAGTGACGCACGCTGCGGATCGGTGCGCGCGGCGGTGACCGGCGGAAGCCGCGCCGGATTGTAGATGCTGGACGGATAGGTGATGGAGGAGGAGATGTAGGCGTTGCCGCTCTCCTGCTGCAGGCCGGTATAACCGACATTCAGCGTATGGCCGACACCCAGCGTGTTGAAGCGGAAGTTCGCGCCGACGGTGCCGCTCACGGTCTCGCTGTAGGAGTCGTAGAAGGCGTTGGTGACCGCGAAAGTGCCCAGTTCGTTTGCGCCGCCAGGGCGGGAGTCAGGGAAGGTCTGCTCGTTCCAGCCGTCGCGGTAGCCGAGCGCGGCATAGGCGGTCATCCAATCCGTCACGTCGTACTCGACGCGGGTGGCGACGGTGCTGTCCTGCTGCCGCAGATTGGTGCCGGGGAACCAGTTGCTGCGCGCATTCGGCGGCGACGGGATGGAGGTCAGGTTGGGCGAAAGGGTCAGCTGCGGGCGGAAGTTCCGCGTATCGTCGCGCTGGAAGATACCGTCGGCAGACCAACGCAGGCGCTCCCCGCGATAGTCCAGCCCCAGTGCCGCGAGGCCACTGCGCAGGTTGCCGCCATCGATGGAGGCCTCCCCATCTCGATACAGGCCGTTGAAGCGGATGCCCCACTCGTTGTTCTCGCCGTAGCGGCGCGCCAGATCGACATGCGCGCCGAAATTGGCGCGGCCCATATAGGTCGTCCTCAGCCGGGTCAGCGGCGTGTCATCGGCCCGCTTGGTGACGATGTTGATGCCGCCGCCGATGCTGCCACCTGGCGAGATGCCGTTGATCAGCGCTCCCGGGCCGCGCAGCAACTCGATCCGTTCTATGATCTGAGCCGGGGCGCGGTTGGAGGAGATCAGCCCGTACAGTCCGTTCAGGCCGACATCGCTGGACGGAACGCTGAAGCCACGGATCTGGAAGGTATCGTCGAAGCCGTTGCTGCCCGTGGTCAGGCGGACAGAGGAATCGTTGATCAGGGTATCGGCAGCCGTCCGCCCCTGCTGATCCTCGATCAACTGGGACGTGTAATTGGTGGTGCTGAAGGGCGAGTCCATGACGCTGCGGGTGCCAAGCAGGCCGAGCGATCCGCCCTCCGCCACCTGGCCACCGGGATAGGACGGCATCAGCGCCCCGGGCGCCGGGGCGGCAGTGACCTCCACCGTCGGCAGCACAACGGCGCCCGGTGCGGCACCCGCTGGCGTCGCCGGCTGCGCATAGGCAACGGGGGCAAAGGCGATGCCGCATGCCATCACGGCCTTGGCTGCGTGCCGCGTCAGCACGGCAGGCTCGGGCCTGCGTGAGCCGCTTTCCGGTTCATTGGCAGGGCTGCCAGGATGGACGGCCGACCATGCGCTGGCCTGGAACTTGGTTCGGCTCATCAAGGCGGCCCCTTATCACTCGAAATCGGGTCGTGAACAGCGCGTAATGCGAATGCCTCTCACTACCGATAAGGGGTGTGCCGCGCAAGGTGCGTCAGACGCGATCCTGCGCGCCTAAGCTGAAGCTTTGCCGATGCTGTCGAAGGGGCCGGCCGCGCTTTCTCCGTTTTGCCGGCCAGCGTGGCTGCCCCTCGGTATGGCTATGGCACCGGAAGGCGCGGCAAGCCGATGTCAGCCATTCATGAGGTTGCGGACGGCGCTGGCCAGGATGTCCATCAGGAAGGGCTTTGTCACGATCTGCATCCCCTCTTCCAGATCGTCGCCGCGAAGCACCGATGCCTCGGCATAGCCCGTGATAAAAAGGATCGGCAAATCCGGCCGCATCGCGCGCACCGCATCCGCCAGCTGCCGGCCGTTCATGCCATCCGGCAAGCCGACATCGGTGATCAGCAGGTCAATCGTCAGGCCGGACCGCATGATGGCCAGCGCAGACGCACCATCCTTTGCTTCCAGCATCGTATAGCCGAGTTCGCCGAGATAATCGGTGACCAGGGACCGCACCATCGCCTCATCGTCTACGATCAGCAGCGTACCTTGGAACGGCTGATGACGGAGCTCGGCCGCCGGCTCGGCAACCGGTTCCGACACCGGCTTCAGATGCCGCGGAAGATGGATCCGGATCGTCGTGCCCACGCCAAGCTGGGTG
The DNA here is from genome assembly GCF_014490485.1 of Teichococcus aerophilus. Lineage (GTDB taxonomy): Bacteria > Pseudomonadota > Alphaproteobacteria > Acetobacterales > Acetobacteraceae > Pseudoroseomonas > Pseudoroseomonas aerophila. Next base: position 80,637 of record NZ_JACTVA010000022.1, on the reverse strand, counting down.
TCGATTTCCACCCGCCCGCCCGACTGCTTCGCAAACCCGTAGATCATCGACAGGCCAAGGCCGGTGCCGACGCCGATCGGCTTGGTGGTGAAGAACGGATCGAACGCACGCGCGGCAACCTCGGGCGTCATCCCCGTTCCGGTATCAGCGACGCTGAGCGTCGTACAGGGCACCATGTTGCCGGCGCTCTCGCCGGGTTCCTGCAGATCCATCCAGCTCTTCGCCGTGCTGATCGTCAGCCGGCCGCCATCGGGCATCGCATCGCGGGCATTGATGCACAGGTTGAGCAGTGCGTTCTCCAACTGGTTGGGATCGCAGAGGATGGGCCAGATATCATCCACCAGCGACGCCTCGAGTTGGATCTCCGGCCCTACCGTACGGCGCACCAGCTCTTCCATGTCCGAGATGAGGTGGTTCGGGTTCACCACCTTCGGCGCCAGTGTCTGGCGCCGGGAGAATGCCAGCAGCCGATGGGTCAGCGCGGCGGCGCGTGCCGCCGCGCCCTGCGCCAGGTTGATGAACCGGTCCAGGTCTTCGTAACGACGCTGGCCGGACCGCAATTGTATCAGTTCGAGGCTGCCGCTGATGCCCGTCAACAGGTTGTTGAAGTCATGCGCGATCCCGCCGGTCAACTGGCCGACCGCTTCCATCTTCTGGCTCTGGCGCAGGCGTTCTTCCAGCTCGTTCCGTTGCGTGACGTCGCGCCCGGAAGCGATGATCGATTGCCCCTCATGGATGCACGTCCAGCTATAGCTCCGCACCGCGCCGGAGGCCGTGGGAATGCGGAGGTCGAGGGTACCAGAGCTCTCCCCCGCGACGATCCGGCCGAAGGCCGCGACCAGCACGGCACGGTCTTCCGCCAGCACGAAATCCGCCAGCTTCCTGCCATGCATCGTGCCGGCACCCAGGCCCAGCTCGCTTTCCCAAGCGGGGTTGACGCTGACGCAACACCCATCGCTGTCGCAGGCGACGTAGAGGTCGCGGGACAATTGCCAGATACGGTCCCGCTCCCGCGTGCGTTCCTCGACGCGGCTCTCTAGCATCGCGCTCAACCGGCGGAGTTCTTCCTCCTCCGCCTTCGCATCGGTGATGTCATAGATGACGCCGCTGAAGCGCGGGTCGGTGCCCTGCTCAACCAAATACTCGCCCTGGCGCGCTAGCCAGCGGATCTCTCCCGTATCCGAACGGCGAATCCGCAGCCGTACATGGCTGCTTTGGCCAGGCTCGGCCGAGTGCTGGCCGATCAGTTCGCCGTATTCCGACAGGACCAGCGCGTTGATCGCGTGCACCGGCAGGTCGCTGGCCAGCCGCATGCCGAGCAAAGCGCAGAACTGCGGAGAGACCGACACGGTCCCGTAGCCCAGCACATACTCGAACGTACCGATGCCGCCGGCCGTCTGCGCGATGCGCAGTTGCTCCTGCACCCGCTTCTGCTCGGTGATGTCGACCAGGGCGCCGATGAAGCGGACCGGCTTCTCGCCGTCATACTGGCAGCGCCCGCGGGCATGCACCCAGCGGAGCGACCCGTCGCGCAACAGCAGCCGGTATTCCTTCGAGAACAGCTCCGCCCCACGCAACATGCCGCCCACGGCCAGGCGGATGCGTGCCTGATCCTTGGGGTGAATGATCGAGTAGAAGGTCTTCGGGCTGACACCGCGGGCAGCCTGCTGCGGCGTCAGGCCATAGAGATGGGCGAAGCGACGATCCCCATGCACCAGGGATGTCCCGATATCCCACTCCCATCCCGCGGCCGCGCCGGAGATAGACAGCATCAGGCGCAGCCCGTCGTCGCTGCCCGGCGCCGCGATATCCTCAACGGCGGCGATAGCGTCGGACGAAGCGGCCTCTGCCTGCGTCAATAACAGAAACGCGGTTTGGCCTGCATCGTCGGGGATGGGCGCGATGGAACAGCGCAGGCTGGCCGTCACACCGTCCCTGCGTCGGACTGCAAGAAGAGCTTCGGATGCCGCCCTCCCCGCCCCTTCCGGCAGCCGCCCGCACCCAGTCGGCACCGCGTCGGCGCCGTAGCCTGCGAACCGGGCGAAAGCCGCATTGGCGAAGACGATGGGCTGGCCCGGCTGCCGCGCGTCGATCACGGCGACGGCCGTGCCGGAGCGGCTCAGCGCGGCAAAGGCCGGCCCGGCGCGGCGATGTAGTTCGCGGATCGTATCGTCCCCGGCGCCGAAGCCCGGATCATTCAGCTGCACGGCACACCGTCAGCTGACATGCTGTTCACCATCTTCCATGACGCGCTGGATGAAATCGTGCACCAGCGCCTTCAGCGCCAGGATCGAGGGCAGGTTCATCAGCATCGCGATATAGCCGCGAATGTCCCGGTTCCGCACCGAGAAGTTGATATACAGGAACAGGACCGGGCCCGGCGCTTCCACCTGGCCGCGAACGTCGAACAGGTCATCCCCCTTGCCTTGCACCACCTCCGGCAAGGACATGCTGAGCGATTCCTTCAGCATGTTGGCCATGGTCGCCAGGCAGCCGTTCAGGATGATGTTGCCGGTCTCGGCCAGGGCCTCCTGCTCCATCTCCCGCAATTCCTCGCCGTCCAGCTCTTCGCCCAGAACAGCGCGGGCCAGCTGTACCCCGGTGATGTGCGGGAAGATCAGCAGGGCCCGGCCGGAGAAGGCGCCGGTGAAATCCTGCCGTACCGCGACCAGGTCCCCGGTCTCCCGCTCACGGATCAGCGCCTCGGCCGCGCCGTGGCTCACCACTTCCAGCGACGGGACCGAGAGGATGATCTGCTCCCCCACCATCTTGCGCAGGCTCGCCGCGGCCCGGCTGACGCCGATATTGACGAGCTCCGTCAGCGCATCGCGTTCCAGTTCGGTCAGTTCGGCCACGCTGCCTACTTTCCGTCGGCGCGCAGCCGCAAGGCCGCACCGTCCAGGAAGCCCTGCAGGGCTTCCTGCGTCACCGGCTTGGCGACGAAGCTGGCGCTGAGCGACCGGGCGCGGGCGATGACTTCGTCCTGCGTATTCGCGGTGATGACGGCGATGGGCATGGTGGGGCGCAGCGTTCGCAGCTCGGCGGCCAGGGCCAGCCCGTCCCGGCCCGGCATGTTGTAGTCCAGCAACGCCACGTCCACGTCCTGGCTGCCGATCACGGCCAGGGCCTCGTCGGCATTGGAGGCCTCGACACGCTGCCAGTCGGGCTGCAGGGAATGGACCGCCTTGCCAGCGACGATGCGGGCCAGCTTGCTATCGTCCACGATAAGAATAGTGATCGCCATCCGGGCGGCTCCAGTTGTCCAAGTGAGCGGCTTCCGCCTTGCAAGAGCCGCTTGCGTCCCCGCCGCCTCGGATCGACCCGGCAGGAGCAGCGGCTATTCTAGCCGGAGCGCCGCATTGGTAACAACGGCGCGATCCAGCGTTCCACAAAAGGATGCCCGGCCGGCCCCACCACCTGTGGCTGCAAGGCCAGCAGCACCTGGACGACCGCGGTATGCAGCATTCCCGCCCCGGTCAGGTCCACCGCACGGCCCGGCGCCTCCTGCAGCCGCGCCACCAGCGCCTCCGCATCCGCCACCGGGCAATCGCCGCGCAGTCGGATGATGTCGCCCTCCAGCACCACGGTCATCCGACCAGCTCCGGCACATCCAGCACCAGCAACACCCGCCCGTCGGCCATCAGGGCGGAGCCCGACAGTCCCGCCATGCCGGACAGCAGGCCGGACATCGGCCGCAGCAACAAATCCATCCGCTCGGAGAACCCATCCACCTCAATGCCAACCGGCTGGTCGCCACAGCGCACCACCAGCAACCGGGCCACGGTGCCCTGGCGTGGCCTGGGCGGCAGGCCGAGCAGATCAGCCAGCCGCAGCAGCGGCAGGGTACGGTCCCGGGACACGAAAGCCTCCCCACCCCCGATCGGCTGGATCATCGCCACAGGCAGACGCAGGCTCTCCACCACCGCCTCAATCGGGATGCCAAACCGCTCCTCGCCCACGCGGATGACCAGCACGGTGGTAACGACGGTCGCCCGGGGCAGGACCAGCTGCACCGTGGTGCCACCCCCCGGTACGCTGCTGAGCGACACGCGCCCGCCCAGATCCTCCACCGCCGTCCTGACCGCATCCATGCCCACCCCGCGGCCGGACAGCGCCGTCACCGTGCTGGCAGTGGAGAAGCCCGGAGCGAAGACCAGATCGAGTGCCGCCGCATCATCCAGCGCCGCGATGGCCGTCGGGGTCAGAAGGCCACGTCGCAGCGCGGCCGCGCGCAGCGCCGCCGGGTCCAGCCCCGCACCGTCATCCGCGACCGTGACCAGGATCTGGTCGCCGCGCCGGCTGGCCCGCAGCGTCACCTGCCCGGTCGCCGGCTTGGCGGCGGCGGCGCGGCGGGGCGCGGCTTCGATGCCATGGTCCACGGCGTTGCGCAGCAGATGCAGCAGGGGCTGGAACAGGCCTTCCACCACGGCCTTGTCAGCCTCCACATCATCGCCGTGAATCTGGAAGTCGATTGGCTTGCCCAGTTCCGCCGCCGTCTCCCGCATCAGGCGTGGGAAGCGGCGGAAGGTCTGGGAGAGCGGCACCATCCGCAAGCCGATGACGGTGCGGTGCATCTCGCCCGCCAGCCGCTCCATCGCCGCCTGGTTGTCCGCCAGGGCGCGGCCCAGCCCGGCATCGATGGCGCCGACCCGGGCCGCCAGGCTGGCAAGGGCATTCTTCGCCACCATCATCTCGCCGACCACGTCCAGCAACCGGTCGATCCGCGCCGCATCCACCCGCAGCACCCGTGCGCTGGCCTCGCCCGCCCCGTCCAGCGCCACGGTCGTGGTGGCAATGGCAGAGGCCGGCAGTTCCACCAGGGTGATCTGGTCCGGCACGAAGCGGAAGACGCGGCGGATTTCCTCTTCCGGCGCCGTGCTCAGCGCCTCGAGCATCAGGTTGCAGGTGAAGGGGCTGAACTCCGCTGCTGGCGGCCAGGGGGAGCGGGGTTCGATGCGCAGCGCGACCAACTCCGGCAATCCCCGCATCAGAGCGAGCGGGTCATCGCCCAGGAAGAAGCAATCCGCATCCGGCAGGTAGCGGAGCGCGGTCACGGTCATCCCGGCGCCCTGCGCCGCCGCGACGGCCTCCGCCTGCGTTGCCGCCAGCGCGGCGGCCCAATCGGTTGGCAAGGCCGGTACCGGCCCATCCAGCCCGGGCACCTCCGCGCCAGGCATGCAGCCGCGCAGCGCGGCTTCAAGCTGGCGGCCCTGCTCCACTGCCGAAGGCGGCAATACGCCGTGGCGCTCGAACGCATCCAGCCACGCCTCGCAGGCACCGAGGCAGGCCAGCACGGGGTCCAGGAAGCCGCTTCCGGCGTCCACCCGCTGGCCGCGCACCGCATCCAGCACATCCTCGGCCGCATGCAGCGCCTTGCCCATCGGCGCGAGGTCGAACAACCCGACCGAGCCCTTCAGGGTGTGCACGGCGCGGAAGGCGCTATCCAGCCGGGCTGGGCTGTGACCCTCGCGCTCCAGCGCCAGCAGGTCTTCCGATGCCTGCTGCAACAGTTCCCGCCCCTCGATGAGGAACTGCGCCAGCAGCTCGTCCATCACGCCGCCCCCGGGCGCTGATAGACCACGGCATCCTCGAACCGCCGTGTCTCGAACCGGTCCGACATGCGGGACATCGCCTCGCTATGGCCGAGACAGAGGAAGCCGCCGGGGTTCAGCGCGTCGTAGAGATGCCGCGCCGCGGCGGCGCGGGATGCATCATCGAAATAGATCAGCACGTTGCGGCAGAAGATGACGTCGAACCCCCGCTGCGCGGCCATGCCTGCCGCATCGGTCAGGTTGGCGGCGGTGAAGCTCACGGATTCCCGCAAATCCCCGATGATGCGCCAGCGGTCGGCCCCCGCCGGCTCGAAATAGCGCTGCCGCAGCGTCGCCGGCAGCCGCCCCAGCGACCTCTCGCCATACTCGCCGGCCAGTGCCGCCTCCATGGCACGCGTGTCGATATCCGAGCCGACGATCTCGATATGGTAGGCATCGACCAGCGCCCAGTTCTCCAGCAGCCAGATGGCGATGGAGTACGGCTCCTCCCCCGTCGAGCACGGCACCGACCAGATGCGCACCAGGTCACCCGGGCCGCGCCGCGCAACGATCTCCGGCAGCAGCGCGCGGCCAAGGCAGCGGAACTGGTGCTCTTCGCGGAAGAAATAAGTCTCGTTGACGGTGAAGCTGTTGATCAGCTGCTGCGCCTCGGCCTCGCTGGACCGCAGCAGCGACATGTAGGCGGCAAAGCCCACGGACCTGGTGCGCTGCATCCGCTCGGCCACGCGCCGCTCAATGTAGTATCGCTTCGGCTCGCCATAGGACATGCCGGTCCGGCGATAGAGGAAGTCGCAGAGCCGCTTCAGTTCCTCGGTATCGAGGATCGGCAGAGCAGGGCCGACGGCCGTCTTCTCGGTTCCGCTCACCCGAGCCATTCCATCAACTGGCCGGCGATGCCCTCCAGCGGCACCACGGCATCGGCGCCGCCGGCGCGCACCAGCTCGCCCGGCATACCCCAGACGATGGCGGTCTCCTCCGCCTCGGCGATGGTGCGGCCACCCTGGGCCCGCAGCCGGGTCATGGTGGTGGCGCCGTCATTGCCCATGCCCGTCATCAACACGCCGAGAAGGCGGGCGGCCTCGAAATGGTCCATGGCGCTGACCACCAGGCGGTCAACGCTCGGATGCCAGCGATGCTCCGGCGCGGCAGGCGCGGCCAGCACCACGGGCCCGCCGGTGCGGCCGCCGATGATGATGTCCGCATCGCCCCGGCCGATGAACACCTTGCCGGCCTGCAAGGGTATGGGGCGGACGACCTCCACCACTTCCAGCGCGCAGAGCCGGTCCAGCCGCCGCGCCAGCGGGCCGGTGAAGGCGGCCGGCATGTGCTGCGCCACAATGATGGGCCAGGGAAAATCTGCCGGCAGCGGGCCCAGCACGGCATCCAGCGCCGGCGGCCCGCCGGTGGAGGTGCCGACCAGAACCACGCCATTCCCCGCCAGCTTCGTCCGGGCCTGGCGCGGACGCGGCAGGGATAGCGGCGTCAGCCCAGGGGCGCTGATCTTCAGGCGCACGCGCTCCGCCAGCCGCAGGCTGCCGCGCGGGCGCGCCCGGGCCGCCGCGCGCACCTTCTCGACGAGCAACGGCGCCAGATCGTCGATCTCCAGCGACATCGCACCCTGCGGCTTGGCGATGAAATCCACCGCGCCCAGCTGCATGGCTTCCAACGTCACATCGGCCCCGGCCTCGGTCAGCGAGGAGATCATCACCACCGGGCATGGCCGCTCCAGCATGATCCGGTCCAGGCAGGCCAGCCCGTCCATCTCCGGCATATGCACGTCCAGCGTGATGACATCCGGCCGCACGCTGTCCAGCATCGCCAGCGCCTCCAGGCCGTTGCGGGCGAACTCCACCTGGAAGTCGCCTTGGGCACCAAAGACCTTGCCCAGCAACCGGCGCATCAGCGCTGAATCGTCGACCACCAGGAGCTTGATCACGGTCCCGGAATCGCCTCGGCGATCCCGGCCAGGAGATCCCGCTCCGCCTGATCGAGCAGCGCCTGCGGATCGACGATCAGGATCATCCTGCCGTCACGCCCGGAAGTCGCCACGCGGTCGAAGATCCGGCTGCCTTCCTCCGCGATGTCAGGCGTGGGGGCCAGCCCGGCCGGGGCGATCGCCACGATCTCGGACACCGCATCGACCGCGAAACCCGCCAGCAATCCGTGCAGCCGCACGACGATGATGCGGCGGCGGCCGGCGACGACGGGTCCCTCGGGGGCCGCGAAACGGCGGTGCTGGTCGATCACCGGCACGACGGTACCGCGCAGATTCATCACGCCTTCCAGGAAATCCGGTGCGCGTGGAACGCGCGTCAAGGCGCCCGGATGCCGCACCACTTCCTCGACCGCCGCGACGGGCAGGCCGTAGGCTTCCCCGCCAAGCTGGAACAGCACGAACTGCTCCATCGCGCCATTACCAACGGCGGCCTCGCTGGCCATGGCCATTGCTTCTCCCGCGACGGTGCCGCGCACGCGCTCCGCCGTCTCCCTGTCCAACAACTGCTCGGTATCCAGCAGGGAGACCAGGCGGCGCCCACCCTCCAGCCGGCAGATCGCCGCGACCTGCGCCTCCGCGGCGCCCCGCATCAGCACGGCCGGCACCGGATCGATGGCGGTCTCCGGCACCCGCAGCAACCCCTGCACGCTGTCCACCACCAGGCCCACTTCCGCGCCCGCCATGCGGACGACGATGACGCGCGCCAGAGCGAGGTCCGGCACCTGGGCGGGCAGTCCCAGCAGCACCCGGGGCGAGACCAGCGGCAACAGACGGCCGCGCATCGCCGCCGCACCCAGCATGGCGGCATCCGTTTGCGGCACGGCGGCGCGGTCATCCGGCAGCCGGGCGATCTCCACGATATCGGCCATCGGCAGCGCGTAACTCTGCCCGGCCAGCGTGAAGCTGACCAGCAATCGCGCGGCCACTGCCGGCGCGGCGTCCATCTGGCTGCCGTCCGCAGCGACGCCCAGCGCCGCCGAGCGTCGCAGCAGCCCGGCGAACCCCTGGGCCAACAGGGCCTGGACATCCAGCCGCCGCGCCCCGCCGGCCTCCGCCATGGCCACCACGTCATCCGCCAGCAACGCCACGGGGGCGTGCGGCCACAACAGCACCAGCCGCGATGTGCTGGTGACCGGCGTGGCCGCGCCATCCACCAGCGCCGCCAGCGAGATGACCGGCACGACGGCACCACGCAGATTGGCGAGCCCCAGCAGACTGGCCGGGCCATGCGGCACGCGGGTCAGCGGGCGCGGCTGAAGCACCTCCGTCACCTCCGCCAAAGACAGTGCCAGGGTCTCGCCGCCCGCACGGATGGTCAGCATGCTACCGGCGGCAGCACCGTCCTCGACCGCAGCCAGAGCATCGGCCGCCATCGATCAGCTCTCGGCGATCGAGAGTTCGTCGGCCAGGCTGGCGATTTCCTCGATGGCCGCTGCCAGATCCTCCGCCCCACGCGCCTGCTGGCGGGCGGCGGTAGCAGCCTGGGCGGAGGCAGCGCTGGCTTCCTCCGCCGCCGTGGCAATCTGCTGCGTGCCGGCCAGCACCTCCCGCACCGCGTTCATGGCGAAGTCCGCCCCGCCCAGGATCTCCGCCGCGCCGCCGGACAATCCGCGGACCTCGTCCTCAGCCATGCCAAGCCGGCCGGCGAGACCCTGGTTGCGGGCGATCTCGGTCTTGGAGGCTGTGCCGATCAGTTCCAGGTCCCGGCGCACGGCGGCGATCTGGCCCAGCACCTGCCGCACCACGTCCTTCATACGGTCCGCATTCTCGCTGGAATCGCGGGCCAGGCCGCGGATGTCGGCGGACACCACGGCGAAGCCGCGCCCGGCCTCGCCGGCCCGCGCGGCCTCGACCGCGCCGCTCACCGCCAGCATGTTGGTCTGCACGGCGATCAGCGCCATGCCATCCACGATGCGCTCGATCCGGCGGCCGGACATGTCCAGCGCATCCGCCAGCAGCGCGACCGCCTCGGTTTCCCGCAGCCCATCCTCGACGCTGCGGGTCAGCTGCTCCACCGCGCCGCGACCCTGCGTCAATCGCGGCAGCATGGCGGCGGTGCGGGTGGCGGCGTCCTCCGCCGTGGCGCGGGTCGCTGTCGTCGCACGCTCGATCTGCGCCATCGCGGCGCTGGACTGCTGGGCCGCCGCCGCCTGCGCCTGGCAACCCCGGCTGATCTGGCCGATCGCGGTCATGATCTCCCCGGCCGCGCCGGAGAGCTGCTGGACCGCGGCGGAGAGTTCCTCGGCCGCCGAAGCAACCTGCTCAGCCTGCCCGGCGCTACCATTGCCGGAGACCAGTTCCTCCGTGATGGAGGCCAGGGCCTGGGACGCCTGGTGGCTCTGGTCCAGCGAGGCGCTTTGCTGCTGCACCGCGCGCTGCGCCTCGGCCGCCGCCGCGCTCTGCTCTTCCGCCGCGCTGGCCACCTGCTCGGCCCCGCGCTGCGCTTCCCGCACGCCGCCCTCGGCTTCAACGGCGCTGATCAGGATGGCCTGGGCGCCATCCGCGACCAGGCCAATCTCGCCGCGTACCGCGTCCAGCGCCGCGACGATCTCGCGGCCGTTCCTCGCTTCCAGCTCGGCCAGTTCCGCCGCGCGCTTGATGCGGCCGGCGATGGCCTTCACCTCCGCGCCGATGGTCCCGGCCAGGTCCTGCACCTCGACGGCGCTTTTCTCCGAGACTTCGGAGAAGGCACGAACCTCATCCGCCACCACGGCGAAGCCACGACCCTGGTCCCCCGCCCGCGCAGCCTCAATCGCCGCGTTGAGTGCCAGGAGGTTGGTCTGGTCGGCGATGTCGCCCACAGTCTGCGTGATCTCGCCGATACTGGCGGCCTGCGCCTCCAGCAGGCTGACGATTTCCACCGACCGGAGCTGGCGTGCCGTGTTCTCCTGCACCCAGCCTGCAGCGACCGACACCTGTGCCGCCACCTCGATCAGCAGGCCCTGCAGGCCTTCCGTCCTGGCCCGGGAATGCTCGGCCTTCTGCCGTGCCTCCGTAAAGACGGCGGACAGGCTCTTCACCGCGGCCTGGGATTCCTGGGATGCGCCCGCCGCTTCCTCGGCCGAGGCCGAGATCTGCTCCAGGGAGCGCCGCAGTTCCTCCGCCGCAGCCGCAGCCTCGGCGATGCCGGCGGCCAGCTCTTCCGTCGCCGCGCCAATCCGCTCCGCCGCCTTTTCCCGACGCGCGCGGGAGCGATCCTGCATGCGGCGGGGCGCTGGCCGGGGCTGCTCCACAGGCTGGGCAGGAACGGCCGGAAGCTTGTTGGAGGGAAGGCTGGACGTCTTGACCAAAGCCATGAAAGTCTCCGGCGGAACAGCGCATCAGAAAGCAGGACTGGAAGGCCTGCCGGGGAGCAGGCGCAGCGTCTGGTGAGCCGTTGTAAGAGCTCACCCTGGGCTGCACAAGGAACCGGCCGGGGATAGGGCGGGAAGCAGGATGCGTCCGAGATCGCGACTTGGGCCTGACGTCCGTCATCTTGACCCCGTTGGGACAGATCGGCAGTCGGCCTTGGACAGGAAGGTCAGGAAAGGAAATCCCCGGACCCCATCTTTTCTCCGCGTCCTTCGGGGTATGACCACCGGCAGTGGCACGGTCATCGGCACAGGCAGGGTCATGGCAAGCAACCGACCGCTATCCCTTTCGCCACGACGGCCCCGTGCAGCGCGCTGCGGCAGTGTGATCGCGACACTTAGAACTCGGAGAGTGCCATGTTGAAGAGAGCTTACAAGGTCGTGGACGCTTTCTCATCGCGTCCGTTCCTCGGCAACCCGGTCGCCGTGATCCTTGATGCCGAGGGGTTGGACACGGCGGCCATGCAAGCCATCGCAGGTTGGACCAACCTGTCCGAAACCACCTTCCTCCTGCCGCCGTCGACACCGGAGGCCGACTACCGCCTGCGTATCTTCACCCCGCGCAGCGAGCTTCCCTTCGCCGGGCACCCGACCCTCGGCAGCGCCCACGCGATGCTGGAGGCAGGGCGGGTGACGCCGCGCAACGGCAAGCTGGTGCAGGAATGCCGCATCGGCCTGGTCAACCTGACCGTGGACAGCGAAGGGCCGGAGCGCCGCATCACCCTGGACCTTCCAGCGGCGACGGTGACGCCCCTGGCGGCCGCCGACGTTGCGGAGATGGAAGCCATCCTGGGCCGCCCCGTGGACGCCGGCGCGGTGCCCTCCATCGTCAATGTCGGCGCCGTCTGGGCTGTCGCGCAGATGGCCGACGCCGAGACCGTCCTCGACCTCCGCCCGGACTTCGCACGGTCGGTGAAGTTCGAGCAGCGTCTCGGTATCACCGGCATCACGGTGTTCGGCGCCCACGGCGGCGGCGAGGCAGCCATCGAGGTCCGCTCCTTCGCCCCGTCCTGCGGTGTCGAGGAAGACCCGGTCTGCGGCAGTGGCAATGGCAGCGTCGCCGTGTTCCGGCGTGACCGTGGGCTGCTCCCCGCCGGCGGGGCGGACTACCTGGCGGCCCAGGGCCGTCGCGTCGGCCGGGACGGGCGCATTGCGGTCAAGGTGGATGCGACGGGCAAAGTGAGCATCGGCGGTGCCTGCGTCACCTGCGTCGACGGATTCCTCGCCGGCTGAAACCATCAGAGCTGGCGGAGGGATGGAGGCCGCCGCACAGCCCTCAGGCGCCATCAAGGCGCGCACACTTCGTACCGGAGACGACGAGAACGGCCGGGCGCAATCCCGTGCGCCCGGCCCTCGTCCCCGTCAGGCGATGAGCACGCCCTGCTCCGCCATCTGCTGCAAGAACGCCTCGCCTTCCCCGGAGGCCAGAAAGTGGTGCGCCACGGAAGCGCGGCTGGCGCCGCCTTCCAGCACCTCCGTCCAGAAGGCGATTCCCCCCGCCTCGCCTGTACGCCCAAAGGCCTGGGTGTACAGCGCCTGCACGTAGCCGGGGTTATCGAGGCTGCCCTGGCCGGACAGGAACTCCTGCGAAGCCGCCATGGTGGCCATGATGTCTTCCAACGCCATGCCGCCCTCGCTCCGCTGCTCCCAGAAGCCCAGGCCCGCCAGATCCGGATCGCGGCCCAGCATCACCTCGTAGGCACGGGCGACCTGCGTCACGCTGAGATCCGCGACCACCAGCGGACCATCCCCCTGCGCTTCCTGGGCCTCGCTGCTGGAAGCGATGCCAGCCAAGACATCCCCACGCGTCAGCCCCTTACCGAGCACGCCGCTCCAGAATGCCAGTTCACTGGCGGAGGCCTCTCGGCCCAGCAGGCTGTCATAAAGCCCGGTGACGAAGGCACCATCCGCCGATGCAGGCCGGCCGCCAGCCTCGGCGCTCCGCAGCATGCTGCTGGCGATGCTACCCAGGTCGAGGCCAGCCTCCGCCTTATCCATCCAGAACGCTAGGCCGTGCGCGTCGGAACCGCGGCCTAGCGCGCCTTCATACAGACGCTCTAGCAGATGGCCGCCGCCCGCCGCCGAAAGCTCCACCGTGCTGTCGAGGAAGCGGATGGCTTCCACCCCCTCCATCCGGTCGTTGCCATCGGGGCCAGAGAGGCGATGCACCGCCTCGCCCAAGGTCAGGGCATAGGCAGCGCGGACGGAGCCGTACTGCACGATGTCGTAGCCCGCGCCGCCGACAAAATGGTCATCCCCCTCGCCGCCGACCAGCACATCGTCGCCCGCCGAACCCGTCACCGGGTTGAGCGGTGCCGGCGTATCGCCGCTCAGACTGACCACGCGGACATCGTCGTAGGAAACGCCGGCATTGCCCCAGTTGTAGAGGCCGAAACTGCCCTTCTCGGTGTCACGGATCTCGATCGGCACCGTGAACAGCGCGACATCGCCGAGCCAGGCCTGCAGCTTGCCGCCGACGATCTCGGCATGCAGCTGGTTGGCGGCGTCGGCGTCGTAGCGCACCGGTGCCTGCCACAGCGTCTGCTCGATGCCCGCCTTCAGGCTGAACAACTGGGCCAGGCCGGTCTGGTTGTCGAACTCCAGCTTGTAGTAGTTCTGGTCATCGGCGTAGTGCAGCAACAGGCCGACGCCGCCGCCCGCCGGGGCGGTGAAGCTGACATCGACGGCATAGTCCTGCCATCCAGCGGCACCTTCGCCTTCGTACAGCGCGTAGGTGCCCTTGCGGAGCGCGTGGATGCCGTCGCCCAGCGGGCTCCAGTTCAGGCTCCATTCGGATGTCGGCGCCGTGTCGCCAGTACCCCCGAGTTCGCGGCTGTAACGGTTGGCGGCCTGGACCAGCCTGCCGTCCTGCACGGACCAGGCGGCAGCGGCGCCGAGCTCGCCCTCATCCACAAAGCGCCAGCCGGCGGCGGGCGCCGAGAAATCCTCCTGCAACAGCACGTCCCGCGCGGCGATCACCTGCACCTTCACGGTGTCGCTGGCCTCACCCACTTCGCTGCGCATGTCGAGCCGCACAAGGTGGTCGCCGGTGCCAAGCTGCACCCTGGCCTCCGCGCCACTGGCGAGCGCCGCACCCTTCTCGCTCCACGCCACGGTGGTGGAGAGGTCGATGCCGAAGCTGGCGAGGGCCGAGAGATCGACTTCGGCAAAGCCGTCGCCATCCGTATCCACCACGCGGATGGTCTTGCCGGCATCGGCAATCAGCGTGCCCTGGCGGACGAAGATGTCGTCAAACACTACCTGCCGCTGGCCTTCCGACCACAAGCCTACAGTGCCGCCGGCCAACGGCGTGCCCTGGTCCTCCACCACGCCGCCGAACAACGCCTCGCCATCCAACGTCGCCAGGATCCGGCCGTCGGCCACCGCGAGTTCCACCGTCATGGCGCGGTCGAACGGGCTGGTGGCGCTCTCGCGGGCCAGCACCGTCTCGACGCCGTTCTGCACCTTGACGATCTGGCGGGTATGATCGGCGATATCGAAGCTCAGCCGGTAGTGGTTCTGGTCATCCTGGTAGTAGGCGACGAGGCCCAGCCCCTTCTGGTCCTCGGCCAGCAGCGTGGCGGAGACGGTGTAGCCGGACCAGCTCTCGCTACCCTGGCCCTGCCACCGCATCACGCCGCCCGCACCATCGAAGGCCCGCATGGCACCCTGGCCGGCCGCAATGCCCTCCACCGCCGTGTCGCGCGAATGGACGCTACCGGCGAGTTGCCAGTTGCCACCGGGGGACTGCCAGCCCGTGGCATTGCCGTCGTCAAAATTCTCGTGCAGCAGCGTGGCGGCATCGGTAACGGCGACCTTCACGTCATCGGTGCTGACCGTGCCTCCCGCATCGGTGACGCGCAGCGTCAGCCGGTGCACGCCGGCACCGAGGGTGAGATCCGCCTGCGCGGTGGCCGCCAGCACTTCGCCATCAGCGTTCAGCCACTCGAAGCGCAGCACCTGGTGCAGGGGGTCCACGGTCTTGCCGGCATCCATGGAAACCGTGGCAACGTCGCCGCTGGCCTCGGCCACCTTGTCGTCACCGGCATGGGCGCGGAACTGAGTCTCCGGCGTGCCGAGATAGACGCCGGTCACCGTCTCCTGATGCTCCAGCAGCCGGCCGGTCAGCTGCCGCCCGGTGCTGCTGCCGATGGTCTGGGACATGGTGCCTTCGCCAAAGCTCGGCGTCAGGTCCGCCTCGGTGAAGTCGAACTGCACGGCATTGACGCCGTCCGGCTTGGCGGCAAACGGCCCGCCGGCGGTGACGCCACCCAGCGCCGCGACCTCCGCCGCACTCATCGCCTTCTCGACAAAGGCGAAGGAGGAGAGAGAGAATTGCGGCGTCTCGAAGCTGTCATCGGCAAAGATGAGGAAGCCGTCCTTGGTGATGTTGAAGACGGCGCCGACCGTCTGCGTGCCCTGCAGCACCCCATCGACATACTTGCCCAACGTGAAGGTCGAGCCACCCTCGCCCACGCGCTCGACGGTAAAGACCAGGCGATGCCAGCTTTCCAGCGGCAGGTTGCCTTCGTCCTGGCCATTGGTGCCAATGACGGCGCCGTTGGCACCGATGCCCAGCCAGAGGTCGCCGTCCGTGATGTTGTTCAGGTCGGTCTGGAAGATGGATGCCAGGCCGCCCTGCGCCGGCAGGTACAGGTCATAGACCAAGGTGTAGGCATCGAAGGTGGTGCCGCCATCGGCCGGCGCGAAGCCCGGGGTGATCTTCAAGCCGTTATTCGGGTCGAACTTGGGCGCGGTGAGGACATGCGCCTCGCCCCCACCCGGCAGTTCCGGCAGGTCCAGTTCGGCGGGCGTGCCGAAGACGATGGGCTGGATCGTGATGTCCGGCGTGCCCGTTTCGCCACCCTTGCCATCGCGGGAGGGCTCAGGATCGCCGCGGGAGCCAGTGAGGTACTCGCCCGTCGCGGAGAGGTAGGTCTCGGTATAGAAGGCGTTGTTGTCGGGATCGATCGTGACCAGCCGGATGGCACCGTTGCCGCCATTGCCGCCCTGGCTGGAGTCGCCATTGCCGGTGGCTTCCAGGGAGACACCGTTCTGGTAGTTGACCAGCATCTGGAAGACCGGCTGGCCGGCCTCGTTGTAGCTGACGATGGTCTCCGCACCATCGCCAAAAACATGGCCGGAGAAGACGAAACTGACATTGCTGTGCTTGGACACGAGGCTCTGCCACATATCCTCGCCGTCATTGGCATTCTCGTTGCTGTTGCCGATGCCGTAATCCTTGCCGGTGCCCTCGGCGAAGAGGGGGCCGGAGTAGTTGTCCGCCCGCGTGCCCATGTTGGTGTAATGGTGCGTGGTCAGGATGGCGCGCTTGTCGGCATTGGCATCCAGTACCTCGCCCGCCCAACGCAGCACGTCGTCCCGCGCTCCGAATTCCAGCGCCAGTACGATCCACTCGGTGCCGTCCTCGCCCGCGAAGCTGTACCAGGCGTTGTTGGTCTCGTTCGGATTCTGGTCGTACACCCCGCCCAGGGTGGAATGCTGCTTCATGTAGTCGGTGTCGAAGTAGTTGGATTGCAGTGAGCCATAATTGTTGGCGCTGCCGCCGCTGCCCTGGTCGTGGTTACCCGGCAGCATGGAGTAGGGCACCACGCCGTTCAGCGTCGCGAAAGCTTCCTTGGCGATGGCCCATTGGGAAGGCTGGTTACTGGCCACCACGTCGCCCACGCTCATCACGAAGCGCAGGTTCATCGTGTCGGCATTGTCGGCCAGCCACTGCGTCATGCCATTCAGGATCTTCTGCCCCTGTCCGGCGAAGACATAGTCCTGCGTATCGGGCAGCACGGCGATGGTGTAGGCGTTCTCCCCCGCCATGCGCAGGCGGAAATTGTCGGACGCGGTCAGGCCGTGCGTGTCCGTCGCCGTGATAGTGACGTCATCAAAGCCGATGCCGCCCAGGGCCAGCACCAGCTTGCCGTCCACAACCGAGGCGCCGGTAACGGTCTTTCCCTCCGATGTCGTCACGGCATAGGTCAGGCCCTCGCCTTCGAAAACCCCGGCGAGGTCGATCGTCAGGCTCTCCTGCGCCGGCGTAACGCGGTGGTCGGCCAGGGCCGCCAGCAGTACCGGCCCGGCCGACAGCCCGATCTCGGCCATCGTGCCGGGGCCGTAGGTGGCGGCCAGGCTGCCGCTGTTGAAATCGAACTGCGTGGCGGTGCCGCCGGCCGGCGCGGTGGGGATGATCCCACCCGCCGACGCCTCGCCCAGCGCCGCGACCTCGGCATCCGCCATGGCACGATCGGCGATATGCAGACTGTTCAGCCAGCCGCTCCAGCTCTCGCCATCGTCGTCGGACAGCACCATGAAGCCCTTGGCGCCGTCGATGGAGAAGCGCGCCGCATCGACGCTCTGGCTGCCGACCTTGATGCCATCGACGAACTTGGTCAGCAGGGCGGTGCCGTTGCCGGCATCGGCAACGGTGATGGCGATGCGGTGCCAGCCACCAAACTCCATCGTCGTCGCGTCATACTGGCCGCTGATGCCGAGGCCGATGCTGCCGTCGTCAAGCCGCTTCAGGAACAGCTCGGCGTCGCCCTCCCCGGTCTGCAGCAGCGCGCCGTAGTCGCTCTCCTGGCCCTCGGGGATCAGCAGGTCCAGCACCAGGGTGTAGCTGGCCAGCGTGTCGGCGGTGCCGGGGTTGATCGTATAGCCGTCGCCCGGCTCGGTCGCCGGGAAGCCCAGCACGCCCTCGTTCTGGCTGCCGGGCAGCGGCGTCGCGCCCAGTTCGGCGGCGTCACCGATGGCGCTGCCATCCTGGGCGCGGCGGTTCATGCTGCCGTCACCGAAGCTGGGGGCGAAGGTACCGGCCTCGAAATCGAACTGTGTGGCGCGGCCGGGTGCCGTGGCCGCGCCGAAGATGCCGCCGGCCCGCACGCCGCCCAGCGCCGCCATCTCGGCGGGGGAGAGCGCCACGTCGGTGACGGCGAAGCTCGCCAGGTAGCCGCTGGCCACCTCGCCATCCTCGTCCGTCATGATCAGGAAGCCGGTCTCGCCGTTCAGCGTGAAGCGGCTGGAATCGACCGATTGCGTACCAACGACGATGCCATCGATGAACTTCACCAGCGTCGCGGTACCATTGCCCTGATCGGTGACGGTGAAGCCGACGCGGTGCCAGCCGCCGCCACTGGCGCTGCCTTCGTATTGGCCGGAGATGCCGGTGCCGTAGACGGTCTTGTTGTCGTCCGTCCAGCGCAGGAACAGCTCGCCGTCATTGCCGTTGCCGGTGTCGGTCTGCAGCAAGGCACCGAACGTGGCCATCGTCTCCGGGCGGATCTGCAGGTCGTAGACCAGGGTGTAGGTGCTCATGGCACCAGCGAGGCCCGTCTTGACCAGGAAGCCCTCATTGCCGCCGGCGGCCGGGTAGCGCAGCACGCCCTCCGCCGCGTCCGGCAGCGGCGGCAGCGCCAGCGCGGACAACTCGCCCACCTCCCCGGCCTGGGCCGGGTCCCGCGCCGCCAGGCTGCCGGGACCGAAGCTGGCGCCCAGGTCACTCTGGACGAAGTCGAACTGCGTGGCGTCGGGCCGGGGGGCGGGCAGGATGCCGCCGCCCGCCGGGCCGCCCAGCGCCGCGACCTGCGCCGCGGTCATCGCCGTCGGGTCGAACAGGAAGCCGCCTAGGGCACCGGCACGCGTCTCGCCGTCCTCATCCGCCAGGATCAGGAAGCCTTGCTGGCCGTCGATGGTATAGCGGGCGGTGTCCACCTCCTGCTTCCCGGCCAGGGCGCCGTCGATATACTTGGCCAGCAGGCTCTTGCCGTTGCCCAGATCCTCGAAGCTGAAGGCCAGGCGGTGCCAGGCGCCGTAGCTGACCTCGCCCTCATAGACGCCGCCGATGCCGATGCCGCCGGCCTCGCCGCCGCGGCGGACGAACAGGTCGGCATCGCCGCCATTGCCAATGTCGGTCTGCAGCAGCGCCGCGTAGTCCGAGCCATCGCCGGGCGGCAGCAGCAGGTCATAGACCAGCGTGTAGCTGGTGATGCTGCCGCCCAAACCGGGCGAGACGCGGTAGCCGCCGCCGGCATCGGCAGCCGGGAAGGCCAGCGCGTTGCTGCCGCCCCCCGGCATGGCCGGTAGAGTCCGGCCGATGATGGTGTCGAAGACTGAGGTGGTGGTGCTCATGGGGGCGCTTCCTTTCCGGCGGCGCACCATCGCCAGATCTGGCTACAGCTTCATGACAAATTTGGAGAAAATTGGTTTAGGTTGCTTTGGCAGCTTCAATTCGCATGATTTCCTCGTAAATCCACAAATACCCCAGCTTACGTCAGAAGGATGCTGCGCCATGTGGTCCGAGGAACGCCGGCGCCTGATTGTCGAGAAACTGCGCGAACAACAAGGCATGGCCGCCGAAGGGCTGGCCGAGGCCATGGGGGTTTCGCGGGAGACGGTGCGGCGGGACCTGCTGGCGCTGGAGGCCAGCGGCGTGCTGCGCCGCGTGCATGGCGGCGCGGTGCTGACGGCCGAGATGCGAGCGGAGCCGCCGATGGCCCGCCGCCTGCAACTGCACCGGGCGGAGAAGGAGGCGATTGCCCGCGCCACGGTGAAGCTGCTGCGGCCCGGGCAGACCTGCTTCATCGACGCCGGCAGCACCACCGCCCTTCTGGCCGCCGAACTATGCCGGATGGAGGGGCTTACCATCCTGACCAACGCGCCCGACGTGGCCCGTACCCTGCACACCGCCGGCGCGCGGCATGAGGTGATGCTGCTGGGCGGCTGGCTGCGGCCCGACATCCCGGGCCTGGTGGGCGAGACGACGATGGCGGAGATCCTCCGCTTCACCGCCGATGTCGCGTTGGTCGCGCCCATGGCGCTGCACCCGGCGGAAGGCGCCACGAACCACCTGGTACCGGAGGCCGAGATTGCCCGGCTGATGATCCGCCGCAGCAACCGGGCCATCGCCATGGTGGTCGGCGCCAAGCTGGGCCAGATCGGCCGCGCGCAGATCTGCCCCTGCCGGGACATCCATACGCTGGTGACGGAGGCCGGGACCCCGGCCGATGCGGCGCAGTGGCGCGAAGCAGGCATCGCCGAACTGGTCTTTGCGGACCGTTGACCCCGGCACAGGGCCAAGTCGGGATGCTTCGAACAACGGCCCTCGCGTTCCAGGCCGCTTCGTATGGGTGCCCGGTTTCAACGGCCGCTTTCCGCCGAAGGAGCGCAAGGTGGCGATAGTTCGCCCTCCCGCCTAGGCCGTCGGCACGGTGCCGCCATCGATGACGTATTCCGTGCCGCTGATCGCGCCGGCACGCGGCGAGACGAGAAAGGCGATGAGGTCCGCGACTTCCTGCGGCTGTACCGGGCGGCCAAGGGGAATGCCGCCCAGGCTCTGCATGATGATGGCCTTTCCGCCCTCGTAATCCGTGCCGGCCTGCTGCGCGATGCGTTCCGCCAGCCGCACGGCGGCCTCTGTCTCGACCCACCCGGGCGAGACCCGCACCACGCGCACGCCCTTCGGCGTCACTTCCTTCGACAGCGCTTTACTGTATGTCGCCAACGCCGCCTTGGCCGCCGCGTAGGCCATGGTCGATTCAGGCAGCGGAAGTTCATGCTGGATCGACGTCACGTGGATCACGACGCCGGAGCGGCGTTCCACCATGCCGGGCACCAGCGCCCGATCGAGCCGTACGGCGCCCATCAGGTTCTGGTTCAGCTCGCTCATCCACAGGGCGTCGTCGAGCGCCGCGAACCCGCCGCCCGGCGCGCTCGATCCACCGAGCACGTTGACCAGGATGTCGACGCCACCAAGCTCGGCCTCCACGAAGCGTGCCAGCGCGGCACAGCCATCCGACGACATCAGGTCCGCCGCGACGAAGCCGATACCGTCCGGCAACGTCGCCGGCCTCGCGCGTGCACTGGTCACGACACGGGCACCCGCCGCCGCCAGCGCCGCCACCACCGCCTGCCCTACCCCTTTGGTGCCACCGGTCACGACCGCACGCTGGCCGGCAAGGTCGATCCAACGCGCGCCCATCAGCCGATCTCCAGTCTAGCGACACGGCCATCACGAACCGTGAAGCGGTGCACCAGCACCAGCGGACTCCCGGGGAAAGAGCCTGTCACCTCGGCGGGGACGGCCAGGACGCCCTGCTTCTCCTCCGCCGAGAGCGGCCGGGCCGTAAACGGCGTGCGGGCCATAGTGTCGGCACGCCAGGCCTGGATGGCCGCAACGCCCCGATGTTCGTGCCGTTCGTCCCGGACCACGGCATCGTCCGCGAAGACGGCTTCCAGAGACGTCAGATCGGCAGCAGATGGAAGTGCGAAATAGGTGGCGACCAGCTCGGGAAGACGCAGCACATTCATCGGCTCAGCTCCACGGTTGCGTGTGCCGATGAGATCGCCTTACCTGGGCAACATGACAAGTACGCACCAGAAAGTAGGGTACTTACCTGAAGGTAAGCGGGTGGAGTACACGCCAGCGACGGCTGCATCCGGCGTGGAGCATGTCATCCGAATGCTGGAGGGCCGGTGGAAACTGGTCATCCTGTTCCATCTCTTCGGCGGCAAACTCTTACGGTTCTCTGATCTCGAGCGGGCGATTCCCACGATCTCGCAGAAGATGCTGATCCAGCAACTGCGGCAGATGGAGACGGACGGCATCGTCACCCGCATCGTGCATCATCAAGTGCCGCCCAAGGTCGAATATCAACTGACCGAATGGGGCCAGTCCCTGTGCCCGGTACTCGACGCGCTGCTGACATGGGCAGAGGCGAAACCTTGAGGACTGATGGCAGGAAGACGGTGCCGCTGCGCGCGTCCTCCAGCTGCGGCGACACGCGCATGTCGGCCGGGTAAAGCGCGCCTCGCCACTGCCATCACCAAAGGCCCGGCCTAATCCAGCTTCAAGCCGATGCGCTGGACGATGTTCTGGTACAGCGCGAATTCGCGGTCCAGAAACGCGCGGGTGGAGGCAGGCGTGCTGTCCGGCACCGGGGTGGTGCCGGTGCTCTCCAACCGCTCGCGCACGCGCGGCTCGGTGAGCGCCGCGTTGGCGGCCTTGCTGAGCGCATCGGCAATGTCGGCCGGCATGTCCTTGGGGCCGACCATGACCGTCCAGGTGGTCAGCTCGTAATCCGGCAACACGGCTTCCGCGACGGTCGGCACATCCGGGAAGTTCGGGTCACGCTGCTTGGTGGTGACGGCCAGCAGCCGCAGCGCGCCATCGCGGATCTGGCCGACGACGGAACCGAGCTGATCGACGGCGTACAGCGTCTCCCCCTTCATCAGCGATTCCGCCGTTTGCGAGCCACCACGATAAGGAATGTGCTGCGCGCTGGTGCCAGCCAGATTCGCCAGGTAATCGGCGCCGAGATGGGAAACGCCGCCAACGCCGGAGCTGGCATAGGCAATCCGCCCGGGTTCGGCCCGCAGCCGGTCGACCAGTTGCTGCAGCGTGGTAATGCCGGAATTGACCGGCACCACCACGCCAAGCGGGCTGGTACCGACGACGGTGATCGGCGTGAAATCCTGCGTCGGATGATAGCGCGCGGCGCTGGCGCCGGAGGCCGGCGCGACGGCCAGGGTGGAAGCGGAACCCACCAGCAGTGTGTAGCCGTCCGGGCGGGCGCGGCGAACGTAATCCGCCCCGATCGCGCTGCCGCCACCCGGCCGGTTCTCCACCAGGGCTCGTCCCTCAGGGGTCAGCAGCGGGCCGATGCGGTCGGCCAGCAGGCGCCCGGCCAGATCGTTCGCACCGCCAGGGGCGAAGGGGACGATGACGGTGATCGGCCGGTCCGGGAACGCGGCCAGGGCCGGGCGGGCCAGCACAAGCCCGGTCGTGGCAAGGGCAAGCGTGGCGGTTCGGCTGCCAAGATGGCGTCGGGTGAGCATGGATAGGTCTCCTCGCCGGCCTCTCGCGGGCCGATAGGAACCAGTCTGCCCAATCCGCGGCGCAGCGTCACCGCCGGAGTTTGCCCATGCCGCCATCCGCCATGGCGGCCATAGACAGCCTAGGCAACGTCGACGAACGGTACCTGCGTGATGCGCCGGCGCAACTCCACCACCGTCTCGCGCGCCGGGTGCGCGGTGCCGGGGCTGGACACCGCCGCGGCGCCGGCCGCCATGCCCCAGGCGAAAGCATCCTTCACATCGCGCCCGCGCGCCAGCGCCATGGTCATCGCGGCCAGGAAGCTGTCACCGGCCCCAACCGCGCCCTTCACCTCCACATCCAGCGCCGGCAGCCGCAACGTCGTCTCGCCACTGGCCAGCAAGGCGCCGTTATGGCCCAGCGTCACCGCCAGGTGGCGGACGCGGCCGGACCGCACCAACTCCATCGCCGCCTGCTCCAGCGCCGCCGTCTCGCGCAGCTCGCGGCCGATGAAGGCTTCGAATTCCCCCAGGCTGGGCTTGGCGACTTCGATGCCGCCATGCTCCATCGCCGCGCGGAACGCATCGCCGGACGTATCCAGCACCAGGTGCAGGCCGCGCCGCTGCGCGATGGCCGCGGCACGTGCATAGAAATCGGCCGGTGCGCCGGCGGGCAGGCTGCCGCTGGCTACCAGCCAGCCGCGATCGATCTCCTCCAGTGCCTGCAATGCCGCGCCCCATTCCGCCGCGCTGACCTCCGGACCCTGGGCGACGAAGCGGTATTCCAGCCCACTCTCCTGGTCCAGCACGGTGTGGCTGATCCGCGTCTGCCCGGCGATGGGGATGCTGCGGCGGGGCACGCCGGCCTCGTCCAGCAACTCCTCCAGGAACCGGCCGGTCACGCCGCCGGCCAGGATCAGCGCCAGCGTCTCACCACCGAATTCCCGCACGACGCGGGAGACATTGACCCCGCCGCCGCCCGGGTCCTGCCGCTCATTGAAGGTCCGCACCTTGCGGACCGGCTGCACGGCCTTCGCCTCACTCGCCAGGTCGATGGTCGGGTTGAGCGTCAGGGTCGTGATCACGGGCGACATGGCGGCGTCCTCTACTGTCTGGCCGCGCCAGGGCGGGCGCGGCGGGCCGGCTCGCGGCACGGGCGGCCTTGATCCTGGATCTCTCGCGGATCTCCTGAACCAGCAATGGCAGATTGTGCCCGGGTGATCCAGGCCCCCAAGGGCGGGGCACGCACAGGTCGCTCAGGCCGTCAGCCGTCGCAACCCAACCCGCCGCGTGGCGGCCTCCACCGAAAGCTCCCAGTGGTCGGCCTGCATCACGTCGCGGATGTTGCGCGGCCGGTAGGCCACGGCGCAGAGGCCACCGACATGCCTGATGCTGTCGAACAGGATGCCGGCGCCACCACCCGCGCGCACCCCCTCTCCCCAGGGTTGGGACGCGGCGTAGCTGTCCGGCGCATAGAGGTCGGCGCGCCGTGCCTGCTGGCCGCGTATGTCCAGGTAGTCGCCGGCCAGTTCCGCCCGGTAGGTGCGGTAGGTGCGGCGCAGGCTGGGCAGCCGGCGCGCCACCGCTTCCCGCCGCAGATGGTGCGCGACCTCGAAGGCCGCGGTCGGCAATGCCGCGGCGGCGTACCAGGCGCCCAACTCCGGCCCGTTGAAGCGGGCACCACCGGGCGGCACGTGCAGGAAGGTTGCCATGACCACGCTGGCATTGGCACGCCCATACACCCACTCGTCGGCCGGCAGGCGCCAGATGCGGTCGGCCACCAGTCGGTCATTGGTCCAGCCGGCCAGTTCCATGACCGCCGCCGCATCCGCCGCCGTCGCCACCGTGTCGAACAGGCCGATCGGCGGGAAGCGGGAGGGGATGAGCCGGTAGCTGGGCGCCGGTGCCGGCGCGAAGGCCTCGGTCAAGAGATGACCAGATCCGCGTCGGTCGCCGGCCGGAAGTCTCGGTCGATGGCGTTTGGCGGCATGTACAGCCCACCCCGCGCGGCATCGAGGAAGCGCCGCACCGTCATCAGCCCGTCCTGCGTGCCGTTGGTCAGCAACTCCAGCGGCGGGCGGCCGCCGAAAACGGTGGCGTCGTGCGGCATGCGCAGCCAGGCCACCGCCTCCTGCTCAATGTCGTGCAGCACGCCCAGCGCCTGATGGATGCCCAGCAGCGCGGAGATCCGCGTCAATACATCCACATCCAGCGTCAGGCTGCCATGCTCCCGCGCCGTCCGGGCCCAGCTGTGGAAGGTGGAGCGGGAGGGATAGCCCAGCACCAGCCGCCGCTGCGTCTCGTCCAGGCCCCAGAGATCCGCTATGGCCAGGAAGGTGCGCAGCCCCGGCGCGCTCAACCGCCGCCGGTTCTCCGGCGCGAAGCGGGCGGGGTCCAGGCGCGGCTCGGCGGCGTTGTCCTGGCTGGCAGTGGCAACAGTCTGGGGCATCAGAGCCTCCCATGTCCGGATCTGGACTATGCCTATATCAGGACGAAGTCCAGAGTTTAAAGCCCCGGCATGGGTCAGCCTCTCGGCAAGGCCGCCTCGTATTCCGCCCGGAAGGTCTCCAGCGAACTGGCCAGCACCGTCGCCGCGCCATCCACCAGGCCACAGCGCCCGCTGCCCGGCAGCATGTGGGACAGGTTCTCCAGCGCCTCCAGATCGCCAATCCGCCCAGCGCCAGTGTCCAGCCGCTCCAGAATGCGGGAGACCTGGTGGGTGCCGATCTTGCAGGGCGGGCACTGGCCGCAGGAATTGGCGGCGAAGAAGGCCACGTATTCCGCGGTCTTGCGCAGGATACTGGTGCCCTCCCCCACCACGATCATCGCCCCGGTGCCGAGGCGGGAACCCCGGGCGCGTACGCTCTCGAAATCCAGCGCCACGTCCAGGTCCGCCCCGGTCAGCAAGGTATTGGAAGGGCCGCCGGTGAACACCGCCTTGAACGCCTTGCCCGCCAGCATGCCGCCGCCATGCACGAACACCAGCTCACGCAGCGGCGTGCCCATCGGCAACTCATGCAGCCCGGGCCGCAGCACGTCGCCGGAGAGCGAGTACAGCTTGGTCCCGGCGGCGTCGCCCAGCCCCAGCGCCCGGTACCATGCGGCGCCATGGCGGAGGATGTGGGCCACATGCGCCAGAGTCTCGACGTTGTTGATCAGCGTTGGCCGGTCGTTCACCCCTTGCTCGAACGGAAAGGGCGGCTTCAGGCGGGGGAACGGGAACCCGCCCATAACGCTGGAGACGGCGCCCGTCTCCTCCCCACCGATATAGTGGCCGGAGCTTTCCACCACGCGCAGGCACAGCGCCTGCCCGATGGCAGCGGAGACGGCGGCGGCCAGCGGATGCGCCTGCCACGCCGCCACTGCCGCGTGGCAGGCCAACACCCCCGCCGCCTCGCGCGGATTGACGTAGAGCACCACCTGCGCCGCCCCGGTCGCCACGGCAGCGATCAGCGCGCCCTCGATCACCTGATGCGGCGTCTCGGCCAGTAGGAAACGGTCCTTGAAGGTGCCGGGCTCATCCTCGTTGCCGTTGCAGATGATCCAGCGTTCCGGCCCCGGCTGAGCCGCCACGGCTGACCACTTGCGGTGGGTGGGAAAGCCGGCGCCGCCCAGGCCGCGCAGCCCGGCGGCCTCCAGCACCGGGATGATGGAAGCCGGCTCCGCCAGCGCGCGCGACAGCCCCTCGCCGCCGCCGCGTGCCATCCAGGCCGCCAGGTCGGCGCCGACGCACAGGGCGGGGTCGGTCAGCACCTTCATGCCGCGTGCCTCCGCAGATCCTGGGGTGTGACGTTGCCATAGGGCGGGAACAGCAGCGGGCCCTTGGCCTCCAGCCCTAGCCCCGCCGCCAGCAAACCGCGCCGCCAGCCGGCCAGGTGGTTGAGCCCTAGGTTGCGCGGGCGCTCCTGCCGCGCATCGGCGGCGGCGCTGGCACCGGCGCGGCGGCCGAACACCACCAGCTCCAGCAGCGCATTGCCCATCATGCGGTTGCGGCCATGCAGGCCGCCAGTCACCTCGCCCGCCGCCAGCAGGCCGGGCAAGGCACTGCGGCCATCGGTATCGATGGCCATGCCGCCATTCTGGTAATGCAGCGTCGGCCGCACCAGGAAAGGTTCCCGCGCCGGGTCGAAACCCGCGCGGTGGGCCAGGTGCGACAGCGTCTGCAACCGCTGCGCCAGAATGCCAGGCTGCTCGCGCTCCAGGCTCGGCGTATCCAGGAACAGGCCCAGCTTGCCGTCGCGGCCGACGCCGCGCCCTTCCGCCAGTTCGCGCAACATGGCGGAGGCGACGACATCGCGCGGCGCCAGTTCCTCGACGAAGCGCTCCCCCCGGCCATTGACCAGCCGCGCCCCGGCGGAGCGCGCGGCCTCGCTGATCAGCGTGCCTTCCAGATGCGGCGGCCAGGCAATGCCGGTCGGGTGGAACTGGAAGCTGTCCATCTCCCGCAACCGGGCGCCGGCACGGTAGGCCAGCACCAGCCCATCCGCCGTGGCGCCATAGTGGTTGGAGGTGGGGAAGCCCGCCAGGTGCAGCCGCCCGGCACCGCCTGTGGCCATGATGGTGGCACCGGCCCGCGCCAGCACCAGCCGCCGCTGCCCCAGATCCTGCAACGCCGCGCCGCCGCAACGGCCGCGGTCATCCGTCAGCAGCTCCAGCGCCGGGTGGCCGTCCAGCACGCTGATGCCGGGCTGCAGCAGCACCGCCTCCCGCAACGCCCGCATCAACTCCAGACCGGTGAAGTCGCGGTAGGAGAGCAGGCGCGCCGCCGTGGCGCCGCCGGGCTTCTTGCGCAGCAGGGCGCCCCCCATCCGCTGCCGCTCATCCGCCAGGTCGAAGCTCATGCCTTCGCGGACCAACCAGCGTATGGCGTCCGGCCCATCCCCCACCAGCGCCGCGACCAACGCCTTGTCGGCGGCGAAATGGCCGGCGCGCAGCGTATCCTCGAAATGCCGTTGCAGGCTGTCCTCGGCACCGATGGCGGCCTGGATGCCGCCCTCGGCCATCACGGTATTGCCGTCGCCCATGCGCAGCTTGGTCGCCATCAACACGCGTGCCCCCGCCCGCGCGGCGGCCAGCGCGGCGACGCAGCCGGCGCCCCCGCCGCCCAGCACCAGCACATCTGCGTCCAGGATCGTGGCCCCGGCGAGGTCCACATCCTCCAGCAACGAGTCCGATTGCAGCAGCGCCGCCAGCTGCGCCGGGCACGGCGCGCCTTCATTCGGCCCCGCCACCAGTTGCACCATGCCACCAGGGCGGTGGTCCGGGTGGAAGCCGCGCAGCAGGTCCGCCACCTTCAGGCCGCAGGCGCGGGCCGGCGCCGGCGCGGCCGCATCCCAGGCGGCCAGCGCGGCAGCGAAGCCGATGCCGCCGCTCATCCCCCCATCGGTCATTCCCGCGTCGCTCATGTCTGCACCGGCGGGCTGGCGCCCGGGGCGTCGAGGTCGATCGGCTGCTCGCCAGCCTCGATCTGCCGCAGGCGCTGCATCAGGTCGGCCGGGCGCAGGGTCAGCGCCGCGTGCATCCGCCGGGTGAACTGGCCCAGATGCGCCGGGTCGATATGTTCCGGGCAGGCGGCAACGCAGAGGTTGCACATGACGCAGGCATCGAACAGCTCGGCCGCGGCGAAGACCTGGCCCTCCGCCGCCAGGTTGACCATACGCTGCACCGGAATCCCCTTCGGGCAGGCACGGTCGCAGCCGCTGCAATGCCGGCAGTGCTTCGCCTCGGGGAACACCGCGTCGATCTGGTCGGGGATGGACCAGCTATCGGTCAGGGCGGAGAGGTCATAGGCATGCGGCCGCCGCGCCGGGAAATGGTCGATGAAGGAGACCTGCATCCCTTCCTCGGCCGGCATCTCGCAGGCCAGGGCGGTGCCGGCGATGCGCTCGCCCGGGCGCCGCACCAGCACGCGGCAGGCACCGCAGACGCCTTGCCCCATGCACCCGACATTCTCCGTCAGCGGCAACCCGGCGGCGATCCAGGCCTGCAGCAACGACACGCCCGGCCGGGCCTGCAGGGCATGGCCGTCGAAGACGAGGCGCAGGGGTGTTCCGGCTGGCTCTGTCTCGCTCACGGCGCTGCTGCTCCTGCCTGTTTCCCTCGCCTCAGCATGCGGCAGAAGCGGCGCGGGCGGCAAATCCCGGTTGCTTGACGAAAGCGGCACGCCGGGGCTGTCGGGACGCCGGCATGATATGCCATGCTTGTGCTTTCATGACCTGGTACGAGTGCAGCAGCTTGATGTCCCGTCTTCCCGCCATCGCGATGGCCGCGTCCCTCCTGCTGGCATCGGCCGCCCAGGCGCAGGAAATCCCCGAGGACAAGCTGTTCGGCCAGCCGCGCGACGGCTTCGAGCTCAATCTCGGCGCGGGCCCCTTCGCCAGCCCGTCCTATGCCGGCAGTTCCAGCACGCAGCTGCGCCCCTTCCCCTTGATCGCTGGCGGCTATGGCGAGTGGCTGGATTTCGACCTGCTGGACGGCGCCCGTATCTCGGCGCTGCAAGCGGCCGGCTTCTCGATGGGCCCGATGCTGCGGCTGCGCGAAGGCCGTGCCACCGAGGATAGCCGCCGCTACCTGACCGGCCTGCGCAGCTTCTCGGACACGGTGGAGGCCGGCGGCTTCATCGCCTACACCGCCGGCCCGCTCTACGCCGATGTCACGCTCACCCAGGACGTGGCACGCAGCCATGGCGGCGCGGCGATGGAAGCGCGGCTGCTGCTCTCCGTGCCCGTCGGCCGCGTCGCCTTCACCGCCGGGCCGCAGCTGCGCGCGGCCAGCCGCGAATACGCACGCTCCTTCTACGGCATCAGCGATGCCGAGGCGTTGCGCAGCGGCTACGCCGCCTACCGCCCCGGCAGCGGCATCGAGCGCGTCGGCGCGCTGGTGGCGGCACAGTGGCGGATGACGGATCGCTGGAGCCTGCAAGGCTTCGTCGAGTATGGCCGCCTGCAGGGGGACGCCGCCGACTCACCGCTGGTCACCGGCCCCGGCGGCTCACGCGACCAGGTGCAATCCGCCCTGTTCCTGTCCTACCGGCTGTACTGACGCCTTGGCCCGGTTCGGTTCGGCGCGCTACGGGCGGCCGGAGGCATGATCGTCGCGGGGACGCTGCTCATCCTGCTGTCGATGCTGTGGGTCTGCCCGGCCCTGGCCATCCGTGCCCCGCCGCGGGAGCGTGTGCGCCAGGGCCTCGCCGCTGCCTGGGGCGGGTTCGGCCTCGTGGCCATCGCGCTGCTCTGGATCACCGGTTCCGCCCTCGCCTTCGCCGCCTATGCTGTGGCGCTGGCAGTGGTGCTGGGCTGGTGGTTCTCCCTCCGCCCGTCCCAGGACCGTGCCTGGGCCGAAGACGTCGCCTGCCTGCTGCGCGGCGAGGTGCACGGCAGCACGGTGACGCTGCACAACCTGCGCAACTTCCGCTGGCACGGCCCTTCCGCCAGCACGCCGCGCTGGGAAAGCCGGGACTACGACCTGGATACGCTGGCCAGCGTCGATGTCGCCCTGTCCTACTGGATGGGCCCCGCCATCGCCCACACGCTGGTCTGCTTCGGCTTCACCAATGGCGAGCACCTGGCCTTCTCCATCGAGATCCGCAAGAAGCACGGGGAGAAGTTCTCCGCCATCGGCGGGCTGTTCCGGCAGTTCGAAGCCAGCCTCGTCGCCGCCGATGAGCGCGACATCCTCGCCGTACGCACCAACCAGCGGGGGGAGGACGTCTATCTCTACCGTGTCGCCATGCCGCAGGCGGCCATGCGGTCGCTGTTCCTGGCCTATGTAGCCAAGGCGGACGAACTGGCGCACGCGCCCCGCTTCTACAACACCTTCACCGCCAACTGCACCACCGTGGTCTACGAGATGGTGCGCCGGATCATCGACGGGCTGCCGCTGGATTACCGCCTGCTGGCCTCCGGCTACCTGCCCGATTACCTGCTGAAAGTGGAAGGCCTGGTCCCCGGCCACACGCTGGACGAACTGCGCGCCGCCGGCCGCATCACCGACCGTGCCCGCACCGCCGGGGACGCCACGGATTTCTCGGCGCGTATCCGGCAGGGTGTGCCGGGCTACGACGCGGCCGGGCGGCCGGTGCCCTTGGAGGAATGATGCTGCTCGAATGGGATGAAGGGTAGAAGGCCGGGGAAGGAATTCCCCGGGCCCCTTCTCTTCTTTTTTCGAGTTTTTCGGGCGTGGCGGCTGGCGCGGTCTTGAGAGACGGCTGGGTGCGCCAGAGGTCCTAGACCTCCGGCGACTAAGGGTTCAGCCCGCGCGGCCCATTTCAAATATCATCAGGAGCGTCCGCTCAAAGTCTGAAGCGTGACGCCAGACTTGCAGAAAAAAGAAGGGGCCTGGGGAATTCTTCCCCAGCCTTCACCTTCACCTTCCTCTTCCCCTTCTCAAGCCGCCTTGCGCTCACGCGAGACGAGGCGGCGCCAGAGGCTGGGCGGTGGTTCGATCACGGCGCTCATCGCCCGGGCGTAGTCCAGCAGCAGGCCGGGCGTCCAGGCCATGCTTTCCGCCCGTTCCCGCATCAGGCCTGCGGCCCAGAGTTCCGGGTTGGTGATGGCGCCGAGGACGGAGAGCACCGGCCATCGCTTGCCCAGGAAGGCGCCTTCCAGCGAGGCGTCCAGCGCGTTGGCGACGACGCTGGAGCAGTTGCGGTTGGTCAGGTTGTAGGTGCTGTCCTGCCGGTAGGAGGCCCAGAAGGCGCGCAGCCGTTCCGCGTTGAAGTCCTTGAACACCACCTGCACGGTGGAGGGGCACCAGCCGGCGGCTTCCTCGGCATAGCTGGGCTGGAAGCGGCCGGGCACGTCGTTATCCGCCGTCGCGCGCAGGATACGGGTGAAGTCGCCGGGGGAGCGGTCGATCTCCACGCCCGGGTAGTGGCTGATATACAGGTCCGGCGCCATTTCCATCGCGGCGTGCCCGGTGGAGATGACGCCGCTGCCGTCCACCGCCGCGATGTAGCGGTTGATGGCGCGCTGGTGCAGCGGCGTGGTGGCGGTGCCGGTTGGCGTCCAGACATGGATAATCATGTCGCCCTTGCGGGCTTCCGGCTGTGCCAGTGGCTCCAGCAGCGCCGGCCGCAGCAGGCTGTGGGAGAACAGGGAGGAGATGGACGCCCCCGGCGGCAGGCTGCGGATGCGCCGTGCGATGCGGATGATGGCGACGCCCGAGAGCATCATCACCGCACCCACGTTGCAGCCGACAGTGCCGGCGTACCAGGTCGGCCAGGGCTGCAGGGTGGCAATGGCCAGGATGATCTCGACGATGCCGCCCGCCATGGCGGTGCGCCAGCCGGGGAAGCGCACGATATGGGCGCTGGCGATGCGGACCGTGCCATCCAGCAGGAAGCCAAGGCCGAACACCATCGCCAGGGTGAAGTAGGCGCCGGGATAGGAGCTGACGATCAGGAAGGCTGTCGCCAGCAGGGCGATGCCCTTGACCAGGCGCAGCCGCCGCGCGGTGCCCTGGCTGCCGGCCGCGGCCAGCAGGCTGACGGCGGCCTCCGGCAGGATGAAGTAGCCGAAGACGTGGGGCGGGATGAGGGTCTTGCCATCCAGCGCGTCGATAAAGATGAACAGGCCGAAGGCGGTCCAGAACAGGCCGGAGGCCATCAGCACGCCCCAGCGCCGCTGGATGGCTTCCCGCCCCAGCAGCAGCAGCATCACGCGGATCATCGTCTGGCGTCCCCGGCGCCAGAGCGGCGCAACATCAGCAGGAAGAGCACGAAGCCGCCGCAGGCAAGCGCGACGAACAGCGGCAGGCCGTGGGTGGTCACGTCCAGCGCCAGGCCGGCCAGGCTGGGGCCCAGCAGGGCGCCGCCGCCCCAGAGCAACCCCATGGCCGCATAGACGCCGACGAGGTCGGTGCCGCGGAAGCGGGAGCCGATGATGGCCAGCATGGTGGTGTAGATGCCGACGAAGACGCCGCCCCACAGGAACAGCGCCGGATAGGCCACCCAGGGGTGCTGCAGCATCAGCGGCCAGGCCAGCGCGCCCACGGTGGAGAGCACGCCCAGCCACAGCATCAGGCGCTGTCGGTCCATCTTGTCGCACAGCCAGCCGACCGGCAGCTGCAGCAGGATGGCGCCCACCATCAGCGTGGTGATCAGCTGGGTGCCCGCCTGCTCCTGCCACCCCAGCCGCACGGCGTAGAGCGTGAGGAAGGAGAGCCCGGCCGTCTCCACCGCCGCGTTCAGCGCGGTGGTGGACATGGCGATCGGCGCCAGCCGCATGAAGCGCAGCAGGTTGCTGTGGTCATGGGCCTGCATCGCCGGCTGGATCACCCGCGGCTGCGCCACCAGCAGCAGCGCCAGCAGGCACACCCCGGCGCCGATGGCGAAGGGCAGCATCCCCTCTGGCCCGGTGAAGGAAAGGATCAACGGTCCGCCGGCGAAGCCGAGGGAGAGCAGCGCGGTATAGGCGGCCATCACCCGGCCGCGCGTCGCGTCGCTGCTCAGCTCGCTGGTCCAGGTCTCGGTCAGCACGAACAGGATCTCGGCACCGATGCCGAGGCCAATGCGCAGCGGGAACCACAGCCAGACGCTGGGCACGGCGGGGAACAGCAACAGCAGCACCCCGGTCAGCACCAGCGCCGCCAGGATCAGCGGGCGGGCGCCAAAGCGGCCGGCCAGCCGGGGCAGGATGGGCGCCACCAGCAGCACGCCCACGGCATGCATGGCGGCGTTCAGGCCGATGACCGTCTCGCTCAGCCCCGCTGCCGCCAGGTTGATGGCCACCAGCGGTGCCGTCAGGCTGTAGGTCAGCCCAAAGATGGTCGCGGCGCCGATCACCACGGCCAGGGAGAACAGCAGGCGGGCCTGGGATGGAGGGGAAGCTGAAGGGGCCGATGCCGCCTGATGACCGCTGACTGACACGATGACCCCATGGTTTCCGAGCGAGCGCTGAAGCTAAGGCCGGGACAAGGGCGTGTGAAGTGGAGCGTTACGATCTCCTCAACGGTGTTGCGTGCGGTGCAACCGCCCGGCCAGCACGCCCCTTGTAAGGCCTTGCAGCCCGGCCCAAACCTGTCGCGGCAGCCGGGAGTACCGCCATGAAGATCATCATCTGCGGCGCCGGGCAGGTCGGCACCACCATCGCCCGGCACCTGGCGCATGAGGGCAACGACGTCACCGTCATCGACGCCTCGCACGAGGCGGCGCGGCGCGCCGATGAGAGCCACGACATCCGCGGCATGGTCGGCTTCGCCTCCCACCCTGGCACGTTGCGGGAGGCCGGGGCCAAGGATGCGGACCTGCTGATCGCCGTCACCCGCTCGGACGAGGTGAACATGGTGGCCTGCCAGGTTGCCCACTCCCTGTTCAAGGTGAAGCGCCGCATCGCCCGGCTGCGCCACCACGGCTACCTGGAATCGATCTGGAGCGGCCTCTATGCCGACGACCAGATGCCGGTCGATGTCATCATCTCGCCGGAGGTGGAGGTCGCAGCCGGCATCGCCCGCCGGCTGCGCACGCCCGGGGCATTCGACATGGTGACCCTGGCCGGCGGCCGGCTGCAGCTGCTCGGCATCCAGTGTGAGAGCGCGGCCTGCACCCCGGTCGGCACCACCATCGCGGCGCTGCGGCAGAAGGCGGCCGAACATGGCTTCGTCGCCGTGGCGCTGTCCCGCCAGGGCACCACCTTCGTCCCCCGCCCGGAGGACCGCATCGAGGCCGGGGACGGCGTCTACGTCGTGACGCCCTCCGACCAGATCGAGCGGGTGCTGGCCGCATTCGGCCACCGGGAGCGGCTGGCGCGCCGCATCGTCATCGTCGGCGGCGGCAATATCGGGTTGCAGCTGGCCCTGACGCTGTCCCAGGAGAACCTGATCTCCCTGAAGGTGATCGAGCACAGCCCGCAGCGGGCGGAGATGGTGGCGCAGACGCTCGGCGCCTCCGTTGTCGTGCTGCAGGGCGATGCGCTGGAGCGGGAGATGCTGGAGGAGGCCAATACCGGCGCCGCCGACACGCTGGTGGCGGTGACCAATGACGACGAGACCAACATCTTCACCTCCGTGCTCGCCCGGCGGGCCGGCTGCGCGCGGGTGATCACCCTGGTCAACAAATCCTCCTACACGCCTGTGGTGGGCTCACTGGGCATCGATACCGTGGTCAGCCCCAGCAGCATCACCATCTCTTCCATCCTGCGGCATGTGCGGAAGGGCGCCATCGCCCAGGTCTACCAGCTGCCGGGGGACGAGACGGAGGTGGTGGAGGCGCGGGCCCTGGCCGGCTCCCGCCTCGTCTCCGCCCCGCTCGGCCGCATCGGCCTGCCGGAGGGCATGCTGATCGGCGCCGTGATCCGCGGCGAGGAGATCATTACCCCCGACGCCACCACCCAACTGCAGCCGGGGGATAGCGTGGTCGCCGCCATCGCCGGCACCGCGCTGAAGCAGGCCGAGGCGCTGCTGGCCCTGCCGGAGGCCGACGCCCATGCGTGAGGTGGCCGGCAAGGCCCCGCCGCGCAGTTCCGCCCTGCCCCGGCTGCGGCCGCTGTTCCATCTGGTCAGCCGCGTGCTGCTGGGGCTGGCCGGCTTCATGCTGGTGCCGGCGGCGGTGGACCTGGCGCATGGCCACCCGGACTGGCGGCCCTTCGCTGCCTCCGCCCTCGGCCTCGCCGCCATCGCGGCGCTGCTGTTCCGCGCCACGCGGTGCGACATGTCCGGCGGGCTGACCATCCGGCAGGCCTTCCTGCTCACCCCGCTCTCCTGGCTGGCGGTCTGCCTCTGCGCCGCCATCCCCTTCTACTTCTCCCAGCATGCCGGGCTGGGCGGCAGCATCACCCACGCGGTGTTCGAGGCCGTCTCTGGCCTGACGACCACCGGGGCGACGGTGGTGGTGGGGCTGGATACCGCGCCGCCGGGCATCCTGCTCTGGCGGGCGCTGCTGCAATGGCTGGGCGGCATCGGCATCATCGCCACGGCGCTGGCCATCCTGCCGGCGCTCGGAGTCGGTGGCATGCAGTTGTTCCGCACGGAGAGCTCCGACCGCTCGGAAAAGGTCATGCCGCGCATCCGGCAGATCACCGCCGCCATCGTCATGACCTATGCGGGGCTGACGCTGGTCTGCGCCGTGGCTTACATGCTGGCCGGAATGGGCCCGCTAAACGCCGCCGCCCACGCGCTGAGCACCATTTCCACCGCCGGCTTCTCCACCGCCGATGCCTCGCTCGCCCAATGGGAATCGCCTGCCATCCACTGGGTCGCCATCATCGGCATGCTGGCGGGGGCGCTGCCCTTCGTCCTGTATGTGCGCCTGTTGCGGCGGGACACCTCCATCCTGCGGGACAGCCAGGTCCGCGCCTTCCTGGCCGTGACCCTGGTGGCAACGGTGCTGTTGGCCGCCTGGCTGGTCAGCGCCGGCCGCTACGGCGTGGCGGATGCGCTGCGCCACGCGGCACTCAGCGTCGTGTCGATCATGACCACCACCGGCTTCGCCTCCACCGACTATACCGGCTGGGGCGGGGCGGCGACCGGGCTGTTCTTCGCGCTGATGTTCGTCGGTGGCTGCACCGGCTCCACCGCCGGCGGCATCAAGATCTTCCGCTTCCAGGTGATGGCGATCATGCTGCGCGGGCAGTTCCTGCGCCTGCTCTACCCCCGCGGCGTCTTCCCCCGCGTCTATGGCGGCAAGCCCCTGCCGGACGATGTGGTCGGCTCCGTCGTCGCCTTCTTCACGCTGTACTTCGCCTGCTACGGCGCCTTGACCATCCTGCTGATGGCCATGGACCTGGACTTCCTGACCAGCGCCAGCGCCGCGGTCAGCATGCTCTCCAATATCGGCCCGGGGCTCGGGCCGTTGATCGGTCCCTCCGGCAATTTCAGTGCCCTGCCCGAGGGGGCGAAATGGCTGCTCTGCGGCGCCATGCTGCTGGGCCGGCTGGAGCTGTTCACCATCCTCATCCTGTTCATGCCCCGCTTCTGGCGCGGTTGATCCTACAGCGCTGGCTGCCGGGTTCCCGGTGCGGCATGGCGGGGAGAAGGCCGGGGAAGGAATTCCCCGGGCCCCTTCTTTTCTTTTTTGAGTTTTCAGCGCGGGGCTGTTGATTGGTTGGGTCTGAGACACGGCTGCGTGCGCCGGAGGTCCTGGACCTCCGGCGACTGACGGTTCAGTCCGCGTGGCCCATATTTAAAATTGGGTCTGGTCCAGATTAGGGGGTCTGAGCAGCTGCTAAGGTGCTGTGATGGCTCAGAGAAATCGCTATTTGCGCCACGCGCGCATTTCAGAGGCCAAATTCCGTCAGATCCTGCGCTTCTTCTGCGCCGATCTCACCGCCTCCCAGGCCACCGAACTTGCCGGCCTCGACCGCAAGACCACCCTCGCCTCTTCACCCTCTTCCGGGCCCGCATGGCCGAGATCGCCACCCGCGACTGCCCCTTCGCCGGCGAGGTGGAAGTCGATGAAAGCTTCTTCGGTGCAGCCCGCGTCCGCGGCAAACGCGGCCGGGGCGCCGGCCGCAAGACCCGTGTCTTCGGCATCCTCGAACGCGGCGGCCGGGTGCATACCCAGATCGTCAGAAACTGTTCCAAATCAACGCTGCATGCCATCATCCAGGGCAAGGTCGACCTCTCCGCCAGCATCCATTCCGACGGCTGGAAAGGCTACAACGGCCTGGTCGAGGCCGGCTTCGCCAAGCACCACAGGATCCGGCATCAGGACGACCAGTTCGCCCAGGATGGCGTCCACATCAATGGCATCGAAAGCTTCTGGAGCTTCTCGAAACGCCGCTTGGTCAGGTTCAACGGCGTGCCGCCCGCCAGCTTTCCGCTCTTCCTCAAGGAGTGCGAATTCCGCTTCAAC
The DNA here is from genome assembly GCF_014490485.1 of Teichococcus aerophilus. Lineage (GTDB taxonomy): Bacteria > Pseudomonadota > Alphaproteobacteria > Acetobacterales > Acetobacteraceae > Pseudoroseomonas > Pseudoroseomonas aerophila. The sequence continues at coordinate 43,131 of NZ_JACTVA010000022.1, read as the reverse complement.
CATCGGCATGATGACCTCTACCGTCTCATGCTGACGTCCTCACGACGTAACCCGCTCGCCACCTAATCTGGACCAGACCCTTTAAAATTATCAGCAGGCGTCCGCTCCCAGTCCTGAGGCGTGACGCCAAACTCACAGAAAAAGAAGGGGTCCGGGGAATTCCTTCCCCGGCCTTGCTTCCCCCCCCCGGACCGCTTTGCTCGCTCGCATGAGCCAACGCTTCCGGTGATTCCACCGCGGGCGATCACGCTCTAGGCTCCCCGCACTCTGCCGCTTACCGTGTGAGGTTCCGCCTTGCCTGATTCCGCCCGCACCATTGCCTGGGACGATTTCCGCCTGATCGACGCCATCGCCCGGGCGGGTAGCCTGCCGGCGGCGGCGGCGCTGCTGGGCGTGCATCATTCCACCGCGTTCCGCCGCCTGGGGCAGATCGAGGCCATGCTGGGCTGCCCGTTATTCGAGCGGCACCGCACCGGCTACGTGCCCACGCAGGCAGGCGAGGAGGTCGTGGCCCTGGCAGGACGGGTGGACGAGGACATAACCGCCGTCACCCGCCGCCTGTCCGGCCAGATCCCGGCACCGCAGGGCGAGGTGCGGCTGGCCACCAGTGACAGCCTGCTGGCGGACCTGCTGCTGCCGATGCTGGCGGGGCTGCGGCAGGCGCAGCCGGCCATACGGCTGGACATCGTGACCGGGAATACGCCGCTCAACCTCTCTCGTCGTGACGCCGACATCGCGCTGCGGGCCAGCGATGCACCGCCGGACACGCTGGTGGGGCGCCGGGTCGGCGGCATCGCTTGGGCGCTGTATGGCCCAACGGGCAGCGGCATGACGGCCGATGCCTCGCCCTGGGTGGTGCCAGGGGAAAGCCTGCCGGTAGGGCGCGGCCTGCACCGCCACCACCAGCACCTGCCGCCCGAGCGGATCGCCGGGCGGTTCGACGGCGTGCTGGGGCTGACGGGCGCGGTGGAGGCCGGGCTGGGCGTCGGGCACCTGCCCTGCTTCGCCGGCGATGCCCGTCCGGGGCTGGAACGGCTGTCCGACCCGGTGCCGGAACTGGCGGGAACCCTGTGGCTGCTGACCCACCCGGACCTGCGGCAGACGCCACGCATCCGGGCCGTCATGGACTATCTGGCGGAGGCCATCGGCGCGCGGCGGGAGCTGATCGAAGGCCAGGCTGGCAGGGTGGTGCCCGGAGGGTGATCCGTCCCCACGCGTCGAAAAGGGCGCGTCTCCGGCTCGATCGCGCCAGTCCTGCCTCCGGCGATGGTGCGCCGGGTGGCCGCGATGCAGGGCACGCCGCAAACAGCAACGCCGCCGCGCCCGTGGCACGGACGCGGCGGCGTGAAGAGCAGGGAAAACCGGAACGGGGCCGGGGCATTCCACCCCGGCCTCTCCCTCAGAAGCTGCCGAGCGTCGAACCCAGCACGACAATCACGATGCCCGCGAAGACCGGCACCAGCAGGTTGACGACGAAGATGTCCGAATAGGAACTGCGGTGCGTCAGCCCGGTGATCGCCAGCAGAGAGATGACCGCGCCGTTGTGCGGCAGGCTGTCGAAGCCGCCCGAGGCGATGGTGGCCACCCGGTGCAGCAGTTCCGGGTTGATGCCCAGCGCCGTCGCCCGTTCCAGATAGGTGGCGCCCAACGTATCCAGCGCGATGGACAGGCCGCCGGAGGAGGAGCCGGTGATACCCGCCAGCGCATTGACCGCAATGGCCAGCGACACGGTGGGATTGTCCGGAGCGATGGACAGCACCGAATCCCGGATCAGCGCGAAGGCGGCGAGGGAGGCGATGACGGCGCCGTAGCCGACTTCGCTGGCCGTGTTGAAGATCGGCAGCAGCGCGCCCATCGTGCCTTCGTTCAGCGTCTTCTGTGCATCGCGCAGGTAACGGCGATGCAGCACCAGCACGCTGAGGATGGCGCAGATCAGCGAGATGATCAGCGACCAGGTGCCGATCACGGTCGCCGGTGCCACGTTGCCGTAGAGCTGCTGCGACAGGTAGGTCAGGTCCATGCGCGGGAACACGATGAGCGAGAACACTGCGTTCAGGCCGATGACGACGACGATCGGCAGTACGGCCAGCATGAAGCCGGAACGCTCATTCTCGTCGAAGCTCTGCAGCTTGTCGTCGTGGTTGCCGTAGCCCTCGCCGGCCAGCGCGGCGTTGCGCTGCCGGTAGGTCAGCCAGGCGATGCCGCCGGCGAACATGATGATCGCGGCGATGATGCCGAGCCCGGGTGCGGCGAAGGTGGTGGTGCCGAAGAAGCGCGTGGGAATGGCGTTCTGGATGGCGGGCGTGCCGGGCAGCGCCGTCATGGTAAAGGTGAAGCTGCCCAGCGCGATGGCGCCGGCGATCAGCCGCTTCGGAATCTGCGCCTGCCGGAACAGGGCCGCCGCGATCGGGTAGATCGCGAAGGCGACGACGAACAGCGAGACGCCGCCAAAGGTCAGCAGCGCGCAGGCCAGCGTCACGGCGGTGATGGCGTGCTTGGGACCGAGACGGCCGATGATGCTGTGCGCGATGGTGGTGGAGGCGCCGCTATCGGCCATCAGCTTGCCGAAGATCGCGCCCAGCATGAAGATCGGGAAGAACAGCACGACGTAGCGGCCCAGGCTGGTCATGAAGACCTGGGTATAGGTGGCCATGACCGGGCCACCCTGCGCCATCAGCACGGCGAAGGTCGCCATGATAGGGGCCAGAATCAGGACGTTCATGCCCCGATAAGCAAAATACATCAGTCCCATCAGCGATAGGACGATCGCGGCAATACCGATCAAGCCATCTCTCCTCGGCGCGCGCCCTCCCCGGGCGGCGTTGTCTTATCGTGTTCTGGAAGGAAACCTGGGTGGTGGTGGCGTCAGTCGGCTGTCCAGCCGCCATCGACCACCAGCGAGGAGCCGGTCATCAGCCCAGCCGCGCCGGAGGCCAGGAAGACCACCGCCCCCATCAGGTCCTCGACCTGCCCGAGGCGCCCCAGCTTGATCTTGCTGAGCACGCTGTCGCGGAAGGTGGGGTCCTCGAAGAACGGCTTTGTCAGCGGCGTCTCGATGAAGGTGGGGCATACCGTGTTGACGCGGATGCGGTGGGGCGCGAGGTCGATGGCCATGGCCTTGGTCATGCCCTCCATCGCGTGCTTGCTGGCGCAATACACGGTGCGCCGCGCGCCGCCGACATGTCCCATCTGCGACGACATCTGGATGATCGAGCCGGGTTCCCCCGCCTCGATCAGCCGCTGCGCCACGGCCTGCGCCACGAAGAACGCGGCGCGGACATTCAGCCCGAACACCGCGTCAAAATCCTCCACCGTCACCTCGGCGAAGCTGGCGGGGCGGTTGGTGCCGGCATTGTTGACCAGCACATGGTAGGGTGCGCGCTGCGCCAGCGCGGCCTTGACCTGCACCGGGTCGTTCACGTCCAGGCACAGCGTCTCCGCCTTGCCGCCGGCGGCGCGGATGGCCCCGGCCGCCTGTTCGATCTCGCCGGCGCTGCGGGCCAGCAGGGTTACGTCGGCGCCGGCTTCCGCCAGCGCGGCGGCACAGGCCAACCCGATGCCGCGCCCTGCCCCGGTCACCAGGGCGCGCTGGCCCTCCAGCCGGAAACTCGGGGTCCGCGGCAGCTTCAGCTCCGTCTCAGTCATGGCGTGGTTTTCCTTGTCGACGGCGGGATGGGCCCGGCGGCTATTCGCCGCTTTCGGCCTGCTGCATATCCTGCTTGTGGCGGGCCAGCGCCATCAGTCGCCGGTCGCGCCAGGCGCGCCGCTCGGCCAGCGCCTCCGCCGGCAGGTCCTCCCGGCGCTGCGCCTCCAGCTTCGCGATCAGCGTATCGTCCCAGACGCGATGCTCGGCGGTGGAGGCGGCGATGCTCTGGTACAACGGGCCCAGGCGGCGGGCATAATCGGCGATGCCGCCCGGTGCGTTGAGGTCGATGGTCTCCAGCGGCCCCATGAAGGCCCAGCGGAGGCCGAGGCCCTGCGACATGGTGGTATCCAGGTCCCGCGCGCTGACCAGCCCGTCCTCGACCAGCCGCCACGCCTCCATCAACAGCACGCCCTGCAGGCGGTTGAGGATGAAGCCCTCGATCTCCCGCGTCGCTTCCACCGGCGCCTGACCGACGCGCTCCATCAGGGCGCGCACTGCCTGCACGGTGGCGGGTGCGGTCCAGGGCGCGGGCACCAGCTCGACAATCGGTGCGAGATAGGGCGGGTTCACCGGATGCGCGACCAGGCAGCGGTCGCGGCAGGCAATGTGATCGGTGTAGAGCGAGGCCGGGATGCCGGAGGAAGAACTGCCCACCAGCGTCTGCGGACCGATGACGGCGTCGATATCGGCAAACAGCTGCCGCTTGACGTCTACCCGCTCCAACACGCTTTCCTGCGCGTAGACCGCGCCATCCAGCGCTGCCGCCAGGCTCGGCGCGACGCTGACGCGTGCCAGCACCTCCGCCGGCGTGTCCTTCAGCAGGTCGAAGCCCGCCAGCTCTTCCAGCCGTTCGGCAATGACCGTGCGTGCATGTTCGGCCGCGCCCGGTCCGCTGTCGAACAACACGACCTCGCAGCCGCTGCGGGCGAAGACGATGGCCCAGCCACTACCGACAAGGCCGGTGCCGATGACAGCCACTTTGCCGCTCATGAGCGCGCATCCCGCAGGGAGCGACCGTTCCGGCAAAGATCGAGGGGCGCCGACGCGCGAGGCAACATCACGTTTCTCCATCATGGGGACGCGTCGTTTCTCGGCCAGGGACTGGCGGACGACGTTCTGGCGCGCGAACGCACCTGTTGGGCCACGGGCACAGGCATGGATGCCGGCTGCCAGCGTGGCCGATACAGCCGGCCACCCAGGGCGGCCGGCTGCAGGCTAGCGAAAATGCATACGGATGCAAAGGGCAGGAATGACGCAGTGCCGCATGGCAGCCTCACGGCCACCCTGCGGCATGGTGGTCACTCTGCTGCGGCGCCGTAGGGAATGTTCTTGCCGCCATAGCGGCGCACGCGGAGATTCGCCTGCTCGCCATGGCCGACGAAGCCCTCCAGCGCGCAGAGGCGCGAGCAGTATTCGCCGATCATCGCCGAGGCCTCGTCCGTCAGGACCTTCTGGTAGGTGCAGGTCTTGAGGAACTTGCCCACCCACAGGCCACCGGTGTAGCGCGCCGCCTTCTTGGTCGGCAGCGTGTGGTTGGTGCCGATCACCTTATCGCCGAAGGCGACGTTGGTACGCGGGCCGAGGAACAACGCGCCGTAGTTGGTCATGTTCTTCAGGAAGTAGTCCGGGTCCCGCGTCATCACCTGCACGTGCTCGGAAGCGATCTGGTCGGCGATCGCCACCATCTCCTCCTCGCTTTCGGCGACGATCACCTCGCCATACTGCGCCCATGCCTTGCTGGCGACGGCGGCGGTCGGCAGGATCTGCAGCAGCCGCTCGATCTCGGCCATCGTGTCGCGCGCCAGCTTCTCGGAGGTGGTGAGCAGCACGGCAGGCGAATCCGGCCCATGCTCCGCCTGGCCCAGCAGGTCGGTGGCGCACATCTCGCCATCGACGGTCTCGTCGGCGATCACCAGCGTCTCGGTCGGCCCGGCGAACAGATCGATGCCGACACGGCCGTAGAGCTGCCGCTTGGCTTCGGCAACGAAAGCGTTGCCGGGGCCGATGAGCATGTCCACCGCCTGCATCGACTGCGTGCCCAGCGCCATGGCGCCAATGGCCTGGATGCCGCCGAGGCAGTAGATTTCATCCGCGCCGGCCATGTGCTGCGCGGCGACGATGGCCGGCGCCGGCTTGCCATGGAAGGGCGGCGCGCAGGTAACGACGCGCGGTACGCCCGCCACCTTGGCCGTGATGACCGACATATGTGCCGACGCCAGCAGCGGATACTTGCCGCCCGGCACGTAGCAGCCTGCGGCATTCACCGGGATGTTCTTGTGGCCAAGGACGACGCCCGGCAGCGTCTCGACCTCGATATCCTTCAGCGCGTCCCGCTGGTGCTGCGCGAAGTTGCGCACCTGGGTCTGCGCGAACTCAATGTCCTGCAGGTCACGGTCGGTGAGCTGCGCCATGCAATCGCGGATTTCGCTGTCGGACAGCCGGTAATCCGGGCGGTCCCACTTGTCGAACTTGACGGAGAGCTCGCGTACGGCGGCGTCGCCGCGGGTCTCGATATCGGCGAGGATACCCTCCACCGTCTCGCGCACCTGCTTGTCGGCGCTCTTGACGGCTTCGCTCTCGGCGCCGCGCTTCAACCATGTTGCCATTATCTGCGTTCTCCCTGGTCATTGCGGGCGCGGCACCGCCGGAACGGCAGCGGTCACGCCCCTGGCACCCGGTTCCCCGGCGCGCCTGTCTCTCCACAATGCATACGTATGCAACACCTGTCCAGAGGCAACCGCATCCACGCCGTTGTCACACAGCGCGTCTCCACCGCGGATCCATGTGGCAGGGAGGTTCCAGGCTTCCGGTTGACCGCGCTGCAAGGATCATACTTCGGGCGGCATCCAGGTGGTCAGGCCGTCCCGCACCGTCAGGCCAACAGGCGGCAGGCGCGCCGAACTGCGGACCGCCAGCCAGCCCGGCACAATGGTCCGAACCGCCTGGCTGGTGGGGTCAGACAGGCGGGCGCAGGTGGCGGCCACCACCTCCTCCACCATGGCCCGCAGCGGCTGCGCATAGGTCGTCAGGCCAAAGACCGGCCAGGCCGCCGGCCCGGCATCGTCGAAGCCGACGATGGAGATCTCGCGCCCCACTTCCAGCCCGAACTCGGCGCGGGCCACGTTGATGGCCGCCAGGGCCATGTGGTCGTTGGCGCAGAACACCGCATCCGGCCGCTCCGGCGCCGACAGCAGGCTTCGCATCGCCGCCGCCGCCTGGTCGAAATCGTACAGCCCCACCACGCGCCGCGGCGTGCCCAGCCCATGCGCCGCCAGGGCATGGGTGAAGCCTTCCTCGCGATCCTGGCTGGTGGAGGAGTTCTCCGACCCGGCCATGAAAGCCAGATGCCGGTGACCGCCAGCCGCGAGGAAGGCGGCGATCAGGGCCCCGCCCTGGCGGTTGTCGCTGGTGATGCTGGAGATGCTGCGGCTTTCCGTCCGCCGGTTCATCAGCACCACCGGAATGCCGGCATTCTGGCACTCCACATCGAAGCGGGAGGACAGGCTGGCGGAGGCCATCACCAGCGCATCCACCTTGTGCCGCAGCATTTCCTCCAGCATCGGGTCAGAGCTCGCGCCCGGCTTGCCGGTGAACAGCATCACCTGATAGCCACGCGTGCTGAAGGCCTGGGACAGCGCTTCCAGCGCGCGCGGATAGAACTGGTTTTCCAGGTAGGCCATGGCGACGCCGATGACGTGCGAGCGGCGGGTGATGAGCGATCGCGCCACCAGATTCGGCCGGTAGCCCAGCTTGCGCGCCGCCTCCGCCACCTTGTCCCGCGTCTCGGGCGAGATGCTGGCGCCGGCGGTGAAGGCGCGCGAGACGGCGGATTGGGAGACACCGGCCAGCCGCGCCACATCATGCGCCGTGGCGATGCGCGGCCCTGCTTCGGCGGCGCGGGAAATGGATCGGGGTGCCATGGGTCGGGAACCATAACCAGACGGTTCCGGGCTGTCACGGGCACCGGTGCGGGCACTGGTGGCAGGCCGGGCGGTGTACCCGCCCGGCCCGACTGCCTTCAGCGCAGGACGATTTCCACCCGGCGGTTCTGCGGCTCCCGCACCCCGTCCGCCGTCGGCACCAGCGGCCGGCTTTCGCCGAAGGCCTGGATGACCATGGCGGAACGCGCCACGCCCAGCCGGCCCAGCTCCGCCGCCACGGCATCCGCCCGGCGCTGGGACAGGCGCTGGTTGTATTGCGGCGAGCCCGAGCGGTCCGCATGGCCGGCCACTTCGATCCGCGTGGTCTGCACCCGCGCGGAATTCTGCGCCGCCTCGGCGATGATCTGCCGTGCCCGGTCGGTCAGGTCGGCGCGGTCCCAATCGAAGAATACCAGGTAGGTGCGGGCCACCTGCGGTGCCGCGGCCGGCGCCGGGGTGGCTTCCATCGGCGGGGCCGGCGGTGGCGGCGTGTACAGGGCGTAGCGCAGGCCCAGCAGGGCGGAATGGTTGTAGCTGTCCACTTCCGCCTTGCCGCGCGCGACCGTGGTGCTGCCGAGGCGGATATGCGCGTCGACATCCGATTGCAGCGTGCCGAGGAAGCGATACTCGGCGGTGATCGCCAGGCCCGGCACGGCGTCGATCGGGAAGGCGAGGCCGGCAATGCCCTGGTAGGCGAACTGGCCGTCGCTGCCATCGATGCGCACATTGCCGCCATTGGCCGCCGTGGCGCGCACGTCGTCGTATTCGTTCCAGACATAGCCGGCGCCGACGCCTACATAGGGCACCACGGGCCAGCCGAGATGGAAGTCGTAATAGGTGTTGGCCATGGCGCCATAGGACCGCACCGTGCCGCTGCTCTGCAACGGCCCGAAGCCACGATAGCCGGAGAGCTTGTCGACATCGTTGGTGCGGAAATTGCCTTCCGCCTCGATCCGGAAGCCGTTGCCGAAGCCGTAGCCCACCGCAAGGACTCCGGCGAAGCCGACATCGAATTCCGCGGTACCGGATGGATTGACGCCGTTGGCGCCAAGGAAGCCGGCGGCACCGCCGCGCAGGTTGACATCCGTCTCCTGCAAGAAGTTCACGCCGGCGCCCGCGCCGAAATACACCCCGGTCACCGGTTGCGCCTGCACCGCCCATGGCGATGCCAGCAGCGTCGCGGCCAGCAGCCCTGTCCTGAGTCTCATGATCCTCACCCCTCCGAGGAAATACATCAGCCGCCGTAATGATAGCGAAAGAACCGCGCGCGGAGGAAGCGCCAAGCCACAGCCTCTTCGCCAGGTGGCGGATTTTCGCCGGACGCAGCGGCATCACGATGCCGTCATGATGCACCGCGCCATCCCTGGCACTGGGTCCACTTGGCCAGACAGCTCCGGCCGGGGCCTTTACGAGCCACCGGCCGAAGGCCACACTTGCGAGTGACTTGCAACAACGTGGCGACGGCAGAAGGCACAGCGTCTCGCCTCGCCCGCAGGAGGACCACGGCTTGAACAACGACAAATTTTACATCGACGGCGCCTGGGTCGCGCCGGTGTCCCCCGCATTCATCGACGTCATCGACCCGTCGACCGAGGAAGCCTTTACCCGCATCGCCCTCGGCAGCGCCGCCGATGTCGACAAGGCCGTCGCCGCTGCCAGGGCCGCCTTCCCCGCCTTCTCCACCTCCAGCCGCGCCTCCCGCATCGCGCTCCTGCGCAAGATCGTGGAGATCTATGAGCGCCGCTACGAGGAATTCGTCCACGCCATCAGCCAGGAAATGGGCGCGCCGCTCTCCCTCGCCCGCGACGCCCAGGCCGCCATGGGCCCCGGCCATCTGCGGGAGCTGATCAAGACGCTGGAAACCTACGAATTTGAGGAGCTGCGCGGCTCCACCCTGATCGTGCGGGAGCCGATCGGCGTCTGCGGCCTCATCACGCCGTGGAACTGGCCGATCAACCAGATCGCCTGCAAGGTCGGCCCGGCCCTCGCCGCCGGCTGCACCATGGTGCTGAAGCCCAGCGAGATCGCCCCGATCGACGCCCTGCTCTTCGCCGAGGTGCTGCACGAGGCCGGCGTGCCCAAGGGTGTCTTCAACCTGGTGAATGGCGACGGCCCCACCGTCGGCGCCGCGCTCTCCGCCCACCCGGACGTGGACATGATGTCCTTCACCGGCTCCACCCGTGCCGGCATCCAGGTCGCCAAGGCGGCGGCGGATACCGTCAAGCGCGTGTCGCAGGAACTCGGCGGCAAGTCCGCCAACATCCTGCTACCGGACGTGGACTTCAGGCAGGCCGTGACCAAGGGCGTCGCTGGCTGCTTCGGCAATAGCGGCCAGTCCTGCAACGCGCCCACCCGCATGTTCGTCCCCGCCGCGCGGATGGACGAGGTGAAGGGCTACGCCAAGGCCGCCGCCGAGACCTTCAAGGTTGGCGACCCGCGCGCCGCCGATACCAAGCTCGGCCCGGTGGTCAGCCAGGTGCAGTTCGACAAGATCCAGGACCTGATCCAGGCTGGCATCGACGAAGGGGCAGAGCTGGTCACCGGCGGTACCGGACGGCCCGAGGGGCTGAACCGCGGCTACTTCGTCCGCCCCACCATCTTCGCCAATGTCCGCCACGACATGCGGATCGCGCGCGAGGAGATCTTCGGCCCCGTCCTCACCATCCTGCCTTATGACAGCGTCGAGGATGTCGTGCGCATGGCCAACGACACCGTCTACGGCCTGTCCTCCTACGTGCAGTCAGCGGATCTGGAGCAGGCGCGCAAAGTGGCGGCACAGATGCGGGCGGGCGACGTGCGCATCAACTACCCGGCCTGGGATTGGGGTGCGCCCTTCGGCGGCTACAAGCAATCCGGCAATGGGCGCGAGTACAGCGCCTTCGGCCTGGAAGAGTTCCTGGAGACCAAGGCCATCATCGGCTACGCCGCCGCCTGAGGCTGGGCCCCGGGGGCATCGCCCCCGGGGCTCGCGGCTTGTTGCACCCCTCGCCTGCCGGCAGGCCATCTCGCCTGACGTGACCAGGGGCATTCACCGCCCCTGGTCACCCGGCACCTCAGCGTGACGGACGGATCAGCACCAGCTGGAACTCCGCCGGCCCATTGCCCACTTGCCGGACGCGCAGGAAGGCCGGGCGCGGCTCGGCGCCGATCTCCAACCGCGAGGCCAGGCTGGTCTCGATGTCGTCGTTGGTGTCCAGTACGCCGCCATCGGCATCAAGCAACTCCAGCACCGTATCGGTGCCCTGGCCCAGGCCGAAGGTCATGGCGACCAGGGGGCGCCCGTCATAGGGCAGGCTGAACACGCCCGCCTCCCCCGCTTCCAGCGTCACCGCGACCGCCTCGCCCACCACGGGGGAGGGCCGCTGCCGCGCCTGCTCGATCGTCCCGGCCACGCCGCCCGCCTGGCCGGACCGGGCGCCGACCGAGCGCAGGACGAGATCGAACTCGCCGCCGCCGGAGCCATCCAGCGTCTGCACGCGCAGGAACGCCGCATGGCCGCCGGCGCTGCGCGTCGCGAGGCGGGAGGCGAAGCCGCCGCCGCCATCGTCATCCTCCAGCAGCACGGCGCCATCGGCATCCAGCAACGCCAGCACCGTATCCGTCTGGCGCCGCAGATTGCGTGTCAGCGCGATCAGATCCTGCCCCGGCGGCAAGGCGAAGAACGCCGCCTGCCGCCGCCGCAGCACCAGATGGGTGGTGGAATCCGCCGCCAGCGGCGGCCGCTCCCGCGCCGCGCTCAGGCTTGTGGGGAAGTCCGGTACCGCCTGCGGTGCTTCCCGCCGCAGGGTCAGGTCGAACTCGCCGGCACTGCCATCCAGCGTCGTCACGCGCAGGAACAGCGGCCCGGCCGCCAGGCCTGCCAGCGGCAGGTCGGAAGCGAAGCCCTCGCCGCCATCGTCATCTTCGGCCAGCACCCGCCCATCCGCGTCGACCACGGCCAGCACCGTATCGGTATCGCCCCGCAGGTTGGTGGTGGTGGCGGCCAGGCTTCCCAACTCCTCCGGCAGCGCGAAGAAGGCCGCCTGCTGCCGCCGCAGGCGCAGGTGCCGTGTCTCGCCGGCCGCGAGCGGCTGGCCGGCCCGTGCCCCATCCAGCGTCACCGGGAAGTCGGGCGGCGGCACCGCGGCGGAGCGCGTCACGATGACTTCGAACGTGCCGCCCTGGCTCTGCAACGTCCCCGCGCGCACCAGCCCGGGTTCCAGTTCCGGCCCCACCTCCAGCAGGGAGGACAGAGGCTCCCGCCCGCCATCGTCATCGCCGCTGACGGTGCGTCCGGCGCGGTTCAGCAGCGCGAGCACGGTGTCGGTCTCGCCAGAAAGGCGCCGCGTGGTGACGGTGTAGTGGCTGCCCGCCTCGGCCGCGACGCGGAAATAGGCCGACTGGCCGCGCCGCAGCGTCAGGCACACAGCGCGGCCCGGCTGCAAGGGTGGCGCGGAAGCCGCATCGGCCGCCTGCAAGGCAATGCGCAAATCCGGGTTTGGCCGGCAGGCACCGCCCTGGTTGCCGCCCCCCGGATTGCCGCCGGGGCTCTTCGACGGGCCCTGCTCCGCCCTTGGCTGGGGACCACCCCGCTGTGCCAGCGCCGCCCCGGCGGGCCAGGCCAGCGCCAGAGTGGCTGCCGTCGCCAGCAGCAACCCTGCCCGCCTGCCGGGAAATGCGGTGCCCGTATTCCGTGCCATGTGCTTCGTCCGCTGATCACTTCGGACGGCAGCTAGCTCCACCTGCACGGCTTCGGCAATCGGCCGCGTCATCACGTTCCGCCGAAGCGGCGCCGCGCCTCACCCCACCTTGTGGCGAGCCGCGTCGTACAGGGCGAGGCGGTGCGCCGCGATGGCCGTCAGGCCGTTGGACTGCGCTGCCGGCACATCCGGCAAGGTCTCGGAGAAGTGGCAGGCCACCTGCTGGCCGGGGGCGATCTCACGCATCCGCGGCACCTCGCTCCGGCACCGCTCCTGCGCGTAGGGGCAGCGGGTGTGGAAGCGGCAGCCGGGCGGCACCGCCATCGGGCTCGGCACGTCGCCGCCAAGCGGCGTGACGCTGCCGCGCCGGGACGGATCGGGGTGCGGAATGGCGGAGAGCAAAGCCCGCGTGTACGGGTGGCGCGGACGCGCGAACAGTTCCCCCTTGCCGCCCACTTCCATCATGGCGCCGAGATACATGACGGCAATGCGGTCCGCCATGTGCTTCACCACCGCCAGGTCATGCGCGATGAACAGGTAGGACAGGCCGAGCCGTGCCTGCAGGTCCTTCATCAGGTTGACCACCTGCGCCTGGATGGACACGTCCAGCGCCGAGACCGGCTCGTCGCACACAACTAGGTCCGGCTCCACCGCCAGAGCGCGGGCGATACCGATGCGCTGCCGCTGCCCGCCGGAGAATTCATGCGGGTAGCGGTCCGCATGGAACGGCCGCAGCCCGACCAGCGCCAGCAATTCCTGTACCTTGGCGCGGCGGCTTGCATCGTTGCCGATGCCGTGCACCACCATCGGCTCGGCAATGGCATCGCCGACCGTCAGCCGCGGGTTGAGGCTGGCATAAGGGTCCTGGAACACGATCTGCATGCGGCGGCGCAGTCCGCGCATGCCGCCATCATCCAGCCCGGTCACGTCCTGGCCGTCGAAGCGGATGCTGCCGGCAGAAGGCTCGATCAACCGCAGCACCAGCCGGGCGGTGGTGGACTTGCCGCAGCCGGATTCCCCCACCAACGCCAGCGTCTCACCCCGGCGGAGGCTGAAGGACACGCCATCCACCGCGCGCACCGCGCCGACCTGCTTCTGCCGGATGATGCCTTTCTTGACCGGATAGTGCTTGGCCAGGTCCGAGACTTCCAGCAACACGCTCATGCCGCGCTCTCCATGGCCAGGGCCTTCTCGATCGGCGCACGGTGGCAGGCCACCTCATGCCCATCCTCCACCAGCCGCAGCGGCGGCATCTCCGTCCGGCAGCGGGCGATGGCGAAGGGGCAGCGCGGATTGAAGCGGCAGCCATCGGGGAAGGCGAAGGGCGGCGGCACGGCGCCCTCGATCGCCAGCAGGCGGTCCCGATCCTCGTCCAGCCGGGGGACAGAGCCCAGCAGGCCGAGCGTGTAGGGGTGCTGCGGGTCCTCGAACAACGCGCGGGCGCTGGTGCGCTCCACCACCTTGCCGGCATACATCACCGCCACGTCGTCGGCCATCTCCGCCACCACGCCAAGATCATGGGTGATCAGGATGATCGACATCCCCGTCTCGGCCTGCAACTCCCGCAACAGGTCGAGGATCTGCGCCTGCACCGTCACGTCCAGCGCCGTGGTCGGCTCATCGGCGATCAACAGGCGCGGCCGGCAGGCCAGCGCCATGGCGATCATCACCCGCTGCCGCATGCCGCCGGAAAGCTGGTGCGGATACTCGTCGAAGCGCCGCTCAGGCGACGGGATGCGCACCCGCTTCAGCGCCGCGATAGCCTGTTCCTTCAGCGCGGCCGCACTATCCTTCGGGGAGTGCACCTTCATCGCCTCGACGATCTGCCGCCCGACCGTGTGCACCGGGTTCAGGCTGGTCATCGGCTCCTGGAAGATCATGGCGATCTGCCCTCCGCGCACCTGCCGCATATCCCCGGTCGGGATATCCAGCAGGTTGCGGCCTTCCAGCAGCACCTTGCCGTCCACCGTTCGCCCCGGCTGCGGCACCAGGCGCATGATGGAGAGCGAGAGCATCGACTTGCCGCAGCCGCTCTCCCCCACGATGCCCAGCGTACGCCCGCGCGCCACGGACAGGTCCACCCCATCGACCGCCCGCACGAGGCCGGAGGAGGTCTGGAAGACCGTCCTCAGCCCCTCGACGCGCAACAGCTCCTGCTGCATCAGGCCCACCGGAAGGTCGGCGGCGAGATCTTCTCCACCGGCCGGTGCGCCCAGTCCTGCGAAGGCGCACGGTCGAGGATGCGCTTCTGCGCTTCATCCAAATGCGCCGCCGCACCTTCGTAATCCATGGTCAGCACCTTCCCGTCCTTGACCACCTGCTGGCCCTCGACATGGACGGAGCGGATGGCGCGGTCGCCGGCGGCGTAGATCAGGCTGCGCATCGGGTCGCGTGCCGGGCGCATCTGCGGGTGCGTCACGTCCACCATGACGAAGTCGGCCCGGCAACCGGGGGCGAGGCGGCCGATATCCTCGCGGTTCAGCGCCTGCGCGCCGCCGATGGTCGCGGCGTCGAACAGGTCGGTGGAGGTCAGGCTGCGCGGGTCGCCGGATTGCGTGCGGGCGAGGTAGGACACCAGCCGCAGCTCATCCAACATGTTGTGCGGATAGGTATCGGTGCCGACACCCATGTTCACGCCGCGCTTGCGGTAACGGCCAAAGGACCGCATGGCGATGCCGCGCCGGGCGAACACCGTCGGGCAATGCGCGACCGTGGTGCCGGTGTCCGCCAGGCGGTCCAGATCGTTCTCGGTATGCCAGCGAGTGCTGGGATGGTCGTCGAGGAAGATACCGTGGCCGATGATGGAGCGGTCCGACAACAGCCCCATGCTGTCCAGCCAGCCGATCGGCGTATGGCCGCTGCGGCGGGTGATCTCGTGGAACTCCACCACGCTCTGCGCCGCGTGGATCTGCCAGGAGAGACCACGCTTCTCGGCCTCCTGGAAGCTTTCGCGCAGCAGCGTCTCCGAGCAGGTGTCGATCTGCGCGGGGACGACCATGCCGAACAGGCGGCCGGATTCATGCTGCTCGGCGCGCTCGATCAGCTTCAGCGCCTCGCCCATGGATTTCTCACCGGCCGCCTCGTCCCACTCATATTCGACGACGTGGCCGTTCTTGGTGAACCAGCGCGCCGAGCGGAACATCGGCGCGATGCACACCCGCATGCCGCTCTCCGCCAGCAGGTCCAGCCAGGCCGGATGCGCCATGGAAAGATCCGCCACGGTGGTGACGCCGGAGAGCAGCAGCTCCGACAACGCGACCCGCACGCAGGACGGCACTGCTTCCGCATCGGCACGGAAGATCGGCATGTATTCGTAGAGCGACGAATTATACAGGCCGGGGGAGCCGATCTCGTCGATCAGCCCCTTGTTCATCGGCTCGCTGGAAGGGTGGCAGTGGATGTTGACGAGGCCGGGCATGACCATCATGCCCTTGCCGTCAATGATCTCCTCCGCCGGCCCATCATAGCCGCGGCCGACGAAGGTGATCTGGCCGTCACGATAGGCCACCTCCGCATCCGTCATGTAGACATGCTGCTTGGCCGACGCGTCCCATGCGATGACGAGATCGGCGTTGCGGATCACGGTGGTGGTCATCGTCCCTGCCCCTTCTTGTTCGTTAGCGAGTCAAGCGGATGTCGAGGCCCTTGTAGAGCGCGACACCATAGATGCCGTGCGCCCGGGCGCCCTGCACACGCTGGGAGGCGGCAAGATACAGGTTCTCATGCGCCACCGGGATCCAGGTATTCGCCTCGGTCACGATGCGCTGCACCTGGCCGATGGCGGTGTTGCGCTCCTCCTGCGTCAGGCCGCCGCGGGCCTGGCGCAGCGCCGCGTTGGTCGCGTCGTCGTTCCAGTTCATGCGGTTGGGCGTCGGCCGGTTGGCGCCGTCGAAATACAGCGCCAGCCCGTCCGTGGCGGAGACGTAGGGGTAGGACATGATGAAGCTGTCGAATTCCTGCGTGGCCAGCTTGCCCCAGGCAACCGTGGCATCCCACAGCTGGATCTTCATCTCGATACCGACGCGGCGGAGATCCGCCTGGATGGCCTCGGCGATCTGCCGATTCACCTGGTCCTGGATGCCATACAGGGTGAAGCTGGCGCGCAGGCCATCCTTCACGCGGATACCATCGGAACCCGCCCGCCAGCCGGCTTCCTCCAGCAGCTTGCGCGCCGCTTCCGGGTCATGGCCCGGCAACAGGCCGGATGCCTCGGCACTGTAGCCCAGCGCCGCCGGGTTGATGTAGCCGTTCATCGGCTGCGCGGCGGTGAAGAAGGCCGCCTTGGTCACCGCTTCCCGGTTCACCGCCATGTTGGCGGCACGGCGGATGGCGGGGTCGCTGACCACCGGCTTGTCCACCTTGAACCCGAAAAAGTAATCCCACAGGTAGTTCGGCTGCGTCGTCACCTGCACCGTCGGCAGGCGCTGCAGCTGCGCCACGGCGATGTGCGGGATGTACTGCGTCACATCACCCTGGCCGGATTGCAGCGCGGCGAGGCGGGTGTTGGATTCCGGGATTACGCGCCAGATCACCCGCTCCACCTGCGGCGAGGGGTTCTGGTAGATCGGTGGGCCCCAGGTGTAGGTGGGGTGGCGGCGCAGCGTCAGCTGCTGGCGCGGCGTCCAGGATTCCCAGCAATACGGCCCGGTGCCGTTGAAGCCCTGCACGCCGAAATTGGCGCCCAGGGCCTCGACATTCTCCTTGTCGATGATCGAGGCGAAGAACAGCGTCAGCTGGTACAGCAACTCACCGAACGGCTCGTTCAGCTCGTACTCGACCGTGTAGTCGTCGACCGCGCGCACTTCCTTGACGTTGCCGGCGCGCCAGCGCACCGGGCTGCGCGTCGCCGGGTCCACCCAGCGGTTGATGGAATAGGCTACGTCGGCGGCGGTCATCTTCTTGCCGTTGCAGAAGGTGACGTCGCGGCGCAGGCGGAAGGTGTAGGTCTTGCCATCCTCGCTGACCGACCAGCTCTCGGCCAGGCCGGGCCGCACGGTCTTCATATCCCAATCCAGCGACACCAGCGTGTCCGCCATCATGTACATCACCTCGCCATTGCTGCGCGCGGTGGAGCGATGCGGGTCGTAGTTGTCCGCGTCGATAGAGCGCAGCGCCACCAGCGTGTCGCGCGGCGCGGCCTGCGCGAAGGCGCCGCTGGCCGGCAAGGCGGCGGCGGTGAGCGCCAGCATGGCGGCACCCAGGGTCTTCTTCATCTCACCAGTCTCCCAACGGCCCTGTGCGGGCCTGTTATGTTCAGACACGCAGCCTCGGGTCCAGCGCATCACGCAGCGCGTCGCCCAGCAGGTTGAAGGCCAGCACGATCGTGAAGATCAGCAAGCACGGGATCACCGCGATATGCGGGGCGAAGAACAGGAAGTCCCGCCCTTCGGAGGCCATCGCGCCCAGCTCCGCCATCGGCGCCTGCGCGCCGAGGCCGAGGAAGGACAGCGCCGAGCCCAGCAGGATGACCTGGCCGAAGCGCAGCGTCGCGAAGACGAACAACGGCGAGAGGCAGTTGGGCGCCAGGTGCCGCAGGATCAGCCGGGCGTCGCTCATGCCGGTGGCCCGCGCGGCCTCGATATAGTCCTGCCGCATCACCACCATGGCGCTGCCACGCACGATGCGCGCCATCAGCGGCACCGTGGCGACGGAGAGCGCCAGGATGATGGTCGAGATCCCCGGGCCAAGAATGGCGGCGATCGCCAGCCCGAACAGGATGGCGGGGAAGGACAGCAGCATGTCCATCAACCGCATCAGCAGCCCGTCGATGCGGCGGTAGAAGGCGGCGGCGAAGCCGACCAGCGCGCCGACAACGCCGCCCAGCAGCACGGAGGCCACGCCCATCATCAGCGTGGCGCGCAGGCCGTAGAGCAGGCGGGTGATCATGTTCCGACCCTGCCCGTCCGCGCCCAGCATCAGCCCTTCCGTACCAGGCACGGAGAGCGCGACGGAGAGGTCGTTGTCGAACGGCCCCGTCGGCGCCAGCCAGGGCGCCAGCAGCGCCACCAGCACCAGCAGCACAACGATGGCCAGCGCGATCGCCGCCACGGGCTCCCGCACCAGCCGCCTCAGCATGCCCGGCCGCTTGGGCATGGAGGCGGGAACGGGGGCGACCACGGCAGCGGCGGAGGCTCCGATGTCAGCCATGCTCAGGCCCCCCGCATGCGCGGATCGAGCGCCACATAGAGAATGTCCACCAGCAGGTTCACCACGATGAAGCCCAGGGACAGGATCAGGATAGTACCCTGCGCCATCGGGAAGTCGGAAGACAGGATGGCACCCACGGCCAGCCGCCCGACCCCGGGCCAGGAGAACACCGTCTCCGTCACCACCGCGCCGCCCAGCAGGAAGCCGATCTGCAGGCCGATCAGCGTCACCACCGGAATCAGCGCGTTGCGCAGCGCGTGGTGCAGCACCACGGCGAATTCGCCGAGGCCCTTAGCGCGCGCCGTCCGCACATGCTCGGCGCCCAGCACCTCCAACACCGCGGTGCGCGTCATGCGCGCCACGGGGGCGATGAAGGTGCCGCCGAGGGTCAGTGCCGGCAGCGCCAGGGATTGCCACCCCTCCAGGCTCCACAACGGACCGCCGCGCCCGGTGAAGGGCAGCCACTGCCACTGGAAGCCCACGAACCAGATCAACATCAGCCCGAGGAAGAACACCGGCACCGAACCGCCGGCCACCGACAGCGCCGTGACGAAGCGGTCCAGCAGCGACCCGCGCCAATAGGCGGCCACGGTGCCCAGCGCGATGCCGATGGGGATGGACCAGAACAACGAAGCGAACATCAGTTCCAGCGTCGGGCCGATCGTGGCACCAAGCTCCTGCGTCACCGGCACGTTGTTGATGATGGAGACGCCGAGATCCCCATGCAGCAGCCGCCACATATACAGGCCGAACTGCATGTAGAGTGGCTGGTCCAGCCCCATATCGGCGCGGATCTGCGCCACCACCTCGGCCGTCGCCGTCGGGCCGGCCCGCACCGTCGCCGGGTCGGTCGGCACGACCTGCATCAACAGGAAGCCAATCAGCAGCACGCCCAGCAGAACCGGGACGGCCATTAACACGCGTTGCAGGACATGGCGCAGCATGATGTCAGTCCGCGACGCCGGCCAGCGTGCCGGCCTCCCCATGACGGTCGAAGATCGGCACGCCGCCACGGAAGGTCAGGTCCGCCTGCGTCGTCAGGATCTCCTCCGGCGCGATGGAGAGCAGGTCGCGGGAGAAGACGGTGATATCCGCCTGCATGCCCACCTCCAGCGTGCCGCGGTCGCCTTCGGCGAACTGCGAATAGGCACCGCACCAAGTGTAGCAATGCAGCGCCTGCTCCGGCGTCAGCGTCTCCTCGGCGCCCAGCACGGTGCCCTTGTTCGTCTTGCGGGTGATCATCGTATAGAGGTTCTGGAACGGGTTGACCGTGCAGACCGGGCTATCGGAGGACGCGGCCGGGTGGTGGCCTTCCAGCAGCCAGGTGCGCATCGGGTAGGCGGCCTCGGCCCGCTCCAGCCCCAGGTTGCGCACGTAGAGGTCGCCGAACTCATACATGAACAGCGGCTGCGGAATCGGGATGATGCCGTGCCGCAGCATCCGCCGCCGCTGGTTGGCATTGAGGAAGCCGCAATGCTCGATGCGGTGCCGGCGGCCGCCGATCGGCGCCTCCGCGCTGTCCGCCATCTCCATGCCTACCAGCACCTGCTCGATCGCGGCGTCGCCGATGGCGTGGATGTCCAGCTGCCAGCCCTGGCGATGGTAGTGCCCCAGCATCTGCTGCATCGCCGCATCGGGGAAACAGAAGATGCCGGTGCCGCCGCCGGCGCTTTCCAGATAGGGGTCGAAGAAGGCGGCGGTCAGCCCACCGGCGGAGCCATCGCCGAACACCTTCACAGCGCCCCAGGCGAGCATCGCCTCGGCGGTCGGCCCCGCGGCCACGCCAGGGCGCAGCCCGGCCTCCCAGGCGCTCTTGGCGATGCCTTCCGGGTTGCCGGCCAGCACCTGCCACATGCGCTGCAGCAGCCGCCCATCGGCCTCGGCACGCCGGTAGGCCTCAATCTCGGCAAGGCCTGCCGTCATGCCCACATTCATGTCGCTGGCGCTGGCGAAGCCCATGCTGGCCAGTTCGCGCCCCGCCGCCTCGATCGCATCGACCATGCGTGCCTCGGATGGCGGCGGCATCACATCCCGCACCAGCCGCATCGCGCGTTCCTGGAACAGGCCGGTCAGCTTGCCGTTCTTGCGCTCGATCGCGCCGCCTTCCGGGTCCGGCGTGTTGTGGCTGACGCCTGCGAGTCGCAGCGCCGCTGTATTGGCCACCGCTACATGTCCACAGGTGCGCACTATGAAAACCGGATGATCGGGGGCCGCACGATCCAATTCCTCGGCCAGCGGATGCCGCCCGATATCGAGCTCGCCGTGGTCGTAACCACGCCCGAGAATCCACTGCCCCTTTGGAATCTTCTTGGCCGCCGCAGCGATCCTGCCGAGAATCTCGTCCAGGCTGCGCACCTCCTCGGCGCGCAAATTCACCTGGCTCAACCCCAGGCCGAAGGGCAGCAGGTGCATATGCGCTTCGTTCAGCGCCGGGGTGGCCAGCCGGCCCGCAAGGTCCACCTTGCGCGTCCCGGCACCGACCAGATGCGCGACGTCGTCGGATGACCCGACAGCCGCCACGCGGCCGTCCCGCACCACCATCGCCTCGGCAAATCCCTTGTCCAATCCAAGGAAGATACGCCCGCCAGAAATCAGCAGGTCCGCTGTCATGCTTCGTAGCTCCGCCCGAGGCCTGTGCCCGCAGCGGGGCGGAAAGGCCTCAACGAGGTTGCAACATGCATGACCGGCTCCCCTGGATTTTTGATTGCAGGGATGTCACCAGCAGCGGGCTGTCCCGTCAACCCGGTGGAAGCGGAATGCCGCACCTCTCCCGACCAGCGCTGCACGCCGCGCAGTCACAATGACCACGCGCGCGCATGCTGGCTGTGCAGTTCCTTGAATTTAAGAAACGCGCGGCTTACCGCGCTCGGCAGCGCTTAAGCTGAGGCCAGCCCGCCACCATCGACCACCAGGGCCTGGCCGGTGATGCTGGACGCCGCCGGGCGGGTCAGGAAGGCCACCAGCTCCGCCACCTCATCCGGTTGCACCAATTGCCCGGTCGGCACGGTGGCACGGATATCGGCGATGCCGACGCCGAGCTCGCGGAAGCGCCCGGCCGCCATCTCCGTCTCCACCCAACCGGGGCAGACGGCATTCACGGTGATGCCGCGCGGCGCCAGCCGCAGTGCCAGCGCACGCGTCAGCCCGACCACGCCATGCTTGGCCGCGCAATAGGCCGCCTGGTCCGGCACGCCGCGTAGCCCGAGGGTGGAAGCGATATTGACGATGCGCCCAGCATGGTCCGGCAGCCAGGGCAGCGCCGCCTTGCAGCAATGGTAGGTGCCGTGCAGGTTGACGCCGATGATGCTGTGCCACAGCGCGTCATCCGCCCCGGCCTCCATCGTATCCGCGCCGGCGACGCCGGCATTGTTCACCAGCAGGTCCAGCCTTCCGTGGCGTTGCCCCAATTCGGCGAACAGCGCGCGCACGGCCGTGCCATCCGCCACGTCGCAGGCCGCATACTCGATGCCGGCCGGCGGCGCCTCCTCCGGCACCTGCCGGGCGACGGCGATGGTGTGGAAGCCCTCCGCCACCAGCTTCGTCGCGATGGCGCGGCCGATGCCGCGCGTGGCGCCGGTGACCAGCGCGACGCGCCGCTCCGTCACTGCGCCGTCCCCCCGCCATCGACCGGGATGATCGCACCGGTGATGAAGGACGCCGCGTCCGACGCCAGGAAGGCGATGACGGCGGCGATTTCGGACGGGTCGGCGAAGCGGCCCAGCGGCACGCCCTGGGTATAGACCTCCTCGGCCGGCCCTTGCAGCCGCTGCGGGAAGCGAGCGGAAAGCTGGGCGATGACATGCCCCAGCATCGCCGTGTCGGTGCTGCCGGGGGCGATGCAGTTGAACCGGATGCCCTGCTTCGCCCAGTCCAGCGCCGCGCTGCGCGTCAGCTGCGCGATGGCGGCCTTGCTGGCGCCATAGGCGGCGCTCAGCGGCTTGCCGATCAGCGCCTGGTCACTGGCGACATTGACCACCACGCCGCGTCCGCGCGCGATCATGGACGGCAGTACGGCGCGGATCAGCGCATAGGGCGCGGTGAAGTTGACGCGGAAGACGTCCTCCATCTCCGTCACCGTCGTCTCCAGCACGCTGCCCAGCACCGTCACGCCGGCATTGTTCACCAGGATATCCGGCGCGCCATGCCGCTCGATCAACCGCGCCATCGCCGGCTCGATCGCCGCGGTGTCCGAAAGGTCGAATTCCGGCAGGTCCAGGCCGATCACCTCGACGCCCTGCCGCGCCAGCAACGCCGCCGTGGCGCCGCCGATGCCGCCTTTGTGGCCGGTGACGATGGCGCGGCGGCCCCGCAGGCCGAAATCCAGGTCGCCGGCCAGCTGGCCTGGCAGTGTATCGGTCGCGGTGCTCATGGCGGGCGGTCCTTTTCCTACGCTCCCCCCACGGCATTGTTGCCGGGGTGGTGCAGCAGCGTCATCTCGTTCAGCGGCAGCGGTCGGCCGAAGTAATAGCCCTGCCCCTCCGTGCAACCCGCCAGGGTGACCAGGCGCAGCTGCTCCTCGGTCTCGACCCCCTCGGCCGTGGTGGTCATGCCCAGCGTCCGCGCCAGGATGGCGATCGAATCGACGATGGCGGCGCAATCCGGCCGCGTCTCGATCTCGCTGACGAAGGAGCGGTCGATCTTGATCTTGTCGAACGGGTAGTGCCGCAGATAGCTCAGCGACGAATAGCCGGTGCCGAAATCGTCCAGCGCGATCCGCACGCCAAGCGCGCGCAGATCCTGCAAGGTCCTCAGCGTCGCCGGGTTGTCCTGCAACAGCACCGATTCGGTGATTTCCAGTTCCAGCCGGTAGGGCGCCAGCCCGGAATGCCGCAGCGCCTCGGACACCACCAGCACCACGTCCCCGGTGGTGAACTGCACTGGGGAGAGGTTGACCGCCACCTTTACCCCGTCTTCCCACTGCGCCGCGTCGGCGCAGGCGCGGTGCAGCGCCCACTGCCCCATGGCGGTGATCAGGCCAAGATCCTCGGCGATCGGGATGAAGCGGCTGGGCGGCACCAGCCCGCGCTCCGGGTGGCGCCAGCGCATCAGCGCCTCGCACCCGACCAGGCGCCCGCTCAGCAGGTCGATCTGCGGCTGGTAGAACAGCTCCAGCTCGCCGCGCCCCATGGCCTCGCGCAGATCCAGCTCGATGGCCAGGCGCGCCTGCACCTCGGCCTCCATCTCCGCCGCGAAGACGCGCCAGGTGCCACGGCCAGCCGCCTTGGCCCGGTACAGCGCCAGGTCGGCATTCTGGTGCAGCAAGTCGGCCGTCAGCCCGGGCCGGTCGGCCAGGGCGATGCCGATGCTGACGCCGGTGATCACCCGCCGCCCATCGATATGGTACGGCTGGCCGACCACCTCGGTGATGCGCCGCGCCAGCGCCAGCGCATCCTCCAACGACGCGGCATCGTGCAGCACCGCAAACTCGTCGCCGCCCAGCCGGGCGACGACGTCGGCGCCGCGCACACAACTGCTCAGCCGCTCGCCCACCGCCTTCAGCAAGGCGTCGCCGATGGGATGGCCCATCGTGTCGTTGACGATCTTGAAGTTATCCAGGTCCAGGCACAGCAGTGCCGGGATGCCGTTTCCGTCGCGCCGCGCCAGTGCGCCCTCCAGCCGTTCGCGGAACAGCGTCCGGTTCGGCAGCGAGGTCAGCGCATCGTGCAGCGCCAGGAAGCGGATGCGTGCCTCGGCGCTGCGCTGCGCGGTGACGTCCTCATAGGTGGCGACCCAGCCACCACCCTCCATCGGGCGGTGCGACACGGCAAGGGCGCGCCCGTCATCGTCCTCCACCACCACGGTGCCGGCGGAATGCCCGGCGATCCAGGCCAGCTGCGCCTCCCGCACCCGACGCAGCGCGGCGAAGCCGTAGGCGCGGCTCTTCTCCACGACGTCATACAGCTTGTCCGTCGGCGTACCCGCCTCGGTCGCGCTGCCATCCACCTCGAACAGGCTGAGGAAGCGGCTGTTGCAGACGATCACCTGCCCCTGCCCGTCCGCCATGCACAGGGCCTGGGACATGTTGGTCAGCGCGGCATCGAAGCGGGTGTTCTGGGTATTCAGCTCCAGGTCACGGCGGCGCAGCACCGAATTCTGGTCCTGCGCCTCCAGCATCGCCTGGCCCAGCCGCACATGCGCCGCCTCCAGCTCCCCGCTGGTGGAGCGCAGGTCCCGCAACAGCTGCTGCACCTCGTCATTGGCGCGGCTGAGCAACTGGTTATTCCAGCCCAGCACGATGATCAGGCCGAAGCTGGCGACGATCATACCGATCAGGAGGTAAGAGAAGCTCCAGTGCAGGCGGCTGAGTTGCTGCAGGTCGCTGGTAACCTGGTTGCCCCCCTCGCCATGCGCCGAGGAAGTCAGCCGCGTCAGCGGCACGTTCAGCCGCCCCCACATGGCCATCAGCCGCATCGCCACGCCCGGTTCCGCAATCTGCGGCAGCAGCGCCTCGGATGCCTGCAACGTCGCCCGGAAGCTGGAGATCACCTCGCCCCGGCGAGGGTCGTTCTGGATGAACTCGCCCACCTCGCTGCTTTCCAGCACCGAGATGCGGCCGGCGACGATGTCGTGCCACAGCTTCACGGTGTCGGCCGCATCGGGACCCGGCTGCACCACATAGGCTGCAATCACGGTCTGCAGCCGCGCGATCTCCACCGCCGCCTGCCCGATGGTGAAGCTGATATTGTAGCGGGAGGTCTGCTGCAGCGCTTCGTTGCGCTGCACGATCAGCGTGGAGACATAGACCGAGGTGGTGGCCAGCACCGCCACCAGCAGCACGAGCAGCGTGCGGGTAAAGGCCAGCCGGCGGCGCACGACGCTGCCCTTACTGCCCTTACCAAGCACGCCTTTCTTCATGTGTTCCGGTTCAGCCGATAACCAGGCGGGTGACCTGCCAAGCGGAGCGGCCGTAATAGCTGCGGCTATGGAGAATCGGGTCGGTGTCGTAGGGGTAGACGATAAAGATCGGGCCCTTGTCCCGCACCGGCATGTACGCACCATCGCGCTTCAGCGCGAAGATGACGCCGTAGCGCGCGAAGTCGGAGATCGGGATCTCGGTCGAGTAGTCGTTCAGGGCGACGGCGGTGGCCAGGTTGCCCTGGGCGCCGACGGCTTCCATGATCTTCGCGGCGGGCACGCCCTCGAACGTCACGGGCTTCGGATACCAGGGGGTCTGGGTGGTGAAGGTCACCTGCCCCAGCGCTTCCAGAGCCTCGCGGTCGAACTCCGCCTCGCCCGTCGGCGTATTGGTCTGGCTGATCTTGCCGGAGATACTGAGGATGACCGGGCCGCTCGGCGCGGCCAGGGCGGCACGGGCCGGAGAGGCCAGCACGGAGCTGCCAGCGGCCGCACCGCCCAGAAGCAGGGTGTGGAAGGCGCGACGGCCAAACGGCTGTGTCATGTACGATAGGTCCCAAACGCGGTCGCTGGAGGCATGGAGTACCGGCCGACGCGCTCCAGGCGCATGACGGTCCGCCCCGGCAGGGGTGGCATGACAGGATGCCGAACTGCCGATCACCCCGCCACCCCGTTTGCACGGCATCTGGTGCCTTTACAGCAAATTAGGGCAGCCCGCCCACCGCCGATGGCGGTGGGGTGGCATGCGGGAGTGGTTAGAGTGCCATGGCGGGCATGGATTGCCCGGTGCCGCGGTAGGAACAGCCCTCGGCATGCCCTTCGGCGCCACGGCGAACCACGACGCGGTCCAGCCCCTCGATCTTCCCGTCCAGACGGTGCCAGATCCAGCGGGTGACATTCTCCAGCGTGGGCATCTCCAGGCCTTTGATGTCGTTCAGGTATTTGTGGTCCAGCTCCTGGCGGACCGCTTCCACCACCGGCTCGACATCCCGGAAATCATGCGACCACCCGTAATACGGGTCCGGCGTCCCGGTCAGCACAACCTGCGCCTTGAAGGTGTGGCCGTGCGGGTGCGGATACGGCGGCGTCGTATGCGCGGCTTCGAACGTGAATTCGATGAATGTCTCGAGCATGGCGTTGCGGGCGGTGCCCCCTTCTTGTTCGCAAGGACATGCATGAGGAACTTGATTTTTTCAAGTTCATACGCAAAGCGTTAACGACGAATCGGTCATTCTGGACCGTTCGCCGTCCGCCAGGCCCTACAAACCCGCCTCCGGCCTTGCCCGACGCCCGCAAGCGCGGGCAGGCGGCGGGTCCCGCCCCTGCCCCGAGGCCATGCGCTAGCCGGGACGGTCGGCCACCACCTCCCGCATCTTCCGCACCTGATCCGGCGTCACCGGCGGCGCCGCGTTGCCCCAGCTGTTGCGGATATAGGTGGCGACATCCGCCGCCTGCTGGTCGTTCAGCCGCCAGCCGAGGGAAGGCATCGCCGGCGCGGTCGGCGCCTCCGGCGTCGCGACCGAACGCGACCCCTGCAGCACCACGCGCAGGATGCCGGTCGGGTCGTCCTGCCGCACCAGCTGGTTGTTGGCCAGCCGCGGGAACATGCCGGCGACACCGCTGCCATTGCCGACATGGCAGGCGGCGCAGGTATCGGCATAGACAGCCTCGCCCGCCCGCATGCGCGGGTCCTCCGCGGAGACGGCCGGGGGCGCCGGTGGTGCCGCCGCGCCACGCTCCCGCAGATAGATGGCGATGGCCTTGAGGTCTTCCTCCGTCATCTGGCTGGTGGAATACGCCACCACCTCCGCCATCGGGCCGCTGGCGGCGGTGCGGTCGGTGTGGCCGGTGCGGAGATAGGCGACGATCTCCTCCTGCGACCAGTCGCCGATGCCCAGGCGTGCGTCGGCGGTGATGTTGGGCGCGAACCAGCCCTGCAACGCACCACCCTGCAGGTGCTCGCTGTCGCGGTCACCGCCGATCAGGTTGCGGGGCGTGTGGCACAGCCCGCAATGGCCCGGCCCCTCCACCAGATAGGCACCGCGGTTGAACTCGGCGGAGCGCTGCGGGTCCGGGCGAAACTCGCCCGGGGTGAAGTTCAGCCAGTTCCAGCCGGCCATCAGCAGGCGGATGTTGAACGGGAAGGGCAGCGTGTCCCGGTCCACCCGGTTCTCCACCGCGGGGCGGGAGCGGAGATAGGCCAGGACCGCGTCATTATCCGCCCGCGACATCCGGGTGAAGGACGTATAGGGGAACGCCGGATACAGATGCGTGCCATCCGGCCGCTTGCCGTTATGCATGGCGTTGTGGAAATCATCCGCCGTCCAGCGGCCGATGCCGGTGTCGTTGTCCGGCGTGATGTTCGGCACGGAGATCTTGCCGAACGGCGTTTCCAGCAGATGCCCACCGGCCAGGGACTGCCCGTCAGGGCCGATATGGCAGGCCATGCAGTCGCCCAGCACCGTCAGGTAACGGCCACGGGCGGCCTCGGTATAGTTATCCGGCTCGGCGCGCGCGGTGCCGCCGGCCATGGAGGCAGCCACCAGCGTGGCCGCGAGAAGTGCCGCGCGCCGCATCACGCCTGCACCATCGGCTGGCCGGGGTTCTTCAGGTAGCGGTTCTTGATCGCGTCCAGCGCCCAGTAGGTCAGGGCGCCAACCGTGCCGGTCGGGTTGTAGCCGGCATTCTGCGGGAACAGGCAGGCGCCGGAGACGAACACGTTCGGCACGTCCCAATGCTGGGTGTAGCGGTTGACGACGCTGTCCTCCGGCGTGTTGCCCATGACGGCGCCGCCGGTGTTGTGCGTGGTCTGGTAGGGCACCACGTCCCATGGCCCGCGCTTGTAGTTCTTGACGACCTGCTTCGCGCCCATGGCCTGCATCACCTCCGCCGTCCGGTCGACGATGAAGCGCGACATCTTCAACTCGTTCTCCTTGAAGTCGAAGGTCATCCGCATCAGCGGCCGGCCCAGCGGGTCCTTGTAGGTGGGGTCAAGGTCCAGGTAGCAGTCGCGGTAAGAATAGGAGCTGCCCTGAGAGCCGACATTCGCCGTGTGATTGGCGGTCTCGACGGTCGCCTTTTTCCACTGCGCGCCCCAGCGCGGCGTGCCGGGCGGCACCACGCGGCTGGAAATCGGCCGGGCATTGGTGCTGTTGCAGGCCAGGTTGGCACCGCCGATGAAGCCGTGCGGCCCGTGGTCGAACACATCGCCGTTGAAGTCGTCCGCCATCATGCCGAGCGAACCCGCACCGGCGAAATGGTTGAAATGCGTGTCCTTGTCGAAATAGCCGAGGCTGCCCGCATTGGTCTGGTAGGCGTAGTTGCGGCCCAGCGTGCCCTTCCCCGTCGCCGGGTCGTACTGCGTGCCGATGCCGGACAGCATCAGCAGCCGCACGTTGAACAACGAATAGGCGCAGAGCAGCACCAGGTCCGCCGGCTGCTCCCATTCCCGCCCAGCGGAGTCGACATAGGTCACGCCCGTCGCGGTCTTACCGTCCGGCGCCAGGTTGATCTTCGTGACCTCAGACAGAGTGCGCGCCTCGAAGTTCGTCTGGCGCATCAGCACCGGCAGCACGCAGGTCTGCGGGCTGGACTTGGAATAGTTGGCGCAGCCGAACCACTCGCAGAAGCCGCAATAGGTGCAAGGCGCCATCCGCACCCCATAGGGATTGGTATAGGCGGTGGACACGTTGGCGCCCGGAAGCGGGAACGGATGCAGGCCAAGCTCGGTGGCCGCCTTGTGGAACAGGTTCTGCGCCAGGTTCGGCTTCAGCGGCGGCGTCGGATATTCGTCGGAGCGCCAGCCCTCGAAGGGGTTGCCGCCCGCCTGCGTCGCGCCGCGCAGATTGCCGGCCTTGCCGGAGATGCCGCACACCTTCTCGAAGAAATCGTAATGCGGTTCCAGCTCGTCATAGCTGACGGGCCAGTCCTGGATGGTGCTGTGCTCCGGCAGGAAGCCCTCGCCATAGCGGCCGACGAGGTGGGACCGCAGGTTGAAATCCGTCGGCATGAAACGCCAGGTATGGCCATTCCAGTGCACGCCGGCGCCGCCCACGCCGTTGCCTGGCAGGAAGGAGCCGTATTTGCGGATCGGCAGCGCCACCTGATCCGGCGTGTTGCGTGCCGTCAGCGTCTCCTGCGCCGGGCGCAGGAAGATATCCTGGCGGATGGCGTAGCGCAGCTCGTCCGGCGCGGTGCCGATATTGTAGTCGCTGGCGGTATCCCGCCACGGCCCACGCTCGATCGCCACGACATCCAGCCCGGCCTGCGCCAGCTCATGCGCCATGATCGAGCCGGTCCAGCCGAGCCCGATGATGACGACGTCTTTCTTCGGCAAGCGGCTCATGCGGGCCTCCCATTCCATGCGGGCCGGCCGATGATCGAGACTGGCGGCTTGTTGTAGACCTGACCGGGATTGGCGAGCACGTCGCGGAAGTCGTAGCGCGTGCCTGGGAAGCCGACCATCTTCCAGCCGACCATGTCGCGGTTGCCGCCATAGACGGGGTCGGCGAAGAAGCCTTCCATCGTGTTCTGCAGCAACAGGTCGAAGAACATCTTCGCATCCAGCAACGGCCGCTTCAGCTGGCCCAGCTGCAACTCGTTCTTCTCCATCGCGCGCAGCACGCCGTCCTGCTCGTCGCCGGTCAGCTGCTCGAACCGCTTGCCGCCGAACTGGTCGCGGCAATGCGCGGCCAGCGCCGCCAGGCCCTGCCGATATTGCTGCTGCGGCACCAGGGGCGATTGGATACCCTGCGTCGGCAGCGGGTTGGCCGAGAACGGGCCCTTCATATAGAGCCACTCATACGTGCCATAGGGCCCGGCCAACTGCCGGTCGATGAACACCGTGCAGCCGGCATCCTTGCCGCTGGGGCTGAGATCGTCGGCCGGGATGAAGCGGGTGACGATGGCATCCACCATCGCGGCCTCATCGGCCGTCAGGAAATACCAGCCGCCAGGGCGAACCAGTTGGGGGGGATAGGCCTCATTCGGTTGCCAGGGGAGGCTTCCAGTAAGGCTGCGGCCGAGGGCCGAGGAAGAAAAGGCGACCAATGCTGTGGCAGACAGCAAATGGCGTCGCGTCAGGGCAGGCATGACCGTTCCTTGCGTCAGGGTGCAGGACCGGTCCGGCGAAGCGCCGACGGAAACGCCTTCCCTCAGGGAAGGGCCAAGACAACAAGGCACATCGTAGCCGACGCATCACCGGGCAGGTTGAGCATGGCTACAACAGAATGGCGGCTCCGAAAGTGAAGAGTGGGCCACATTCAAAGGCTGCGCGCCGGGCCCACTACACCATCCTGTGAGCGGCTGGCCCGACTACTCCCGGAACACGCTGGCGAAGCGCCGCGCCGCCTCCCCCTGCATCCAGCCATGACGCATCGTCCCGCCGCAGCCCTGCGCCGTCTGGCACGCCGCGACTCCTGCGCCGGCAGTGTTCCGCTCGGCGCCGATCCCGGCAACCAGGACCAGCCCGCCACACGCCAGCACAATGGCCAGACATAGTGCGGATATGATGGAGTCTCTCTTCATGATGCGTAAACTCTTTAATGAATCATTATCTTATTTATGAACCATTCCTTAACGCGCGCAAGTGCTGAATCGCGGCCGAAGTCCTGATTGCGTTTTGAGGCACAGCGTTCACCGCTTTCGTCCGCGCGCCGTGGATAGTGCGGCAGGAAAGGACCACCCGATGCAGCCACCCCTGCCCTGCCCCGACACCGCTTCAGGACACCGGATATGAGCCTGCTCTCGCATTGCGTTTCCCCACAGTTGTTCCCGATCGAGGGCGGCACGGCGCTTCCCGGCCGTGCGCGCTGGCAATTCGCCTTCACCACTGCCACGTCACCTCTCGGCGGTGACGGGAGCGGCCAACTGCATCGCGGGGACTTCTGGACGGAGATCAATCTCAAATCGCCGGCGCCGCCCGTGCAATGGCGGCTGGAGAGCGCGCCGCTGCATACCGCGCCCAACGGCGTCGCCCGCATCGTGGAAGGTGAGGCCGCAAGCCTTGACCAGGCACTCACCGCCGCGGTCATCGCAGCCCGCCGCGGTGCGGAGATGCTGCTCGCTCCCGCCTTCATCGCTTTGCAGCGCGTACCGCACGCGCCAAGGGTGTGGGGCTGTTCCGCCCTCTATCAGCGCCTCCCCACCACATCGGCCGAGCCAGCCCTCTTCAGCCAAACCTGTTTCATCCGGGAATTCACCGACGCCCAGGGGCCCGTCTTCATCTGCACGCTGGAGACGGAGGAAGGCGGTATGCAAACCCACCAGCACTGGCGTACCCGCGATCTTTCCACCGCCATCGCCCATTGCGAGAGCGAGCTACTAAACGGCAGCACGGAAGCGCGCCCCTTGCCGCGCTAAGGGGCAACGGCGCGCCAATTAGACATGTCTAATTGGCCGTTCCGGCCCCGCCGAATAGACACGACAGCGCCTTCTCCTATACTGGTTCGCCGACAGTGCAGGAGGCCATGGTGGGCAAGAAGACGCGCGAAACGGGCCGTACCATTCTTATTTCGTCCCCCAAGGGCGGCTCTGGCAAGTCGGTCCTGGCGCGGCACCTGTTGGTCAGTGCGGCCCAGGCCGGGCTGAAGCCCTTCGGCCTAGACTTCGACCGCCAGCAGACCCTGACCAAATGGGGCGCGCGGCGGGACAAAACCCGGGAGGCCTTCCCAGATTTCGCCGCGACGCCGATTGAGGCAGCCGAACTGCAGAATTGGCGCGGCGCCTTACAGCGCCGCAACGGCTACGACCTCACCATCATGGACACGCCACCCTCGGTCGAGGATCATCTCCCGGCCATCGATGGCCTCGGCGTCGCCGCCGATCTGATCCTGGTCCCGGCCGTCTGCACGCAGGATGACGTTGAAGCCGTGGGTCCCTGGATCCGCATGCTGACCGAGAAGGGTTTTCGCGCCGCGGTGGTGTTGAACCGCGCCAACCGCCGTACCTCGTCCTTCGCCCGGATGCGCGGCGCGCTCATCAAGGCAGGCCCAGTCTGCCCTACCGAGATCCCGCAACTGGAGGACATCCATGTTCCCTCCATCAAAGGGCTGACGCTGCTGGATTACTCCAAGAGCCGCGGCATCGCGCCCTTCGAGGAAATCTGGACCTACGTACGCCGGGAGATCGGGCTATGAGCGGCAAGCGGTCCAGAAGCGCACTCAAGAACTTCCTGCTCGAAGAAGAGCCAGAGATTATCACCCCGGCCGTGCCGGACCAACGGGCCCGTTCCATGCAGGCCGTCGGCGCCGCGGACGGCGAGGCGATCGAGGCCATTCGCGACGTCTTCGCCGGCACCGGCCTGCTGGATGACCCGGACAAGGTTTCGCGCATCCTGCGTGTCCGCTCCGAAATCCAGAAGGAATGGGGCGATGTCCGGGACAGTTTCCTGGCCATTGGCCGCGCCCTGCTCAGCCTTGAATACTCTCTCACACGTACCGAGTGGCAGCGCCTGCGCCAAGGTAGTGAGAAACTGTTCCCCTTCTCGGATGCCACCGCCACCCAGCTGCGCCAGATCGCCCGCGCCGTGGATTCCGGCCGCCTGCCGCGCGAGGAGTGCCCGGGCAGCTACGGTACCGCCTACCAGATCACGCTGCTGTCGGATAACCAGCTCAAGGTCGCCCGCGATCGCGGCCTGATTCGGCCCGATGTCACGCGCCGGGAGATCATGACCCTGCGGCGGGAGCTGGTGCCGGAAGCCGGAAAGGCAGATGCACTCCCGCCCCGCGGCCGCGTCAACGAGGTCGAACTGCGCGCCGAACGGCGCCGGCTCGCCCGCCGTCAGGACGCCCTGGCGGAGGAAATGCGCGAGGTCGAATCCCGCCTCCGCCAGATCGACGCCATCCTGGAACGCCCAGCCCCCTGACCCCGTGGCGGCGCCACCAGCGCTGCCACGGAAGCGTCAGATGACCGCTATGAAAGCCGCCCCTGCCATGGCAGGTGGTTGAAGGACACCTTCAACCAGGCAAGGCGGGGCGGCCTCGTGATCCAGCGTATTCTCTTCACCGGCGACTTTCTGCGACCGGGCGATACCCCGCCAAGAACCGGCTCAGGCCACCCGCCGCCGCGTTTCCGCTCTTCCCAGCTTGAGAACGTCGTCTGGCTGTACCGCCTTCTCGGCCGCAAACTGGCGGAAGCGACTGGCCTGCCCGCCGATATCCGGACCTGGGGACGCGGCATCGATACGCCCGCGCTGTACCAAGCCCTTGGCCTTGGCCAGGACACTGAAGGCTGGGTCGAGGCCTTTTCCGCCCCCACCTTCAACCGTCCCGTCATGAACCGCTTGGAAGCCGTCTTTCAGGGCAGCTTGGTCATATCGTTTGAAATGGCGGACAGCATCAAACGCGCGCTCACCCAGCTCGGCATCCCCTTCGTCGACCTGAACATCCACCCGGTGCGCTTCCTGCCGGACGTGTTCTTCGCCGCGCAGACCAACACCCAGGCGGTGTTCGAGGCCATGCTCGCCCACCATACCCCCAGCGAAACCTATTTCGACTGGGCAGATCTGCTCGCCGCCGCTGCCATCAAGCGTCCGCATATCCCCATTGCGCCGGATACCGCACTGCTTGTCGGCCAGACCCGCGTGGATCGCTCGCTGATCATCGATGGCCGACTGCATGGCCTGGCGGACTACGCTGACACCTTGCGTAGCCTAATGCCGCCCGGCGGGCCGCTGATGTTCAAGCCGCACCCGTACAACCCGGGCGGGCATGGCTTGCAAGGCGCCCCCTTTGATGCGGCAATCACCACCTCGGCCAACATCTACACCCTGCTGCCGCAGGAGAATCTGAGCCGCGTTATCGGCATCAGCTCCAGCGTCCTGGTCGAGGCCCACTACTTCGGCAAGCAGGTCACCGCCCTGTCGGCGTTGCCGTTCAGCATTCCGGATACCGCGGAACAGGCCGAACCCGGCCAGCACCTCAGCCTCTACGATGCCTGCTTCAGCACGGATTTCTGGCGCGACGCGCTCGCACCGGTGCTGAACACCACGGCGCGAACAGGCCACCGTTTCCGCCGGCCCCCCAATACACTCCGATTGTCCCTGGGCAATTTCTGGGGCTTCAACGAAGTCTCGACTGACTTCCTGGTCCAACTCTACCAAGGCAGCAGCCCGGCGACCTAACCCCGGCGCCGTCGCGTCAGCCCAGGCGGCTCGGCACGTCCGCCAGCTTTGCCAGTTCCACCAGCGCGATATCCGCCGTGGCGTCGACCACCAGCAACCGGCAGGCCGGAGCCGACGAGAGCAACAGCCAGCCGATCGGCATGGCCATCCTCCGCCACTGGCCGTCCGCATCCTGGTGACTGGCCTCGCCATCCCGGTAGCGTACCGTCGGCACGCCAACGGCCCCGTCGAAGGATGCGTCCTCCACGACAAGAACAAAAGCCTGCTCCAGCCCCAGGGCCTGTCGCGCCGCCCCCCCGCGCCGGGCCGACGCCGCCTCCGCCACCAGATCCGCCACGCCGCACCAACGCACCGCATCGGGCTGCGGCCCGGCGGCAGGGGGCAGGTCACCGTAAGACGCACCAGCAGGCGCTGCCCCCAAAACCGCAATGTAGCGCTCCGCCCAAGTCCGCCCGGCCTCCGCGCTCACATCCGGTATCTCGGCGGACGCCGCTGCGTCCAGCCCGACCGGCCGGTACTCAGGCGCGGTCACAGCCGTCTCCAACAGCCACGCCTGGCCGCCCTTCTTCGCCACCTGCAGCAACAGCGGTCCATCCCGTGCCGGAAGCGGCAGACGCAGGTTGCTGGCGCCCTCCAACACCGTATCCAGCAGCAGGGGCAGGGGGGTGCCGTCCAGCCCGCCACAAAATAGCTGTATCGCCGCGCAACCAGAGACCTCCCAGCGCATCGAGAATTCGCGGCTACCGGCTGGCAGCACGAAGCCACAGCCTAGCTCCCGCACCTCCCCACCCGCACCGATGCCGAAAATCGAAGGCCCGCCCCTACGTTTCGATACCAAACCAATGACGGTTGGTGAAACATGGCTGGCCCAGCGGTCCCATTGCGCGCCGGGCAAGTCCACCAGCCGGTCAGCAACCGCTGGCAAGGCAGGGGTCTCCCCCTCCATCACCACATCCACGCGCGCAAAGGCCGGATATAACCGCCCGCTCAGCGCCATCGCCTCGCCTACCGCCAACAGCACGCCTGCCTGTGGCGGCCTGTAGGCGGCCGTCAGGGCCTGGATAGCCTGGCGCGCCTCCCGTGCCACGCTCGGCCAGCTCTGGGCGCTGGCGGCCCTCCTGGCCGCTTCCCGCAGCCTGCCCAGCATGGCGGCGTCGCCCAGCAATCGCCGGAGCGTCTCCGCAAACGCCTCGAGTGGCGTCACCAACCCGGCCACCGCCAGTACCTCCGCGAAACCCCGCGCCGCGTGAACAGTGTTCAAGGTTGGTAAGCCATGCGCCAGATAGTCCGCCAGCTTCAGGCTCGCCCCGCTGCCGCCTTCCACCGGGTTCAAAGCCACGCTCCAGCCCGCCAGAGCCGCCTCCTTCGCCGCCTCCGGCACCGCGCCCAGCAGCTTGACATTAGGCAGTGCCGTACTCATTCCGGCGCAGACGCTGCCTACAATCTCGAACATCACCTCGGGGCATTGCGGCGCCAGTTCATCCAGGATGAAGCGCACGGCCGCCACGTTCGGCGGATGCGTCGAGCCCAGGAAGCCTACTCTGGGCACCTCGCCTGCCACCGGTGCCGCTCGTGCCAGCACCGGGGCGACGCCATGCGGCATCAGCACCACCCGCCGCGCCCGCGCGCGGAACACCTCCGCATCGGCCTCGCTGCAACACAGCACCAATGCGGCGGTATCGACCAACCGTCGCTCCACCTCGTCCACGTAGCCGCACAGTGCCGCTTCGGCGGGATGTCCGGCCAGCAACTCCCGCTTCAGCCGGGCCTCAACGTTATGGGCGTCATAGACCACCGGCAGGCCGGGGGCGGCGGCATGGATGACGTCAAGCAGCGGCGCCAGGTAGCAATGCTCGAACACCGCCACATTCGCCCGGCGCGCCAGATCCGCCGCCACAGCCACCAGCGGCCCGTGCAGCGGCGCATGCGTGGCGGACGCGATATCTTCCAGGCCGCTACCCGCCAATGCCCGCAGATCCGCTTCCAGCGCCCGCTGCCCCGCACTCTTCGGCACCGAGACCTGCAACACCCGTGGCGCCACGAAGCGCACCGCGCCGTAGATGCCGAGGGAGAGCAGCACCGTATCCGCCTCCAGCGCCGCCAGCCCCTGGCGTACCCGCACCGCGCCACCGATCTGCCGGTCGATGACCAGGTAGTCGTTCAGGGCCAGCGTGAATCCCGGGGCAGGGGAGGGGCCGCCTGGCTTCATCGCCAGCGCCTCCCGCACCAGCTCCGGCAGTGCCCCAGCGGCCGCGACACGCAGCCGGTCGTCGCCAACTCCGTAGAGCAGACGTGCCTTCAGCGCGATATCGAGGTCTGGTACCAGCAGCTGGCGGCACCTGCGCGCCAGGTCGCGCTCCCGCCGCCACAGCGCCTCCCACGCCTCGGCCTCGGCCATCTCCTCCGGGCCAGGGCGGCACAGTGCCAGCTCGGCCGGCGCGTAGACTTCCACCAGCCCTGCCAACCCGGCCAGCGCCGCGGCGCCATCGGCGGAACGATGCAGCACCACCGCCGCCTCCCGTGCCCGTTGCCGCAGCTCCGTCAGCGCCGCCGCCTCACCGGCATAGCGGAACAGGGCACGCGGCACGCACACGGTCACGGCCCAGTTCGGCGCCAGCGCGGCCGCCAGGGCCTGCAGGTCCGTATCGTCAGGCGCGGCCAGCAGCAGCAGGGAAGGCAGGCTCACAGCGGGGTCCTTCCGGGTGGCGGGGGAGGGGGCTCAGGGAATTGCGGCACAGACCAGCCTGACCTCTTCTCCCCGAGCCCGCGCCTCGGCCGACGCCGCCACGGCGCGCAGCACCACCTCGACACTCAAGGCACCACGCTCGATCGAGCGGGCATAGTCGGCGCGGCCGGCCGGGTCCGGCAAACGGTTGAGGAACGTCAGGAAGGCGGCATCCACCGCCCGGTCATAAGGCGGCGCATCCGGCACCACCGCGCGCAGCGAGAACGGCTTGCGTGGATCAATCTGCCGCCTGGTGTAGATCCGCCACTCACGAGGCCCGCGTCCGGTCCACGGCACCTCGTGCGCGGTATCGGCGGCGGGCAGGCGCGGCGGCCGTCCTTCCATCACCAACGGCGGCGCCGCCACCCAGCTTGCCGCGACCGGCGAAAGCAACCGGAACAGTTCCACCCTCAGCCGCAGCCCTAGCTCCGCGAAGGACAGGGCGGAATTCTCCCCCTGCGCCGGGCCTGGCAACTCCGTCAACGATCTTTCCCCATGATACACGTCCAGCGCATTCGCGAATCTCTCGGCAGACAAAGGCACGCTCCGCATCCGCCGCCGCGCCAGCTGATACGTACCCGGTTCGGCACGCCGGCCGCCGGTCATCCACGCCTCCGGTAGTTCCACCCTGGGCGATGACGCTCTAGCATCACGCCTTGAGCACCCGGAAAGGCAGGCAGTGGCGCACGACGTGGCAACGATGTTGGTCTGCGATGCCGATCTGGTCCAGAGCGGCTTTTACCCGGCCGAGCAATCGCAGGACGGCACATTGTTCCGCTGGGTCGGTCCATCGCCGCTGGCGACCATCTTCCTGCCGCCCCTGAACATGCCGCTGGAAATCCGCCTGCACGTGCACTCCGCCTTCGTGCCGGATGTCCTGGGCCGTGTCCGCATGGCGCTGGATGGCGGCACCTGGGCCCAGGCCGTGCTGCTGGAGCAGGGGGGAACCACGCAGCTCCGCGCCTGCCCACGCCCCGGGAAGATGCAGCATCTCGGCACCCTGCGGCTGGAGATCGACACGCTGCGCACGGAAAGCCCGCGGCAGCGCGGCCAGATGGATGACCGCGCCCTGTCCCTGGCCCTGTCCGCTATCACCCTGCGACCCCTGGCCTGACAGACACCAGTGGATAGGGGAGGGCGCCACCCGCCGGCAGCGCAGCTCCCAACTGAACAGATGTACCAACCGTCATGCCGGCCACGGCGCGGTCCGATGTCTCATTCAGGCGGAAAGGTGACGCCATCCAAATCCGGGACGATCCGCCGACACTCCCACGGACAAGATGCCGGCGCTCAGGCGTCCGAGGACGCCGCTCAGATCACCCCGGCGCGCAGCAGGTCATGCACATGCACGATGCCCACCGGCGTGCGGTCCTCCACGATGAACAGCGTGGTAATGCCGGCATCGTTGATCGCGGCCACCAGCTCCGTCGCAATGGTCTCCGGCGGCATGGTGCGCGGCTTGCGCGTCATCACCTCGGCCACCGCCCGGTCCTCGAACCGCCCGGCGAAGGTGCGCCGTAGATCGCCATCGGTAATGACGCCGACCAGATGCCCGGCCCCGTCCACCACCCCGGTCACGCCGAAGCGCTTGGACGTCATCTCCATGATGGCGTCGGACAACCTGGCATCGTCCCGCACCAGCGGAATGCCCGGGGCGGCATGCATCAGATCCCGCGCCTTGCGCAGCTTGGAGCCCAGCTTGCCGCCCGGGTGGAAGCGGCGGAAATCCTGCGCCGAGAATCCCTTGAGGGAGAGCAGGGCCACCGCCAGCGCATCGCCCATCGCAAGCTGCATGGTGGTGGAGGTGGTTGGCGCCAGCCCGTTCGGGCAGGCTTCCGGCTGCCGCGGCAGCACCAGCGGCAAGGTGGCCGCACGGCCCAGCGCACTGTCCTCGCCAGAGGTGATGGCGACCAGCGGGATGCTGAAGCGGATGCAGTAGGAGCAGATATCCGACAGTTCCGGCGCCTCGCCGGACCAGGACAACGCCAGCACCGCGTCCTCGTCGCGGATCATGCCGAGGTCGCCATGGCTGGCCTCACCCGGGTGCACGAAATAGGCGGGCGTCCCGGTGGAGGCCAGCGTCGCGGCAATCTTGCGGCCGATATGGCCGGACTTGCCCATGCCGGTGACGATCAGCCGGCCATTCTTCTCCTGCACGGTACGGATGGCATCCACCGCGCGCTCGAACGCCAAGCCGAGGTCGCCGTCCAGCGCATCGCGCAGTGCGGCCAGGCCCTGGGCCTCCAGTTCCACCGTACCCCGCGCGGCATCCAGCGCGGCGCGGGTCGAAGGCGTGCTCTCGGCCAGGTCCATGCTGGGGCTCCTGTTCTCCGGGACGTGGTTCAAGCGAGGCCGGCCTGCGCCGACATCAGCTCGCGCGCCCGCAGCAGATCCGCCGGCGTATCCACACCCAGCGGCACCTCGGACACTTCCATCGCGTCGATGCGCATGCCGGCCTCCAGCGCGCGCAGTTGCTCCAGCTTCTCCCGCAGCTCCAGCGGGGAGGGGGGCAGGCCCACGAAGCGGGCCAGCGCCGCGCGGCGCCACGCGTACAGGCCGATATGGTGATAAAGCGGCCCGTCGCCCCACGGCGCCTGGGCGCGGGTGAAGTACAACGCGCGGAAGCGGCCACCGCCCAGCGGCGTGCCCACCATCTTGACCACGCTGCTGGCGGAACGCTCTTCCTCGCGGTGGATGATGGCCACCGGGGTACCGATATCCACCTCAGGGTCGCGCAAAGGCTCGGCCGCGGCACGGATGGTGGCCGGGGTCACGGTCGGCAGGTCGCCCTGCACGTTGATGACGGCGTCGTAGGCGCCATCCGGGTCGATCTTGCCCAACGCCTCGAACACCCGGTCGGAGCCGGAGGGATGGTCGGCGCGGGTCAGCACCGCCTTGCCGCCCACCGCCTGGATGGCATCGGCGATCGCCTGGGTATCGGTGGCAATCCAGACCGGCGCGATATCGGCCTCGATGGCCCGGCGCCAGACGGCGACGATCATCGGCTCGCCATTCAGGTCGGCCAGCGGCTTGTTCGGCAGGCGGGACGCCGCCAGCCGCGCCGGGATCATGACGACCGGCTTCATGCCAGCGTCTCCAGCTCGGCCTCGGCGCGGGCGCTCTGCGCCTTGCTCAGCTGGTCCATTGCCATCAGGTCGCGCAACAGGCCCTCGAACTGGCGCAGCGGCACCATGTTGGGGCCGTCGGACGGCGCCTTGTCCGGGTCCTCATGCGTCTCGATGAACAACCCGGCGACACCGACCGCCACGGCCGCGCGCGCCAGCACCGGCACGAATTCGCGCTGGCCGCCGCTGCTGCCGCCCATCCCGCCCGGCTGCTGTACGGAGTGGGTGGCGTCGAAGATCACCGGCGCGCCGGTGCGCGCCATGATCGGCAGGCCACGGAAGTCGGAGACCAGCGTGTTGTAGCCGAAGCTGGTGCCCCGGTCGCACAGCATGACATTCGGGTTGCCGGCCTGCACCGGCTTGGCCAGCACGTTGGCCATGTCCCACGGCGCCAGGAACTGGCCCTTCTTGATGTTCATCGCCCGGCCGGTGGCGGCGGCCGCCAGCAGCAGGTCGGTCTGCCGGCACAGGAAGGCGGGGATCTGCAGCACGTCCACCGCCTGCGCCACGTCGGCACACTGGTGGGCATCGTGCACGTCGGTCAGCACCGGCAGGCCCAGGCTCTCGCGGATCTCGGCGAAGATGGGCAGGGACTGCGCCAGGCCCAGGCCGCGCTCGGCATTCACGCTGGTGCGGTTCGCCTTGTCGAAGGACGTCTTGAACACCAGGCCGATGCCCAGGCGCTGCGTGATCTCCTTCAGCGCCGACGCCATTTCCAGCGCATGCGCGCGGCTCTCGAGCTGGCATGGGCCCGCGATGATGGAGATCGGAAGACGGTTGCCGAAGCGCGCGGAACCGATCTCGACAATGGAATTGGGCAGCATCGCGGTAATCCCTGCCTTGATGGGGCTGAAGGGCCCCTGCATCGCATGGCAACCCCAAGTTGGCAACACGGATATTGCAGCGCAGCAATCCAGGCGCAAACAGAGCGACAGGTGTTTTACCTGAACGAACTGATCTTACGTCGAACGTTATTCTACTTCGCTAAAATTCGGCCGATGCAGCGCCACCACCCCACATTAGCGCGACTGCAAAGCCCAAGCCGCTACACATCCGCGCTAGCGGGTGGCGCGCAGGTTCAGCTGGCCGAGCGCCCGATCAGAGCCAGCCCCATCCGCCGCAGCCCGGCCACCTGCTGGCGGAACCAGCCGCCATGGGCCAGCACGTCCGGCGCCTCGGCATCCCCGGTGGGCGGGAAGTGGTCGCGGCGGAAATCGGCCGTGCGGAAAATCCAGTCCCACACCGGCAGCAGCACGGCGAAGTTGCGGCCCTCATCCCCTGGGTTCAACACGCCATGATGCAACCGGTGGAAGCGCGGGGAGACCACCAGCCGCTCCCCCACCTTGCCGAAGGAAAGGCGGATATTGGCGTGGCTCAGGCTCTCCGCCACCCGCAGCAGCGTCACCGCCAGCGGGAACTGCTCCGGCGGCACGCCGATCAGCAGCGCCAGCCCACCGAACCACAGCGCCCCCAGGATGTCGTCCACCACATGGTTGCGGTCGTCGGTCCAGAAGGTCATCTGCTGCTGGGCGTGGTGGATGGAATGCAGCGCCCACCACCAGGGCAGGGCGTGCTGCAGCCGGTGCCGCCAGTACTCACCGAAATCCAGGATGACGATGTAGACCAGGAAGGCCAGCCAGGCATTCTCCCGCAACACCGGGAACACCATCTCCAGCGTCGGCGGCATCCACCCCACATCGGCCAGCCAGCCGGCGAACCAGGAATTCATCGCCGAGAACGCCACGAAGGCGATCAGCGGCAGGATGCCCAACCGGGTCAGCATGGTGTAGATGATGTCGGTGCGGACATCCTTGCGGTCCGGCCAGCGCTCCACCGGCTTCCAGGCTTCCAGCGGGCGGCAGATCAGGTAGACCACCGCCACCTGCACCAGCCCGAACAGGAAGAAGTTCATCCAGTCGAACGAGTCCTCCGCCCAGGCCATCAGCCCGGTGGCGTAGAGCAGCGGCTGCACCGCTATCTCGAACAACCAGCCATTCAAGCCGTTCCAGGCATCCTGAATCGCATCGAACATCGCGGCGGTTCCTATGTCCCGCTGGCCGGCAGGGTGGCGAAGCAGAAGCCCCGCGCCTGCAGGCCGCTCACCACATCCTCGAACACCAGCCCGAACGGCTCCCGCCGGCTGCGGACGCCCCAGTGCATCAACAGCACCTCGCCATCCCGCGTGCGCCGCAGCGCCTGCGCCAGCAGCGCCTGGTTGGGGTGGGCGGCGCTGTCCAGCTCATCGCCCAGGAAACCGTTGGCGGACCACCCCTGGTGGCGCAGCCCGCAGGCGGCCGCCAGGCGCAGCGCATTC
This sequence comes from Teichococcus aerophilus, assembly GCF_014490485.1. Lineage (GTDB taxonomy): Bacteria > Pseudomonadota > Alphaproteobacteria > Acetobacterales > Acetobacteraceae > Pseudoroseomonas > Pseudoroseomonas aerophila. The sequence continues at coordinate 599 of NZ_JACTVA010000022.1, read as the reverse complement.
GGCGTTGTGCGCCCACCGGGCGCGCGCCACAACGGCAGCACCTGCGCCTCCGGCGCCACCTGCCGCAACAGCGCGATCGGCCGTGCCAACTCGGCGCACAGCGCCGGCCCGTCCAACACCTCGCTGCCCTCGCCCCGGCGGCGGGAGGCATAGCGGACCTTATCCGCGCCCACATCGCCGGTGAAATACCAGTGCCGGGTGGTGTGGCTGCCGAAGGCGTGCCCCTCCGCCGCCCTCTCCCGCCAGAAGCCGGCCCAGGCGGGGCCCAGCGTGGTGCCGCCGCGGAAATCCGGCTCGTCGGCCAGGAACAGCGTGGCCTTCACCTCGCGCCGCCGCAGCACGGCGGCGATCATCTCCGCCTCCCGGCCCCAGCCGGTGTCGATGGTCAGGTACAGCGTGCCGGCGCGGCACTGCGGCAAGGCCGGCGCCGCCAGGGCCGGCGAGGCGAAGCCGGACGCCATCGCGCCCAGCACCGCACGGCGGGACGCCATCGCCATCCGGCCGCTCAATTCGGCATGGCGCGGGGGGCGAACAGCCGCCGCCGCACGGGTGCCTCAGCCGCCGCCGCAGGGGCGGGCTCAGGCGCCACCGGCGCCGCC